>CAYVWB010000020.1:0-30726 GCA_964455395.1 uncultured Desulfovibrionaceae bacterium
GCCGACCGTCCGCCCAGATTGAGCGGCGCGCGCACACGGCGGATCATTCCGGAACCAGCGAGCTCCACGGCGTTGCGGAGCCGTCGCGAGACGCCGAATGGCTGCAGCGCCACACCATGACGCGGTCGACGCACGACGCCGAGCGGCGCAGGCGAGGCCACGGCGGTCTCACGGCCCAGGGGCGGTCCGCAACGCCGCAACAACGCCGAACCGCTGCATGCGTGCTGACGACGGAGGAGGCCTCCTTCGCCGCAGGCCCAGGTCCCGCGCGCGCCGTTCGACAGGCCGCCGGCGAACTCGTTGCGTTGCGGGCTCGTCGCGCCGAAGCCATGCGTCGCAAGGCGGTGGCCATGCGCCGGCGCTGTGGTGTGGTCCCACCGGAGGAACGCCCGCGGCGGCGCGGGCTCCCTCAAGAGCAGCCGCAGCTCCAGCGACGTGAGGGCGCGGTCGTAAACCCGCATGCGCGCAAGCATGCCCTCCCAGCAGTGGCCGGTGTTGGCGAGCATGTGGGAAACGCCACCCAGCTGGTGGTTCTCCTGGGTGACGTAGATACGGCCGATGGCGGCCTCGTGAAGCAGCGCGTCATCCATGGCAAAGCGCAGGACGTCGCCGTCGTAGGTGAGCGCGACGAACCGCCACGCTCCGGCGTAGGCGGCGGGTATGGTGGCGGCTTCGTCCCCGTAACGGAGGATGAAGACGCCGTCGTCCACATCCAGACCGAAACGGTTGTGGGTCGCGCCGCCGGCGTTGTAGACAGTGCGCAGCGTCGTGTGGTTCTGAGGGGTGAACAGCCACAGCGCCACGCTGCGGGCCCCCGCAGCGACGCCGAGGGCGGTCGTGTTCAGAGCCAGACCGAAGGAGACATCGGTGAATCCCATGGCCGGGCCCATGGTGAAACCGTCCGCCACGGGGGCCATGGCGGCGGAGTAGGGGATATGGCGATCATGGCCGGAAGCGTCCAGATAGGAGCCGCCGGCGGCGTCGCCGAGAAGGGCGAGTGTCAGACCGTCGTGCAATGTGTGCATAGCGATTCCGAAACGGCCGCGCAGCGAACGCGGCCGGGGTCGTTCGTCAGTGCATCCGCCCGTGCAGGCGACGTGCGTCCTAATCGATCCAGTAGCCCCAGGTGAGCAGGTTCCACGGTTCCTGCGCACACCCGGCCGGGACGATTTCCTTGAACCACAGGGGGAGGGCGGCGGGACTGGTGGTGAAGGCCACCGTGTCGCCGGGGGCCCACACCCCGGACCACGCCGCCGCGGGGATGACGCAGAAGGGCGTTTGTGTGGCGGGGTTCAGCGGCGCGAAATCCTCGCTGACGGAGCCGACCCCCACCTGGCCCGACACCGCCCCGGAGAGTGTGAAAGCCGTGGCCGAGGTGAAAGCGATGGTCCAGTCATCCTCCACGGCGCCGAGGTTGCCCAGGGTGATGGGATGAGTCACCTCGTCGAAAACCCCGGCGACGGTGTCCGACGCGTCGAAGTTGGAGACGACCGGCTCGATGTCGCCCCCCTCGATGACGCCGCCCACGTGGGTGGTGGCCGTGGGGTAGGCGCCGGCGACCTGTTCCGCCAGCGCCACCGTGGCCACATTGCCGGCGTAGGTGTAGCAGTTCTCGCGGTAGGTGATGGTGATGGCCGCGCCCGCGTCCGGAGCCGTGGTCCAAGTGATGGGCGTGGTCCACTGGCCGGTGGCCATGTCCAGCTGCCCGGCGGCGCAGTAGCCTGTGCAGGAGCCGTCCCGCTGGATGAGCGTTTCACGCGTCGCGCCGCCGCAGGTCGTGGTCACCACGGGGCGCTTCCCCCGCTGACCGCACACACCCTTGGCGGCGTGCGCCAACGCCGTCAGAGCGGGGTTCGCCGCAGCGCCGTCGCCAGTCCCGAGCTGTTCGGCCGTGTGCAGGTTCTCCGGCAGCCGGAGCCACTCCTCCGGGGCGCCGTCGTCCGTGAGCACGCGGCCGTCTCCCAGCCAGACGCCCCAGGGGTGGCCCACCTCGTCCACGCGCGTCGTCACCTCCCACTGCTCCGAGACGTCGTCGTACTGCACGGAATCGCCGGGCCGCGCTTCGGCGGCGGCTGTCTGGTCGACCTTGAACTTGCCGGAGAGATGGAGCAGCCCCCCGTTCAGGAATTCGGCGTCCGCCTGCTCCATGGCGACCTGCACTTCGGTCTCGCCGCCGTTGAGTGCGACGTGGAGGGAGCCCACGCCCACCCAGTCCGGCGTGGTGGTCGGCTGGGAGCCGTCCACGTCCAGCTGCACGTCCCGCATGGTCCCCTTGGCCAGGAGGAAGGCGTCTTCCCCGCGGGAGGGCGCTTCCAGATAGACGAGCGCCCCGGCGGCGGCTTCGTCTCCGCTGTGGACGTTGGCCAGGAAGAGCTTGCGGAGGATCACGTCCCCGGCGTCGCGCTGGCGTTTGGTCACCCGGGGAAAGAAGCCGTGCTTGGCGGGAGAGATGTCCCGACGACTCATGCGGCCGCCGTTGCCGGCTTGGTTGGTGACGAATTCGGAGTGGAATCGACGAAAATCCGATGCGGAGAAACTCATGAAGACCTCCCAGTGGTTGATGTCCGGTGGCGACCGCAAGGCGGCGCCGTACGGAATCCACTCTAGGGGAGGCCGCGGCGTGAGGCAGGGCGGAAACGGGAGCTGCTGGGCGGTGTGGCGGTCGGGCTAACCGAGTCTGGCCAGGGCGGCGAAGAGCCGGGCCGCATGCACGGGTTTGGGGAGAAACGCGTCCGCGCCGGCTTCGCGGATGCGGCGTTCGTCCTCGCGCATGGCGTACGCCGTCAAAGCGATGATGGGCTGGGTGGCGGGAACCCCGGGGACCTCGCCGGCGCGCACCCGCCGCAGCACCTCGAACCCGTCGAGCCCGGGCGTCTGGATGTCCAGCACCACGCAGTCAAACCGGTGGGACTCCAGCGCCTCCAGGGCCTGACGACCGTCTTCCACGGCAACCACCGCATGCCCCCGCCCCCGGAGCAGCATGGTCATGGCTTCGCGATTGATGGGGTCGTCCTCCACCAGCAGGAGATCGAGCCGCGCAGAGCCAGCCGCCTCCGGCGCAGCTTGCTCCCGCGCCGGCGCAGACTGCGCCACAGCGACGCGCAAAGGCAGCTCGATGCGGAAGATCGCGCCGTGGCCGGGCGTGCTCTCCAGAAAGAGCTCCCCGCGCATGAGCGACGTCAACCGGGAAACGATGGCCAGCCCGAGCCCGGCGCCCTCATGCGTGCGGGAATAGACATCCTCCAGCTGGGTGAAGGGCTCCAGAACGGCCTGGCGGCGCTCTTCGGGGATGCCGGGACCCGTGTCGCGCACTTCGATGCGCAGGGGGAACGTCGTGAACCCTTCGGCGGATGACGCCGACGCCGCCTCCTCCCCGCGCGTCCCCTCCCCGCGTGTGAGCAGGATCTCCACCCCGCCCTCCCGGGTGAACTTCACGGCGTTGCCCACCAGGTTCATCAGGATCTGCCGGAGACGCGCCGGGTCCCCGTACAGGGTGTGCGGCAACGTGGGGTCCAGCGCGGTGTGCAGATGAAGTTGCTTGGCGCGTGCGGTCTGACGGAAGGTGTCCGTGATGGTCTCCAGGACTTCCGTGGGGGAGAAGGGCTCCTCCTGCAGGGCGAGCTTGCCGGCTTCCACCCTGGAAAGGTCCAGAATGTCCGAAAGCAGCCGCGTGAGGGTGCGGCAGGCGCGCAACGCCATCTGTACGTACTGGCTGGCTTCCTGATCCAGATCGCTGGCGGCCAGCAGTTGGAGCATGCCCATCACGCCGGAGATGGGCGTGCGGATCTCGTGGCTCATGTTCGCCAGAAATTCACTCTTGGCGCGGTTGGCGGCCTCGGCCATGTCCCGCGCCGTCCGCAGCTCCTGCTCCATGCGTTTGATCTCGCTCAGGTCCACGTCGATGCAATAGAGCTCCTTGCCGCCCTGGGCGTTCTCGTGCATGACGTGGGCGGAGTAGACCGGCGCCTCTGCGCCGTCCTTGCGCATCAAAACGAGCTCCTCGGAGGGGATGGGGAGCCCGTGCGTCAGCCACGTTTCGATGGCGGCGACCACGCCGTGGCGCATGGCCGGGGGGATGATGAGCGATTCCAGCGGTCGCCCCAGCGCCTCGCCACGGGTGTAGCCGTAGATGCGTTCGCTGGCCGTGTTCCAGTAGATGACGCTGCGCTGTTCGTCATACCCCTGGATGGCGATGTTGTCGGCGGACTCCAGGATGGCGCGGAAGCGGCGTTCGCTCTCGGCCACCATTTCCTGCGCGCGCGCCTGCTCCGTCACCTCGTGCGCAACCGTGCACAACACGCCGGCCCCGGTCTCCGGGCCGGGCAGGGCGAAGATGTCCACGGTGAAGACGCGCTCGCGGCCGTGGAGGCGGAAGCGCCGCTCCCCGGAAAAGGGCTTCCCCGTGTCGAGAACCTGTCGCTCCTGCGCGAGAAACCGCGCCGCAGTCTCGGGGTCGGTCACGTCATAGGTGCTCTTGCCTGTCAATTCCTCCGGCGTCGTGTCGAAGAGGGCCGCGAACCGTCGGTTCACCCGGACATAGCGTCCATGTCCGTCCTTGATCATGATCAGGGATGGCGAATGCTCCATGATCGCGTCCAGCGTGGCGGAGGTCTCCTCCAGGGCCTCGTGCGTCTGCGCGAGCGTGGTGATCTCCGTCCCGATGACGCACAGCCGGCGCGACGCGCCGTGGCCCGCCGGCAGGGGAAAGAGCGTGGCGATGAACACGCGCTGTCGGTCGTCGTGCATCCGCACCACTTCTTCCACGATGGGCTCGTTCGCCGTCAGCGCGCGTCGGTCCAGGGCCGCGTTCATGGCGACAATATTGGGCGGGAAGAGGTCCTCGTCGCGGCGGCCGACGAATTCCTCCGGCGTCCTGCCGGCCTCCTGCGCATAGCGTCGGTTGACCCGCAGGTATCGGCCTTGCGCGTCCTTGATGGCGATGAAGGCGCTGGAGTGCTCCATGATCGTGTCCAGCAGCCGCGAGGTCTCCCGCAGGTGCTGTTGGGTGTGACGCAAGGCCGTGACGTCCGCGCCGAAGATGCAGAGCGCCATGGGTTCGCCCTGGGGGCCGGGGAGGGGGAATCGGGTGGCCAGCAGCCGACGGGAGACGCCGTTCAGCACCACGTCCATCTCCCGAATATCCGGCGCGTTTTCCCGAATGGCGCGAGTATCCCAATGCTCGCAGGCGTTCGCGCTGGCTTCGTCGAAGAACGCTGGCGCCCGGCGACCCTGCACGGCTTCCGGGGAGGATGCGCCCATGGCCTCGGCGAAGCTGGCGCTCACCCGCAGGTACCGGCCTTCGAGATTCTTGATGGCGATGTAGGCCGGGGAGTGCGCCATGATTGCGTCCAGCAGCCGCGAGGTCTCCGCCAACCGACGTTCCGCGAGTTTCTGGGGGGTGATGTCCAACGCCACGCCGCAGACGCCGAGGGGCTTTCCCGTTTCGTCCCGCACGGCGCGCTTGGCGGCCAGGAAGACGCGGTCGCCCGCTGCCGAGGGCAGGGTTTCCTCGAACCACACCGGAGCCCCCGATCGTAACGCCTCCGCATCAGAGGCTGCGAACTGCGCCGCCGTGTCGGGGGCATGCAGCGCCGAAGGCCGCCGGCCCACGAGTTCATCCAGCGAGCCGCCGAACTGCGCCGTGTAGTGCTGGTTCACGTAGAGATACCGGCCCTCCGTGTCCATGAGAAAGACGGCCGCGGGCAGGGCGTCCAGAATGCCGCCCACCATGAGCCGGCGTTGCTCGGCCGCGTGCTGGCCCTCCTGTTCGCCGGCGTTGCGTTCCGGCGCGTCGCCTTCGGGGATCCAGGAGACGCCCATGACCACGTCGGGAGATCCATGTGCGCCCGGCTCCACTCCGGCATTTCCGGGGAAAGGCCACGACCTGGTCACGAGGCGTCGCAGACCCGTCACGGGATGGTGGCGGCGGTGCGTCAGCGTCACCCCCTGCGCCGGCGCCGTCGTCTGCAGCAGGGTCTTCCATATGGTCTGAAGCCACGTGCGGTCCGGCTCGGGGATGCGCGACAGGAAGGAGTCCTCGTCGGGGGGCGTGGGGCCTGCGGACTCCCCGGAGGCAGGGGCGGCGTACGGATCGGCGGCGGTCGTGTCTTCGACGGAGAGCCCGAAGAGGGCGGCGCATCCCGGGGAGAGGTGGAGGAACCGGCCGACGGCGACGTCACGAATCCAGAAGCACGCGCCGAGGGATTCCGCAAGATCGCTCGCCAGCACATGCAGCACGGAGACGGGCGCGGAGGCCGGTCGGTTCTGTTGGGCCGGTCGTGAGGGTGTGGCGGCGCCTGTCGGCGGGGTCGCGGTCGCCTGCCTCAGCTCCAACGCCGCGATGCGCGCGCGGGCCTGGGCGAGCTCGGCTTCGAGCTGCGCCACACGCTGGCTGGTGGGAGCGTCGTCGGGCATACCGTCGTGCATCGAGGACTGGGTTCCGGAACTGCGCGCAGCAGTGCGCACATGGCCGCAACGGCCGCCGTGGTCCTCATCCTTGGAATCACACGCCATGGCGCAGGTCCCCACACCTCGCCACGGCGTCGCGCCGCGAGAGCGCCGCGGGCAATCATCCAAAGGAAAAGGAGTTCCATACAGATGGCACGCAAAGGGAGACGCGTCAACCACTCCCGTAGCGCACGACGGATTCCGGCAGGAGGGGAATGCGCGGGATCGCCCCGTCGGCGCAAGCGCAATCGCCACGCATCACGATGGCGCGGTTCGCCCTGCAGCAGCGGCCGAGCGCGATGGAAACAGAAGGGAAAAAGGCGCGCAGAAGCGACCCTCGCGACAGGAGGCGGTCTTCAGCCTTCGTGCGCCGAGCCGTGCTCCTCGCCGAGGTGGGGGGGATGGTCGGTGATGTCCGTGAGACTGTGGTGCCCTTCGGTGGGGTTGGCTTCCACGATGTCGAAGATGCGTCCCATGGCTTCGTCCACGGCGTGGGCTTCTTCCGGGGAGAGGTCTCCAAGGCCGGCGATGAGCTTGGTCTCCACGGGGTCGGGCAACTGCGCCGCCAGGGCCTGCCCGGCGCTGGTCAACGCCAGAAAGACCACCCGTCTGTCGCGAGGGTTGCGCTCTCTGGTGATGAGGGACTTGCTCTCCAGCCGGTCCACGATGCCCGTGATGTTGCCCGGGGTGACGTGCAGATTGCGCGCCAGCTGCCGGCTGCTGAGCGGGCCGCTCGCTCGCAACGCGCGCAGCACGGCGCTTTGCGATGCGGTGAGGCCGAATTGTTTGGAGGCTTCTCGATTGTCTTTGGCGAGGGCGCGCACGAGCCAACGCAGACCAGTGACGATGCGGGTGACCGCGGCTTCATTCTCCGGATGCATGGAGGGGATGTAACCATCCCCACGCTGATTGTAAAGGTTTAAAAGGTTTAATTCTCAAGAGCGCGCGAAAGCACCCTTCCAACGCTTTGCAGCCGTTCGCTTTTCGCGTATGTCTTGCCGGCGGCTCCCGCTCGCATCACAGGCGCCGCTTGCTCCACCCTTGTTTCCACCACGACCGGCACGACCGGCACGACCGCCACGACCACCACGACCGGCGCGACTGACGCGCCGCATTCGCTCCGCCATGCCAGAAACCACCCACCACGTCGCCGGCCCAGCGTCTTCCCTGGTGCGCCGGCTCCGCGCTCAAGTGCTCACGCTGCTGCTGTGCCAAGCGGCGGCCGTGGCTTTTTTTCATGAGGTCCTCTTCACGCAGACGCGCAGTTTCCTTGTGAAATGGGACGCCACGGCGTTGACGTACGCCTGGATGAACAAGGCTGTGGCCATGTGGCGCGAGGGGGCGCTCCCTCTTTGGGATTTCGGTGTCCACGGCGGGACCAGCTTGCTGGGCGAGCTTTCCACCGCAGCGCTTTATCCAGTGACGGCGGCGGCGGCGTTGTTCGTGGAGCCTGGCGGCTTCCTGTGGATCGAGTGGTGGATCGTGCTGCACTATGGCCTCGCCTTGTACGGCATGTTGACCTATTTGCGTACGCTTGGTGTTGGCTGGACAGGGGCAATAGCCGGTGCAGTATTGTTCGCTCTGGTGGGTAGCGTGGCGGCGCGCGCCAAGGGACAGGCGTACATTTTTGCTGGATTGACCTATCTCCCGCTCGTGTTGGCCTGTCTGCACAAGGCGGTACGGTGGGCGGGGCCCATGGCGCGCAATCCCTGGGCCGTGGGCGGTGGCGTACTGCTTGGGTGTTCTCTCCTGGCGGGACACCTGCAGCCGTACGCGCACATCGCCTTTTTGGCGGGGACATACGCCGTGATATTGTGTGTGGGCAGCGGCGGAGCGGACTGGCGTCGTACACTGACGGCGCTTGGCGTCATCGGCCTGGTTTCGGCGCTCATCGTGGGCGTGCAGCTGGTTCCCACGTTGACGTACCTGGAGCGCAGCTACCGCTGGTTCGGTGACCAGTTCATGCCTGGCATGGGCGTAACCCCTTTCGAACACTACGCCTTCGATATGGAGCTCCGCCTCGGCGACTTCGCCACCCTCCTCACCGGGGAGATTGCTCGAGACAACGGCTCTCTCTACGTCACATGGCTTGGCCTGGGGCTTGCGTTGGCGGGCGTTTTGGCGCGTCGACGCTATACGTGGTGGGCTCTCGGCGTGGCTGTTTTCGCTGTTCTCACGGCTATGGGGGGACATAATCCGCTGGGCGCGCTCATCTACCATGTGCCCTTGCTGAACAAGGTCCGTCAGCCCATTCGTCTGCTTTTCCTCTACGATTTCGCCATGGCCGTGCTCGCTGCTTTCGGGCTCCACTGGATATTGGAGGAACTGCGGCGCCGGCTGCATCGCGGCGTGCATTTCGCTTCCATCGTGGGCGCTGTGGCGCTTGCGTGGCTACTTGTCGCGGCGTGGGAGCATCGGGAAGTCTACGTCCCTACGCGTGCGGAAGGCCGCCACCCGGAACGGTATTATGAGCGCACGCCACTGGTGGAGACCTTGCTGAAGCGTCGCGGCGAGGAGCCTCGACTGCACCGCGTGGTCGTGGTTCCCAAGGATGTTTTGCCGCCGAACATGGGCAACGTCTGGCCGGTGCTTTCCACTGCGGGACACCGCGCCACCATGCAGCAGAATTACTACGACTATCTCGCCAGGGACTGGAGCCTGGGGAGCCGTAATTTGGACCGTCTCGCCGTACGTGACGTGGTGACCAACGCTCCCGTGGAACCCGCTGAGGGACTGCGGCTCATCATCCAGGAAGGGGAGATGCGACTGTACCAACGACCCGACGCGCTGCCGCTCTTCTGGTTCGCCACGGCCCCTGATGCATCGGATTTTGGTGCGACGGCCGCTGAAATCGAAGACGTACGATGGGAGCCCAACGCCGTCACCGTGACGTTGGCGTCCGGGCAGGACGGCTTGTTGGTCTTCGCTCAGCCCATGTATCCCGGATGGTCTGCGACCGTGGACGGTCAGCCCAGAGCCTTGGATCAGGTGGACATCTTTCCGGCGGCGTCGCTGGAGTCCGGCGAACGTACTGTGCGTTTTTCGTATAAGGAGCCGTATTTCGGGTGGTTGCTGTTCTCGTTCGGCGCAGGCGTCCTCTGGCTGGCGGCTTCCTTGGCGCTATCCGCACGAGAGAGGAAAAATGCGCGTACAGTCAATGACTAGTCACCACGTACGGATTTTGTGATGCTTACACTTTTCACGCAGGTGTTCCTCAAGTTCTTTTTTCTGTTCACTCCGTTCTTTGTCATTTCGACCTTTCTCGCGCTGACCCAAGGCGATGACGAACGCGTGCGCCGCGTCACCGCCGTGCGTGTGACAGTGGCCATCGTCATCATCTCCGCCACGCTCTTTTTGTTCGGCAAGCAGATTTTCGCCATCTTCGGCATCACGCTGGACGCCTTCCGCATCGGCGCAGGGAGTCTGCTTTTTCTCTCGGCGGTGGCGCTCGCCAAGGGGCGGGGCGTGCAGGAGCGCGAGGAGGAAGGCGATATCGCCGTCTCGCCGTTGGCCGTGCCGGTGGCCGTGGGGCCGGCCACCACGGGGGCCATCCTGGTCATGGCCGCGCAAACTGAGGGGCTCGTGGCGCAGGCCGTCTCCTTGGCGGCGCTCTTCGCGGCCGCGCTCTCCGTAGGCGCCATGCTGTATGCGGCGGGGTTGGTGGAACGGGTGCTCGGCAAGCGGGGACTCGCCATCATGAGCAAGCTGACGGGGCTGGTGCTGGCGTCCATCGCGGCGCAGCTTATTTTCACCGGGGTGGGGAATTTTCTGCGGCAATAGCAGGCAGGGTCGGCGTCACTCCTCGCTTCCCAGGAGGGGAATGTCGGGGCGCCGCTTGGTCTGCTTCGTTGTCTCGGGTGCGCGGCTGGCGTCAGGGCGGACGGCGCGGGCGGCGCGCTGCTCGGCGAAGGGCTCCATGTGCTTCGTCACGGCCTTGGCGCTACGATCTCCCGCCAGCGGGGTGAAGATGTCCTCGTCATCCGAATCTTCAAAATACTGTTGGGGCGCGCGCTGCATCTGCGCCATGAGCGCATCCACTTCGCGGCGTTGTTTTCCGTCGTTTCGGGCCGCCAGGGACTCCAGATCGCCGTCGTCCAGCAGGCTGTTTCGGGGCGTTTCCTCCAGAGCCGGAGTCCGCCGGGGGCCGGCTCCCTGCGCCGGTGTCCGATCGAGGACCAGCCGCTCGGCCGGCGCCAACGCGCGGTCGCTCAGATCGTCTTCATCCAAGAGGGAAGGCGGCCGGTCGTCTTTCGGCAGCACCAAGTCGACGTGGTCATCGTCGGGTGTCGCGGCGCAGGGGGCGGGCAGGTCGTCGAGGTTCAGTTCATGGCCGTCGATGGCGGCGCTGTGGTCGTCGATGGGCGCGTCATCAATGAGGTTGCGGCTGGTGGGCTTGCGCTTGTTCAGGCCGAGGAGGACGGCGGAGGAGGCTTCCTCGCCCACGGCTTCTTCGAGTTGGCTGCGCACTTCGGAGTTCTCCGCCTCGAGCCGGGCGTTCTGTTCACGGAGGAAATTGATGAGCGCGCGTTGGGAGGCGTTGATCTCCCGCTGTTCCTGGAGGTTGGCGCCCACGATTTTCAACGCGCCGACGATATCGTTCAAAGCGAGCCACGAAGGCGGCATGTACGCCTTCTGCTGACGCACGGCCTCCAGTATCTCCAGGGCCCTGTCGAGTTTCGGATTCGGTTCTCGTTTGTCCCACGCCATGGCGCGCTCTCGATGGTGGTCTCAGGGGGCGCCAGCCACGCGCGATGGTCGTGCGCAGTCTCAGCGAGCCTCTGCATGCAGACGGCGGTTAAGCGTCACGAAGGCCGTCGACGTAAGATCCGGGAGTCGACAATCAACATGCTTCATTCTCCGTCAACTGGCAAGGGGCGGTCTTGGCTCGCCGTGGTCGGGCCTCCTTGTCCGACGATGCGCTCTTCCAAGGCGTCGATGTAGCACCGCGTGTTGTGGCTGAGCGCCAACGCGGCCAGCAGCTTCTTGACGCGCGTGGGATTGCGGCGTTGGACTTCCAGCAAAGTGCGCCAGAACGTGAGACGAGCGCCGCGATGCGCCGGAGAGAAACCCCAGATCCAGAAGAGCCGCGCACCCCCTTTGAGATCCCGGAAAGTGTTGCGCCAAGGGCGCGACCCGGAGACGGTCGGGATGTGGCTCACCTCCACCTGCAAAGGCGGCGCGGCGTCGCCCATGGCCGCGCGAGTGGGCCGCATGAGGTGGAAGGTCTCCCGCGCCCTGGCGAGCACGTTGCGGGGGGCGTAGAGCCGTCGCCACACGGCGAAGCCCTCGTGGAGCAGTTCCTGCTCGTCGCGGTCCGGAATGAAATTGAGCGGCGCGCTGAAGGTGTCCCCCCGGGTATGCTCCGGCCTGAGCCGGCCTTCGCTCTCCAGCCGGTCCCAGAGCCGCGTGTTGGGCAGCGCATGCATGATGTTCACCATCACGTGCATGGCGCCCAAGCCCTCCACGAAAGCGGCGATGCGTTCCCCGGCGCCGGGTTTTTCGCCGTCGAAACCCAGGATGAAGCTGTTCATGGTGAGCAGACCGCCCCGGGTGATGGCGCGCAGGGAGTCCGCCAGCGGCGCCTTGACGTTCTGGAGTTTGTGGGAACGCTTGAGCGCTTCTTCATCCGGCGTTTCCACCCCGAGGAAGACCGTGGAGACGTTGGCCTGGGTGAGGAGATCGATGAGTTCCTGATCGTGACCGAGATCCACGGAGGTTTGCGCCCAGAAACCGAAGGGTTCGCCGTGCGCAGCCATCCAGGGGATGATGGCCTGGAGCAGGGTGCGCGCGTGGCGCTTGTTGCCGATCAGGTTGTCGTCGGTGAAGAAGACATCACCGCGCCAGCCGAGGTCGTAGAGATTTTGCAGCTCCGCCAGCACCTGCTCCGGCGTCTTGTACCGCGGCCGTTTGCCGTACAGCGCGACGATGTCGCAGAATTCGCAGTCATGGGGGCACCCGCGGGAGGTTTGCAGGCACATGGTGTTGTAATCGTTGAGGTCGTGCAGCAGGTCATAGCGTGGCGGCGGCGAGAGGGCGACGTCCGGCTTGGCTTCGATATGGCGTACCCCGCAGGGAACCGCCTCCTGGAGGATGGCCGGCAGCAGCTCGGGATCGGCTTCGATCTCTCCGGCCACCACGCAGTCCGCGCCGGCTTGGAGGGGGAGCTCCGGCATGGAGCTCGCGTAGGGTCCGCCCACCACCACGAATTTGCCGCGCCGCTTCGCTTCCCGCACCGTGGCGAGGATGGCGTCCTGCTGCACCAGCATGCCCGAGACGAGCACGGCTTCCGCGAAGTTCCAGTCCGCATCGGTAAGCGGGCGTACGTTTTCATCCACTACACGCAGCGGCCACGACGGCGGCAAATACGCCGCCACGGTAAGCAGCCCCACCGGGGGAACCAGCGCCTTGGCCCCGGCCAGGCGGTTCACTTCGTCAAAAGACCAAAAGGAATACGGGGACTTGGGATAGATGAGCAGCACGCGCATGGGGACTCGCAGGAAAAGGAGAGATGAAGCGCAGCCCGATGCGGCCCGAAGTGGCGCCTCGGACTGCCGCGTCGGCCCCGCGTGGACGAAAGCGTGTCCGTTCGACCGGACTCTCGCACATCTGGCGCTTTGAGGCGCATTCCGGGTCCTACCAACAATACAGCCGGCTGGAAAGCGAAAACCCGACGGCTGACCACGACGGTTCAGACCACCGGGGGCCCGTGCGCCGCATCACCCATGGCGGCGGCCTTGGTCAGCAGTGCGCCGCCCAGCGCCAGCCGCCGCTTCTCCCACTGCGCCAGAGACCGGATGAGGGAGCTGCGATCCCATACGCCTGCCGCAGCCGGCGAAGCCAGCGCCGTGGCGAGTTCCTCCCCGTCTTGCGCCGCCTTGGCCACGTTCGCCGCCAGATGAGGCCGCACCACGAAGGCGGCGTCTCCCACCAGGCATATCCGACCCTGCGCCATGCGCTTCGGCGCGAACTCCTCAACCACCTGGAGGAACGGCGCAGGCGTCGAGTCCACCAACGCCGCCAAGTCCGTCGGCAGTTCCGCATGAGCCGCCCCGCACAGGGCCTTCTGTCGCTCTTGAGAAAGACGGCCTGGCCGCACCGAGCGCCTGCGCCCTGTCTGCAGTCGTTCTGCGGGGTCCTCGGCCAGCAGCTCCGTCACAGCGCCGAGGTCCGTAAGTTGCGTGATGTCCGGAGCGGGCCGAGCGCTGCGGTCCGGGGGCGTGCGGCGTGTCCACACCCACGAGACGGCCCAGGGAACTGGCGCACCATGCGCCTTCGGGATGCCAAAGGCGTTGAAGTGCATGCCTGGTTGCTCATGCGTCACGAAAGCGGATGTCATTCGCTCCCGCAAGGCCTGCGGCAGCTCCGCCAGGGGCGCAACCCCTCGCCACGCCACGTACCCTACATAGCGCGGGGTTCCCGGCGTCACGGCTGGACGGGTGGTGGAGGCCACGCCGTCCGCGCCCACGAGGAGGTCCGCCGCCTCGCTCCATGCGCCGCCGTGGCTGTCGACGAAGCAGGCGCGCACGACGTCGTCATCCGGATCGGTGGCGAGTGTGTGGAGCCGGGCGTCCCCCCGCAGCGAAGCGGACGGGAGACATTCTCGCAGCACCCGCCAGAGCCGCCCCCACGCGGTGGTCTGCAGAGGCGGACCGGCGTGTGGCTCGTAGACGCCATCGCGACGAACGGCGAGACGCGTGGTCGCCAGCAGTCGGATGTCGTCAGGCGAGACGCCCCATCGGGTGAGCAGGCGTAGCGTATCGTTGCGCAACAGCAGGCCCGCGCCGCGTTGGGTGTTCGCGTCGTCCTGCCGACCGAAGGTGGGGGCGCGTTCATGGATGCGCGGCGAAAACCCGCGCCGCTGCAGGGCGATGGCCGTGAAGAGCCCCGCCAGGGAGCCGCCGATGACGAGGATGCGCATGGGGAAGACCGTCAAAAAAAAGGGGACGCCCAAGCGCCCCCCAGTGGATTCGAGCACGCTGTCGCGTGTTATTTGCGCGTCATGATGCGGCAGTTCGCCACGCGAAAGTCGGCAGTGGCTTCCAGGTAGCAGAGCTCCAGGGTCTCGCCGACGAGTGTCCCTTCAAAGTAGCCGTCTTCGTCCACGATGAGGATGTCGCCATTGGAGCGCACCACGCCCACCACGTCCTCGCAGTCGTTCTTGCTGCACCATTCGCCGTGGAAGGCGTCCATGGCTTCGTTCTGCTCGGTCACTTTCAGGGTGAAGCCGGCGTTGTCCATGGTGAGGAATGTATCGCCATCGCCGAGCTTGTGGGCGGAGGCGCCGGCGCGCGCGCCCCAGTTCTCCACTTCGGTCCATTCGCCCATCAGATCCTGCGCGGAAGCGACGCCGGCGGAAAGGGTCAGCATCATCGCACACGCAAGGGCACAAGCAAAAGACTTCATGAGCATACTCCTGAAATAAAGGATTGAAATGAATATATTCGGCATATTAGCATGGCGAGCCGACCATGACAACGCATTTTTGCATTGATGTCGTTTCCTTGACGTACGGAATACGACTCGTAGTGATGTTCACGACGGCAGGTCAGGATTCCAGTTCCTTTTCGAGCCACGTCCTGATCTTGGGGGAAAGCTCGTGGATGCCTTTCAACCCGCCGATTTCCTGCATGTATTCGTCCGCGAGGTCTTTGGGGAGCTCCTTCTCGCAGAGGATGGTGGAGCCGTATTTCGTCATCTTCATGAGGGAAATCTTCGGCGTGGCCCAGGTGTCCACCACGAAATAGATGGAATAGTCGTCCGAGCCGGTGACAGGAGGCCGCAACGCGTCTCGCCAATTGTTGTTGCCCCATTCCAGATACATGGTGACGGCGTCCGTGTGGACCATGTCCCAGTTGACTTCGTTGAGCCATTGCTTGCAGGCGTTTTCGTCGCTCATGGGGTCTCCTTGCGTAGGGTGGTCTGTGTGGGCGGCGGGTTCGGGAATGGCCGCGCTCTTTCACTGTAGCAGGTTTTTTCCGCAAGGTCATGCGTTGTGGATTCGGCGCGCACTTGTCAGAAATCAAGGATGTGTGTACATGCAAATATATGTCGGCCCTCTTGACCCCTTCACCACAGGAGCACCTTCCATGCGCAAAGCCATCGGCGGACTCAACATGCTTTACCCCACCCCCACCACCCTCGTCGGCGCCATGGTGGCCGGCAAGCCCAATTTCATCACCATCGCCCACGTCGGCATCCTCAACTACGGCGCGCATTCCAACGAGCCGGAGCTCATCTCCGTCGGCATGGGCAAAAGCCACTACACCAACCAAGGCGTGCGGCGCGAGAAAGTCTTCAGCGTCAACATCCCTGACGAAGCCATGCTGCAGGCCACGGACTACTGCGGTCTCGTCTCCGGCAAGAACGCCGACAAGGCGGCTCTCTTCACGGTGACGTACGGCGAACTGGAGAGCGCGCCCCTCATCGAGGCGTGTCCCTTCAGCATGGAATGCCGGTTGTACGACGTCTACGAGCTGCCCCGTCACGACGTCTTCATCGGCGAGGTGGCGCAGACATGGGCCCGCGAGGACGTGCTGACCGACGGCAAACCCGATCTGGCCAAGTCCAGACCGTTGCTCTTCGACATGCACAGCCGATCCTACTGGTCCATGGGCGAGAAGGCAGGAGTGTGTTGGCAGGAGGGCAAGGCGCTCAAGCGTTCGGCGCAGTAGGCTTCGCGGCCGTGTGGTCTGCGCCGAGCACGCGCTCCAGCGCCGTCACGAGTTTTTCCTGGAGCACGGGCTTGGCCAGGAAGTCGTCCATGCCGGCGGCGTCCATGCGCGCGCGATCGTCCGCGTTCACGAAAGCTGTCACCGCCACCACGGGGGTTCGCGGCAGCCCCCGCGCCTGTTCGCGTTCGCGCAGGCGTTTGGTGGCTTCCAGGCCGTGGAGCACGGGCATTTGCACGTCCATGAAGACGCAGTGGTAGCGGTGCGCGTCCAGCAAGTCGAGCGCGTGCTGACCGTTCCTGGCTTCCTCCACGACAAAGTCCAGGTGGCGCAGGAGCTGGGTGAGCACGAGTCGGTTGACGTGGTCGTCCTCCACCACCAGCACGCGGCGGCCGGCGCCGGCGAAGGCGGGGGCTGTGTGATCGTCGCGCGCGGCCGCTTCGTGGCGCGGCGTCTTGAACGGCAGGCTCACGGCGAAGGTGGCGCCTTGATTCAATTCCGTATGCAGGCAGAGGGAGCCGCCCATGGCGTTCACGAGCCGTCGCACGATGGCGAGGCCCAGACCGGCTCCCTGATGCTGGCGGGTGTAGGTCTTCTCCAGCTGGGTGAACGCGTCGAAGATGCGCGCCACCTCGTCGTCCGCCACGCCATCGCCGTCGTCGCGCACCAGAAAGAGCAGCCGCGCCATGCCCGGGTGGTGGTGGGGGAGGGCGGCGGCTTCCACCGTCACCTCGCCGCCGGGGGCGAACTTGATGGCGTTGCCGGCGAGGTTGAAGAGCACCTGGCGCAGCCGCTGGGGGTCGCCAAGGAGTCGTTCCGGGACGCCCGGATGGGTGACGAGTCGCAACGTGACGCCGGCTTGTTGCGCTTGAATGCGGAAGAGCTCCTCCACGGAGCGCAAGGTTTCCGTCGGGGAGAAGAGCTCCTGGACAATGCGCAGCTTGCCGGCTTCGATGCGGGAAAGATCCAGGATGTCGCCCAGGAGGATGGTGAGACGTTGGCAGGCGGTGAGGGCTATATCCAGGTGGGCGCGCTGTTCGTCGTCCAGGGGGGAGGCTTGCACGAGCTGGATCATCCCCATGACCCCGTTGAGCGGCGTGCGGAGTTCATGGCTCATGTTCGCCAGAAATTCGCTCTTGGCGTTGCTGGCGTGTTCGGCGCGCACCATGGCGCGGCGCAGGGCGTCTTCAGCGCCGCGGCGCTGGGTGGCGTCCCGCAGGATGGCCATGTGCCGCCCCGGCAGAAAGTTGGCGCACGCCGCGAACTCGACGATGATCTCGCTCCCGTCCTGGCGCCGCAGAGGGACCTCGTCTTGCATGCTCCCGGCGTCCAGGAATTTCGTCCAGATGGCCTCGAGGCCTTCGCGTGATCCGGCCGGCGCCACGTCGCGAATGGAGCGGCCGAGGAGCGCTTCCGGCGTGTAGCCCAGGAGACGGCCCGCCGCGGGGTTCACGTCCACGTATACGCCAGCGTCGTCCGTGATGAGGATGGCGTCGTTGGCGTTCTCGAAGATGGCGCGGTAGCGCGTCTCGCTCTCGTGGAGCGCATGCTCTGCGCGTTTGCTCTCCGTGATGTCCAGATGCGCGCCCACCACGCGGACGGGGGCGCCTTGTTCGTCACGCTCCATCACGCGTGCGCGGTTCAGCACCCAGCGGTAGGAGCCATCCTTGCAGCGCAGGCGGAATTCGTTGCAGAAGGGCGTGTCCGTGCGTCGGAAATGGTCGAGGCCGGCTTCCTTCACAGCGCCGCGGTCCTCGGGATGCACCAACGCGAAAAAGGCCTCCATGGAGTCGGCGATCTCTCCTGGCGCATAGCCCAGCATGCGCTGCCATCCTTCGCTGTGCCGTTCCTCTCCGGTCCTCAGGTCGAGGTCCCAGTGGCCATCCGTCACGCCCTCCAGCACCTTGCGCAGGAAGTCCTCGCTGGCGGCAAGGGCCTCCTGGGCCTCCACCCGTTCGGTGATGTCCGAGACGAACCCGATGAACAGCCCTTCGCCCAGCGCCGCCGCCTTCACCGACCAAATGCGGCGCGCGCCGTCCTTGCGCAGAATGGGGTGCTGTACGGAAGCGTGGCCATGTTCCTGCAGCGAAGCGAACTGCCGTTGCGCCAGGGCTTTGCGGTCATCCGGGACGAGGTCGCCCACGCGCATGGCCGTGAGCTCGGCTTCCGTGTAGCCGGCCAGCTCGCAGCCGGCGGGGTTCACTTCCCTGTAGCGGCGGTCCGAACCGGCGATGAAGACGCCATAGGGCGCGTTGTCCATGTAACTGCGGTAGCGCGCTTCGCTCTCCCGGATGCGTTCCACCATCTCCATCTGTTTGGTGACGTCGCGGTCCACGCCGTAGTAGCCCAGGATCGCTCCCGCTTCGTCCCGGTGTGCGAAGAGCCGCATCTCCAGCACGCGCCAGCTGCCGTCCTTGTGGCGAACGCGGAAGACGCCCTTGTAGCGCCCCACGTGGCCGGCGAGTTCCTTGAAGAAGCGGTCCGCCTCGGGACGGTCTTCAGGATGGATGAGCCGAGGCCACGCGAGCGGTTCTGCGTTCAGCGCTTCCTTCGTGTACCCCAGCGTCTCCACGACGGCGTCGTTGAGGATTTTCAATTCGCCGTCGAGAGTGTGGTGGAAGACCACATCCCCCAGGTGGTCGAAGAACGTTTCGCGTTCATCGAGGATGCGCCGGGCGCGCTGTTCGCAACGTTGTTCCGTGGCCACGTTGCGGAAAAGCACGGCGTGAAGGGCGCCGACGTGGGCGTCCTCCACGGGCCAGGTATCCAGACGGTGGGGCGCGGCTGCGGCGTTTCCGGGCGGCAATGGGACCACCAGGGGCGGGGCGCCTGTCGCTTCGTCCAGGCTCAGACGGGTCGGCGTGACGGTGGGGTCGTCCAGCAATACGGCGAGGGCCGCGCCGGGTACGGACTCCGGCGTGTCCTGTCGAGCCACGGCGTTGATGAAGGCGTGGTTGGCTGCGACTACTCGGCCATCGGCGTCCACAAGACAGAACGGCTGCGGCGCCGCCGCCAGCGCGGGGCCCATGAGCGCCGTCAACACGTCGGCGGCGGCCTGGCTCCCGTTCAGGGACAGGCCGTTGTGCGAGGACAAGTCATCCACGACGCCCCCCAGTGCGAAACACTCCAAATCGGATCGGTCATCATGTACGATGGGTGATAGCCCCCATGGCGCCCCCATCTCCCCTGATACGGTGTCACGCATTCGTGAATTTGTACACGAACTTCTGGGCCAAGAACCCGGCGTGACAGCGGTGCGGCGCGGTGCGGCCACGGAGCGGCCACGGAGCGGCCACGGAGCGTCCGCGGAGCGTCAATGGCGAGCCATCGCGACGCTGTTCATGCGTTGGTTTATTGCTTCTCCGTGGCGCGGGTCAGCTCCGTGACGTTGGATTTGGTGAAGAAGCCGTCGAAGTCGCCGAAGCGATGGATGTATTCGTTCACCAGGAAGGTGTGCGGGCTCGCCACGGTGAAGGTCTGCTTCAGGCCGTCTTCGGGAGAGCCCACCAGCTCCACCAGGAACTCCATGCCGTCGTCCTTGATGGCTTGGAAGGTCTCGTCGATGTTGTCGGTGTGGAACGCGATGTGGTGGACCCGCAGTCCGTAGTTGTGGATGTACTTCTCCGTGGGGCCGGAGGTGTCCAGGTCCGCGAAGGGTTCGATGCCGGAGGTGAAGACTTGCGCGTAGTCGTCGTGGGTGAGACGGGCCACGTTGGTGATGGAGTTGAGGCTCTCCACGTAGACGGCGAAGTCGAAGTCGTACCCCGTGAGGCCCATGAATTCCACGATGGCCGGGTTGCGGTCCTCGGCTTTCACGCGGGTGGCGGAGTGGTCCAGATACTTGATATTCTTGAGATGCGGCTTGTCCGGTTTCTCGAAGAACCATTCCAGTCGCTCGGCGCCGGCCACGCAGTAGGCGCCTTCTGCGTTGGTCCACTCCACAAAGCCCAGGCTGTTCCCCGTGAAAGGCGAGGGCTTGGTCTGGATGAACCGGTACTCCGAGGTGACGACCGGCTCGTCCGTCATGAAGACAGTCCCGCGGGCTTTCTGCAGCCGGACATATTCGTTCAGATCGCGGCACTTGTAGACGAAGGTCTCCAGCCGTGCGTTGGGCATGATGTGCGTCTTTGGCCGGTCGTTGAAGGGGAGGAAGGGGTTCTCCCCGGTCTTGCGGGCGGTGACGAGGAAGTCCGCGCCGGTCTCCAGGCCGAGCACGCAGGTGGTGCGGTCCGGACCGTCGAAGGCCTCCTGGAATTCCAGGCCGGTGTAGCGGAGAAACTCCTCCACGGCGGGACGGAGGTGGTCTTCCTCCACATTGACGATCACCGCTTCCAAACCGCCTACCAGGCCGTCCAGGCCATGGGCGGCGCGTTCGCGGCGCGCTTCTTCCACCTGCGCCAGCAGGCGTTCGTCATCATTGCGAAAAGACATGGATGCTCCTTGGCGAAACTCGTGTGGCCGCCCGGCGCGCAGCCGGGGGAGGGCTCGGGCATGCTCCGACAATCTAGACATCCCGGAGGGCGGGGTCAACCGTCACGGGATCCGTCGCGCCCTCAGTGCAGGCACGCCAGTTGCCCCACGGGCCAGGGGCAATGGCCGCACGGCGCGCTCACGCCGAGGCAGTCCCGCTCGAAGACGCCGGTGACATCGCTGCACGGCGCGGCGTTGCAGTTGGAGCAGTGGGGGTACTCGTAGCTGGAGGCTTCCCGACGGAAGGCCTTGAAATCTTCCGCGCGCCAGATGGCGGAGAGCGACTCCCGGCCCAGGTCCCCGAAGAAGCGGCCACGCACTTCCTTGGCCACCCCGTCCATGACGCAACGGTAGGAGTGCCACAGGAAATGGCACGGCGCCGCGCGGCCTTGGCTGTCGATGAAGACGCCAGGATTCTCGATGAACGGGCAAGTGCGCTCCTGCCGCGCCATGAGCGGGGGGAGTTGCAGGTCGACGCCCAGCTTGGCGGCCGTCTCGCGGGCTTCGGCGTAGAGCGCTTCCATGTCCACGGGGAAGGAGGCCACGTCCCACGCCAGAAGGCTCTTCACGCGCATGCTCACACCCTCGGCCGCGGCTTCGTTCTGCATGGCGTCCACCAGCGCGGCCACGCGTTTTTCCTGCGCGGTCTTTCTGAACTTGAAGAGCCCTGCGAAGTAGTCGCGCAAGTCCAGTCCTTCGGCGGCGGCGCGTTGCTTCCACCGGGTGTGGAGCGCCACGGCGCGGTCCGTGTTGGGATTGAAGAGGCTCTGGTCGGTTTCCGCGGCGGCGTAAGGGAGCATGTGCGAGACGATGGCGAAGGACGCCCCTCGTTGCGCCGCCCACCGGATGGCTGCAGGCAGCTGAGCCGCGTTGTTCCGCATGAGCACGAATTCCATGCCCAGCCGTACGCCGTGGGACGCCAGCCGCTCGAAGGCTGCGCTCACGGCCTGCAGCTTGACGCCGCCGTGGAGTTCGCCGGAGGACGGGAGGGTGCGCTTCGCATCAGGCGCGCCATTCTCGTTCGCGACGTTGTCCACGGAGAAACATGCCGCGTCCAGCCCGGCTTCGGCGAGGTCGCGGGCGAGCTCGGGCGTGCAGAGCAGGCCGTTGGACTGCACCTCGATGACGGCGTCGGGGGTGTTCATGCGCGTCCTGGCGAATGCCACCATGGCCGGGAGGTCCGGGTGGAGGAGGGGCTCGCCGATGCCGCCGAAGACGAGTCGTTCGCAGTGCGCCAGCTCGGGGGCCATGCTTTGGAAAAGCGAAAGCGGCAGGTCCGCCTCGGGAATGGCGCCGGGCTGCGCATGTTTGACGCACATGGCGCAGCGCATGTTGCACCGCGTGGTGGGCTCCACGGAAATGGTTCGGGGGTATGCGTTGGTGGTCATGAAAGGGGTGCGACTCCTGTACAAGACGCCACGCCCCATCGCGAAACACCGCGGCATGAGTCTTCGGAGTCTCTTGCGAGGAAGAGAGGCGTGGCGTGGTGTATGGTTCTGGATGTGTAATCAGGAAAAACGCTGACGGATCTGCTCTTCCTTGGATCCCACGATGACGTCGTCACCGGCAACAAGAGTGGGAAAAGAAAGCTCCGGATTGTGACGCTTCAGTTCACGCATGCGTTTGTTGCGGTCATCGCCGGCAAGTCTGTCCACGTAGACGCAGTTGTAGTCGACGCCAAGCTCTTCCAGCAGGCCTTTCACCTTGGCGCAATGGGCGCAGGTGCTCAGTGCATAGAGAGTCGGTTGCTGCATGGCGGCCTCCTTCGCCCGGTTGTCTGCTCCGCACCTGGAAGGCCGGTGATCATTCCACGTAATGGCAGCCCTTGCTTTCCTTGTTGCGCAGTGCGCTCATGGCGATGATGTAGGACGCATAACTGCCGTGGAAGAGCTCCACCAGTGGTTTGCAGATGGGCGTTCGTTTGTAGAACTCGATGAGGTTGCCGTAGAGGTTGCGCAGCTCCGAGGTGGCGCGTTTGAGCCGCTGTTCCGTCCGGGTGATGCTCACGTAGTTCCACATGGTGTTGCGGATGGCGCCCCAGTCCTGTGCGATGAGCGCCGGGTCAGGCGCTTCGCCGTGGGGGGGGCTGTGCCAGTCCGGGATGGAGTCTTTCAGCTTCCTGGGGGCTTTGCGACCCCGAGAAAGGCGCCGCGCGATGTGTTCCCCAGCGCTGTCCCCCCAGAGGACGCCCTCCAGCAGGGAGGTGCTCGCCAGGCGGTTGGCGCCGTGCACGCCGGTGCAGCTGCACTCTCCCACAGCGTAAAGGCGCTCCAGATTGGTGCGGCCCTGGGTGTCGCACAGCACGCCCCCGCAGTGATAGTGCGCAGCGGGCACCACGGGGATGGGCTCGCGGGTGATGTCTATGCCGATTTCCAGACATTTCTTGTAGATGGTGGGGAAACGCGTGGTTAGGTCGCACTTCATCCCGGAGCAGTCCAGGTAGACGCAGTCCTCCCCGGAGCGGTGCAGTTCGTCCACGATGGCGCGAGAGACGATATCTCGCGGCGCCAGTTCCGCCCTGGGGTCTTGCCGCAGGGTGAAGCGTTCGCCTTCGCTGTTGCGCAACAGCGCGCCCTCTCCACGCATGGCTTCCGTGATGAGGAACCGCCGCTTGGACCGGTAGTAGAGCGCCGTGGGGTGGAACTGCACGTATTCGATGTTCATGAGACGCGCGCCGGCGCGGTGCGCCATGGTCAGCCCGGAGGCCACGCTGCAGGAGGCGTTGGTGGAGTGCAGGTACACCCGGCCCACGCCCCCGGTGGCCAGCACCGTATAGTCCGCCAGCATGGTCTCCACCTGCTGGGTCGCGTCGTTGTACACGTACGCGCCGAGACACTGGTTCACCCGCTGGTATTTGTAGGAGAGCGTGCACGTGTGGTGCAGGCTTGTGATGAGGTCCACCGCCGTGCGCCGGGTGAGCACGCGGATGTTGGGGTGCTTGTCCAGCGCGCGCATGAAGGCGTCCATGATGGCGCGGCCGGTGTAGTCCGCACAGTGGAGCACGCGTTTGACGCTGTGGCCGCCTTCGCGTGTCAGGTCGTATTCCTCGTGGTCGGGGTCGCGGACCCGTTGCGTATTGAAGGGCACGCCGATGCGTTCCACCAGCACTTTCTCGACCGCGGCGGGGCCTTTCATGGTCAGATGGCGTACGGCTTGGTTGTGGTTCAAGGCCCAGCCGGCTTTGGTGATGTCGCGCGCGAGGGTGGACGGGGTGTCTTCGGGTCCGGTGTAGACGATGCCGCCTTGGGCGTAAGCGGTGTTGCCGTCGTCCACATCCGAGCCGGCTGTGAGCAGGACGACGTCGAAACCCTTGTCGGCGATGGCGAGCGCGCACGTGGCGCCGCTGATGCCGGAGCCGATGACGATGGCTTGTGCGTGGTGTCGGATGTCAGGCATGGCGTGGCCGTGGAGATTGGCAGCCGGGAGCGCCGGGGGGTTATCCGCCGCCTACGGGGGGGAAGAGGCCCAAGGCGTCGCCTTCGCGCAGGGGGGTGTCCAGTTTGCGATGGACGCCGTTGACGAACATCAGGGCGATGTCTTTGGTATCGATGCCGAGCTGCGCGACCACGTCGCCCACGGTGGCGCCGTCAGCGAGGTCCAAAGCGTTGTCGGCGGGGGCCTTGTCGGCAAGGGTGGCGTAGCATTTCACTTGGACGCGCATGGCGGTCTCCTGACGTTGATGGCGCTCGAGACGCTCTGGGTGCGCCTAAAGGGGCTTGGCGGCGCACTCCGCCGAGTGGAAATATCCGCAGGATTCGGCTTCCGCCAACGTGCGGCGACCCGTGGCGTGGAGGTAGGCGTCTTCCTCCACCAGAAATTCCGTGATGACGCCTTTGTCCTGCAGGAGTTCCAGGGCTTTCATGCACTCTGCGCGGAACTTCGCGGACGTCTTTTCCTGGAGGCCGGTGAGCGCGCGCAAGGCCTTGAGCTCCGCTGCGAAGCCGCCGGGAAAGATGCACAAGACGCCGTGCAGCCACTTGGCCAAGCCGTGGCGACCCAGCGCGCAGCGTTCCTCCAGGGCGTACTCTCTGGCGTGGAAGGTGCGGATGGAGTCCACCATGTCCTGGTTCACCTCCACCAGGCAGGCGTCGCTGTGTTCATCCAGAAGCACGCGGTTCACCAGCCGGGTCATGTAGCGGTAGCGGTTGCCGTCGATGGTGATGGCGCCGTTCTGCAGTCGGCTCAAGCTGTCGAAGACGCGCGCGCGGTTGGCGACGTCGTTGCGGCGGCCGATGGCTTTCAGCAGGGTCGCATGGGGCAGGGTCACGTGGTTCTGCCGCGCTTTCACCGTGGCGGCGGCGTACTGCAGCAGCACGTCCAGATCGAACTGGTCGAAGGTCTCGCCGGTGAAGAAGAAGCGTTTGGTCCAGGAGAGGGTGGCCAGGGGTTTGTCGCGCACGGTCTCGCGTTTGCTGTCGTAGTGTGCGGTGAAGAGGTCCGTGATGAGGAAACGCGCCGGCCGCTGCAGGTTGAACCCGGGAGGCGCGGCGGCGAAATCCAGGAAGTCCTTGCTGGCCAGGGCCAGTGGCCCCGAGGAAGCAGTGGCGGCGGGGTCGTGGTGGTGCGTTGCCATAGTGAGCATGAGCATACCTGTTTTCCGTCGGCGCGTCGACGTTTTTGCGAATTTTCCCCTGCGCTTGTCAACGTTCCTGCAGCTTCACCGCTTCGCACCCGGTGGCAGCCACGATTTCGCAGAGACGGACGGCGGTGGTGGGCTTGTCGTCCACTGTCACGTCGTCGAGGCGTTGGAAGAAGGCTGGCTTCTGGCTAGCGCAGAAGGCGTGGAACTTGTCCACGGGTACGTAGACGCCCTGGCGCAGGAAGATGCGCGCGAGTTCCCGGGCAAGAAAGTTGAAGAGCCGCACCCGTACGAAGCAGGGGGGGCCTTCTTTGGTTTCGGCGTCGGGGTCCGTTTCGAGGGTCACGCCTTGTCGCATGCTGGCGTAGTAGCCGCCGCGGCGCATGGTGGCGCCCACCACGCCGGGCATGGCTGCGGAGAAGGCGAGCTGGTCTCCGGGTTGGACGATGGCGGTGTCCAGGTCGTCCACCACGTGGCCGTTCCGGAAGATGGTCTGGACGCGGATCTGGGTGTAGTCTCCGCAGACGCCCATCTGGACGCAGAGAAATTCACGGATGGAGCAGTTGGCTTCGCAGACGACGTGGAAGCCGTCTTGGAGGAGGAGCTCGAAGTCCTGGGGGTCTTTGGCGGCGAAGACGGTGTGACAGACGCGTTGGTAAGGAGCGTTGAGTGGGGTGGGCGCGGCGTCTCGGGCTGTGGGCATGGGGATCTCGAAGCAGGGTTTGCGCCGCTCCCCCGGAGAGGAAGGGGGCCGAAGCCGGCCCCCTTCGTGTCTCCATTGGCGAGGAGCTGGCGGTTATACGAAGTCGTACACCTTGTCCAGTTCGTCGTCCGGCACGTCGAAGACCAGACCGTGGGGCTCCAGCTTCTCGCGGGAGAAGTACTTGGGCAACCGGTCGTGGGCTTTGGTGAAGCCGGCTTTTTCGTTGAACTCGCGTTCCATGGTGAGGATGTTCTTGCCCAGCGCCACCACGTCGTCAGCAGTCATGTTCAGACCGTACATGGCGTTGATGGAGTCCACCATGGCGCCGAAGGTTTCGGGCTGGTCCAGGATGGCGAAAGCCACGAAGAGGCAGTAGCCGGTGGCGTCCAGCGCAGCCGTGGCGATCTGCAGGTTGCGGGAGAGCTCCACCTGGCCTTCGGTGGTGTGGGGATCCACGTCGCCGCCCACTTTCAGGATGTTGGTGGCCACGGCGTAGCCGGCGGTGTGGTCTGCGCCCATGGTGGAGGTGGCGTACGTCACGCCCACGCCTTTGACGCCGCGGGGGTCGTACGCGGGCAGGGCTTGGCCTTTGACCACGGGGGCGTGTTCGATGCCGTAGCATTTGGCGGTGACGGCGGCGCCAGCGCCCAGAATGCGGCCCAGGGGGGTGCCTTTGCCAGCTTCTTCCACCAGACGGATGGCGCCCTCGGCGTCGCCGAAGTTGATGACGCCGGCTTGCATGGCCACGCCGATGGTCACGCCCATCTCGATGGTGTCGAAGCCGTAGTTGTCATCCATGAAGTCCAGTTTGGCCACGGCGTCCAGGTCGTCGATGCCGCAGTTGCCGCCGTGGGCCCACACGGTTTCGTACTCGGGCTGCTTGGTGACGTAGTTGCCGTCCTTGTCATAGAAGGTGCCGGAGCACTGCATGGCGCAGCCGCGGTGGCAGCCGTGAGTGGAGGAGCCGGGGCCGCCGCGCTCGTCCATGGTTTTGGCTTGCACTTCGCCGCTGAGCTTTTCGTGGTGCTTGTAGCGGCCTTCGCGGAAGTTGTAGGTGGGGTAAGCGCCAGCTTCGTTCAGCACGTTGGTCAGCACGTTGGTGCCGTAGGTGGGCAGACCTTGGCCGGTCACGGCGTGTTTCTTCAGGCCTTCCACGAAGAGCTTGTTTTGCTCTTTGAACTTCTCGGGGTTTTGGGGCTGACGCATCTTGGTGCCAGCAGGGTCCAGCACGATGGCTTTGATGCCTTTGGAGCCCATCACTGCGCCCACGCCGCCGCGTCCCGCGTGGCGGGTGGGACGGAATTCGATGTCGGTGACAGCGATGGAAGCGGAGGCCATTTTCATTTCACCGGCGGTGCCGATGGACATGAGCGCGACCTTGTCCGAGTGCTGCTCCTTGATCTTCGCGGCGAGATCGTAGTTGGGCAGCATTTTGAATTCGTTGGATTTGACGATTTCCACGCCTTCGCTGTTGATGACCACTTTGTAGAGATCGTCCGTCTTGGCTTCGCCTTCGATGATGATGGCGGCGTAGCCCAGGCGCGCTTGGTACTGCGCAGCTTGACCGCCGGCGTTGGACTCCTTGATGGTGCCGGTCAAAGGGCTTTTGCAGCCCACGGAGAGACGGCCGGACGAGGACGCCGCGGAGCCGCTCATGAGGCCGGGGGCGAAGACGAGCTTGTTCTCGGGGCCAAGGCCGTGGCAATCCGGCGGCACTTCCTTGTAGATCACGGTGCTGGTCATGGCGCGACCGCCCAGACCGGCGTATTCGCCGAGAGGCTCGACGACAGCTTTGGGGCCACCCTCGGCGCCCACGTCAATACGCAGAATCTTGTCCATGTCATCCTCCATACATCGAATCGATAGGTTGTCGCTCTGTCAATCTATGCGAGCGCGCGCCCCCCGGTGGGACTACTGCGTGTGCGCGCTCAAGAGCCCCCGCAGCATGCGCAGATGGGAGCGCTCTTCCTCGATACACTGTGTGACGAACTCCTTTTCCGAATCCGGCACCAGCTCCCGCATCTCCATGAAGAAGAGCAAGGTGTCCTTCTCGAAGGCCATGGCCATGCGTACGGCTGTCTCCAAGTCCTCGGCGTCGCCCATCAGTTTCTCTGCAAGCCCCCCGGTGAAGAGCGCATGCGAGTTGATGAGGGCTTCGAGGTACATCTCGTATTCCTCGGGGTTGGAGTACGCCGGGATCTCGATCTTTTCCAAGCGGTTCGCCAGCGCTTGGAAGATGGCTTCGTGTTTCGCTTCCTCGCCCACCATGTACTGGAAGAGCTTCTGCGCTTCCGGAGTCTGGGCGGCGGCGGCCACGCGCTGGTAGAACGCTTGGCCTTTTCTCTCGATTTCCACAGCGGCGTGCGCCACTTCGTTGGCTTTGAAGAATTGCATACCAATTCACTCCTGCAATGTGCGACTCTCTCGATATCGCAGGTAGGATGTTACGGAGGATCGACAATAAATTCAATATGCTTCTTAGAGCTCATTGGGTAGGTCCGCCAACTCGGCCGCTGTGAAGACAGGGCCGTCCACGCAGACGTATTTCGTCCCGATGTTGCACCGACCGCAGATGCCCACGCCGCATTTCATCCGCTTCTCCAGCGTGGTGACGATCTGCTCGTCCGTGAAGTTGAGCTTTTTCAGCGCTTGCATGGTGAACTTGATCATGATGGGCGGACCGCACGTCACCGCCACCGTATTTTCCGGCTTGGGCTCCATCTCCAGAAGCACGTTGGGGATCAAGCCCACGCTGTGTTCCCAGCCTTCCGCTTCCCGGTCGATGGTCAAGACGGTGTGGAGGTCCTTGCGTTCCAGCCAGTCCGGCAGTTCGTACTGAAAAGCCATGTCTGCTGGGCTGCGCGCGCCGTAGAGCAGGGAGATGTCCCCGTAGTCCTTGCGGTTGTCCAGCATGAAGAGCAACAGCGTGCGCAGCGGCGCCATGCCGATGCCCCCGCCAATAAAGACGATGTTTTTCCCTTTCATGGATTCGTAGGGGAAGTGGTTGCCCAGGGGCGCGCGCACGCCCACTTTGTCTCCGGGGCAGAGCTGGTGGAGCTTGCCGGTCACTTCGCCCACGCGCATCACGCTGAACTGCAGATAGTCCATGCGCGTTGGCGGCGAGTTGATGACGAAGGTGGATTCGCCCGCGCCGAAGATGGAGAGCTGACCCACCTGCCCGGGTTCGAAGGTGAAAGCCTTCATCTTCTCTTCGTCGTCCAGAGTGACGCGGAAGGTCTTGATGTTGGGCGTCTCGTCGATGACCTCCTGGACGGTGGCGATGTCCGGGAGGTAGGGATTCTTTTTCGGCATTTCGGTCATCATGACGGGCTTTCCTTCTTACTCGGCCTTGGCGGGGCTGGCGGCCACGGCTTTTTGGACGATCTCGCGGATATCCACGCTCACGGGGCAGCTCTTCACGCACCGTCCGCACCCGCAGCAAGCGATAACGCCCTCGTGCAAGGTGGGGTAGTAGCTGAACTTGTGCCCCACCCGATTCTTCAGCCGGTGGGCTTTGGTGGGCCGGGGGTTGTGGCCGCTGCCTTCCAGGGTGAAGAGGTGGGACATGCAGTTGTCCCAGCTGCGGATGCGCAATCCTTGGCCGCCGCAAGTTTCGTCCGTGATGTTGAAGCAGTAGCAGGTGGGGCAGAGGTAGGTGCACGCCCCGCAGCTGATGCATTTGGACGAGACGTCCACCCAGAAGCCGTCGTCGCCCATCTCGTCGAAGAGCGCGAGCAGTTTTTCGGGGGCGTCGCTGATGTCCGGGCCGTCGCCCATCTCGCTCAGGGCTGTTTCCTGGGTCTGCGCGGCGGCTTTGGCTTGGGCGTCCGTGGCGTCTTGCAGCAAGCCGGACTGCAGCAGGTCTGCGCCTTTCTCCGTCACGGCTTGGAGTGTGAAGCCGCCTTCCACGGGGGTGGCGAGCACGTCGGAGCCGAAGGTGTCTGCCGGACCCGAGCCTACCCAGTGGCAGAAGCAGGTATTGTCCGTCTCTTCGCAGACCATGGAGATGAAGGCTGTGGCTTGACGACGCGCGATGTAGTAGGTGTCTTGCACCT
Organism: uncultured Desulfovibrionaceae bacterium; assembly: GCA_964455395.1. Classification (GTDB taxonomy): domain Bacteria; phylum Desulfobacterota; class Desulfovibrionia; order Desulfovibrionales; family Desulfovibrionaceae; genus CAYVWB01. Next base: position 29,923 of record CAYVWB010000020.1, read on the forward strand.
CGTCGGAGTCGTAGACGCGGTCGAAGACGGTGAAGCCTCTGGCGTCGCAGGGCCGGCCCCCGAAGACCACGGTGGGGTCCGGGTGGATGGTGGGTTCGATCTGGACGTCCACTTGACCGGGTTCGTCTTCGCCTTTGCGGTACTGGAACTTGACGATGGGTTCGCTGGCCGGGAAGACGGCGGCTTTGGGCGGTTGGGTGGCTTGGCGATCCAGCACCATGGTCCCTTCGGCGTCGTAGGGCCGGAACATGACGGCGTCGCCATCCTGAGTGGGGACGAGCACGCGCTGGGAGCCGGCGAGCTCCGCCAGCCATGCGGGCAGGTCCTTTTCCGCGAGGAACCTGGGCGCGGACCCGGCGAGGAATTCGGGGCCGCGGGCTTCTTGCTGCGCCTTCACGGGGGCGTCCTTGGGAGCCGCAGCCTTGGGGGCGGCTGCGGGTTTGGCGTCCGGTTTTACTTGCGGTTCCGGCTGGGCTTCGGCAGCCTTGGGCGCGGCGGCTGCTTGCGTTTCCGCGTTGGCGGCCGGTTTCTTGGCTGCGGATTTCTTGGCCGCGGCTTTCTTGGCGGTGGTTTTGGCTTTGGCGCACATGGTCTACCACCCCCTCTCGTTGATGGTTTCTTCGTCCACCTTGAAGGAGAGCAGCGGGGGTTTGGCGTCCGGGTCCAGGCCCGCCTGGTAGTCGAAGAGGTCTTTCACTTCCTTGTTGAGTTTCTTCTTCATGGCGACGAGGGGAATGTCCACGGGGCAAGCGCGCTGGCATTCGCCGCATTCGGTGCAGCGGCCGGCGAGGTGCAGAGCGTGGA
>CAYVWB010000020.1:30736-60204 GCA_964455395.1 uncultured Desulfovibrionaceae bacterium
GGCGTTGGGAGAGCCAGTGCGGATCGCGGCTTTGCGCCACGCAGTAGTCGCGGCAGACGCACATGGGGCAGGCGTTGCGGCACGCGTAGCAGCGGATGCAGCGCTCCATCTCGTCTTCCCAGAAGGCCATGCGTTCGGCCGGCGTCTTGGCTTCGAAGGCTTCCACGTCCGCGTACACGGCGTCGGGGTTGGCGCTGGGGGGCAGCTCTTCACCGATGAAGACGTCGCTCATGACAGCGTTGTGGAATTGGCACACGCCGCATTTGTCAGCGGCCACGTCGGTGAGTTTCAAATCGTGCGATTGCCGGGCGGTCTTGACGACGAGGCTGTCGCCTTGGACTTCCACGTCCTTGACGCGGCCCAGGTCGCCCACCACGCGACGCACCTTGGCAAGGTCGATGACGCCGGCGCACGGCATGCCGAAAACCACCACTTCCTCGCGGTTGAGCAGGCCTTCCTGCAGCAGCTCCACCACGGAGCGGCTGTCGCAGCCCTTCACCACCACGCCCACTTTCTTGCCTTTGTAGCCGGTCAGGTAGGTGGCGGTGTTGTGGATGTTCAAGGGCCCCCAGAGGAGCTCGTCCACGTCCGCTTCCGTCTTCATGAAGATGGGCGTGGCGTGGAGGGGGTCGTAGCCCTGGCCCCATCCGATGACCAGGTCCAGCTCCGGAAGCCGTTCCTTGATGGCGGCTTTGAGTTCGTCTAGCTGAGACACGTTCGTCCTCCTGATGAAACGCGGGGGCTCAGGCCGCCGCTTCCGCGAATTGCTTGGCCAACGCTTCGGCCGGCACGCCGAAGGGCTTGGCCGGCCCCATGGCGTGGACTTCGTCCGTGAACGTGGAGACCACTTTCTGCCAGCGCTGGCCTTCCGAAGCCGAGACCCACGTGTATGCGAACCGGCCCGGCTCCACCCCCACGAAGGGCAAGAAGCGCAGCAGCACCTCCAGCCGGCGGCGGGCGTAGAAGTTGCCTTCGGCGTAGTGGCAGTCACGCGGGTGGCAGCCGGAGACCAGCACCCCGTCCGCGCCGTTCATGAACGTCTTTACGATGAACAGCGGATCGATGCGGCCCGAGCAAGGCACCCGGATGATGCGCAGGTCCGTGGGCTGGTTGAACCGACCCACGCCGGCGGTGTCTGCGCCCCCGTAGGAGCACCAGTTGCACAGGAAGCCGACTATTCGAAGTTCTCTTCCAGCAAGGGGGGGCATAGCGTGTTGACCTCCGCGAGGATCTGGTTGTCAGTGAAGTGTTGCAGCTGGATGGCGCCTTGCGGGCACGTGGAGGTGCAGATGCCGCAGCCTTGGCAGATGGTCTCGATGACTTCCGCTTTGGGCTGGCCGCGGAAGTCGATCTCCTTGATGGCGCCGAAGGGACACGTGCTGATGCATTTGCCGCAGCCGATGCACCGTTGCATGTTCACCAGCGAGATCTGCGGATCGCTCTCCAGTTGATCCTTGGAGAAGAGCGCGAGCACCTTGGCCGCCGCCGCAGAGCCTTGGCCCACGGAGGAGGGGATGTCCTTCGGCCCCTGGCACGAGCCCGCCAGGTAGACGCCGGCGGTGTTCGTCTCCACAGGTTTCAGCTTGGGGTGGCTCTCCATGTAGAAACCGTACGTATCATAGGAGATACGCAGCTTCTCCGCCAGTTCCGAAGCGCCTTTGGCGGCTTCCGCGCCCACGGCCAGCACCACCAGGTCCGCTTCCACCTCCACGGTGGCCCCGGTGAGGGTGTCTGCGCCCCGGACCATCACCTTGTCCCCTCGTTGGTAGACTTGGGAGACGCGACCGCGGATGTAGCGCGCGCCGTATTCTTCCATGGCGCGGCGGGTGAACTCGTCGTACATCTTCCCGGGGGAGCGAATGTCCATGTAGAAGACGAAGGACTGCGAGTCCGGGATGTGGTCTTTGGTGAGGATGGCTTGCTTGGCTGTGTACATGCAGCAGAAGCCGGAGCAGTAGGGCCGACCCACGGACTTGTCCCGCGAGCCCACGCACTGGATGAAGACCACGTTGCGGGGCTCTTCTCCGGTGGAAGGCCGCTTCACGTGCCCGCCGGTGGGGCCGGAAGCGGAGAGCATGCGCTCGTACTGCATGGAGGTGATGACGTCCGGGATGGCGCCGCCGCCATACTCCGTGTAGATGCTGTGGTCGAAGAGGTCGTAACCGGTGGCGGCAACGATGGCGCCCACGCTCTCTTCCACGATCTCGTCCGCCATGTCGTACTGGATGGCGTTCACGGGGCAGACCTTGGCGCAGATGCCGCACTTGTCCTTCAGCAGCTTCAGACAGGTCGCCGGGTTGATGGAGGCCTTCTTGGGAATGGCTTGGGGGAAGGGGATGTTGATGGAGGTGGTGGGTCCGATGAATTCGTTGAAGGCGTCGGGCGTCTTCTTGCTGGGGCACTTCTCCATGCACAGGCCGCAGCCGGTGCAGGCGTCCCAGTCCACGTAGGTGGTCTTCTTCTTGACCTTGACGTTGAAGTTGCCCACGTACCCGCCTATCTCGTCCACTTCAGCGTGCGCGTAGAGCGTGATGTTGGGGTGTTGCGCCACGTCCACCATCTTGGGACCGAGGATGCAGCTGGAGCAGTCCACGGTGGGGAAGGTCTTGTCCAGCTTGGCCATCTTGCCGCCGATGGAGGTGGTTTTCTCCACCAGAACGACGTCGAGGCCGCCGTCAGCGCAATCCAGGGCCGCCTGGATGCCAGCCACGCCCCCGCCGATGACCATCACCCGCTTGTTGATGTCGAACTTCTTGGGGAACAGGGGCCGGTCCTCGCGCAGCTTGGAGACGGCCATGCCCACCAAGTCGATGGCTTTGTTGGTGTTGGCGTCCTTGTCCTTGCCAATCCACGAGACGTGCTCGCGGATGTTGGCCATCTCGAACATGTAGCGGTTCAAGCCGGCGCGCTCCACAGTGCGGCGGAAGGTGGGCTCGTGCATGCGGGGGGTGCAGCTGGCCACCACAACGCCGTCCAGCTTGTTGGCTTGGATGGCTTCGATGATGCCTTCCTGGCCGGGCTCGGAGCAGGCGTACATGGTGTCGGACGCGAAGACCACGTCCGGCATGCGCTTGGCGGCTTCAGACACTTGGACAGGGTCCACGGTGCCGGCGATGTTGGAGCCGCAGTGGCAGATGAAGACTCCGATTTTCATGGGGAATGACTCCTTGGCTCGGGGCTGTGGCGGCCCCGTTGGCGTCTTGTGCGTCTGTATGGCTACGCTGGGGCGGCGGCCGCGGCCTCCGCTTCGCGCAGGACTTTCTTCGGGCTCACGGAAAGTTTGTCCAGGCCCAGCTTGTCTTCGCTCACGCCCAAAGCCAGCCCGATGAGCTGGGTGTAGTAGAAGATGGGCATGTCGTACCGAGCGCGGGTGGCTGCGTTGATCTGTCCTTGCCGCAAGTCCAGATTCATCTGACAGAGCGGACACGCCGTGGCCATGGCCATGGCGCCTTCGAGTTGCGCAAGATTCAAAAGCCGACCCGAGAGCGTGGTGACCACTTCCTTCTGCGCGATGCCGTGTGAAGCGCCGCAGCACTCCACCTTCAGTCCGTACGGGACGACCTCCGCGCCGAGCGCCTTGAGTATCTCATCCATGGCGACGGGGTTTTCAGGGTCGTCGAACTGCATCACATCCGGCGGCCGGTTCATGATGCATCCATAATAGGGCGCAAGCTTCAGACCCTTCAGCGGACGCAACACCTTCTGCTTGATGACTTCGGGGCCCACGTCCTCGTAGATGACTTGCAGCACGGACTTCACTTCCACCGTGTTCTGCACGGGTGTGTCCAGCAGGGTGTTCACCTCGTCCTTGAAGGCGGGTTTCTCCATGCGATGCGCAGCGGTCTTCAAGTTGGTGAGGCAGCTGGGGCACGGTGTCACGAGGGTGTCGAAGCCCATCTTCTCCGCGATGCCGAGGTTGCGGCCCGAGAGCGCGGCGGAGAGGGTGTGGTCCACCGTGTGCGCCGGCGTGGAGCCGCAGCAGCTCCAGTCCTCCAGCTCCATAAGAGTGATCCCCAGGGCTTCACAGATGGCCCGCGTGGAGCTTTCGTATTCCATGGACGTGCCCAAGCCGGAGCAGCCGGGGTAGTAGCCGTAGGTCTTGGTCGGGCTCATTGGCGCTTGGCCTCCTCGAAGCGTTGGAAAATCTTGGCGACTTCGTCGCGGCCTTGGATCTGGTGCGGTTTGAAGGAGAGCTTGCCTTTGGGCAGGACCTTGGGACCGAGGTCCGCGTCCGTCCAGAACCGGAACGTCTTGGTGACGTAGTTGGCGAGCAGCCCCATCTCGAAGACGCGCCCGTGTTTCTCCACGGAAGCGAGGAAAGCGTCCACGAAGGACTTCACGGAGGGGACGGCGACGCGGTTTTCCCGGCGCGCCATGTGCCGGAGGACGTCCATGATGCGCGCGACGTCGATTTCGTTGGGGCAGCGGGTGGTGCAGGATTCGCACGTGGCGCAGATCCAGATGGACTTGCAGTTGAGCACCTTGTCCTTCTGGCCGGCTTGCACCAGGCGCATGATCTGGCTGACGGAGATGTCGTAGAACGCGTTGTAGGGGCAGCCGGCGGTGCAGTTGCCGCATTGATAGCAGAGCTTGACGTTCTGCTCGCTTTCTTCCTCCACCGCGGCGATGAACTCGGGGTCGTAGGAGCTGGTGATGTTGATGACGTCCATAATCCGAGCAATCCTCAGGGTTTCAGGGGGCGCTGCCCCCCATGGTGTGGCGTCGTGTGGCGTCCTGTGAAGTGGTTCGGCGCGTCACGGCTTCCCGGTCGGCGTCCCCCCGGCTTTGCGCGTCTCATGCAGACGACACGCCCTGCGGACCGGGGCGGAGTGACGACGGAGCGAGCGCGCTCGTGATGCGTTCAAAAGGCGTTTCCCCCACGTCGTGGCGTGGAATACTGGGTATGTAGTGATCGGGTTGCGTGTTGTCCAGGCTTGTTATTTATTTCACGTGCGTTTTGCGTATACGACCCCCTGGGGGGATGCGGCGTGTGCTGCGCGGCTCGTCGTCTGTTGGGGTGACCCGGACCGTGGCGCCCCTGACGCCCCTGGCGAAGGGGGGCCAGCCTAGGGGGGAGCCTCCGGGGGGGGGAGCCTCCGAAAGAGTCCGGAAGGGCTGTTGCCTGACCATGGACGCGACCCCGGGGAAAGTCGGCCACGACCTTCCCCGGAGCGCGTTTTGTGGAGGAGCTACATGGCGGCCGTGTAGATGTCCACGACGTCTTGATCTTTGGGGCAACGGGGGTTGGTGAAGCCGCACGCGTCTTTCTGCGCGTTGGCGGTCATGGTGGCGATGTCGTCGTGCTTCACGTCCTTGCCGTAGCGCTTGCCCAGCTCGATGAGGCCGGAGGGGATGCCCACGTCGGTGGAGAGGCGCTTGATCTCTTCCAGAGCCACGTCGGCGGCGTCGCGCTTGGACATGCCTTCCGTGTTGGCGCCCATCAGTTCAGCCATCTTGGCGAAGCGGTCCACCTTGGCGATGAGGTTGAACTTCTCCACGTGGGGCAGGAGGATGGCGTTGCACTCGCCGTGGGGCAGGTCGTAGAAGCCGCCCAGCTGGTGCGCCATGGCGTGCACGTGACCCAGGGAAGCGTTGTTGAAGGCCATGCCGGCGAGGTACTGCGCAAAGCACATGGCTTCGCGGGCTTCGATGTCCTGACCGTTGGCCACGGCGGGACGCAGGTACTGGAAGATGAGCTCGATGGCTTTCTCGGCGCAAGCGTCGGTCATGGGGTTGGCGATGGTGGAGACGTACGCTTCCACGGCGTGGGTCAGCGCGTCCATGCCTGTGGCGGCGGTCAGCGCCGGGGGCATGCCCACCATCAGCAGCGGGTCGTCCAGAGCGATGTTGGGGGTCACGCGCCAGTCCACGATGGCCATCTTCACTTTGCGGGAGAGGTCCGTGATGATGCAGAAACGCGTCATTTCGGAAGCAGTGCCCGCGGTGGTGTTCACAGCCACGTAGGGGGGCATGGGCTTGGTGGACTTGTCGATGCCTTCGTAGTCGTGGATCTTGCCGCCGTTGGAGACGACGAGGCCCACGCCTTTGCCACAGTCGTGGGAGGAGCCGCCGCCCAAGGTGATGAGGCTGTCGCAGCCCTTCTCTTTGTAGATGTCGACGCCTTTGTGGACGTTCTCGTCAGTGGGGTTGGGGATGGTTTCGTCATACACCTCGTACTTCATGCCGGCTTCGTCCATCAGATCGGTGATCTGCTTGAGAATGCCGGCGCCGACGATGCCCTTGTCCGTGACGATGAGAGGCTTGGTGCCGCCGAGATCGCGGATCTTGCCCGGGATTTCCTTGGCGGCGCCGATGCCGATGAGAGTCACGTTGGGGATGAAGAAACCGTACACTTGTTCGCGAACAGCCATGGCTCATTCTCCAGTAGGCTAGAAGGTTGGTGCGACTTGTCCGTGGTTCACCATTTTCAAGACGTGGGACACGCACTTCCTTTAGCAAGGATCGGGCCAATGTTGTTTCGCCAGTAATGTCAGGGTATTGTCCGGCCCGGGGAGGCTTCGAACCCCACGCCGGTGAGCCATCCGGAAACACTGCCCCCCCACGATGTAGCCGACAGCATGGCAGGCTTTCGCGAAAAAGTCATGAAATCGTAGCATTTGACGGGGTGTGTCACGTGGGACGGGCCGTTTCGACACAGAGTGTGTCGATATGACACGGCTGCTCAGTCCTCCATCATACCATACTTCTCCAGTTTGCGGTACAAGGTTTTTCGGCCGATGCCCAAGGCTTGCGCCGTTTTCTGCCTGTTGCCTTGGTGCAGGGACAACATCCGCATGATGTGTTCGCGCTCCATGGCTTCCAGGGAAAGCGCGCCCGGCGCGGCGGCGGCTTCCGCGTCCCCGCCGCCGTGGGTGCGCTCCACCAGCTCCTTGGGCAGCGCGCTGGTGGTGATGAGGTTGTTCTCAGACAGGATGAGACTGCGCTCCAGCACGTTGCGCAACTCGCGCACGTTGCCGGGCCAGTGGTACGCCATCAAGCACGCCATGGCTTTGTCCGCCACGGCTGCAGGGACATGGCCCGGCGAAAGCCTCCCCAGAAAATGCTCGACCAGCAAAGGGATGTCTTCCTTGCGCTCCTGCAGGGGAGGGATGTCGATCTTGAAGACGTTGATGCGGTGGTAGAGCGCTTCGTTGAAAGCGCCTTCATCCACTTGTGCGTCCAGATTCCGGTTGGTGGCGAAGAGGAACCGGATGTCCGCCTGACGCTCGTCTTTTTCCCCCACACGGCGGTAGCGTTTGTTCTCCAGCACCCGCAGCAGGGAGGACTGCACCTCCAAAGGCAAGTCGCCTATTTCGTCCAGGAAGAGCGTGCCTTTGTTGGCGAAAGTCATGAGGCCTTCCTGGCTCTCCGTGGCGCCGGTGAAGGAGCCCTTGGCGTGGCCGAAGAGCTCGCTGCGCATGAGCTCGCGCTGCAAGGTTGCGCAGTTCTTGATGATGAGCGGTTGCTCGGCGCGGCTGGAGCGCGCGTGGATGGCGCGGGCCGTGACGTCCTTGCCGGCGCCGGAGTCCCCGGTGATGAGCACGGGGACGTCCGTGGGCGCCACCTTCTCGATGAGGAAATGGACATGCTTGATGGCCGGGGAAGCCCCGATGAGCTGCTGCGACGGCTCCGCCGCCGCCTGAGAGTGGCGCAACCCCCGGTTCTCCCGCTGCAACCGCACTCGCTGGTAAGCGCGGTCGATGACGAGCTCCAGCCGGTCCAGGGTGAAGGGTTTGGGGATGTAGTCGTACGCGCCCATGCGCATGGCGCCCACAGCGCTGTCGATATCCCCGTGACCGGTAATGAGCACGATCTCCACGTCCGGCACACGGCCTTTGAACTCCTCGAAAAGCTCCAAGCCGTCCGCGTCTGGGAGCCGCAGATCCAGCACGATGACGTCGTACTGTTTCTTCTCCACCAGCTCGCGCGCGGTCTTGCCGTCGGAAGCCGTGTCCACGGCGCGGTCGTTGGTGGTCAGCTCCTTCTGCAGAAGCCGCAGGATGGTGTGCTCGTCATCCACGACGAGGACAGAATAGGGGTTAGCCATCGCATGCGCCCGGGTTGACAGGGAGGGTGACAGTGAAAGTGGAGCCGGCGCCGAGCTGACTTTCCACGGTGATTTCTCCTTTGTGTTCCCGCACGATGTTGTAGCACGTGGAAAGACCGATGCCGACGCCTTTGCCCACGGGCTTGGTGGTGAAGAAGGGCTCGAAGAGCTTGTCCAGGTTTTCCGGGGGGATGCCCATGCCGTTGTCGGAAACGGTGAGTCGGACCAGATCCTCCCCGGGGGCGTAGGTGCGCACACGGATGACGCCGGGCCCCCGGTCCGGGTCCTCGGCGGAAACGGCGTCCACAGCGTTGGTCAGCAGATTCAGCAGCACCTGCTTGAGCTGGGGGGCGTCGCCGTAGGTGCAGGGCAAGTCGCGGTTCAGACTGGGGTCGATGATGATGTCCGGCTGGCGTTTGAGGTGGTGTTCCAGCAGCTTGAGCGTCTCGGCCACGAGCTGATTGACATGCATGGGCGCGAAGTTGGAGGAAGGATGGCCGAAGGTGAGCAGAGAGCGCACGATGTCCCGGCAGCGGCGGCATTCGCTCACGATGGTTTCCGTATACTCCCGGAAGTCCTCCACGGCCTTGGGGTCCACATGCTCCTCCAGGTGGCCGAGCCGACGCTGCAACCCTTGCGCATACCCGGAGATGGCGGCCAAGGGGTTGTTCACCTCATGGGCGATGCCGGTGGCCAGCACCCCCAGCGTGGCCATCTTTTCCGCCTGGTAATACTTCGCCTGGTAGACTTTCTCCATGGTCACGTCGCGTTTGAAGATGAGTACGCGGTGCTGGGGCCAGTCCGGGTTCTTCAAGGGGGAAGCCACCATCTCGTACTGCCGGTTCTGCCCGCAGAGTTTGAAGATGGCCGTCTCCTTGCACACGGTGTTGGTGGAGAGGGAGCGGAACGCCGGGCACTCCGGACAAGGCTTGTACTCGTTGCGGAAGACGTTGTAGCAGTAGTGGCCTTCCGGCTCCTTGAAGTCCGGAAACGTCTCGCGGAACACTTGGTTGACGGAGATGATCTCCAGGTCTTCGGTAAGCACCATCATGAGGTCGGAGATGCCGTCGAGGATGGCGGCGATCTCCCGCCGGCGGTCCTCGGTTTCCTGGTTGGTCTGCTCCAGCTCCACGATCTTGTGCTGCAGCTCCTCGAAGAAACCCAGCTTGGTGTGGTCGATGCCGATGAGGTCGTCCAGGGTGGTGCGGGGCTGCTCCGTGAGAGCGCGCCGCCAGTGCCCCGGCCCCGGCAGACACGTGTGGGCGTCGTCGGACATGGTCACCAAGCCTCCTTGCAGATGCTGAGCAGATCCTCGCACGCTGCTTCTCGTGGGTTGGTCACGGTGCAGGCGTCGCGCACGGCCATCTGGCAGATGGGCTCCAGCATGTCCGGGTCGGGCAACAGTTCGCCCAGGCGGGTGGGCACATTCATCCGTTTGAAGAGCGACTCCAGATGCATCACGCTGGCGTGGGCGGCGTATTCCTCCGTACACATGCGCGGCCCCAGGATGAGCCGGCCGATGGTCGCCATCTTGTCCATGCAGACCTCCTGATTGTAGCGCATCACGGCAGGCAACAACACCGGATGCACCAGCCCGTGGAGCACGTCGTACATGCCGCCCAGGGAGTGCGCCAAGGCGTGCACCAACCCCAGACCCGCATTGGAGAAGCTCATGCCTGCAGCCGTGCTCGCTATGGAAAGCTGCTCCAGAGCAGCACGGTCCCGCCGCTCCACAGCCGGTTCGATGTGCCGGATGAAGAGCTCGATGGCGCGGATGGACTGATGTTCCGTGAACGGCGATGCAAGCCGGGAGACGTAGGACTCCACGGCGTGGGCCAGAGCGTCCACCGCCGAAGCGATGATGAGCTCCTCGCTCTTGGTGTGCAGAAACGCGGGATCGATGATGGAGATGTTCGGCACCAGAGAGCGACTGATGATGGACATCTTCACTTGCCGCGCCACGTCCGTGATGATGCAGAATTGGGAGATGTCCGAGCCGCTGCCGGCTGTGGTGGGCGCGAAGATCATGGGCGGCAGGGGCCGCAGGATGCGGTTGGCGCCCTCGTAGTCGGCGATGGCTCCGCCGTTGCCCACGATGATGCCGATCCCCTTGGCCGTGTCGATGGGGCTGCCCCCACCCAGCCCGATGATGACGTCCGCGCGCTCCTCCTGGTAGATCTGCGCGCCAAGATGCACCTGGCTGTCGCGGGGGTTGGAGTCCACGTCGTTGAAGTAGACGCACTCCAAAGCGTCGCGTTTGAGAATGTCCATCACGCGCTGAACCCACCCGGCTTGCTCCAAACCGGCGTCGCTGACGAGCAACACCCGCTTGGCCCCCAGCCGCTTGGCGCAGCTCGCCACGTGCTTGATGGACCCTTCGCCGAAGATGATCTCCGGGATGGCGAACTTGGTGATGAAATGCTGGGACACGCACGCTCCTTTGCGGACCTTGCCGGCTGTGGGCCGCCTGCTGCGTTGCGCCCCGAGCGACCGGCTCTCTCAAGACTCTCGTGACGACCGGGACACTCGTGACGACCGGGACACTCGTGACGGGCCCGGCAGCCGACGCGCCGGCACGGCGTTTACAGGGGTACTTAATCCGAAATCCGGAAAATGCAAGATGACCCCCCCACGCCTGCCGTCATGGCGCGCCGAGGGGTGCGACCGCCTCGAAACGACGCGCCGGGGTGTCGCTTTCCGGCGCGAAAGCGGGTACGTGGGAAACGTCCGGCAGCGCGCGGGGTCCACAGTCGCCATCCGCGCGTCATTACAGCGTCATTGCAATGTCATGGCGCTGTCACCCTCGGCGTGTTTTCATCGTCCAGGGTGCAGCGTCGCATTCGATGCGCATTCAGGTCGCCTCGCCCACAGCGCCGTCAGGCGTTTCCCCGGCAAGGCGCATGCAAGGGAGCCCCGCATGGATTCGATATTGATCGTGGAGGACAGCAAGACGTTCGCAAGCCTGCTGAGCAAACGCATGCAGGACGCCGTGGCTGCGGAAGTGGAACTGGCGGCCTCCATGGCGGAAGCCAAGGAAGTCATCGCGGGCGCGCCGGAGCGCTTCGCCTTGGCGCTGCTCGACGTCAACCTGCCGGATGCGCCGGACGGTCAGGTCATTGAATACGTCACCGGCCTCGGCGTGCCCTCCATCGTCTTCACCGGCGAGATGAGCGACGACCTGCGCGACTACCTCTGGACCAAACGCATCGCCGACTACGTCCGCAAGGAAAATTTCGAAAGCCTGGACTACGTGGCCGCCTTGGCCAAACGCATCGCCAGCAACCACACCCGCGGCGTCCTCGTGGTGGACGACTCCCGCGTCTCCCGCAGCCACATCGCCGACCTCCTGCGCATCCACCGCTTCGATGTCATCGAAACACAAGACGCCGAGGAAGCCTTGCGCGTCTTCATGGACCGCGAAGACATCGAACTCGTCCTCACGGACTACAACATGCCCGGCATGGACGGCTTCGAGCTCACCCGCGAAATTCGACGCCGCAAAGGCAAGGACGCCTGCGCCGTCATCGGGCTCTCCGCACAAGGGGGCGGCGCTGTTTCCGCATGGTTCCTCAAGAGCGGCGCCAACGACTACCTGAACAAGCCCTTCACCAGCGAAGAATTCTACTGCCGGGTGAACCAAAACCTGGATATGCTGGAATACATCAAGGAAAACAAATATCTGGCGGAACATGACTTCCTTACCGGCGCCTTCAGCCGTCGCTACCTCATGCAGCGGGGCAAAGCCTTGCACCTCAAAGCCCGCCGCCACGAAACCCCCATGGCCCTGGCCATCCTCGATGTGGACCACTTCAAACGCCTGAACGACGCCTTCGGCCACGACGCCGGCGATGTCGCACTCCAAGGCATCGTGGAAGCGCTGAAACCATTGCTCGGCCCGGAGGACATCTTTGCGCGCATGGGGGGCGAGGAGTTCTGCGTGCTCACCCCAGGCGTGGAGAGCGACGCCGCCATGGCGCGGTTCGAAGCCATGCGCCAGGCCGTGGAGGAGGCGCCCCTTTCCCCGGAGCCGGACGTCTTCCGCGTGACCGTCAGCATAGGCGCGTGTCCCGTGCTCCAGACCGACTTCGAAACCATGCTCAAGGACGCGGACACGGCCCTCTATGAAGCCAAGACGGCCGGTCGCAACCGTCTCGTGGGTTGACCGCCCCTTGACGCCGTCCCGCCGCCCCCCGCGACGCCTTCACGATGCAGAGGGAGTCCCTTCGGCAGGGACCATGCGGCGCGCTGAACGTTCCGGCATATCGGGTGCATTGAGAAAATATCGGAGTGTGCTGCGCACGCGCGCGGTCGATCCGCGGGAGCGTCTTCGGAGTTGCGCCGACCTCGAGGGGGAGGGCGTTCGAGTTGGCGTCCGCCAGGAGCCGTATCCCGCAGGAGCGCCGCCGCGGGAGGCTTCCCAGAGCGTGCAATGGAAGCAGGCGCTAGCAGCCGGCGCATTGGCCGGAGTCCTTCATGTACGTCTCGAAGTCCGGGGAGAGGCAGTCCACCGCGCCGCCCATCTGCCCCTTGAAGCGCTCCTTGGCGGAAAGACGCGGGGCTGCCGGGTCGTCGCATTCGGCCTGGGCCAGGGTGAGGCGTTTCAGTTCGCGTTCGCTGCGGTACTCCAGGGCGCCGCAGTGTTTGCAGACGAACCGCGTTGCGCGGCGCATGCAGTCGCAGTTTTCCTTGACGAACTGGTGCTTGTTCATGACCGGGCCGGCGGCATGGCGGGTTGGAACACGTAGACCGCGCCGATGACCCGCTGCTCCACGTCCAGGTAGGGGGAGATGCTGACCTGCATGGCGGGGGTTGCGCCAGCCGGCGGCAAGGAGACCACGCGCGGCGCATGGTCCTGCTGGAAGGCGGCGTCTTCCTGCGTCCAGGCGTCCCGCCATGCGGGGGGGAGGATCGCCGGCAGAGGCCGCTCTTCGCCATCCGGACCCACCGTCTCCGGGAAGGTCTCGAAGAAGGCTTCGTTGGTCAGGATGAGCTCGTGCTCCAGGTCCGTGAGCGCCAGGGGATGCGCCAGGGAATTCACCAGTTGACGCAGCATGTTCAGGGAAACGCTGCGGCTGGCTTCGGCTTCCTTGCGGTCGGTGATGTCCACGGCCACGCCAAAAACCCCGGCGAGGTCGCCGCCCTCGTCACGCTCGGCGCGCAGATGTTCGGCGATCCAGAGGAGGTCGCCGTCGCGACCCAGTACTTCGGATTCGCTGCCGATGAGCTCTTCCTCCCGAGCCAGCCGGGCGACGAGTTCAGCGAAGCGACCCTCGTGTTCGTAGTAGTGGACGTCGATGCGCGCGTCGCCTTGCAGCATGGTCGCAGCGTCTTCATAGCCCAGCATCCGCGCGAAGGCGTCGTTGGCGTTCACCAGGTCGCCCGCGGGCGTGGCCTTGTAGATGCCCGCAGCGGCCGTGGTGAACAGCGAGCGGTAGCGCGCTTCGCTTTCGCGCAGGCGTTTCTCCATGCGGTGGTGCCGAACGGCCAATTCGATATTCACCGCCAGCTGGCTCTTTTCCACGGGCTTGAGCATGTAGCTCACGGCGATGGCCTGCTCGTCGTCCTCGAAGATGCGGTCCACCGGCATCCCCGTGAGGAAGATGACCGGGACGTGGTGCTCGCGGGTGATGCGGGTCGCGGCTTCCACGCCGTCCATGGCGCCGGCGAGCTGGACGTCCATGAGCACGACGTCGGGCCGCAGCGTCTCCATGATCTGGAGGCTCTCCTCGGCGGTGTCCGTCTCGGCCATCACGGCATGGCCCAGGTTCTGGAGCAGGCCGACCAGACAACGGCGGGTGACGAAGTCGTCTTCGACGATGAGAATGTCGTATTGGCGCATGGGTGCAGGCGAGGGGGGACGTCGTGCTGGTCTCGTGGCGGCGTGGTCTCGTGGCGGCGCGGTCAAGTGGCGGCGCGGTCTCGTGGCGGCGTGGTGGCGTGGTGGCGCTCCGTCATGAGCGCCTGGACACCATACCCCCAGGAGACGCGGCATGCAAGGCGCATGTGGGCGGGGGCGCTTTCGAAAGCCCGTCATGCGGGGATCAGCGCACGGTGCGATCCAAGGGATCGAGTACCCGTTGAATACACGCTCATGGTTGACCTGACATCCTGATTCGCCTTACAAGCACGAACACATAATCCAATCCTCAAGGGGGGGGCTTCATGAGCATTCGTTTGAAGATCAGCATTCCGCTTATCATCCTGACGGTCGTGTTGGGGGTGACGAGCTGGTTGCTCGTCCGCGGCCAACTGGAGACGCTTTCAGAGCACAATCTCAAGGAGTTGGCGGAAACCAAAGCCAATGAAGTGCGGTCCGGCGTGGACGACGCCTCCCGCTTCGCCCTCTATCTCGCAAGTCTTGCCGCGGGGTTCCCCGGCGTGGACGAAGCCTACCAGATCGCCCTCGCCGGCGATATCGACGATCCCGCAAGCCCCGAAGCCCAGATGGCGCGTGAGAGCCTGCGCGAACTCTTCGAACGGAGCAAAGCCGCCGTGGCCGCCAACATGGATGGCCAAGCGCTGCGCATCCACTTCCATCTGCCCAACGGCCGCAGTCTGGTGCGGCTGTGGCGTGACAAGCAGGCCCGTCGCGACGGCGAGTGGGTGGACATCTCCGACGACATCTCCGGCTTCCGCCAAACCGTGCTGGACGTGAACGCCGACGGCGGCGCTGTTTCCGGCATCGAGCTGGGCCGGGGCGGGTTCGTCATGCGTGGGCTGGCCCCCGTTCAGGGGGAGGACGGCGACCGCCTGGGCAGCGTGGAGGCCCTGGTGGACTTCGCGCCGGTCATGGAAGCCTCCGCCGCCGGGGAAGGACAGAAGCTTTTTCTTTTCATGAATCAGGACAAGCTGGACATCACCACCCGTCTGCAGGATCCACAGAAGCACCCCATGGTGGGGAACCGCTACGTCTTCGTCAGCGAAGCGGGCGGCATGGCGGTGGACCACCAGGCCTTCAGCGTGGCGTTGCTGGACGCCGGCCGCGAGTCGCTGAGCGTGGTCACCGAAGGCGACCTCGAGCTGGCTGCGTTCCCCATCCGCGATTATCAAGGCGCGCAGATCGGCGTCATGGCGCTGGCCATGGACATCAGCGGGCAGAACGCCATCATCGGCGACACCATGGTGGAGCTCCTGGCCGTCTTCGCTGCGCTGCTGATCATCCCTGTCGTCATCATCATCTATATGGTGGGCCGGCTGGTGGCGCGTCCCGTGACCACCATGACCGACATGGTCAAGACCCTGGGCGACAACCGCGAGGACCTCAAGAAGCGCCTGGACGACACCCAGAACGACGAGATCGGCAAGCTCGCCACGGCCTTCAACCGCATGCTCGTCAAGATCGAGGACATCTTCTGCCAGGTGGAAGGCTACCAGAACCTGGTGGACGCCGTGCCCGACCCCATCTTCGCCGTGGACGACGACTTCAAGATCCTCACCGCCAACAAAGCCACCATGGCGTACCTGGGCTGTTCTCTGGAGGAACTCAAGAAGAGCCGCTGCATGGACAAGTTCAAGACCATGGTCTGCGGCACGGAGAAATGTCCCATCGCCGAAGCCAAGAAACGCCAAGGCGCGTTCACCGCGGAGATCATCAACATCGGGACAGAGGAAAAGCCCGTCTACATCCAGCCTGTGGGGGACATGCTGCGCGACTGCTACGGCCAGAAAGTCGGGTATGTGGAAGTGGCCCGCATCGTGACGGACATGGTGCTGACCCAGCATGAGACCGAACGCGCCATGCAGCGGCTGGAGCAAGTGAACCACGAAATCCGAGACGCCACCGGCGAGATGGTGGCCGCCACGGACCAGCTCGGCGGCCGGTTCCAGGAAATCACCCACGGCGCGGAAGCACAGTCCAACCGCGCTGGCGAGACGGCCACCGCCATGGACGAGATGAACGCCACGGTGATGGAAGTCGCGCAAAGCGCCTCCGACGCCGCCAACCAGGCCGACCAGGCCCGCGCCAAAGCCGACGAGGGCTCCGAGGTGGTGGGGCAGGTGGTCTCGGCCATCTCCCACGTGCGCGCCCAAGCCGTGGAGCTCAAAAACTCCATGGGCGATCTCGGCGACCGCGTGGAAGGCATCGGCCGCATCATGAGCGTGATTACGGACATCGCGGACCAGACCAACCTGCTGGCGCTGAACGCCGCCATCGAAGCCGCCCGCGCTGGCGAAGCGGGCCGAGGCTTCGCCGTGGTGGCTGACGAAGTGCGCAAGCTCGCGGAAAGAACCATGGCCGCCACCAAGGAGGTGGGCGACGCCGTCACGGCCATCCAGACAGGCGCACGGCGCAACGTGGAGGTGGTTGACGCCGCCGCCGCCGCCGTGGAAGAAGCCACGGGCCTCGCTTCCCGCTCCGGTGATTCCCTGCAGCAGATTGTCGCCTTGGTGGCCGCCACCACGGACCGGGTGCAGTCCATCGCCACCGCTGCGGAAGAACAGTCCGCCGCCAGCGAGGAGATCAATGCCGCCGTCTCGGAGGTCAACCGCATCGCGCAGGAGACATCACAGGGTATGGATGAAGCCAACCGCGCCGTGGACGCCCTCATGGCGCAAGCCGAGAGGCTTCGCAACCTGGCCGGCCGGTAGACGCCCACGCCCGCGCACGCCCGCGCACGTCCGCCCACGTCCGCCCACGTCCGCGCCGGCCCAAGCGATTGCAATGCGAAAGGAGCGACCCTTTGGCCCTCTTGGCCCTCTTGGCCCTCTGGATCACGGGGCCACGGGGCCACGGGGGCCGGGTCGCCCTCTTTCGCGCAACTCCCGAACCCTCGAGATCACGCCTGCCGGACCGACAACGCGTCCGCTAGGCAAGCCGGCGCGTCTGCGCTACAACCAGGGAGGCCGTCGGGCCTCCTTTTTCATGACCACCACAACGCTGGGATCGTTCCCTGTGCGCACACTCGCTCATATTTCGGATCTTCATTTCGGCACGGAGTCGCCAACCCTGTTGCACGGTCTCGCCCGCAGCCTGGCGGAATGCAACCCCACCCTGGTGGCCGTCAGCGGGGACCTCACCCAGCGCGGCCGTTCCCACCAGTTCCGGGCCGCCATGGACTACTTGAACCTGCTGCCGTACCCCATGGTCATCGTCCCGGGCAACCACGACATCCCCCTGTTCAACTTGTATCGTCGCGCGCTGCGGCCCCTGCGCAACTATCGCCGAGCCGTAGGTCAGAATAGCGTGCTCTATGTGGACGAAGAGGTCGTGGTGGCTGGGTTGGACACCACCAAACCCTATGGCTGGAAAGAAGGCAATTTCTCCCGGAGGCGGCTGGAGCGGCTCAAGCGCATGCTCTGCGAGACCGCAGACGGCCGACGGCGCGTGGTGGTGGCGCACCACCCCCTGCCGCACAGACGCATCACGCAGCTTCAGACGGATTGCGACGTGGACATGATCCTCTCCGGACACCATCACGTCGGTCGGCTGGACCTGGAGCAGCCCATGCAGCACGAGGACCTCGCCTGTCTGGTGGTGCATGCGGGCACGGCCCTTTCCCGCCGGACCCGCACCCAGGCCAATTCCTTCAACATCATCACGATGGATGACAACGCCATCGCAGTGACCATCCGCGTCTGGAACGGCGAAGCCTTCGTCGCCCAATCCACTCGCCGCTTCAGCAGCAACGGCGTCGGCTGGCGGGAGGTGTAGACCCATGCGCAACAAGTACCTCGGCACCGGCGAGCCGGGTTTCCGGCCCATCACCAAGACCCGCATCATGGCGGCGGGCATGCTCTTCGCCATCCGTTACGACTTCAGCGTGGCCTACAAGGTCGCTCTCTCCGTGGTGGTGCTCGCGCTGGCCTTCGTCTTCCGGGACGCCATCGACTTCCTGCTCATCCTCACGGCCACCACGCAGATGCTCGCCATCGAGGTGCTCAACAGCAGTCTGGAGGCCATTTGCGATTTTCTCAAACCCACGGAAAACGACAAGATCCGCGCCATCAAGGATATGGCGGCCGCTGCCGTGGGCGTCTCCATCCTCGCTTGGCTGACGGTCATTCTTTTCGAGATCGCCATGGTCTTCGGCCTCCTCTGAAGAGTGAGGAGCGCTGTAACCGGTTGCAATGGATAGTAATCGGGGACGGGCGCGTTCGATCGCCACTGGCGGGCGTGACTGCGCGCTCGGGTCTGGACTGCATGGACGCTCTCCGACGCGTCGTGGAGGGAGCCGGGCCGCGCAAAGACTCGAGAGAGGGGTGAAGATGCGTGGCGGGATGGGGGGCGATCGGGGAATCAGCCGTCCAGCAGGGAAGTGGACGTGCGCTCCGGCTGTTGACGGGCCGCCTGAGCGGCGTCCCATTCGCGACCGGTGATTTCCTTGAAGAGGACGCGGGCTTCGGCGAAGTTCGCGTTCATCCGCAAAGCCTGTCGGAGGCGCTGCAGGGCCGTGCGCGACTCCCCGAGATAGCAGAGCGCTTTGGCCATGTTGAAGTAGAGCCGTTCGTCGTCCGGCGCCAGCTCCAAAGCGCGTTCGTACGCCCGCAAGGCGCCTTCATAGTCGCCTTGGCGGCGCAGCCGCACCCCCAGGGTGTTGAAGGGGTTGATGGCTTTGTCCTCCATCTTGAGAATGGCGATGAAGAGTTCCTTGGTCTCCTCCATGCGGTCGAACTCCGCGTAGACCTCAGCGGCTTTCTGCATGAATTCGAGCGCCTTGGATTCGTCTCCCTTGCGCTTGTAAGCGTCCGCCAGGCCGCGGTACGCCTCGGCGTAGAGGTTGTTGATCTTCAAGGCGCGTTTGAACGCGATGATGGCTTTTCCATACTTGGCGTCCACCAGGTAAGCCATGCCCATATCGTAGTACCGGCGGGCTTCTTCCTGCTCCAGCACGGCTTCTTCGTAGGCTTCCACGGCTTCATCCAGGTCGCCGGCTTCGGCCAGCGTCTTGGCTTCCTCCACCTGCAGCTCTTCGATTTCCGCGAACTGCTCCAGCCGGCGCGCCGCACGCAGGTGGCGTTCGAAAGTGACCTGAGAGTAAGGCCGCAGAATGTAGCCGCCGCAGCCGGCGGCGATGGCGTCCAGGACTTTCTCCCGCCGATTCTCGGCCGTCACCATGATGACTGTTCCCTTGAACAGCGGGATTTCCTTGTGCAGGCGCCGCAGGAACTCCACGCCGTCCATGTCCTCCAGTCTGGAATCCAAGAGCGCGAGCACGTTGCGGGCCACGCGCAGGTGGTCCAGGGCCATGGCGCCGCCGGTGATGATCTTGACGGATCGCGGCGCGAAGGAGCGCAAGGCGTCCCGGTCGAGACGGGCGTGATGGTCGTTGTCCGTCAGGAGGTAGACGTCTGGAAAAGGGAGTTTGTAGCGCATGGCTTCACACGAGGGGGAGTCGCCGACGCGAGACTAGTCGGCGTCGCCGAAGGGCGCGCCCCGAACGACCATCTCGGAAAGGGTGAGGTCCACCTTGGGGAGTCCGCGACGTCCAGGACCGAGGTACGCCATTTCGATGGCGGCGAGTTCGCGATAGAGCGGCGTTCTGTCCAGCACGGGGCCGCGGGCGCCCGGCATGCCGGGGAGCTGCGGCTGGTCCTGCGTCAGAGCCTCGAACCGGGGGCACCCCGGGTAATGCATGACACGGCCGTCAGGCGCGCGCAACACATGCGCCACGCCGTGCAGACGGCAGATCATGAAGCGGTGGTCGTACATTTGACAGAGGCCGTCTTCGTTGGCGGGGCACATGACCCGAGGCCGCTCCCCCCGTGTCAGGGCTTCCTCGCAGGCCTGGACGTTGCGGCGCGCACGCTCCGTCAGCGCTTCCCGTGCGACGTCGGGCAGGGCGCGCACGCCTTCCATGAAGTAGGCCCACTCCACGTGGGTGTGGTGCTGAAAATAGCTGATGCAGCAGTTCTCGGCGCAGTCCGCGCAAGTGAAGTTCAGGGGGCGCGCGGCGTTGTCGTAGGCGTCCTGCATGCGCGTATAGAGTGTGGCGAGCCGGGTGAAGACGTCCGACGCGGAGCGGCGGGGCGCGCGGCGGCGGGCTGGATTGCGGGCGTGTCGCGCCATCAGGAGGTTCCGGAGGGGTTGAGGTTGGCGGGCGGCGACCATTCTTCCAAAGCGCGGAGCGCGGCTTGCGCCACGGCTTCCGGCGCTTCCTCGGCGGAGACGGTCAGGTCCGCGAAGGCTTCGTAGAGGGGTTCGCGTTCGGCGAAAAGGGCTTCGAAGCTCTGCCCCGGCGCGATGGCCAGGCCGCGGGTTCCGCAGGCTTCCAGCCGGCGGCGGACGGTCTCCAGACTTGCGCGCAGGTGGACGATGGGCCCCAGGGAGCGCAGTTGCGTCATGGCGGCGGCTCCGTAGATGACGCTGCCCCCCGTGGAGATGACGCACCGTCGTGCGCCCAGACCGGCCACCAGGGCTTCTTCGGCATGAAGAAATGCGTCGCGGCCCAGGGTCTGGAAGACGGTCTCCAGGTCCACACCGTAGTAGGCTTCCATCAGGTGGTCCGTGTCGACGCAGCCCATGCCGAGGGCGCGGGCGAGGAGTCGGCCCACGGTGCTTTTGCCGCAGCCTGCCATCCCCACGAGGGTGATGGAGCTGTCAGCGCTCATGACGCCCGGGGCGTTCAAGTCGTCGGAGACGGCGGGGCGTGTGGCTGTGTGCTTGGAGGGCATGGGGTAAGTCGCGTGAGCAGTCATCAAGACGTGTACACGGCGCGCGTGGTGCAAGGCCGAGTCATGCAGCGGTCTGCAGCAATTCGTCATCATACAAAGGGAGCGGCCTGATGGCAACGCGCAAAAGACCCGCCCCCTGAAGAGGGAGCGGGTCGTGGGCTGCGCAGTCGCAAAGACCCGTCGGCGCAAGGGCCGCGGCGTTGAAGCGTGCAGGGACGTCGCCGTCGTCTGCGCTTTACCGCTTGGAGTACTGGAACCGTGCGCGGGCGCCGCGTTGGCCGTACTTCTTGCGCTCTTTTTTGCGGGCGTCCCGGGTGAGGTAGCCGGCTCGCTTGAGCTGTGAACGCATCTCGGGGTCCATGGAAGTCAGCGCGCGGGCGATGCCGTGGCGCAGGGCTTCGGCTTGACCGGAGACGCCGCCGCCTTGGATGTTGGCGCTGATGTCGAACTTGCCCAGGAGGTTGAGCAGGTGCAGCGGCTGCTTGACGACCATCTGCAGGCTGGCGCGGGGGAAGTACTCGTCCACGGGTTTGCCGTTGACGGTGATGGCGCCGGCGCCTTCGATGACGCGGGTGCGGGCCACGGCGTTTTTGCGACGGCCAGTGCCGTAGTAAAAATTGGTGCTCATGCTCATCGTCCTATGGAGCGCCTAGTAGGGCAGGGTGAGAGGCTTGGGATTCTGGGCTTCATGAGGGTGCGCTTCATCAGCGTAGACCTTCAGCTTGGTGAGCAGCTGGCGGCCGAGGCGGTTCTTGGGCAGCATGCCGCGCACGGCGGTCATGATGGCTTCCTCGGGGCGGCTCTCCATCACTTGACCGAGGCTGCGGCTCTTGATGCCGCCGGGGTAGCCCGTATGGCGGTAGTACATCTTGTCGTTGAGTTTGTTGCCGGTGACTCGGATCTTGGAGGCGTTGACCACCACGATGAAGTCGCCATTATCCATATGGGGCGCGAACTCGGGTTTGTGCTTGCCGCGCAGTCGCGTGGCGATCTGCGAAGCCAGTCGGCCGAGAATCTGGTCCGTGGCGTCCACAACGAACCACTCCCGGTTGATATCCTTGGGCGTGGGGGTAAAAGTCTTCATGACTCGCGGCTCCTGGGAAAAATCGCTCTGGAACACGGCGGCGCAGCCGCTCGCGGTCCTGGAATTGCGCAAAGACAGATCCAATAAATGGATACGGCTTGCGAGTCAAGACAAAATTTCGTCAGCCCGCCACTTTTTCATCCCCTCCCAGCGACCACGCCGGAAATACTGCATTGACCCCGGGCGCAGCAGCAATATACCCTACGCCGCGACCCGACACCAGGAGAACACCATGCGCTTTCATTATATATGCATCATTCTCGTCCTCTTCAGCTTGCTCCTCGCGGGCTGCGCCAAGAAGACCATCGACCCCGCGCGCTACAACGCCGAGTCCCAGCCCCGCCGCGCCGATTCCGCGCCGCCGCCCTCCACCTACCAGGGACCGCGACCCATGGAGCAGGACCTGGGCGACACGACTCCCGCGCCGGCGCAGTCTCCCGACCTCGCCCAACCCGAGCAGACGACCGTCGTCCCAGGGCAAACCGCGCCCGAGGAAGCCATGGCCAGCGACGCCGCCGCGTTCCTGACCACCAACGCCACCAACGCCACCGCTGCCCCGCCTCCTTCGGTCCGACAGCCTGACCCCGCCATCGGTGTGCCCGTGTTCAAGGCGACCTACCAGCTTGGCTCCTTCTCCAGCGATACCCTGGCGCAACGACTCGCCCGCCGCGCCGAGACGCAGGGCTTCATCACATCCATCGAACAGGCGGACGTCAACGGCGTGCGCTTTTTTCGGGTCGTGGCTGTCATCGTCGGTTCGGAGCGCGCCATCCAAGAGGCGCTGGCGGCGCTCGACGTCAAGCCGGCGCAGCGCAGCCGGGAACGCTCCTTCGAGACGCCCACGGTGGCTGTCGCGACGCCCACCGCCCCAGAGAACCTCGCGCAGGAGGCGGCGCCCCTCTCCGCCGAGGAAGCCGCCATGGCCCAGGCTCTGCAGATCACTCCGCCGGCAGCCCCTCCCGCGCCAAACGCCACGGATGCGTCTGCTTCCGCGGACGCCCCCAGCCTGATGGGCGAAGCGACCCGTCCCGCGCTCAACGCCACGGCCCCGCCGGCCCCGCCCGGCGCCTTGCCTGACTTGGCGTCGACCCCTTCCTTCCGTCAACAAGCGCCGGCGCCTGCGCTTGCTCCCGGTCCGGAGTCAACTCCTGCCCCGTCGCCTGCGCCTGTCCCCGAGCCGGCCCCGGCTCCGGTCCCTGATCAAGTCCCGGAACCGACCCCCGAGCCGCCGCCGACACGGCGTGGCATCGTGCCTTCCGCGCCGCCAGCCGTGCTGGGTTCGGCTGCTTGTCAGGAACGTGGCGGCATGCTCTCGGCTTCAGCGTTGGGCCGCGCCGAGGACGACTTGCGCGCCGAGCGCATCGCCGTGGAGCAGGCCAAGCGGTCGCTGCTGTTGTGCGTGGAGGCGTATCGTGACGAGCTGGGACTGGCCGACGCCGGCGCGCTGCAGGCCTTGCCCAGCGCGTATCTGCATCTTTCCGACCCTGAACGACGCGGCGACGGCTCCATCTTCGTCTCCGTGGCCATCCGGATCGAGGACATTCCCAAGCTGTCGACTCGACCGTGACGCCAACCCCGGAGACCCCCATGCCGTCCATCCGCAAGTCGCTGTTGCAATTCGTTTTCGCCGGCTCGTTCATGAAACGGTGGAACGACAAGATGCGGCCCATGGAGCTTATCGAGCTCGACAAGCAAGCACACAAGATGATCACGGCGTGGGTGCTCTACGAAGCCAACTCGCAAGATCTCTCCCCGGAGGACCGGTTGCGGCTGGGCGAGATCGTGGTGGAAGGCGGTCTCTTCGACTACATGTACCGACTCGTGATCACGGACATCAAGCCACCGATATTCTACAAGATCCGCGCCAACCCGGACCACTACGCCCTGCTCACCGAATGGGTGCTGGAACAGCTGGAGCCTCGGGTGCAGCCTCTGGGGCCGGCGTTCTGGGAACGGCTGACGGACTACATCACCCGGCTTTCCGGGGACGGGTTGGAGGGGCTCGGCCGGGAGATTCTCTCCGCAGCCCACCTCTACGCCTCGAACTGGGAGTTCGACCTTATCAAGCGGCTCTCCCCCTGGGACGACGAGCTGGAGGAGATCGACCAGTCCTTCAAGGACGGACTGCACAGTCTTTCACACCTCAACGGCGTCGATGACCTGCTGGCCGGTCCCAAGAGCGAGCTGGGCCGCTTCGCCCACCTCTGCGGGCAGCTGCGGTTCCAGAAGCGGTGGTCGCAAACGCCCCGTATTCCGGAGACATCCGTCATCGGGCACATGTTTCTGGTGGCGTGCTACGCCCACTTCTTCACACTGGCGCTGGGCGCTTGTCGCGCACGAAGGGTGAACGACTTCTTCGCCGGTCTCTTCCACGACCTGCCGGAGCTGCTCACGCGCGACATCATCTCCCCGGTCAAGAAGTCGGTATCCCACATCAGTGATTTAATTCACGAATACGAACGCAAGGAACTGCACCGGCGGGTGTTGGAGCCCATGACCAGCGCCGGGCACGGCTACATCGCCGAGCGGCTTGGCTACTATCTTGGTCTGGAGGTCGGTTCCGAGTTCCAGGCGTGCGCGCGGCTCGACGGCGTAGCAACCGCGGTGAGCGAAGCCGAGCTCATCGCCCGTTTCGACGACGACCGCTTCGACCCCAAGGACGGCCAGATGTTGAAGGTGTGCGACGCGCTGGCGGCGTTCATCGAAGCGTACACCGCGCTGCGCAACGGCATCTCCTCCGACGAGCTGCAGCAAGGGCTCTTCCGCATGCGCCAGACCTACGGCAAGACGACCCTGGGCGACGGGCAGATCCACGTGGGCGCGCTCCTCGCCGACTTCGATTGAAGCGTCAGCCCCTTGGCGGATTACCTGGGGGACGCCGCGCGCGGCGCAAGCGTGTTCCGAGCACGCGGGTCGGGCGTGTATCTCACCATGCAAAAACGCGGCCCCGGCCATGGTCAGGCGTGGGGCCGCGTCGCGGTGCGTCCGTGTTGGATGACTATTTGTTCATCTCTTCATAGACGTTGCCCACCAAGCTTTCGGAAGGGGTGAGAGTTTTGCCGCCGGGGGTCCACTTGGCGGGGCAGGCTTCAGCGGGGTGATCGGCGAGATAGAAGTTGGCGTCCATCTTGCGAACCAGCTCATCGGTGTTGCGGCCCACGTTGAAGAAGTTGATCTCGGAGCCCACCAGCACACCCTCGGGGCTGATGATGAACGTGCCGCGCAGGGCCATGCCGGAGTCGCAATCGTAGACGCCGAAGTAGCGGGAGACGGCGCCGGTAGGGTCGGCAGCCATCTTGTACTTCACGTTCTCCAGCAGGCGTTCGTCATTCTTCCAGGCGAGGTGGGAGAATTTGGTGTCCGTGGAGACGGAGAGCACTTCCACGTTCTTGGCTGCGAGTTGGGGGTGCTTCTCGGCGAGGTCGGCGAGCTCCGTGGGGCAGACGAAGGTGAAGTCCGCGGGGTAGAAGAAGAGCACGGTCCATTTCTTGTCGGCCTTGAGCGTTTCGAGGGAGACTTCGCCGAAGCCGCCTTCGGTGGGGTCGAAGACTTCCATGGTGAAGTTTTTCACCGGCTTGCCCACTTTGGCGTGCTCCACGGGGTGGAAGTGGGGATGGATATGCGTGGATTCCTTGTCGTGGTCGTGACCGCAGCTCATGGAGATTGCTCCTTCTTGTTGGAATACGTGAAGAACATGGGACGTCGCGCAGGGGAGACGTCTTCTATTGTGCTACCGAAAGGCGCCCCTATCGTCAAGGGACGCAAGAGCGTTCAGAATTGCCATTTGTTTTTGGCGTACCGGAAAATTTCTGTGATGCGGGTGGAGTCCACTTCGCTGCAGGGGGCTTGGCGCGCCGCTTCGGCGGTGGGGCCTTCGCATCGGTAGAGCTTCTCTTCATATCGCATGACGCCGATGAATGGCGTATGCGAGTACTCGGAGGGTTTGACCAGCGTTTCCAGGCTGTTGGGGAGTGATTCCATATACGTCGCCACGTACCCTTGGCCCTGCTTGGTGACTTTCGGCTTGGCGGCGGTGCCCTGCACGTAAGCGCGGTTGTTCTTGGCGAGCCATTCCACGGCGAAGTGGCGGAATTGTTCCAGGGCCTTGGCGGCTTTCGGATCCGCAAGAACCTCGGGCGCGGTCTCGAGGGGCTTGCCGGGGCGCCGCGACGTGGCGGTGGGTTTGGGCTGGGGGGGGGCTGGGGGCGCAGGTTTCGCTTCCGCCTTCTGCTGCTCTTCGGCGAGGCGTTGGCGCTCGGCTTCCTCGCGCTTCTGCTGCTCCTCGGCAAGGCGTTGGCGCTCGGCTTCCTCGCGCTTCTGCTGCTCTTCGGCAAGGCGTTGGCGCTCGGCTTCCTCGCGCTTCTGCTGCTCTTCGGCGAGGCGTTGGCGCTCGGCTTCCTCGCGCTTCTGCTGCTCCTCGGCAAGGCGTTGGCGCTCGGCTTCCTCGCGCTTCTGCTGCTCTTCGGCAAGGCGTTGGCGCTCGGCTTCCTCGCGCTTCTGCTGCTCTTCGGCGAGGCGTTGGCGCTCGGCTTCCTCGCGCTGGCGTTGCTCCTCGGCGAGGCGTTGGCGCTCGGCTTCCTCGCGCTGGCGTTGCTCCTCGGCGAAGGCCCGTCGGGCGGCTTTCGCGGCGATGGCTTGCTCCAGGGCGGCGGCGGCTTCTTCAGTGTAGGGCGCCATGTCGACGATGAAGACCCCGGCGGCGGGGTATGGCAGCGCCTTGGCTTCCGGCGTTTCGGCGAAGGGTCTGTTCAGCCGCAGAGGCGTGGGGATGTGCGGCAAAGTGGAGGCCGCTGACGGAACCGGCGTGGCTTGTGATGCTTCGCGACGGGCGAGGGCGCGGGCCTGTGTGGCGTTCCCGGGCGAGGCGTTCGTGGCGGCGCGCTCCGGGGGCGGGGGGAAAAGTTGTGGTTGGGTCTGTTGTTCGGGGGATTGGGCGCAGGCCAGGGTAGGGAAGGCGAGTATCGTCGTGACAATGAGAATGGTGACGATGCGCTTGGGCATTATCCGGCCTCCGGTCCCAAAAGGAAGCGTCCCAGCGACGCGGTGAATGCGCCGCTGGGACGGTGAGGGGTGTGCGTTACGGCAGGACGCGGATTTCCACGCGGCGGTTCAGGCGGCGGCCTTCGCGGGTGGAGTTGTCGTACTTGGGCTGCAGTTCGCCGTAGCCCACGGTGGTGAGCTTCATGGCGGAGACGCCACGGCCCACGAGGTACTCCTTGACGGAGGCGGCGCGGCGTTCGGACAGACCCTGGTTGTATTCCACGGTGCCGATGTTACAGGTGTGACCGGCCAGCTCGTAGTTGCAGTCGTTCTCCATGATGATCATGGCGGCCTCATCAAGGATGGGCTTCATGTCTTCACGGATGAAGGAGCGGTCGAAGTCGAACTGGATGGAGCGGAACATGATGGTTTCGCTGTCACAGACGTTCACCAAGTCGTAGAGAGCGCACTTCAGGAACTCTTCCACGGCGGCGCTGTCTTCCAACAGGGTGTTGCCTTCCACGACGCCGCAGGAACAGTCGTTCAGAGCGGCGATGGCTTCCAGAATCTCCTTGCCGTAGTCATCTTCCGCGAAGGAGATGATGTGGAAGCAGACGTTGGGGTAGCTGTTGTAGATGGCGGTGGCTTCAGCGACGGGGTCAACGCCTTTGTTGTGGCGACCATCGGAAAGCATGATGATGGCGGTGCGGCCGGAGAGGGTGTCCAGCACGGGGCGCAGGTCGGCGATGCCGGGGCCCATGGGGGTCAGGCGGCCGAAGATTTCGTAGTCCGTGTCGATCTTGGAGATCGCGTTGGTCATGGCGGACTTGTCATAAGGGCCCATGGGCTGCAGTTCGGAGAACGGCGCGAACGTGTGCAGGGACGCGTTGTAGCCCAGCTCGGGGGTCATCTCGTTGAGCTTGAAGAGCACGTCCTTGGCCATCACGATTTTCACCTTCTTGTAGGCTTCGTGATGCATGGCCATGGAGCCGGAGTAGTCCTGGAACAGGATGAAGTTGTCCACCTTGGGGACTTTCTTCCATTTGGCCTCTGCAGGAACGGCCAACATGGCGAAAGCCACGGCGACCAGCATGATGCGCATGAACGTTTTGGTGATGTGCATGCTAAACCTCCGCAATAAAGGGGTTGACTGGTGATCCCACCCTCCGCCCATGCAGCGGGGCAAAGGGGGCGCGACACGCGCCCGTTTCGTAATCCTCGTTCTACAACAGGAATTAATTTTTTGTAAACTGAAAAAATGAATATCCGGCGCCTTTTTTGTATAACGCTCGAAGCCAACCCGTCAGTATGCCATGCCGTTTCCATTCGCACAAGAGGTCGCGTGAAAAATACTCGCTTCCTCCACCTTCGAAGCCTCCTGTTTTTTTCAATCATGTTCTATTCTTGCGCTGGAGACCCACCATGACGAAAACCCCCTGCCCGCAGGATGCGAACAGGGGGCGACAGTCGATGCGGCAACTCGGCGGCGCGCGACGTGATTACGCAGACCGAAGGGTGCGGGGCGCGCGCAGCGCTTCCGACAAGGACTCGTCCAGGCTGGGGTGCGCCACGATGTAGCGCGAGAGAGACTCCAGCCGAGCGCCGTCCCGACAGAGGATTTCAGCGATGGTCACCAAGTGGGAGACGCCATGCCCCAGCGCGGAGACCCCCGCCAGCTGGTCGTCCCGCCACACTGCGATGACGAGCCCGTGTCCTGCGGCGTACGCTTGCGCCATGGGGTTGGCGGCCAGTTGCGCCGTGGAGGTTTCTACCACGGAATCTGGATAATTCTCCAACACTTCCGATACGGTATGACCCGCACGCATGACCTCGTGCGAGCCGTACACACAGCCCGGCGCGGGGTCGCCGTGGTAAGGCGCGCCGCCTTCCGCGAGTGCGTGGACCACGTGCGCCGCCTGATGGGAAGCCGCGTGGGCGAGCAGAGCGCGGCCGTTGACGTCGCCCACGGCGTAGACATGCGGCGCAGCCCGTAGCGTTTCATCCACCTGGACGAAGCCGCGCCGGTCCAGCGTACAGCCCACGGCCTCCAGGCCGAGATCGGCGGTGTGGGGCGCGCGGCCTACAGCCACCAGTGCTTTCGACGCCTCCAGCCGTTCGCCATCACTGGTGATGCAGACGGCGCGCCCTTCCTCGGCGGCGAGGGAGTCCACGCGCACGCCCGTCCGGATGGTCCAGCCCTCGCGTTTGAGCAGTTTGGCGAGGCCTTGGCCAATTTCGGGCTCCTCCGTGGGGACGAGACGGTCCAGTGCTTCGATGATGGTGATCCGGGCGCCGAGGCGCCGGAAGATTTCCCCCATCTCCACACCGATGGCGCCGCCGCCCACCACGAGCAGGCTCTCAGGGACTTCCTGCAGGTCGAGCACGCCGCGGGCCTCCAGGACGATCTCGTCGTCGAGGTCCATGCCGGGGAACGCGGCGGAGCCGGCGCCGGTCGCCACGATGGCGTCCTTATATTGGACGACGGCCGGGGTCTCGCCTTCCACGCGCAGCTCGCCCGGCGCTTTGAAGTGGGCGTCACCCTGCAAAACACGCACGCCGGCCTGTTTCAGCCGTGCGGCCATGCCTTTGCGGGAGCCGGCCAGCACCTTTTGCTTGCGGGCTTGCAGCGCGGACAGGGAGACGCGGATGGCCTCCAGGTCCGCTTCGACGATCTTGAATTTTTGCTGGGCTTTGAGCGCGGGCAGCGAAGCCGTGGCGGCCAGGAACAGCTTGGTGGGGATGCAC
>CAYVWB010000021.1:0-29041 GCA_964455395.1 uncultured Desulfovibrionaceae bacterium
ATGGTGAAGACGTGGCCCAGTGCGTCGGCGGTGTTGCAGTCATCGTCCTTGGCCACGGTGAACTCTTCGCGGGCGTGGGTCAGCTCTTCGGCGAAGGTTTCGGGCAGGGGGTTCTTGGCGCGTTTTTTCCGGTCGAGCTCGGCGGCCATCTCCTGTCGCAACGTGTAGACGCGCTTGAGGTTCTTTTCCGCTTCGTCCAAGGCGTCCACCGTGAAGTCGATGGGGCTGCGATAGTGTTTGGTGACGAGCAGGTAGCGCAGAGTCTCGGGTTGGCGGTGTTCCAGGATGTCCCGGATGGTCTTGAAGTTGCCCAAGGACTTGGACATCTTCTCCGCGTCCACCTGGACGAAGCCGTTGTGCGCCCAGTACCGGACGAAGGCTTTGCCCGTGGCGGCTTCGGACTGCGCGATCTCGTTTTCGTGGTGGGGGAAGATGAGATCCTGCCCGCCGCCGTGAATGTCCATGGGCAAGGGGAACAGCTTCTCGCTCATGGCGGAGCACTCGGTGTGCCAGCCGGGCCGGCCGGCGCCCCAGGGGCTCTCCCAGGAGGGTTCGCCGGGTTTGGCGGCCTTCCAGAGGGCGAAATCCAGGGGGTCTTCCTTTTCCTCGCCGGGGGCCACGCGGGCGCCGCTGCGCATGGCTTCGATGTCCCGACCGGAGAGCTTGCCGTACTCCGGGAAAGCGCGCACCCGGTAGTAGACGTCGCCGGAGGGCGTGGCGTAAGCGAAGCCCTTGTCGATGAGCGTCTCGATGAGCACGACCATCTCGTCGATATGTTCGGTGGCCTTGGGCTCGATGTCCGCGCGGATGACGCCGAGGGCGTCCATATCCTCGTGGAACGCCTGGATGAAGCGTTCGGCCAAGGCGTCGGAGGCTTCGCCCAGCTCGTTGGCGCGGGCGATGATCTTGTCGTCGATGTCCGTGAAGTTGCGCGCCAGGGTCACATCGAAGCCCTTGCGGCGCAGCCAGCGCACCAGCACGTCGAAGACGATGGCGCTGCGGGCGTGACCCACGTGGCAATAGTCGTACGCGGTGATGCCGCAGACGTACATTCGGACGACGCCCGGCTCCATGGGGGTGAACTCCTCCTTGGAGCGGGTCAGCGTATTGTAGAGGCGCATGCGTTCTCAGTGGGGTTGAGGTGGCTTGGTCGTGTCGTGAAACCGTTCCGATACGACGCCGGCGGGAAGGCGTCAACACCTACGCACAGCGCGCTTCGAACCTCGCCCGAGGGCGCGCGGCGTCGTACGGGGACGTCTGGCGTTTCGGCTCTCCCCCCTCGTGGAGTGGGGCGCTTCCGCCGCGTCCGCCGTCTACTTCCCGGGGTCGGCCACGGGCCCGGGCTCCACGATTTCCTCCAGTATGGAAGCGAGCACGGCCCTGGCCTGGTCGTTGGGAACCTGGCAGGACCCCACGGCCTTGTGTCCGCCGCCTCCGAAACGCAGCATCAACGCGCCCACGTCCGTCGCGCTGGAGCGGTTCAGAATGGAGTGGCCCAGGTTGAAGACGGTGGTCTTGCCGCCGCGGTCCAGGGAGAGTCGCAAGGAAATGTTGCACTGCGGGAAGAGCGCGTACTCCATGAACCGGTTGCCCACGTAGATCATTTCCTGACCGCGCAAGTCCAGCAACAAGGCGTTGTTGTAGGTCTGCGCGCTCATCTTCAGCATGGCCATGAAAGGTTCCTGGTGTTCGGAATAGCGTTGCAGCCGCTCCATGACGTCGGGATGCGCGAGGATCTCGTCGATGGACATGGCGCGGATATGCTCGATGAGGTCTTCCATGAGCTGATAATTGGAGATGCGGTAGTCCCGGTAGCGGCCCAGACCCGTGCGCGGATCCATCATGAAGCTCAAGAGCACCCAGCCTTGGGGGTCCAGCACGTCGTCCAGGGTGAACTGGGCGGCGTCGCATTTGTCCACCATGGCCATCATTTCCGTATACCGTTCGGGGAATCGGTCCAGGCCGCCGTAATAATTCCAGATGACGCGCGCGCAGCTGGGCAGCGGTTCGGACGCGCCCTCGAAGGCCACGCCGTTCTTCAAGCGTACGGATTCGCTCGTGTGGTGGTCGAACCACAGACCGCAGCCCGGCGCGTACGGCACGTTGGCGAGGATATCGTCAGGACCCACGGCCACCTTGCCGTCCTGGATATCCTTCGGGTGGACGAACTTCATGGAGTCCAGCAGGCCGAGTTCCTTCAGGAGCACGGCGCAGATGAGGCCGTCGAAGTCCGAACGAGTAATGAGTCGCATGCGTTACCCCTTCTCAGAGAATGATCCATACGCAACGCCGAGAGCCACACACGGGGCGATCGAGCGCAGGGTTGGCGCATCCTACGATTTTTTTCAACGACTGTGAACACCTGACGGCATGCGTCATTCATGGTACAGCTCCACCCATGCATACAGTCGTCACGGTTCTGCTCGTCGTTCTGGGACTCTACCTCCTCGCGTGCGTCGCGCTGCACCTCTTTCAGGGGCGGCTCGTGCACATTCCCTCCAAAGCCATCACCGCCGTCCCCACCGACGTGGGGCTGCCCTTCGAGGAGGCTGCTTTCGCCGCGGCGGATGGCGTACGGCTGCACGGCTGGCGCATCCCTCCGCCTCGCGAACCCAGCGATACCGCGCCGGGCGCGGGCTTCACCATCCTCTTCTGTCACGGCAACGCCGGCAATATCGGTCACCGCCTGGAGACCATGGCCATCTTCCACCGCCTGGGCGCAGCTTCATTGTTTTTCGACTACCGCGGCTATGGCCGCAGCGAGGGCTCGCCCACGGAGGAGGGTCTCTACGCGGACGCCCGGGCCGCTCAAGCATTCCTCGCTCGCGAGCATGGCGCGCCGCCGGAGCGGTTGGTGGTGTGGGGCCGCAGCCTGGGCGGCGCCGTGGCCTCCCGGCTGGCCATGGAGCTCTCCCGGGCGGGGACGCCCCCGGCGGGACTGGCCCTGGAATGCGCCTTCACCTCCATCCCTGCGGTGGGTCAACGTCATTACCCCATCTTTCCCGTGAAGCGTCTCTCCCGCATCACGTACCCCACGCTGCGACATCTGGCGGACGTCCGGTCTCCCGTCCTGGTGGCGCATGGTCCGGCGGACCGCATCGTGCCGTACGCCATGGGACGTGAACTCCACGCGGCGGCGCCCTCGCCCAAGCGTTTCCTGGAGTTGGCCGGCGGCCACAACGATTTTTTCCGGGTGATGGGGAAGGATTACGAAGTCGCCGTGGGGGAATGGCTGGCGTCGTTGCGTCCGTCCGAGTGAGATGTCCCGTCATCGACCGCCGGGATTCGCTGCATCGACGCCAGCGCCTGACACCGAAGCTCCCGCAGCCGACGCCCGGATTCCGGACCCAGGTCGCGGGCCGCGTCCGGCAACCGCACCGCGAGCATGGCGGCGAGTTCCCGACGGGCCTGGACCGTGGGATCGCGAAACGCCCCGTCGCCTGTCTGTGTGACGAGGCACACGCCGGCGTCGGCGCGCGCCACGGCGAAAAATTCCTCGAAGCAGTGCGCCGTGACGAGCTCCGTCAACAAGTCCACGCGCGTTCCGGGCCGCAATGTGTGGTAGCGGCCGCCTGCCATGTGTCGGCGGGAGGCCACGGCGCCGGCTTTGCGCAGTCGGCCGGGGAGTCGCAAGGTATCCGCCAGAGCCTCGGCCAGGGGCGCGCCCAGGGCGTCGTGACCATGATGTCGCGGCCACGCCGTGGGATCCGTGGCGGTCTTGCCCAGGTCGTGGCAGAGCGCCATCCACACGGCCTTGACGCGATCGAAAGAACGCATTGCGAGCGCCTCGGAGGACATATCGAGCTGCGCCGCCACGCGGTCCATGACCTGCGCGGTGTGCTCCAGCACGGACTCGTCATGATACGGCAGGGGGCCGGCAGGTATCCCCGGCGCCGCGGCGAGGCCGTCGAACCACGGGGCAAGGCATTGCCCCTCCGCCAGCACCCGCAGAAAGCGGCCGGGTTGCGCCGCTGTCAGAGCCCCGCCTTTGGGGTGAGCGAGTTCCGCACCCACGCGCTCGGCGTCCACCGTGGCGAGCAGGCCGCGGGCGGCCGTCTCCCGCATGACCTTATATAAGGTTGGATGACAGGTGAAGCCGGGCCATCGGGCCGCGAATTTCGCCGCCCGGAAGACCCGCGCCGGATCCTGCAGAAACGCCGTGGCCGAGGCGGGCCGGAGGATGCGCGCGCGCAGGTCCTCCAGCGCCTGGGGATGGCAGTGCAACCGACCATCCTCCCGGAGGGCGAGCGCGTTCACCGTGAGATCCCGTCGGAGCAGGTCCTCCTCGATGGCGGCCCCGCGCGGCGGCGCGAACTCCATTCCCTCGTACAGATAGATGGCGAAAGCCTTGCCCACGCGACGGGCCCGAGGGAAACGCGCCAGGAGGGCTTCCTCTCCTCCGAAATACACGAAGTCGCGGTCTGTTGGAGCGCGGCCCAGCAGCATGTCCCGCACTGCGCCGCCCACAAGATAGAGCGTCAGCATCCCACCAGTCTACCATGACGCGTGTGGAAGCAGAAGCACGTGATTTTCGCTTTACCGTCGTCCGCAAGTGTGGGAGAAGGCGCCCATGTGGACGAAAGTATGGCGCGTTGGTCGCACGGGCCACCCGGAGGGGCGCGCATGCCATTGACGGTGTGGCTTGGCCCTGCCGAACCCTTCGCGGGGGCGCGACCTGTGGATTCCGCATCGGCGCCGGAAGGCTGGGCCGGGTTGCTCGACACGCCCATGCAGTCCGTGACGTGTCCTGCCGGAATGGGCGGGCGGTGCTTCAAGGCGGAAGAGGGCGACGCCGCCGTTCTGGCTGTGGGCGAGGCGGGCTCCGCATTGGACGTGGCCTGGGCTCTCTGCGCGCAGGGCGGCTTGGCGCCGTGGGCGAGCGTGGTGGTCGTTCGACAGACAGCCGGCCGGGGGCAGTTGCGACGGCCATGGGCTTCGCCGGCCGGCAACGTCTATGCGGCGTGGCGGTTGCCCGACGCGTTGCCGGGTATCCCGGATTCCTTGGCGTCGGTGATGACGGGCGCCGCCCTGGCCGAGGCGTTGTCACAGTTGCGCAAGGGGAGCGCCGCGCCCCTGCAGTTGAAGTGGCCCAACGATTTTTTACTGGAAGGGCGTAAGGTTGGCGGCGTGTTGCTGGAGGAGCGCGGCGGCGCCCTGGTGGCGGGCGTGGGGTTGAACATCCGCTCCGCTCCCCCCGATGGCGCCCTCCGGGAAGGCTGCGTCACGCCCGCGGGGGTGCTGGGGCCGTGGCTGAAACCGCGGTGGCGCGAGGCGCCGCCGCCGTTGCTGTGGGCCGCCGTGGCTGCGCGTGCGCGCCATGTATGCGAAGCGTGGCTCGCCGGCGAGGACCCCGCCGGAACCGTGGCCGGCCGCGCCGTCGACCGCTTGGCGTGGCTTGGTGACCGCGTGCTGGTGACGGCGTCGGCCGAGGCGGCGCAGTGGTCGGCAAACGTTCGACGTCCTGCCGGCGCGGCGCAGGGAGATTTTGACAAACACCCCGGTTCAGTAGTAGGGATCTCCGTTCATGGCGCCATCCGGATCGCATTCGAGGAGGGAGAAGCCGCATTCCTTTCGGCGCAGCTTGCTCCCGTGGCGTCCGGTGATGGCTCCTGTTGAGGGCGGGACGCACAGCCTTGAAGGCTGTCTTTGAAGTCGTTGAAGTCGTGGGCGTCGTGGGCGCAGGCGCCGGTTGGCGCAAGTGGCGTAGCGGACGCGCCGCCTCTTGCACATCCCGGGGCGCGCCATTGCTGACGACGACACGGAGCGTGAACCCGCTGACGCCATGCGCGAATGCGATGACGCGACGACGCGACGACGCGACGACAAGGCGGCGCCGACAAAGGCCGACAGGTCAATCGTCAGCGACCTTGTCCGGGCGCAGGGAAGCGCTTTACGGGAGCGATGGACGGGCAGCCTCAGGCCGCCTCAGGCCGCGGAGTAGAGCCGCGGCGCCGCGCGGCGAACCCGACATGCGGGAAGCGTCGCGTCAGCGCAGGCCACAAGCCCCTGTAAGCGCTCCAGGGAGCAGGGTCTGCAGCGGATCCTCCGGGCGTCCTCACCATCGGCGGGCGGCGTCCGTCCTCCGATCCTTCTTCCGCCGAGAGCCCGAGGCGGCGGCGCGCTCATCCCGAATGGCGCCCCGCCGCCTCGGTCCCCCGGCGACCGGCTTCATCTTCCAAGGAGAATCAAACACGTGGCAATCAAGTCGTTTGAAAAGGTCCTCGAAGAGATCAAAGGCAAGCCCATTCTCGTGGCGAACCGGGGCATCCCGGCGCGGCGCATTCTGCGTTCCATCTGGGAGCGCTTCGACGCCATCCCCATCCTCACCGCCACGGATGTGGACAAGACGTCTCCCCCCACCTCCGGGGCGCAGGAGCTCCTGCTGTTGGGCAAGGACCCCCGCGCCTACCTCGATCTGGAGCTCATCATCCGCAAAGCCAAGGCGCGCGGCGTGGTGGCCATCCACCCCGGTTGGGGCTTCGCTTCGGAGGACGACGTCTTTCCCGCCATGTGCGACGAAGCGGGCATCCGCTTCATCGGCGCGTGGGCCGAGCCCATGCGCAAGCTGGGCAACAAGGTGGCGCTGCGGCAGCTGGCGCAGGAGCTCGGCGTTCCCGTGGTGCCCGGCTCCGAAGGCGCCGTGGACATCCCCAAGGCTCGTCAGATCGCGCATGAGATCGGCTTTCCCATCATGCTCAAGGCCGAGGGCGGCGGCGGCGGCCGCGGCATCTTCGCGGTCCACTCCGAGAACGAGCTGGAAAAAGCCTTCGAGCGGGCTTCCGCCATGGCCAAGGCCAGTTTCGGCAACCCCCGTCTTTTCGTGGAGAAGATGCTCGTCAACGTGCGCCACATCGAAATCCAGGTGGCGGCCGACAAGTACGGCAACGTCTTCGCTTTCGATGAACGCGACTGCACCGTGCAGCGCAACCACCAGAAACTCATCGAGATAACGCCTTCGCCCTGGGCCGGCATCACCCCGGCCTTGCGCGAGCAGCTCAAGGAATACTCGCGGACCCTCGTGCGGGCGGTGGATTACTACTCCCTCGCCACGGTGGAGTTCCTCATCACCGAGGACAGCACGCCTTACCTCATCGAGGCCAACACGCGCCTTCAGGTGGAGCACGGCATCACCGAATGTCGCTATGGCGTGGATCTGGTGGAAGAGCAGATCGCCATCGCCTTCGACGGGGAGCTGCGGTTCAAGGAAGGGGAGACTGTCCCCCAGCAGCACGCCATGCAGGTGCGCATCAACTGTGAGGACCCGAAGAAGAATTTCGAGCCCAACTCCGGTCTCATCACGCGCTACGTTTCCACGGGTGGTCCCGGCATCCGGCTGGACTCCACCCTGGCGGCGGGCTACGAGTTCCCCTCGCAGTACGACTCGGCCGGCTCCCTGCTCATCGCGTACGGTCAGAGCTGGGCGAAGGTGCTGGGAATCATGGACCGCGCCTTGCGCGAATACGCCGTGGGCGGCATCAAGACCACCATCCCCTTCTTCCGCGAGGTGGTGAAGCACCCCCTGTTCCAGACCGGGGAGCTGACCACCATGTTCATTGCGGAGCACCCCGAGATCTACGACTACATGGACGTGGAAGGGGAGGGCCGCCGGCTCTCCCGGCTGGTGGCGGAGATTTCCGCCAAGGGCCACAACCCCTATCTGCAATATGGGGAATACCGCACCCGCGGCACCCCTCGCATGCCCGCGCTGGAGATGGTGCTGCCGACGCTGGAGTCCAAGAGCGAGCCTTCGCCATACCCTCGGGGCGACAGCCAAGCCTGTCTCGACTTCCTGCGCGACTCCGACTACGTCCACTTCACGGACACCACCGCGCGGGACATCACCCAGTCCAACAGCGGCAACCGCTTCCGTCTGGCTGAAGACGCGCTCATGGGGCCCTACCTGGATCGCTGCAAGTTCTTTTCTCTGGAGAACGGCGGCGGCGCGCATTTCCACGTGGCCATGCTGGCCAACATGACGTATCCGTTCACGGAAGCGCGCAAGTGGAACGAGTTCGCGCCCAACACGCTCAAACAGATCCTCATCCGCTCCACCAACGTGCTGGGCTACAAGCCGCAACCCAGGAACTTGATGCGGCTCACGGGCGAGATGATCAACGAGCATTACGACGTCATTCGCTGTTTCGACTTCCTGAACCATATCGAAAACATGCTGCCCTTCGCCGAAGTGGCCATGGCCACCAAGGGCAACATCTTCGAGCCCGCGCTGAGCCTCTCCTGGGCCGACGGCTTCGACGTGGACCACTACCTGGACGGCGCCGAGACCATCCTGCGCGTCTGCGGACAAGCCGCCGGATGTTCGCCGGAACAAGCCGCCACACGCGTCATCCTGGGCCTGAAGGACATGGCCGGCGTCTGCCCGCCGCGGTTCGTCAAGGCCCTGGTGGAAGCCCTGCGCAAACGCTGGCCCGAACTGGTGCTCCACTTCCACCGCCACTACACGGATGGCCTCTTCGTGCCGGCCGTGGGCGCCGCCGCCGCCGCTGGCGCGCACATCGTGGATACGGCCATCGGCTCCGCCGTGCGGTGGTACGGGCAAGGCGAGGTGCTCTCCACCGCCGCCTACATCGAAGACGAATTGGGACTGAAGACGGATCTGGACAAGGACATGATCCGGCAGACCAACTTCGTGCTCAAGCAGATCATGCCATACTACGACCGCTACACCGCGCCGTACTTCCAAGGCATCGACTACGACGTGGTGGAGCACGGCATGCCCGGCGGCGCCACGTCCTCCTCCCAGGAAGGCGCCATGAAAGCGGGGTACATCCACTTGCTGCCGCAGATGCTCCGCTTCCTGGCCGGCACCCGCAAGATCGTGCGTTACCACGATGTCACGCCCGGTTCGCAGATCACCTGGAACACCGCCTTCCTCGCCGTGACCAGCGCCTATCAGCGCGGCGGCGACGAGGAAGTGCGCCTGCTGCTGGAAGTGCTGGAAGGCGTGGCCAAGAATCCGACCATGGAGATCGATCCCGAAAAGAACGAACCCGCGCTCATGATCTACCAGGACGCCAACGACGCCTTCCGGGATCTGCTGCTGGGCAAGTACGGCAAGCTGCCCCTGGGCTTCCCGCCGGACTGGGTCTATCGCAGCGCGTTCGGGTCGGACTACAAGCGCGCTTTGGCCACACGCTCCGAAGCCTCCCCTCTGGCGAACCTGCCTGATGTCGACATGGAAGCCGAACGCGAAGCTCTGCACGCTCACTTGCTGCGTGAACCCACCGAGGAAGAGTTCGTCATGTACCTGAACCACCCCGGGGACGCGCTCACCACCATCCGCTTCCAGACGGAGTTCGGCGACGCCAACAACCTGCCCCTGCACGTGTGGTTCGAAGGGCTGCCCGTGGGCGCGCCGCTGACCTACTACGACTCCACCGGCAAACCCCACGAGATGACCGTGCTGCGCATCAGCCGGCCCAACTCCCGGGGCTACGCCACCGTACGCTACACCCTGGATTCCGAGATCCTCGACTACGACGTGAAAGTGGCGGAGCCCGAAGCCGGCGGCGACGCCGGCGTGGAGATGGCCGACCCCAACAACCCCCACCACGTGGGCTCCCCCGGCTCCGGAGACCTCTGGGTGATGTACGTCAACCCCGGCGACATGGTGAAGCAAGGCGAAGAGCTCTTCAACATCTCCATCATGAAGCAGGAAAAAGCCGTGCTCTCGCCCATGGACGGCCGGGTGAAACGCGTGTTGAAAACCGCGCACTACGCTGAAGACCGCAAGATGCAGCCCGTGAAAGCCGGCGAATTGCTGGTGGAGCTGGAAGCCGCGCCCAGCATGTGCGACGCCTGCGCGCAACCCCTGCTGGATGTGGCGTGTCGCTACTGCCCGCATTGCGGCGAACGCCTGGGCGAGGAAGCCGCGCTGTAAGCGCCACGAAGTGGCTTGCCGATGCAACGTCCGCCGCCAATTGACTTTGAGGCGACGAGCGCGATACAAGTGACAATGACGTTGAAGTGAACACGGCGGCTTTTCTTCCGCACCCGGAAAGCAAAGCCGCCTTTCCCCAGAACCCCCCGCGTTCGCGCAGGACGGCGCCCTCTTCGGCAAGGCGCCCCACCCACGCGACGCGATCTCGCCAAGGCGCACGCGGCGCCGCGATCCCCCGGGAAGGAAGGCCCCGGGATAGCGAATTTCCCCCAAGGAGGAGGAGAGCCCATGGCCAAGTCCAAGGACGCAAAGTCCAAGGCCCACGAGCAAGATCCCCAGCAGGAACAGCGCGCTGAAAACGGCGCCGCCCTCGACGACGCCAAACTCGACGCCATCCGCGAGCAGCTCGTCCTCAGCGGCGCAGACATCGTCGCGCTCGGCGAGGAAGGCGAGCTCCTCGTCGGCGGCAAGAACTACAACACCGCCATCATCAGCCAGGTGGACGGCATCCGCGCGCCGCAGTTCCGGGCCATCTCCTCCAAGGCCTTCCACATGCTCCTGGACGAGACCAAGGTGAACGCCACCCTCATCCGCAATGTGGTCAACCGCGAGTACAACAAGACCAACTGGGCGGATGCGGAAATCAACAAGGATTCTGAATTTCTGCAGAAATTCGTGCGTCGCCTGGGCGCGGAAGTCAACGCCACCGCCAAAGCCGAAGGCGAAAAGAATCAAGTCAAGATCCGTACGTTCATCAACAACGTCGTGGAAGGCTTCGCCACCTCCCCCGAAGGCATCGACCAACTGCGCAAGCGCAGCGTGCTCGTCCAGGTCGCCATCCTCTCCGTGGATCTGCCCAAAGTCGTGGAACAGGCCGTGCGCGAAGCGTACGCTTCCATCTGCAAGGAAGCCGGTCTGGAAGACGAACCCGTGGCCGTGCGGAGCTCCGCCGCCGGGGAAGACAGCCGCAAGAAAGCGTTCGCCGGGCTGCAAGACACCTATCTGAACATCGTGGGCGAGCAGCAGGTGGTGCACGCCTACCACTGGGACTGCGCCAGCGCCTACAACCTGCGCTCCATGACGTATCGCCGCGAAGCCATCCTGGACGCCATCGCCAAGGCCGAATCCTCCGGCGACGACACCATCGCGGAGAAGGCCAAGCGTGAATGGTCCATCGAGAACACCTCCCTCTCGGTGTGCATCATGCGCATGATCAACCCCATGATCTCCGGCACCGCCTTCAGCGCGGACACCGCCACGGGCTGCCGCGGCACGGACCGCAAGGACCTCGTCTCCATGGACGCCTCCTACGGCCTGGGCGAAGCTGTGGTGGGCGGCATGGTGACCCCGGACAAGTTCTACGTCTTCAAGCGTGACGACAACTCCGAAGTGGTCATTCGTCAGATGGGCTTCAAGGACAAGAAGATCGTCTACGACGACAACGGCGGCACCAAGAAAGTGGACGTGCCTGAAAGCGAGATGTTCCGCTGGTCGCTTTCCCTGGCGCAAGCCGAGGAAGTGGCCAAGGGCGTGCGCGCCATCTCCCAGGCGTATGACGGCATGATCATGGACACCGAGTTCTGCTTCGACGCCTCCGACCGGCTCTGGTTCGTGCAAGCCCGGCCCGAGACGCGCTGGAACGAGGAGTTCGAGCTCCATCCGGACACCATCTTCATGCGACGTCTGGAGGTGGAGGAGAAAGCCAAGAAGACCGCCGAGTCCATCCTGGAAGGCAACGGCGCCTCCCGCGGCGCCGGTCAAGGCACGGTGAAGTTCCTGCGCAGCGCGCTGGAGCTCAACAAGATCAACAAAGGCGATATCCTCGCCGCCGAGCGCACGGACCCGGACATGGTGCCGGGCATGCGCATCGCTTCCGCCATCCTCGCGGATGTGGGTGGAGACACCTCGCACGCAGCCATCACCTCCCGGGAGCTGGGCATTCCGGCTGTCATCGGCATCGGCCGCATCGAGCTGCTGCGCGCTCTGGACGGTCAGGAAATCACCGTGGACGGCTCCGAGGGCAAGGTCTTCCGCGGGCTTCTGCCCCTGGCCGAAGTCGGCGGCGAGATCGAGGTGGACAAGCTCCCCGCCACCAAGACGAAGGTGGGGCTCATTCTTGCGGACGTGGGCCAGGCCATGTTCCTCTCCCGGCTGCGGCAGTCCGCGGACTTCGAAGTGGGCCTGCTGCGCGCGGAGTTCATGCTGGGCAACATCGCCGTGCATCCGCAAGCCCTGGAAGCCTACGACAACGGCGAGCTGGAGCGCGTGGTGGAGAATCGGCTGCAGGATCTGGAGAGCCAGCTCACCAAGATCATCCGCGAACAGATGGCTGCCGGCGTCGTCACCCTGGACATGAAGCTGCGCCACTACGTGGGCCTCATCACCGGTCTTTCCAGGCAGCTGGAGACGCTCACCGAGCGCGAGGTCTCCCGCTCCACGGACGAAGTCCTCGCCATCCACCGCGAGCTGCGCGAGCTGGACCACAAGCTCGACGACCATGTCTCGCTGGCCACGCGTCGGCTGGACGTGTTGAAGACTTCCACGAGTCTCGCCGAGCATGTCTCCGTGGTCATGGGCTACAAGGACGAGCTGTCGACGCTCACCGGCAAGGATCCGGACACCTTGAAGCGCAAGCAGGAGATCGAAGCCTCCATCCGCTCCCATGTGGACCGCATCAAGGACGACCCAGAGGTGCAGGAGATGCTGGAGCGCATCCATGCGTTGCGTCGCGACGTCGCGCAGAAAGTGGGTCTGCTCTCCGCCATGGAGAACCTGCGTCACATCCCCGAGCGCATTCGCGAGATCATCACCGCGCGGGGGTACCGCACCGGCCGCGAGCACTACACCCAGACCCTGGCGCAAGGCCTGGCGCTCTTCGCCATGGCGTTCTATGGTCGGCCCATCGTCTACCGGACCACGGACTTCAAGTCCAACGAGTACCGCAACCTCATCGGGGGCTCCCTCTTCGAGCATCAGGAAGACAACCCCATGCTGGGTTACCGGGGCGTCTCCCGCAACATCCACGACTGGGAGCTGGAAGCTTTCAAGCTGGCGCGCGGCGTTTTCGGCGGCGTGAACCTGCAGCTCATGTTCCCCTTCGTGCGCACTCTGGAGGAAGCCCGCTCCATGCGGCGCTACGTGGAGCAAGTCCACAACCTCAAGAGCGGCAAGGACGGTCTGAAGATCATCCTCATGAGCGAGATTCCCTCCAACGCCATCCTCGCCAAGCAGTTCATCGAGGAGTTCGACGGCTTCTCCATCGGCTCCAACGACATGACGCAGATGGTCCTCGCCACCGACCGGGACAACGCCAGCCTCCGCCACATCTATGACGAGGAGGACCCCGCCGTGATCTGGGCCATCCTCGTCACCATCTTCACCGGCCAGAAGTACGGCAAGAAGGTGGGCTTCTGCGGACAAGGCGTCTCCAACTCGCTCATTCTGCGCGGCTTGGTGGCCATCGCAGGCATCGTCTCCGCTTCCGTGGTGCCGGACACCTACGAGCAGACCAAGCACGACGTGGCCGCCATCGAAGCCGAGGACATCCCCGTGGCGAAGCTGGGCGCGTGGCTCTCCGAGCGCTTCATCGAGCGCATGAAGGACTTGCTGAAGTCCCACAGCTACGAGCACATCCTCAAGAAATACACCACCGCTCCGGACTTCATGGAGTGGTACGAAGGCGAGCTGGCGCGACTCTCCGAGCAGCTCAAGGAAAACCTGGACACCACCAAGGAATCCTTCTACCGCGCAGAGATGGAGCAGTTCCGCAAGATCTTCCACAAGCCTGTCATCTACGCCAACTGGGACTGGGAGAACACCGTGCTGGACGCCCTCCACCAAGCCGGATTCACCGACTTCGATGAGCAGGCCAAGGCCTTGGACGCGCAGCGCAAGGCAAAATGGTAGACCCCCCCGACATGTCATCCGCAAGGCCCCTTCCTCCCTCGTGAGGCGGGGGCTTTTTTGCCCTTTCATCATGGACAACGAAAGCGCTCCGCGCGCCGACCTCCACGCGCTCCGACGCGACCTCGCCGAGCATGGCGCAGCCTCGGACACCACCGCCGTCTACCAGGACGATCTGGCGAACTTCCTGCGCGCGGCGTCGCATATCCCCGGGCCGGTCATCGAAGTCGGTGCGTTCTATGGCGGCCTCACGGTTCAGCTGGCGGCGCTCTGTCGGGAAGCCGGTAGACCCTGCTTCACCGTGGACGTGGAAGCCGGCTGCCTCGCCGTGACGCGGGAGCACCTGGCGCGCAACAGGCTTGACGACGCCTGTCTGCCACACCACGGCGACCTCGCTTC
This sequence comes from uncultured Desulfovibrionaceae bacterium, assembly GCA_964455395.1. Taxonomy (GTDB): domain Bacteria; phylum Desulfobacterota; class Desulfovibrionia; order Desulfovibrionales; family Desulfovibrionaceae; genus CAYVWB01. The sequence goes on from CAYVWB010000021.1 coordinate 14,201, forward strand.
CTGTCTGCAAGGCGAATGGTTCGGCGCGTTTCGTGAAGCGCACGGACCGCCGTTGCTGGTCATCATCGACGGGGACCACCGGTACGCCGGCGTCCGGGCGGACATCGCCGCCGTGCAGCGACATGCGCAGGGGACGCGGTTTCTCGCCTTCCACGACGTGGGGTTGCGTTTCGTGCGGCGGGAGTTGGCGGCCATCCGTGTGGATCTCGCCATCCTCCACGCTCTGGACACGGCGCCGGCGCGTCGGCTGGGGGTGACAGCAGGGCAGGGGCCTTTGCGCACAACGCCCAATCCCGCAGATCCCGAGGACGACTACCACCACGCCGTGGGCTTTCCGGAGGGGTTGCTCGTCCGTCTGGGCGAGACGACAGTGGAGCTGGCGGGCGCTGAACCGGAGCAGCCCGTGCGTGCGCTGCTGCCTTCCGGCATGAACCGCGGCGCGGGCGGCGTGAAGGCGCGGCTGGGCCGATGGCTCGGCAAGCCATGGGATTGATCTTTTTTCCACAAGGCCTCTTCCACCGGACGCGGGGATAGGATAGGGTGCGCTGTGAACCTCGATTGACCACTTGCCGCGTCACCCCGCCACAGCATCCCCCATGAGCGAAGCACCTCTTCACGACGTCTCCCCCGCCGAGTCCCCGGACCACGAAGCACAACGCCGCGCCATCGCCGTGCGCGCCCGCAACAAGCGCCTGATGTTCTACGTGTGGGCGTTCATGCACGCGCTCATGAATCTGGCGTGGGTCTTGTCGCGCGTCCACCATTTCCAGAATCCCTCCTGGGAGTACGCTCTGGGGGATTTCGCCAACCTCTGCGCGTTCAACGGGCTGGTGTTCTTCACGTTGATGCTGCTGCTGGGGTCGCGCAACCCGCTTTTGGAGCGCACTTTCGGCCTGGACCGGATGATGCTCCTGCACCGTCGTCTGGGGGTGGCCACGGTGGCGTGTTTCGTGGGGCACGCCATCTTCCGCACATGGTCCATCTCTCTGAACCGGGGTGTGGGGTACGATTTCTCGTTGCTCTATTCGATGGATCTCGCGGAGTGGGATCTGGTGCTGGGCCGGCTTGCTCTGGTCATCTTGCTGGTGGGTTCGGCGCTGGCGTTTCTGGGGCAGAAGTACCTGCTCATCCGTTACCAGCACTGGAAACGGCCGCATTACCTGTTCTATCTGTCCCTGCCCATGGGGCTGGTCCATGCGTACGCCCACGGCAACGACATGGGGACGCATCCTTTTCTGGAGGCCGGCGCAGCGCTGGCGGCGGTGGCGGCCGCGGATTTCCTGCGTCGGGTGTGGTATCTGCTGCGGCGCAAACGACGGCAGATATGGACGCTGGTGAAACGCGATCAGGTTACGGGCGACACCACCACCCTGACCCTGGAGCACCCGGACGCCCCAGCCAATTTTCGGTCAATGCGCGCCGGTCAGTTCGGCGTCACAAGGTGTCCTCATGCGTTCCACCTGAACGAACCGCATCCCTTCACGGTGGTCAGCGCGCCCCCCACGGCGCCGACTTCCACCTACGGCGCGCTGCAGTTCTCCATCAAGGTGGCGGGGGACTTCACCACGGAGTTCGTCCGTCTCCCCGTGGGGACGGAGGTGTTGGTGGAGGGGCCCTACGGCGTTTTCCTTTCGGATGTGGCGCGTCATGAGCGGCTGGGCCTCATCGCCGGCGGGGTGGGCGTCACGCCGTTCCTCAGCTTGATTCGAGACTTCGCGGCGCGCGAGGTCGTCGTTCCCACCACGCTGGTGTGGTCCAACAAGACGCTGGCGGACGCCTTCGCCGTGGAGGAACTGGTGGGCTACACCAACGTCATTCCGCTCAAGCTGGTGTTTCTGTTCACGCGGGAGTCGCCCGAGGCTTTCCCCAGCGAGCACCACGCCGTGACGGTCTATCAGGGCCGACTGGGCCCCGGCCTGGTGGGGGAGATCTTCCGCGGCGACGAAGGTTTTTACGTGTGTGGTCCGGAGTCCATGCAAGTTGCGACGGTGAAAGCGCTGCAGACCTCCCTGGGCGTGGAGGAAAAACGCATCACCCGCGAGCATTTCTTCTGGTGACCGAACGCGCGACGAGGAGAAACGCATGACCTACGTGCACGGCTACTGTCAGCGCGAGCAGCTTCGACTGATCGATCAAGCCACGACCCTGGTGGAACTGCTCCATGCAGACACCGTCTACCCCGCAGGCAGCCGTGTGCTGGAAGCCGGCTGCGGCGTGGGCGCGCAAACCGTGACCCTGGCGGCCAACAGTCCCCATGCCTCGATCACCGCCATGGAGATCGCTCCGGAGTCCCTCGCGGAAGCCGAGCGTACGGTACGCGCCGCCGGCTTCGAGAACGTCGCTTTCCAGCAGGGTGACATCTTCCACATGGAGTTCGAGGATGACGCCTTCGACCACGTCTTCCTCTGCTTCGTGCTGGAGCACCTCGCCCGGCCGCAGGAAGCGCTCCGCCATCTGGTGCGCGTGCTGCGGCCCGGCGGCTCCATCACCGTCATCGAGGGGGACCACGGCTCTACGTATTTCCACCCCCACAGCGAACTCGCACACCAGGCCATCCAGTGTCAGGTGACGCTGCAACAGCGCGCCGGCGGGGACGCGAACATCGGCCGGCGACTCTACCCGCTCCTCACGGCCGCCGGCCTCGCGCAGACGCAGGTCTCGCCCCGCATGGTCTATGTGGACGCCAGCCGCCCCCGTCTCGTGGAGGGCTACATCAAGAACACCTTCACCGCCATGATTCAAGGCGTGCGCGGCCCCGCGCTGGCGGCCGGGCTCATGGAGGCCGCAGCGTTCGACCAGGGCGTGGCCGATTTGCTGCGCACCGCCGAGCCGGACGGCGTCTTCTGCTACACGTTCTTCAAGGCGAGAGGGGTGAAGCCGGCGTGAGCGTCTCCGGTTCCGACTCGGGGGACGTCACCAGGTGGACCACGTCTCCCGGCGCGGCGATCCAGAAACCGTCCAGGTCGATGGGCAGGGGCTCCACCGCATCACACCGGGGAACGCCTGCAGCGGCGAGTCGCGCGGCGGCGGCCTTCGTGTCCGGCGTCACCAGCTCCAGCCAGACTTCGGCTTGGCTCAAGCGTTCGCAGCGGTCCACCCAGAGGCGGTTGGCGCCGAAGCGGAAGCTCACGCTGGCGGCGTCGGCCGCCAAGACGGGCAACCCCAAGACATCTCGGTAAAACGCCACGGCGGCGTCGAAGCGGTGCGTCGGCGTCTTCAGCGCGATGTTCACGCCTCCACTGAAGGCAGGCGGGGCGGGAGTTTCAACAGCGGTGGGGTGGCTCATGCGGGGCGCTCCATGGGGCGTTCGACAGACGATGTGATGAGGATGCGCGGCGGCTGGCGGCTGCGCGGACCCTTCCGACATAGCACGAACAATTGCAAAGGAGAATCGTCATGAAACACGAATCCAACACGTACGGCACGGCGCGCGTTCTGAACATGCTGGTTCTGATGGCGCTGCTCATGATGGGCGCCGCCGCACCCGCCGCCGCCTTCGACGAGACGCAGCTCGCGGCCCTGCAGGCCGGGGAGGACTGCGTGGGGTGCGATCTCTCCGGCGCCGAGTTGGACGCCATCGACCTGACGGACCGCGCCCTGGCCGGCGCCAACTTCAGCGGCGCCGTGCTCACCCTGGCCGTGCTGGACGAAGCGGACTGCCGCGGCTGCGACTTCACCAAGGCGGACATGCGCGGCGCAGCCTTCCGCGGGGCCGATCTGGAGGAAGCGGACTTCACCGGCGCGGACCTGGAACGGACCGTGCTGACGGACGCCAACGCCCGACACGCCGTCTTCGCGGGGGCCAAGCTCGATTCCGCCACGGCGCTGGACCTCACGGCGGACCATGCGGACTTCACGGCCGCCACCCTGCGCAACGCCATCTGCATGGGCTCCACCTTCAAATACGCCTTGTTCAAGGGTGCGGATCTGGAAGGCGCGGAACTCTCCGACGGCCGGCTCCTCGGCGTCTCGTTTTCGCGCGCCGTGCTCACCCGTGCGGACCTGCGCAACTCCCTGCTGGACAACGTCTCCTTCGAAGCCGCCGCCACGGAGGGCATGCTGCTCAGCGGGTCGCTGCTGTGCAACGTGCTCATGCCCGGCGGAGAGCGTGTCTACGCTGGATGCGCCGCCGACTGAGGCGAACCGTCCCGGACGCTGTCGGGGTTCGGCGAGTGGAGAGCCTTCCACGAAATGGCGCGCGCCATGTGCGAATTTTGCGTGAACATTGCCCGATCTTTGCCTGATCTTTGTGCGAATTGAGTGCACACTGGGTACGAACTGGGTGCATGCCAGGGGGAGAAGATTCATCCGGCGTCGTGGCGGATGGCGAGTCGGCGGGAACGCGGCGCCTTCGCCGGCGCAGCGAGTCGCCCTTACGGCGTCATGCGGAGAGCGCGGCGTGTCTCTGCGAGCAGATGACGACGGACCTCGGCGCCATCTTCATGGGTGAAGAAGCGGACGGCCACGCCCAACAGGCCTTCGTTGGCGGCTTTCCAGACCGGCAATCGCGGCGAGTGCAGAACGGCGGCGCGCACGTCTTCCGATTCGTCGGCGTCGATGACGCGCCATGTGGTCTCGGCAGCGTCCAGGCGGCGCGAAGCGCACGTCAGCACCACGAAAACGCCAGGCGCTTCGTTGATGGCGTGAAGACTGAGCAAAGGGCCTTCCCAGTCTTGTTGGGCGATGTGGATGGTCATGGCGGCGTCTGGGGGTGAATTCCTGGTTCGAGTGAACACACCATACGCTGCGCGCGTGCGTCTCGCCACAGGCAGAATGCAGTGAAAATAAACGCCGGCTCCCAGTGGAGCCGGCGTTGTCGTCGATGCGTGGAGGGGTGAGCGGGGTGGACTCAGGACGCCTCTTCACCCACTCCGGGAACCTTGCCGGTCAGGTTGTCGAGAATCCAGTGTTCGTCCCACCATTCGATGGGGGAGACGGGCAGGCCGCCCACGAGGACGCCGAAGTGCAGATGGTCGCCGCCGGCGAGGCCCGAAGTCCCAGAGGAGCCGACGATATCGCCTTTGGTCAGCTGTTGGCCTTCCTGGACGTGGACTTCCGTGAGGTGGGCGTAGAGGGTCATGAGGCCCATGCCGTGGTCGATGATGACGCAGTTGCCGTAGATGCCCATGTAGCCGGCGAAGACCACCACGCCATGGTTGCCTGCGGGCACGGGGGCGCGCTGTACGGAGGCGATGTCCTGGCCCAGGTGGGTCTGGTTGTCCACCACTTCGCCATTGTAGATGTAGCTGCGGTGGTCGGCGAACTGGGCCATGGAGGCGCCGGCCATGCGCTCGAAGGCGCCGCGCCACAGGGGGCGGGGCACGCTGGTGCGGCCGATATCCTTCAAGGCGGCGCGGTTTTCCACGCGGGTCTTGCGGTTCACGGCCAGGAAGATCTCCAGAGGCGTGGCGGCTTCCGGGTGCAGGCTCGCGAACTCCGGCATCTTGCGTTCCAGGAAGGAGTCGGGGAGGTTGATGGTGTCTTCGCGGAACGTTTTGGGGCGCGCGTTGACGTTGAGGGGGATGACGTTCTCGTTGCCGGCGGCGTCCACGGCCATGAGCGCGGGGGAGAAATTCTCCACGGTCATGAAGTGGGGGAACGCGAAGAGGCAGGCCCAGGTCCCGTTCTCCTGCTCGTAGGCCGGGAAGAAGTGGTCGCCGACGACCACGCCGGCCATGGCGGGGGGTTCGGAGACGGTGAACGCCACGCCGGCGGCGCCGCCGCGGTTGACGTTGATGACGCCGCTGGTGATGGATATCTGCGGGGGTTGGGTGTCCAGAGTGTGTTCGCTGGCCAGGACCACGGTGTTGCCGCTGCCGAGAGAGGCGTAGGAGGCGTCCGTGGCGGCGACTTCGATGGTGACGACGCCGCTGGAGAGGGGCAGATCCGCCAGGGTGAAGGGCAGTTCCGCCCGCACGGGGGCCTCGGGGAAGTCCTGGCTGGCGATCTCGTAGGTTTCCTCGTTGGCGCGTACGCGCACCTGGATGCGCCGCACGCCGGAGGCGTCGTCTTCTGCAGCGGCGAGCATGGGCAGCGCCTTGGAGATGTGGGTGGTCATGGGACTGAGACTGGCCGTGGGTTCGGTCGTGTCCCGAAAGAGAATGTAGGCGCCGCCGCCGATCACCAGGAGGATGAGCAGCACGAGCATGGGCAGACAGCCCACGCGGCCGGTTTGATGCGCGACGTGACGACGGGCGCCAGTGGTGGAGTGGAGTGGCATGGATGCGGCCTCGTGATGGGACGCCTGCCTTGGAGCGCGGCGCCGCTGGGGTGGACTCGATGTGTTGGTCTTGGTTGGTGTACGCGACATGGGCGACGCCGTGGCGGACGTCTTCCGGGGGGAGCTGGCGCAAGCTTCTCGCACAGACGGAGCGAACCTTACACGCCGGGTTCGCCCGTGCGCTGCTCTTCCAGCTCCATCAACCGGATGGTGAGCTTCAGGAAATCCGCTTCGGTGATGATGCCCACCAGGAGCCCTTGCTCCACCACGGGGAGGCAGCCGTACTTGTTGCGCAGGAGCATCTCGGCGGCGTCCTTGATGGGCGAATCCGGCGCGACCACGGTGACGTCGCGGTTCATGATCTCATGGATGGGGATGCCGGAGTCGATCTCGTCCTGGACGGCTTTCTCCACCTCCGCGAACTTGGAGATGGTGGCTGCGAGGATGTCGCGGTGGGTCACCAGACCGGTGAAGTGCTCGTCCTCGCCCACGATGGGGATGTGCCGGATGCGGGCCAGCGACATCATGGAGCGGGCGGCGCGCAGGGAGTCCGTACGCTTGAGGGTGAACACCTCGCGGGTCATGATGTCTTTGACGATGCGGTACATGGGGGGGCCCCTTGGGTTGTGCGTTTAGAGATAGTTTAGATGAATCTTCAGGCGCCCGGCCCCGCATGTCAAGACCTCCGGGACCAAGAGTCCGACCTGCCACGGAGAGAACGGGTCCACGACTTCGGTTGACTTGGCTGCGGAAACGTGGTTTGCATCCCGCGAGCCGTTGCGCCCGCCGCACGGCCACTTTTTCGCACCGCTTGGAGCCCCGGCAGACCACCCGCATGAATACTTCCTCCCACAGAGCTAACGCCGCACTCCAGCGCATGCGCGACGCCATGGTCCGCGAGCAGCTGGAGAAACGCGGGATTCATGACGAGCGTGTGCTCGCCGCCATGCGCCAGACGCCCCGCCACCTCTTCGTGCAAGAAGCCCTGCAAGCGCAAGCGTACAAAGACCACGCCCTGCCCATCGGCCATGGGCAGACCATCTCCCAACCGTATATCGTCGGCCTCATGTCCCAGATGCTGGAGATCGAACCCGAGATGCGCGTGCTGGAGATCGGCGCCGGCAGCGGCTACCAGGCAGCCGTGCTCGCGGCCATGGGCTGCGAAGTCTACACGGTGGAGCGCATCCGCGATCTCTACGTGAAAGCCAGACAGCGCCTGCTGGAGCTGCGCTACTTCAAGGTGAAGCTCAAGCTGGACGACGGCACCATGGGCTGGGCCGAGGAAGCGCCCTTCGACCGCATCCTCGTCACGGCAGGCGGTCCCGACGTGCCCATGCCCCTGGTGGAGCAGCTGGCGGACCCCGGCATCCTCATCATCCCCGTGGGCGGAGCGCGCCGCAACCAGCAGCTCGTGGTCATCCGCAAGCAAGACGGCGCGTTGCAGGAAGAGCGTCACGGCGGCGTGGCGTTCGTGGATCTCGTGGGCAAACACGGCTGGTGAACGCCCCCATTCGCACCCCTCTCTATCGCAAGGATCACATCTGATGAAATTCATGCAAGCGTGGCTCGAGCGGCTGTGGAAAGCCGCCGAGACCAAAGGCGCCCACCGCATGCTCGCGGTGGTCTCCTTCACCGAGTCCATCTTCTTTCCCATCCCCCCGGACGCCATGCTCATCCCCATGTGCCTGGCCAACCGCGCCAAGGCGTTCCGCTATGCGCTCACCTGTCTGGTGGCTTCGCTGCTGGGCGGCGTTGTGGGGTACTTTCTGGGCTACTTCTTCTGGGAAGTGATCGGCGAACCCATCGTCGCCATGTACAACATGCAGGAGAAGGTGACGACCATCAGCCAGTGGTACGACAAGTACAACGCCTGGGCCGTGGCTGTGGCGGGGCTCACGCCCATTCCCTACAAGGTCTGCACGCTCACGGCGGGTTTCTTCAGCATCAACTTCCTGGTGTTCGTCATCGCTTCCACCCTGGCGCGGGGCCTGCGGTTCTTCGTGGTGGCCGGGCTGCTCTACCTTTACGGGGAGAAGGTGCGCTACTTCTTGGAGAACCGCCTCTCCTACGTGACCACCGCCCTGGTGGTGATGGTGGTGCTCGGCTTCGTGGCGCTCAAGTATATCTGACCCCTCCGGCGCGCCTCGGAAAGACGGACCTGGCGGAAGGCCGGTCCATGGTGCGAATCCTTCAGGCGCGCTTTTCTCCCTTTCTGTCGAACAGATCATGACGCCTTAGGGCGTGTGACGGACGACCGCAGGCGTGGGCTCGCCCCCGCCTTCCCCAAACGACAAGGCCGTGGCGATGACGCCGCGGCCTTTTTCGTGCAGCAGCGAGCGCAGCGCCATGGAGACGTTGCAGAGACCCTGCAACGCCGTGGAGCAGAGGAGGGTGTGGCGATTTGCACGGTCGTGTTAATGTGGTTTCGAGCGGTTATAGATATATTTGAAATTTTCTAGAGTATTTTATGATGTTGTTGATACATTGTTGCAGTCATGATGGCATGCATCATTGTGCAGAAGTGATGCAAAATGCTTGACGTCGCTGTGCAGTGTGGTAGTTGTAGAAGCCAGTTGCAGGATTGTTGCAGCATGTCGCGTGTCCTGCGCCGCCGACGTCCCCCATCCTTGCGGCGCGCAACAGAGAGAGGAGGCTGCGATGCACCCCGCTGGCCCCGACAACGAGGCGCCCCGTCCGCCACACGACGACGAAAACAGCTCACGGCCCGGCGCTGCGCAAGGCGCTTCGAATGCGTCGTTCACGCCCAACGCCCTCGATGGCGTCACCATGCAGGACGAACGCATCCGCAAGACGCTCGGCAAGATCCGCTACAAACTCTTCGTCATGAGCGGCAAAGGCGGCGTGGGCAAAAGCGCCGTCGCCGTGAACCTCGCTGCAGCCCTGGCGGCTCGCGGCGCTGCCGTGGGCATCATGGACGTGGACTTCCACGGCCCCAGCGTGGCCAACCTCCTCAGCCTGGAGAGCGGCCTGGAAGTCGCTCCGAACGCAGACGCTGGGGTGGACGAGCAAGGCGCCGCGCGCCAACGGTTTCTGCCCAAGCGATACAGCGACCATCTCGCCGCCGTCTCCATGGACACCCTGCTGGAAGACCGCGACCAAGCCGTGCTCTGGCGGGGCCCCATGAAACACTCGGCCATCCGACAGTTCATCGCGGACGTGGTCTGGGGCGAGCTGGACTACCTCGTCATCGACTCGCCCCCCGGCGCTGGCGACGAACACATGACCGTACTCAAGACCATCCCGGACGCGCTCTGCGTCGTCGTCACCACTCCGCAGGAAGTCTCTCTGGCGGACGTGCGCAAAGCCATCAACTTCCTCCAGTACGCGCAAGCCAACGTGCTCGGCGTGGTGGAGAACATGAGCGGCCTTGTCTGTCCCCACTGCAAAGAGGAAATCTCCCTGTTCAAGAAAGGCGGCGGCGAGGCCTTGGCCAAACGCTACGGCTTGCCGTTCCTGGGCGCCGTGCCGCTGGACCCGGCCACCGTGGTCGCCGGCGACCTGGGCAAGCCCCTGGTGGATCTGGAGGACGACTTCCCGGCCAAACGCGCGTTTCTGGCCATCGCCGAAGCCGTGGCCCGCAGCGCCGAGGACAGCTTCGAGCTGGCCTCCACCCGACATACCTGACCCCGCAAGCACCAGTCACATTCCAGACGCGTCCCGACGCAGCACTATGGAGAATGCGCCATGGATCACTTTCGCAACACGCTTGTCGCTCATCTCATGAAGCCTCGCTTCGCACACATCAAGAAGACCGCATGTGGTCGCCTGCAACTCGGTCGATTCGTCGTCGTGCTGATGTTGTTGATGACGGCGGCGCACGCGCTCCCACATTCCGCCGCCGCGCAAAAAGCCATCTACGCCAAGACGGATGAGGAGGGCGTGCTCTGCTTGACGGACCGCAACGCCGAAGGCTACCGCGTCTACATGGTCTTCCGCGACATCATGCGCCAGTACGGGCATGTCAATCGCGGAGAGATTGTCTCCATAGCCACCCGCTGGAGCGAACGATACGGACTGGACCCCCGGCTGGTGCAGTCTGTCATCGAGGTGGAGTCCGGCTTCTGCAATGAAGTGACGTCCTCCGCCGGCGCCGAGGGACTCATGCAGATCATGCCGGAGACCCAGCGCGACCTCGGCGTGACCCAGCCTTTCGATCCCAACGAGAACATCGCTGGCGGCGTGCGCTACCTGCGGCAGATGCTGGACCGCTTCGGCTCCCTGGAGCTGGCCCTCGCCGCCTACAACGCCGGCCCAGGCAACGTGGAGAAATACGGCGGGGTGCCGCCTTTCAAGGAAACCCGCAACTACGTACGCAAGGTGCTCGCGCTGTACAAACCGTAGTGTTCCCTCTGGGTTGAACAGAAATGGGCGCGTGGCCGCCAGCCCTAAGACCGTCTTCCCGCACACGGCCTCGCTTCAGGCGTCCGCAGCAGGGGCTAAGGCGCAAGCGCGTCTGCTCCGTGACGGAACCCGGCGCAACGGCCAATCGCCCCGTCCGGCAGAACGACGACGCTTCGAAAGGCGTCGACAGGGCGATGGAAAAGGAGTAAGCGCAAGCCCCATGAATCTCGCCAACCGCATCACTCTGGGACGCATCGCGGTGGTTCCGCTGCTGGCGGCGCTGCTGGCTTTTCCAGGACCGCAGACGTGTCTCGTCGCGTTCCTCGTCTTTCTGGGGGCGGCGTGCACGGATTTCGTGGACGGCTTCATCGCCCGACGCTGGAACATGGTCACTTCACTCGGGAAATTTCTGGATCCCCTGGCGGACAAGCTGCTCGTGGTGGTCACACTCATCATGCTGGCTGCGCAGCGCACGGAGCTGGGCGACCCCTGGGTCCCGGCGTGGGTTGTCGCGCTCATCACCGCCCGGGAAATCACTGTCACAGGCCTGCGGACAGTGGCGCTGGAGCAAGGCTTGGTGCTCGCGGCAGACCGGTGGGGCAAAGCCAAGACCGTGTTCCAGACCGCGGCGCTGGCGCTTTTGACACTGCACTACCCGACCCTGGGCTTCGATCCCAACCCGTTGGGGCAGTTTCTCCTTTACATCGCCCTTGTCCTGACGGTATTTTCCGGCTGGAATTATTGTCGCGCGGTCTTTCGCGGCCTGCGTGACAAGTCGGAAACGGCAGGTCGAACATCATGAAGCCGCCACAGCGCGCCGCCAAGACGTCGCAAGCCGCCGCCTGCGCGCTCCCCCGGGGTCGCTGCGAGACCGCGCGCGGCGTGTTTGGATCCAACAGACGCGAAAGACGCTCCACGGCGAGCCGCCGCCTGCACACGGCTCCCGCCGGCAAGCCGCATTGGAAGACGCCCCAGTGACAGACGAACACCACCAGCAACGCCGCACGCGGCTCGAAAACTGCTTGCAGACCATCCTGGAGCTCGAGCCCGAGGTGGAACGGCTCGACTTGGGCCACATCATGCGCGAGGAGTACGCAGCGCTGCGCAAGTTCATGGAAAAACTGGACTCCGTGCAGTTGGAAGAGGATGACGTGCGGCGCATCGAAGGCGCAACCGAGCGCTTTCTTGAAGAACTCAAGGGCCCGTTGAGCGCTGCATTCGGCGCGGAAAGCGACGCCGCGTGCCGCATCAGGCGGCGCTCCACCCACTAGCAGGCGCTGCATGACCGCCAACCGCGTGTTGCTCGTGGCGCTCTGTTGCCTCAACCTCTTCCTTGTCTATCGACTTTTCATCAGCGATCAAGGCCTCTTCGCGTATCTGGAACTGAAGGAACGCTACGCCGCCATCGAAACACGGCTGGCGGAGGTGGACCAGCGCAATCTCGAGCTCAGCCAGGAAATTCGCCAACTCAAGGACGACAAGACCGCTTTGGAGAAATTTCTTCGACAACAGATGAATTTTGTCAAAGAGGGCGAAATCATGTATGTCTTTCCGGAGGGCGAAGCAGCACCACCTCTCGCTGAGGAGACCCCGGAAACAGACGACAACGCAGGAGCCAGCAATGCCACAAACCATTGAATCGCTTCGCGAAATTTTGGAGATGGACCCGCACTCCAAGGTCTATCTCCCCCTGGCGCGTCTGCTCCTCGAAGCGGGCGAATACGATGAAGCCCTGGCGCGGCTGGAACAGGGCCTGGCCGCCGCACCCCGCGACCTGGAAGCACAGCTGTTGCGACTGGAAGCGCTGGATGGACTCGACCGGGACGACGATCTCCGCGACGCCGCCAGTCTGCTCGGCGACGCCCTCTACAAGAGCCCTGGGTTCTGGCGGGCGTGGGGCAGCGCCCTCAAACGCGACAACGCCTCGCCGGATCTCATCGCCGCCGTGGAGCTCATTGCGGCGCACGTCGCCGGCGGAGGACTCAGCTGGGCGGACGTCATCATGCGCGGTCTGGCTGCGTCCTTGACCCCGGAAGCCCAACGCCGCGCTGTCGGTCCCGCGGCTGTCGCGTCTCACACCGTCCCGAAGTCCGCAGCCGATCCGGCTGGCGACACGGACTTCACCCGTGCAGAACTGCGCGATTCCGCCATGGCTCCCGACGCCGCCGAGGCCCTGGAGCAAGCCTGCGAAGCCGCCGCCAAGCCCTCCGAACTCCTCGCCACAGCGCGGGACGAAGGCCAGGAAGAACGCCCCGGCGAAGCCTTCTCCCTGCGCACGCGCACCATGGCGGACTTGCTGGCGCGCCAAGGCGACTACGACGGAGCGTTGGACATCTATCGGGAATTGTTGGGATCGACGCCCCCCGGCGCAGGCAAGGCCGAGCTGGAGCGCCTCATCGAGGAGACGCAGGCCAATGCGCAGTCGCGCGCTGGCAAGGCCCCGGAACCCAAGCCCCGTACGCCGCGCATGCCCAAACCGCTGAGTCGCGACGCTGCGGAGGCGGCTCCCGAGTCATCCGCTATTTCCGAGGAAGCCGCTGACAGCGCTGAAGTTTCTGCCCCCGAAGTTTCGACCTCCGACGGCGTTGTCGCCGACGCCGAAGCACCCGCCGAAGCTTCAGACATCTCTGAAGACGCAGAAGCCGTCGAGACAGCCGAGTATGTGGAACGCGCCTACGAGCCGGCCGCAGACGCGCCGTCGGAGCCGGCGGCGGAAGGCGCGACAGACGCCGAACTCCCGGCTGCGAAGACGAAGCCCGCGCCCGCCGCCAACAATCTCATCAACACGCTGGAGAGCCTGGCGCAACGGCTGGAGGCCCGGGCCGCAGGATAGCGTATCGCTCGCCGCCGCACGCTGTCTGCACGGCATGGCCGACACGGAACGCCCCTGGGACGTTTTGCCGCGCCGCCATATCGCTTCGCTGCTGGCGTCCATCCGCAAAATGATGTATTCCGTCACCACACCAACCGTGGCGCCGGAGCCGTTCCGGCGCAGAACGCCCCGCCGGCAAGGCTTCGCCGTCACGTACGCCCCGGTCTTTCCGGTCTGTCCGGGACCCCCGGCCACCGCGGGGAATTGCGCGCCCCAGGCGCACTGCATATGGAGTCTACCTTGAAAACATTGACGCGTCGCGCCGTCCTCGTCGTCTTGAGCGCAGCAGCCACGCTCCTCTTCGCAGGGTGCGAGCAGGGCTACTTCAACTACTCCTCCGTGGACGCCGTCATCGACACCGGCGGCAAGGAAATCCAAGACCTTTACCGCGAATACGTGGAGCCTCAGCCCGACGTCACTCTGGACCCCACCCAGTTCGGTGAAGCGGAAGAGCGCAAGCTGGCGCGGCTGCTCACGCCTGTGGACGAAAAAGTCTACCGCCTCATCAAGTACATGGACGGCGAGGACCGGCTGCCCCGGGAGAACTGGTTCCAGCGGCTCTTCGAACGCCACCCGTGGATCAGCGGCGTGATGGTGGTGGACCAGTACGGTTCGTCCATTTTCCAGCATCCTCTTGATTACAATCGCGAAGTGGACGTGGAGGCGCTGCTCGCCCTCGGCGCGCCTGAAGTCGACGCAGACGCCGCTCCCATGGAGCCGGCGGCCATGAAAGCCGAGGCTCTGGACACCGCCTCCGGCGACCCCGCAGTCTCGGAGGAGCTCGTCCAGGAAGACGCCGTGCTCATGGAGACCGAGGTGGAGACCGCGGAGGCGGAACCCCTTGATGTGGCCATGGTGGAGACCGAGCCGGCGCCGGAAGCGAAGCCCTGGAGCGACCACTCCTTGCGCGGCATGGCCGGAGAATCCCCTCTGGGTCCGGAAATCTACCTCGTCCAACCGTTTTATGAGGACAATGACTGGCGCGGGCTTATCGTCGTCTATTTCGACCCCCGCAACCTGCTGGAATTCTGTCCTGAACCGGACGAGCTGGTGATGGTGACGCCGGAACGCGTCATCTGGAGCGCCAAGTATCCGGACGCCGCCCAGAACCTGGCGCAACAGGAATGGAACGCCGTGCTGCAGGATCAGGTCTACGGCCAGCTGGAAACAGCCGGCCGCGACTTCTACTGGCTGGGCCGGCACCTGGGACGTTTCTACATGATCTACGCCACAGCCACGCCCACCGAGGAAGAGCAAGACGCGGAAGAAGCGGCGCGGGAAGCAGCCGAGCAAGCCGCCGAGCAAGCCGCCGCCGAAGCGAACTGAGCCGCGGCCTTCGCCTGCACGTTCCACACACAGACGCGATGCGGGCCGCGCGCCCGCCCCA
>CAYVWB010000021.1:29051-33751 GCA_964455395.1 uncultured Desulfovibrionaceae bacterium
CCCAGAGAACACACACGTCGTACAGCACCAGGATCGTAGCCCACCCGAAGGAGCGGACCATGCCCACCGGCCAGATCACAGTCACCGAACATCTCCTCTATCATCAAAAACAGAGTCCCGAAGCCACCGGCAAATTCACGCAGCTGCTGTACGATCTCATCCTTGCCGCAAAGATCATCTCCCGCGAGGTGAACAAAGCCGGCCTCGTGGACGTGCTGGGCTTTACCGGCGACATCAACGTCCAAGGCGAAGCCGTCAAGAAGCTGGACGAATACGCCAACGACATCCTCATCCACCGCATGGAGCGCTCCGGCGTCATCTGCGCCATGGTCTCGGAGGAAAACGCTGACATCATCACCGTCTCGGAGAAGTTCCAGCGCGGCGAGTACATCCTCATCTTCGATCCCTTGGACGGCTCCTCGAACATCGACGCCAACGTCAACGTCGGCACCATCTTCTCCATCCTCAAGCGGACTTCTTCCTCCCTGGTGGACGCCAGCGAATCCGACGTGCTGCAGCCCGGCTACAAGCAAATCGCAGCAGGCTACTTCCTCTACGGCACCTCCACCATGCTCGTGTACACCTCCGGTCACGGCGTCTACGGTTTCACCCTGGACCCCAGCGTGGGCGAATTCCTCCTCTCGCATCCGGAAATCGCCATCCCCGAGAAGGGCAAGATCTACTCCGTCAACGAAAGCTACTACACCTACTGGGACCAACCCACCCGCGACGTGGTGGACTGGTTCAAGTCCACGGACAACGAACGCGGCAAGCCTCACAGCTTGCGGTATATCGGGTCTTTGGTGGCGGACTTCCACCGCACGCTCCTCTATGGCGGCATCTTCATGTATCCCATGGATTACCGCGACCCCAAAGCGCCCAAAGGCAAGCTGCGGCTGCTCTGCGAAGCCAACCCCATCGCCTTGCTGGCGGAGCAGGCCGGGGGCCTCGCCACCGACGGGACCAAGCGCATGCTGGAAGTGGAGCCGGAAGGCATCCACCAGCGCACGCCGCTCTTCGTGGGCTCCTCCTACGACGTACGCAAGGTTTCGGAAATCTATCGGAAACACGCCGCCAGCTAGGCCTCGGCGCCGCAGACGCCGTTACTGACGCCGCGACTGACGCCGCCGCCTCCGGGGGCATCCGCGGAACGCCGACACGGCCTTTCCCGTCCAGCCTGCCGGGGGGGCCACCTGCGGGATGCGCCGAGGCGCAGTGAACCGACGGACCATCGCCAACCGGCTCATCCATTCCACTCGCCATGCTCACACTCGGCGTCGAAACTTCCTGCGACGACACCGGCGTCGCGCTGGTGGCGGACGGCGCGCTGCTTGCGCACCAAGCTGCGTCCCAGGCGGACTTGCACGCCCTCTTCGGGGGGGTGGTGCCGGAGATCGCCTCCCGGGAACATTACCGGCTGCTGGGGCCGCTTTTCCGCGCCTGTCTGGAGGAAGCCGGGCTTGAGCCGGAGGCCATCGAAGCGGTGGCGGTGGCGCGCGGGCCCGGGTTGCTGGGCAGCCTGCTGACCGGGGTCTCCTTCGCCAAGGGGCTTGTGGCGGGATTGGGCGGACCTGCTGTGGCGCAAGGCGATGGCGGTCCCGTGTTGGTGGGGGTGGACCATCTCCAGGCGCACCTGCTGGCTGCCGGGCTGGAGCAGCCGCTGACGTTCCCGGCGGTGGGGCTCCTGGTTTCCGGTGGGCACACGAATCTGTACTGGATGCCCGAACCGCTTGCGCTGGAACCCTTGGGCCGCACTTTGGACGACGCCGCCGGCGAAGCCTTCGACAAAGCCGCGCGCGCCTTGAATCTGCCTTACCCCGGGGGGGCGGCCATGGACATGCTGGCGACGCATGGAACAGCAGACCCGGCGTTGTTTCCCCGCGCGTACGTGGACAATCCCACCCTGGACTTCAGCTTCAGCGGTTTGAAGACAGCGATGACGCAGCACGTGGCCCGACATCCCGAATGCGCCGCTCCCCACCCTCTGGCGCCGGAGACGCTGCGACAAGGTCGGGAAGCTGCTGTTGCTGCGCTGGGCGATCGGTTCCAAGCCATGGCGGACTGCTGCGCGTCCTATGTGCTGGCGGTGGCCGAGACCCTCGCCATCAAGACGTCGCGGGCTTTGGAGCAGCACCCCGAGACGCAGGCGTTGTTGCTGGCCGGGGGCGTCGCCGCCAGCCGGGTGACGCGGCGTCTGCTGGAGGACACGGCTTCGGCGCACGGGGTCCGCTTCATCGTCCCCTCGCCGGCGCTCTGCACGGACAACGCCGCCATGGTGGCCTTCCTGGGCGAGCGGTTGGCGCAAGCCGGACGCTGTCATGATCTGGACCTGGACGCGATTCCCCGCGGACAGGCCGTGCCCAGGGATTATCTGCAGCGATGAACAGACGCGCGAGGCCTGCGTCAAGTTGGCGCCGGATCGTCGCGGAGTGGAGGAAGGACGCATAACGCTTGACATGGCGGCCTCCCGCAAAATAAGTGTATGATAATGAAGCCCGCATGCGAACGCGGGCGCAACGCCGTCCAAGAGGAAGCAGCTCGCCTGGCCGCGTCGGGGTCCCCCCCAGGGCTCCGCAAGCCTTAGCTCTTCAGAGCTCGCCCGACGTTTTTCGCGCAATCCCCTAAGACCAAGGAGATCCCTTATGGCTCTTCAACTCACAGACGCCACCTTCGAGGAAGAAGTTCTGAAAAGCGAAATTCCCGTGCTCGTGGATTTCTGGGCTCCTTGGTGCGGCCCCTGCCGCGCCATGGGTCCTGTCATCGACGAGATGGCCAACGAATACGAAGGCAAGGTGAAGATCAGCAAGATGAACGTGGACGAAAACCAGGCCACGCCGAGCAAGTACGGCATCCGCGCCATCCCCACGCTCATCCTGTTCAAAGGCGGCGAAGTGGTGGAGCAGATCACCGGCGCTGTCTCCAAGTCCAGCATCAAGGAAATGATCACCTCCAAAGCCCTCTAGATCCGCCATGAAAAGGTATGACAGCATTGTCGTTGGGGGCGGCCCTGCGGGTATGACGGCCGCCCTCTACCTTTTGCGTGCAGGCGTGAAGATGGCGTGGGTGGAGAAGCTTTCCCCCGGCGGACAGACGCTGCTCACGGAGGAGATCGACAACTATCCGGGCCACCCCAAGAGCATCAAGGGCTACGAGCTGGCGGACCTGTTCGCTGCGCACCTGGAAGGCTACGAGTTCGACCGCATGATGGACGAAGTGCGCGAATTCAAGCCTGAACCGGGCAAGCACCAGCTGCTTGTGGGGGATGAATGGGTGGAAGCCAAGAGCGTCATCCTCTGCACGGGGTCGCAGTACCGCAAGCTGGGTCTGCCGCGTGAAGAGGAGCTGACCGGGCGGGGCGTTTCCTACTGCGCCTTGTGCGACGGCAATTTCTATCGCGACAAGGTGGTGGCTGTGGTTGGCGGCGGCAATTCCGCGCTGGAGGAGTCGCTCTACCTCGCCAAGATCGTCAAGAAGCTCTACCTCATCCACCGCCGCAACGAATTCCGCGGCATGATGTGCTACCAGGACAAGTGCTTCGCTGATCCCACCATCGAAATGGTGCTGGAACACACCGTGCAGGACCTGCTGGGCGAGAACGAAGTCACCGGCTTGCGCTTGACCCACGTGAACACCGGCGAGGAGAAGGTGCTGGAAGTGGATGGCGTCTTCATCTTCGTGGGCTTCACGCCGCAAGCGACATTCTTCCCGAAAGCCCTGGACCAGGACGACGCCGGCTACCTCATCACCAACACCGAGATGCACACCAACATCGAAGGGGTCTACGCCGCCGGCGACGCGCGCTCCAAACTCTGCCGGCAAGTGGTCACCGCCGTGGGCGACGGCGCCACCGCCGCTCACGCCGCTTCGGTCTATCTGGAAAAGCTATGAAACGATTTCTCACCAGACTGGCGCCTGCGCTCTTGCTGGCGAGCCTGCTCACGGGCTGCGGCATGATCGATTATTTCTACCTCCCCGTGCCCGAAGACACGGCCCAGGAACTCTGGGAAGCGGGGGTGGATTCCATGAACCAGACGAAATACTTCGAAGCGTCGCGGTACTTCACCAAGCTCAAGGACCGCTACCCCTTCAGCCCCTACACGGTGCAAGCCGAACTCGCGCTGGGCGACGCCTACTTCCTCAACGGCGACTACGAGGAAGCCATGGACGCCTACATCGACTTCGAGACCCTGCACCCACGGCATCCGGAAATACCATACGTGCTCTATCAGGTGGGCGTCTCCGGGTACAAGGCGTTCACCACCATCGACAGACCGCAACCCACCGTGGTGGAAGGACTGGAATACTTGCGCCGGCTGCGCGACACCTTCCCGGAAACCACCTACGCGCAGGAAGCCGAGAACTACATCGCTCTCAGCCGCGAGATCCTCGCCAAGCGCGAGCTCTTCATCGCAGACTTCTACTGGCGCACGGAACAGTATGGCGGAGCCTGGAATCGCTATACGTATGTTGTTGAAAACTATGCAGATCTGGCTGAATTGCAGCAGTATGCGCGCAAACAGTCGGAACTCTCCTATCTGCGGTATCAGAAACAGCAGTCGGAGTTCGCTCAGCGCCAGCAGTTCGGCGCCTGGCAAGACTACTTCATGTGGCTCTGACATGCGCCATGCGTGGGGGGCGGCCGCTCGGCGACATGCGCCGGAGCGGACCGCCTCCACCGGCGACTCCTCCATGCCGATGGT
>CAYVWB010000021.1:33761-57748 GCA_964455395.1 uncultured Desulfovibrionaceae bacterium
GCCTCCACCGGATTCGGCGGCGCAGAACCCCCTCCGTCGCATGGCCGAGCCCACACTCTCCGACGCCCTGATTCCTTGACGGCGAGGCCCGCCTCCCCGCCACAACGTCTCCCCCGAGTATGCAGAACCAACGTGTCCTCCCCACATGGATGACTGACCGCGCGGAGCCGGACGAACGCTTCGCAGCAGCCTATGACGCCGTGGGAGAACACGGCCGCGCGCTGATCAAGACCGCAGTGGCGCGTCTCGCTTCCATCTACAGTCCCGCCGCCTGCACCCAACACCGCAGCGAGGACCGGTTCGCCGCCGGCTTCGTTCGGTACGGGTACGCCGCGCCCGCGCCTGCCGCGCTGGTGCTGGCTGCGCAGACGGTGCGTTCGCCGGCGGCTCTCGCCGCCACGGTTGCGCCTGCGTTGCTCGCTGGCGTGCCGGAGGTGGCTGTGGCGCGCGTGGTGGCCACGGAAGGGGAGGCCGCAGACGATGCCGGCTGGCCGGATGCGCTGCTCGCCACGCTGGAACTCGTCGGGCAGGAGTGGGCGCTGACCATAACCCCCCGGGAAGCCGCCAACGTGCTGGACGCCTTGGCGGAAGATGAAGCCCCTGTGCGCGTGCTCGTGCTGGGCGACCCCGTGAGCGCCTACGAAACGGCCGAGAGCTTCGCGCTGGCGGCAGCCCTCTCCGAAGCCACGGCCAAGGGACTGGCCATCCGCGTGCTGCCGGAGCCCTCCGTGCTGGCGGCGTGGATGGACGACCCTGCGAAGGATGCGGGCGGTCCTCCCCTGGACATGGAAGCCGCCGCCTGGGCGCACCCCGCAGCCATGCGGTTGGCCTACAACGCTGGCGACGCTTGCCCCGACAGCTGGACCCCGGTGGAAGGCGGATGGGAGTCCTTCATTGCGCCGCCCGCCACGGCCAGGCTCGCCCCAGCCGGTCTGGTGGAAGCTGCGTTCCAAGCCGCTCCCGAAGCGCTCGCCATGGGGCCGGGCAACGAATGCTGTTGGGTCTATCCCGAATTGGACGCCGCTTTCTTTCACATCCGCAGCCTCGCGCTGGGCCCTGCGCCAGCGCGCGAGTCCTTCGACGTATGACCAGCAGCGCATCCAGACGGCTGGCCAAGCTCCGCAACATCGGCATCATCGCGCACATCGACGCGGGCAAAACCACCCTCACCGAGCGTTTCCTTTTCTATTCCCACAAGATCCACCGCATGGGGGAAGTCCACGAAGGCACCGCCACCATGGACTTCATGCCCGAGGAGCAGGAGCGGGGCATCACCATCAGCTCCGCCTGCACCACCAGCCACTGGAACGACCACACCATCAATCTCATCGACACCCCGGGCCACGTGGACTTCACCATCGAAGTGGAGCGCAGCCTGCGCGTGCTGGATGGCGCCGTGGGCGTCTTCTGCGCCGTGGGCGGGGTGGAGCCCCAGTCGGAGACGGTGTGGCGGCAGTCGGAACGCTTTCTCGCGCCCAAGCTCGCGTTCGTCAACAAAATGGATCGCCTCGGCGCAGACTACGCCGCCGTGCTGCGCGCCATCGCCGACCGTCTGGGCGCCACACCGCTCCCTGTCACCGTGCCCTGGGGAGAGGGTGCGGATCTCGCCGGCGTCATCGACGTGGTGACCATGGAGCGGTTGGGCTTCGATCCCCAGACCAAAGGCGAAAGCGTCTCCCGCAGCCCGCTGACGACGGAGGAGGCCGAGTACGCCGCGCCGTGGCGCGAGCGCATGCTGGAGACCCTGGCCGACGCGGACGACGCCTTCATGGAAACCTATCTGAGCGGGGCGGACCTCGCCGCCGAGACGCTGCGGCCGGTCATCCGCAACGCGACCCTCGCGCGGCGCGTGGTCCCGGCCTTCGCCGGCTCCGCGCTCAAGAACGTGGGCGTGCAGCCACTCTTCGACGGCGTCTGCGATTTTTTGCCAAGCCCCCTGGAAGCCGCCTTGCCCAAAGGCCACGACCCCGCAACCGGCGCGCTCGTCACCCTCGACCCCTCGCCCAAAGCGTCTCTGGCGGCGCTCGCCTTCAAGGTCTCCATGGTCACGGGCCGTCGGCATGTCTACTTGCGGCTTTACTCCGGGCAGCTGCATCCTGGGGATGCGGTTCTCAACGTCACCCAACAGCAGACGGAACGCGCGGCGCGGCTCTTTCGCATGCACGCTGATCACCGGGAGAAACTGGACACTGCCGCTGCTGGCGACATCGTGGTGGCCGCCGGCATGAAGCACGCCCGCACGGGAGATTCCCTCGCTGCCGCCGAGCGTCCTGTCGTGCTGGAATCCATCGAGCGTTACCAGCCTGTCATCTCCATCGCCGTGGAGCCCCGCAGCCAGGCGGAAGCGGATAAGCTCGACGAGGTGCTGGAGAAATGTCTCGTGGAGGATCCGACTCTCGCGTTGGTTCACGACGAGGAGACAGGTCAGCGCGTCCTCTCCGGCATGGGCGAACTCCATCTGGAAGTGGTGCTCGACAGGTTGCGCCGCGAATACGGCGTGGAGCCCCGTCACGGCAAACCCCAGGTCATTTATCAGGAGACTGTCCAGTCAGCGGCGGAGGCCGAGGGCGTCTTCCATCGCGCGCTCGGCGAGGTGATGCACCACGGCCAGGTCACGGTGCGGTTGGAGCCGCGTGAACGCGGCGCCGGCAACGAGATCCGCATGGAGGTGGACCCCACAGGCTACCCCGAGTCGTGGCTGGACGCCGCCCGCGACGGCGTGGAGCTGGGTCTGCAAAGCGGACCGCGGGGTTACCCCGTGACGGACGTGCGCGCCACGGTGAAAGCCCTCGCCAGGCGGGAAGGGGAATCGTCTCCGGCGGGGTTCCACATGGCCGCGCAAGCCGCCGTGCGGGAGGCGTTCGCCCAAGGTGGGGCGGCGCTGCTGGAGCCGTTGATGCGTGTGGAGATTACCGTGCCGGAGGACCACGTGGGCGACGCCGTGAGTCTGCTGGGGTCCATTGGCGCGAAGGTGGAGGCCATCACCGATTTGACAGGGGGCGCAGGCAAAGCCGTCTCCGCGCGCGCCGCTCTCCGCAGTCTCTTCGGGTTTTCCACGGAATTGCGCAGCGCCACCCAGGGCAGGGCGGGGCTGGTCATAGCATTCGCCCACTTCGACGTACTGGACGGCTGACGCCCCGACAGCGCTGTCCTCCAAGCTCCTCGAGATCATGACGAAACGACCAGCATTCTTCAGCCGGACGCAGCTGTGGCTCACGTGGCGGCTCGTCTCCGACTGGTGTGGCCGGATCTGGCGCTTCATCCGCCGTCCGCCCACACCGCGCCAGATGTGGGTCGGCCTTGTCCGTTTCATTCGTCTGAATTACCTGCGCATCATCCGGCTGAAGACCTCGGCGCACTCCATCGCTTTGGGCGCAGCGCTGGGCATTTTCATCGGGTTCATGCCCATCATCCCGTTCCAGAGTTTTGCAGTCATCACGCTGGCGTTCATCTTCCGAGCGAACAAGGTGGCGGCGTTCCTTTGCACGTGGATATCCAACGCAGCCAACCTCATTCCCTTCTATTACATGCTGTACAAGGTGGGCTCGCTGATCACGCCGTTCACCGTGAGCTTCGATCCGGCGCACCTTTCCCTGCAGGAACTCATCGACCAGGGATGGCGGCTCACCATGGTCATGGCCGCTGGCGGCGTGTTGCTTGGCATACCGAGCTCCATCGCCATGTATTTCCTCATGTTGCGGGGGGTTCTGGCCTACCGCCGGCGACGCGCGCTGCGGCTGTTGGCCAAGCGTACGGGCGGTCGGTAAGGCCGCGCCTCCATTCTCTCTCAAGGAGTACGTATGGGCGGGTCCGCGAGTGTTGTGCATGGGTCGATACTTCCGGAACGGTTGCGCATTCCCCGACCGCAATCGTGGTTCGACAAACTCCTCCATCGACAACGGGTGGACGAGCCCAAGGAGATTCCCCTGGGCGACACCGTCTTGCTGGAGGCGCCGCATCTGAAGGTGAACTTCCTCGGCAAGGCCTTTCGTGCAGGCATCCAGGAGGCGTTCCCGGAACCGTGGCCTTCGACGCAGGCGTTTTTCGGGTATCTGGAAGCAGGCGTCATGCGCGCAACAGTGCGGGGGACGCGCACGCAGGATTCGCATGAACCCGACTGGACCGTGGAGGCGCTCTTCTCCGGCTGCGCAGGAGAAGGGGAGGTCTCCGCGGAGTTGGGCGCGCACTGGTTCGGCATGTGGTTCGAGCGCCACCGCGACGTCCTGGCCGAGGAGCTGCTGCGCCGCGTGGGCTTCGTGGCCGGGGCCGTGGAGCGT
This sequence comes from uncultured Desulfovibrionaceae bacterium, assembly GCA_964455395.1. Taxonomy (GTDB): domain Bacteria; phylum Desulfobacterota; class Desulfovibrionia; order Desulfovibrionales; family Desulfovibrionaceae; genus CAYVWB01. Next base: position 38,039 of record CAYVWB010000021.1, read on the forward strand.
TGGGACGAACACGTCTCCTTCATCCCGCTGGGTCCCTACGGGTATGCGCTGCGGCTCCCGCAGGAAGACGAGGCTCCCCCCGTGGATGGCGAAGGCGATTGGCCCCTGTGGCGGCTGGCGGAAGTGGATCACGCCACGGTCTACGATCTGGCGGATCCCGAGTCGCTGGCTCGCGGCGCGTGGGACGAGCTGGCCGCCGCCATCCAGGCGTTGCCTCCGGAGCAGTGTTTTTGCCAGTGGTGCGCCCCGGATTTCGACCACAGCGCGCTGGCCCGATTTCTGCCCTGAGCGGCGCTCCGCGTCATCCCTCCGCGCCATCCTCGTGTCCGCCTTGCAAACCCTGGCGGTTCACGTACTATGTATGTCTGGATTGGACGCGCGCGTCCCCTTGCGTCGGCGAACGCCTGTTGGACCGGGCCCCGGCGACGCCCTCCCGACTGCATGCAGGGGGGCGACAAGGCCGACGCCGTGTCGTCAACGTGGTAAGGAGGCGATATGGTGGATGAAAGTTCGCGGTTGGTGGTGGTCTCCAACAGGCTGCCGGCGGCGCTGAAGAAGAACGCACAGGGCGAATGGACCGTGACCCCCGGCTCAGGCGGTCTGGTGAGCGCCATGGCCCCGGTGCTTCGCGACCGCGGCGGCACGTGGATCGGCTGGTCCGGCACGGCCGGCGGCGAAGAAGTGGTTGAACTGCTGGCCAATTTCTCCAAGGAAGCAGGGTACGAGCTCATGCCCGTGAGCCTGACCGAGGAGGAAGTCCACGATTTCTACTTCGGCTTCTCCAACGAAGTGGTCTGGCCGCTCTTCCACGACTTCCAGTCCCGGTGCAATTTCGTCCCTCGGTACTGGCGTCGCTATCTGGATGTGAACAAGCGCTTCGCCGAGGCTGTAGAGGAGTGGAGCGACACCTCCGATTTTGTCTGGATTCATGACTACCACCTCATGCATGTGGGGTGGCAGCTCCGGCAGATGGAAGTCGCTCGCCGCACGGGGTTTTTCCTTCACATCCCCTTCCCGCCGGTGGACATCTTCCTGAAGCTGCCGTGGCGCGCCAAGATCCTCAAAGCGCTCATGGAATACGACCTCGTCGGATTCCAGACCTGGCGGGACCGCCGCAACTTCATCCAGTGCCTCAAGATCTTCGACAAGGACGTCAAGGTCAAAGGCCGCGGCCCCGTGGTCGCCATCACCCACCAGGACCGCACCTTCAACGCGGGCTATTTCTCCATCGGCATCGACTACAAGCAGTACGCGGACATCGCCAAACGTCCGGCCGTGAAGCGCATGGCGACGGATTTCAAGGAGGATCTGCATAACCGCACGATGATCCTCGGGGTTGACAGACTGGACTACACCAAGGGCGTGCCCGAGCGGCTGGAAGCCATCCGCACCGCCATCGAGATGTATCCGGAGCTCGACGGCAAGATCACCCTCGTGCAAGTGCTCGTGCCCAGTCGTGAACAGGTTCCCGAGTATCTTGCCCTCAAGGAGGAGATCGAGCGGCTGGTGGGCGAGATCAACGGACAGCTTTCACGACCCGGATATACCCCCATCGTCTATATGTACCGCAGCCTCGGCAAGGAAGAGCTCGTGGCGTACTACCGTGCAGCGGACATGGCGCTCATCACCCCCTTGCGCGACGGCATGAACCTCGTCGCCAAAGAGTACTGCGCGTGCAACATGTCCCGCAAAGGCGCGCTGTTCCTCTCGGAATTCGCCGGCGCGGCCGCTCAGCTGCAAGGCGGCGCGTTTCTGGTGAACCCCTATGATGTGGAGGGGGTCGCCAACGCCATCCACAGCGTCTTCCACACGGATGACCGGGAAAAACGTCGTCGCATGCGCCGCATGCAGGACGTGATTCGTAAATACGATATTTTTTGGTGGCTGGACTCCTTCCTGCGCGCCGGGGCCTCCATGGGGCTCGCGGATTTCCCGCCACAAGAAAGCGTGGATTACGGCTTCTTCGAACAAGGCGAGATGGCTGACGTGGACCGCATCGCCTCGGACCTCTGATGCACGCCGCGGCGACCCCGACGCCAACGGCGCGCCACGCCAAGCGCAGTCTGGGGCAGAACTTCCTGCAGGATCAGAACGTCCAGCGCAAGATAGTGAAAACGCTGGCGATAGCCCCTGGAGACCGCGTCCTGGAGATAGGGCCCGGCCATGGCGCGCTTACCCGCTGGCTGGAAGAGTCCCCAGCCGGAGCCCTCTACGCCTTGGAGAAGGACGCAGCGTTGGCGCCCCTTGTCCGCACACGCTATCCCCGCGTGCACGTCGCGCTGGCGGACGCCATGGATACGGCGTGGGAGGGGCTCGCGCCGGAGTATACGTGGAAGCTTATAGGCAATTTACCATACAACGTGGCGTCACCCCTTGTCTGGGAGATCGCCTCGCGGGCGGAAGCCGCTTCCCGGTGTGTCTTCATGGTGCAGAAGGAAGTCGGCGAGCGGCTGGCCTCTGCGCCGGACCGCAAGTCATATGGCGCGCTCTCGGTTTTCGTGCAAAGTTATATGGATGTATGTATTGCTTTTCTGGTGAGCCCGAAGGTCTTTCGACCGCAACCCAAGGTGGAGTCCGCCGTGGTGGTCTTGTCGCGCCGGAATCGTCCCGAAGTTGAGCCCTCGCGGCTTTCCGCTGCGCTGGCTGTGTGTTTTCAGCAACGCCGCAAGCAATTGGGGACGATTCTCAAACCATGGCGGGGCGCTACGTTGGATGGATGGTTCGATATGCGGGGCCTGAAACCGACGGTTCGTCCGGAAAATTGCAGTGTTGAGGACTTCCAGACGCTCGCGGATCGAGTGGATATGCGCATTCGGCCTTGACTTTGCCTGAAAAATTCTGTTTTTGGAGTCATTGCCGCGCGGAACACGACCGCCGGGACGCGCGACGCGCAGGACGAGCAGGCGTCGAGTCGACCCCCCGGCGCGCCGCCGCCCGCCGCAGCGTGCGGAAACCACGAGGATGTTGCTCCGGTTGGCGAGTGTTCGCCCGGGAGCTTTTTGTTCGTAAGCAGAAGCGTAATGTGAGGAGGAGACGGCTGATGACCAAGGCTGACCTCGTATTGAAGGTGGCTGAGAAAGCCAATTTGCCCAAGGCCAGCGCTGAACGCGCGCTGAACGCTTTCCTGGAAGCAGTGGAAACCACCCTGGTGAAGGAAGGCAAGCTGACCCTGACCGGTTTCGGCACGTTCCTGGTCGAGACCCGCCAGGAGCGCAAAGGCCGCAACCCCCGCTCCGGAGAGGAAATCACCATCCCCGCGTCCAAAATCGTGAAATTCCGCCCTGGCAAACTGCTCAAAGACGCCGTGAAATAAGCCCAGCCCCCTGGAGTATTATCTATGCAACCTGGCGAATCCATTCAAAGCATGCTTCCTCAAGATATCCCGTGGTGGATGCCGGATCACTTCACCTTCTTCGGTGTGCTCTACCTCGCGCTCTTCTTCATCGGCTCAGGCGTCGGCATCGTCGTGCTCAAGAGCGTGTGGGACACATACTTCAAGAAGGGTGGCGACGCGCACCACTAGCGATCCCGGCGTCTGACGACCACCGTGTCGACGCTCGCACAGCGACAGCCGCCGACCGGACCACGCTCCACGCCGCCTGTTTTGCCCAACGCGTGCGACCGTGCAGAGCCGCCGGCGTCCACCTTCCGAGGCGCAGGCGCTGCGGACGCGAACGCATCGCGGGAGGCGCACGCTTCTGCCCCGAGCGCCCCTTTCCAGAAAGGCTTCGCAGGCGGAAGCAGACGCTGTTTCCCCAGTCGTCTCCAGGCTGCTTCGTCAAGAAAACGCCGCGCCGTAGCACTTCACGGCGCGGCGTTTCTCGCACCCCAAAAAAATCGCGCCATGGCCTCTTGCCAGGCGGTGGCGAGTGTGCTATCTACTCCCTCTTCTGGAGCGAAACCATCGCGTGGAGGAGGTGATTTCCTTGCCCGGCATCTTTCTGGATGAATCCGATCATTTCGACGTGGCGCTCAGGCGTTTCAAAAAGCAAGTGGAGAAAGCTGGCATTCTCTCCGAGCTCAAGAAACGACAGCACTACGAAAAGCCCAGCGTCATGCGCAAAAAGAAAAAGGCCGCCGCACGCAAACGGCTGCTGAAGAAAATGCGCAAAATGAACCTCCTCTAGATCCACTGCGACGCATTCTCCTCGCGCTCATGCGTGATCGCTCCCCACGCTGAAAGCCTCAGGCGCGCCGGCGTGGTCCGCGCATGACGCACACGGCGACGCCTCCCGAGGGCGCGCCACGCGGAGACAGCCTGCTCGGCAACCTCCGTACGACGAATGCGCCGCCTTGAGTTCGAGTGCCACGATCGTCCGGCCGTGCGACTGCTCGGCCGGGCGTTTTCCCTACCTGGCGTGCGCCACCCCCGGCGACGCCGGCGCCACCTCAAGACGCCTAAGGCGGAGTGCTCATGAGCCTTCTCTCCCGTTTGGAGCGCGACTTCATCGACGCCTACAAGGCCAAGGACGAGACGCGCGTCGCCGTCCTGCGCGCCGCCAAAACCGCCGCCAAGAACAAGCAGATCGAACTCAGGCGCGAGCTTGCCGACGACGAGGTGTTCGACGTTCTCGCCAAGGAAGCCAAGCAACGCAAGGAGTCCATCGAGCAGTTCAACGCAGGCGGACGACCCGAGCTCGCCGCCAAGGAAGAAGCCGAACTCGCCGTGCTGGCGGCGTACTTGCCCTCCCAGTTCTCCGATGCGGAACTGAACGACGTCATCGACGCACTCATCCAGGAGACCGGCGCCAGCGCCGTGAAAGACATGGGCGCTGTCATGCAGGCTCTGAACGCCTCGCATAAAGGCCGCTTCGACGGCAAAGTCGCCAGTGCGCTGGTGCGCCAGAAACTCGCCGGCTGAGCGCAGCGCCTGCGCCTGCAATGCGTCTCCGCCATGGCCGGAGTCTTGTCGCCCATGAACCAGCGCACACTCACGCTCCTCGAATTTCCCGACGTGCTCGCCTTGCTGGCGGAACACGCCGCTTCCGAGCCCGGCCGCGAAGCCTGTCTCGCCATCGCGCCGCTCCAAGGCGCCGAGGCGGTGCGTCGTGAAAATCGTACGCTGGACGAAGCCATGGCCTGGCTCGCCCGGTCGGAGTACGCCCCCGCAGATTTCCCCCCGCTGGAGGGGCTGCTGGCGTTCCTGCGCAAACCCTCCGGCGTCCTGGACCTGGACGACCTGGTGGCGCTGAAGGCTGTGCTCGCCCATGCGCGCCGCGCCTTGGACGCCTTCGGGGACCCCGCCGAAGCCGCTCGCCGAGGGGATGACCACGCCTTCCCTCTGCTGAGCGCGGAGGCCTGGGCCACAGCCTGGCCCGGCATGACCGCCTCCGGCGTGAAGCGCTGCGTCTCGGACATGGGCCAGCTCAAGGACGAAAGCTCCCCCCAGCTCATGGCCGCGCGCGCCGCCATCCGCGAAGTGCATTCCCAGTGCCTCAAGAAGGTCAAGGCTTGGGTGCTCGAAAACAACCTCACCCATTACTTGCAGGACGATTACGTCACCATCGCTTCGGACCGCTACGTCCTGCCCATGAAATCCAGCTTCAAGACGAAGCTGCCCGGCGTCATCCACGATTATTCCCAGACCGGCGAGACCTGCTACTTCGAACCGCTCTTTCTGGTGGATCTCAACAACTCCGCTCAGGAGTTGCGACAAGAGGAACGCCAAGCCGAACGCCAGGTCCTGGAGCTCCTGACCGGTTTCGCCCGCGAGGAAGCCCACGCCATCGAAGACTGCTACCGCCTGCTGGTGCGGCTGGACGTCCTTGCCGCCAAGACCGGCCTGGCCGCGCAGTTGGACGCCGTCCCTCTGGAGGTTGCACCCGGCGCCCCCGTGGACTTGCGCGCTGCACGGCATCCTCTGCTGGCGGCGGACCCCCGCGCCAGAACGCAACCCCTGGACATCGTGTTGCCGGAAGGTCGCCGCGGACTGCTGGTCTCCGGCGGCAACGCCGGGGGCAAGACCGTCTGCCTGAAGACGCTGGGGCTGGCGGCCGTCATGGCCATGGCCGGGCTCCCCGTGCCTGCGGCGCGCGGCGGCTCCCTCCCCCTGTGGGAGCGGTGTTTCGTGTTCATGGGGGATGAACAGAGTTTGGCGGACCACGTCTCCACCTTCACCGCGCAGATAGAGCGCCTGGCGAGCTCTCTGCAGGCTGTGGACGACGCTTCGCTGGTGTTGCTGGACGAGTTCGGCGCCGGCACGGACCCGGCCCAAGGCGCAGCCCTGGCGCAAGCTGTCATCGAGACGCTGCTGGACAAAGGGGCCTTCGTGGCTGCAGCCACCCATTTTCCCGGACTGAAAGTCTTTGCGCTGGCGGACGAACGAGTGCGTCCTGCCTCCGTCCTTTTCGACCCAGCCACCAAGAAACCCTTGTATCGCCTCGCGTATGATCAGGTGGGTCAGTCCCAGGCCCTCGACGCTGCGCGGGACCACGGCCTCCCCGAGCCGGTGCTTGCGCGCGCGGAGGCCATCCTCAATCCCAGTCTGGAGGGGGCGGACTCCTCCCACATCATCGAGCAGCTCAATGAACTCGCTGTGGCCCGCGAACGCGAGTTGGATGACCTGCGCCGGGAGAAAGCGCGTCTCGCTGACCGGGAAACGAAGCTCCGCGAACGCTTCGAAAAACACAAGGACGCCCTGGAAGCGGAAATCCGCAGTCTCTCCCGACGCGTGCTCAAGGAATGGCAGGAACGCAAGGCGAGCCACAAACAAGCCCTGCGCGAACTGGCCGAGGCGCGACGCACCGTGACGACGGCGGACGGCGGGCTCGCGCCGGAACACGCCGACGCCGGTGACGCAGCCGCCCCTGCACGCAACGCTGGCGGCGACACAGCGCAGGCCCCCGCGCTGGAGGACATCGCCAAAGGCCAGGCCGTGCGCTACCGGCCGTGGGGCAAGCAGGCGACCGTGGAGGAAGTGGACGCCAAGCGCAAACTCGTCAAGGTGGATATCCAGGGCGTCTCGTTGTGGGCGAAACCGCAAGATCTGGGCGTCTCGCAACAGCCGGCGATTTCGGGACCGTCCACGGGCGGCGGACGCGCCAAACCGGCGCAGCCCAAAGCCGCCGGCGCGACAGGCGGCATAGGCGCGCGCCGGGTGGACCTGCGCGGCAAGCGCGGCGACGAAGCCGTGGCGGCCCTCGGCAAGGCCATCGACGACGCACTCATGCGCGACGTCTCCCAGCTGGAGGTGGTCCATGGCAAGGGCACAGGCGCGTTGCGTCGCGAAGTGCATGCGTTCCTGCGCAACTCCCCCGTGGCGGCTTCCTTCGACCTCGCCAGCGAAGAACACGGCGGCGACGGCGTCACCATCGTGGAGCTGAAGTAGCCCATGTCCCGCGCCAAGGACGACGTGCAAGCGGTGAAAGACCGCGTGAGCCTCACCGAACTGGTGAAGCGTTTCGCGGACGTGCGCCCCATGGGCAACCGGATGATGGCGCCGTGTCCCTTTCATCAGGAGACCAAACCATCCTTTTCCATCAATGAAGCGGAAGGCTATTTCTACTGTTTCGGGTGTCAGGAGAAGGGCGACGTCATCGATTTCTTCGCGCGCATCCACGGCCTGGAGTTCCGGGAAGCCCTGGAGCGTTTGGCCGCCGAGGTGGGCGTGACGCTGACAGGCAAGCGCGACGAGAATCCCGAAAAGCAACGCCAGCGCAAGGCCCGCGCGCGTCAGCAGGACATTTGCGAGCTGGCGGCGCAGTACTTCCGGCAGCGTCTCGCCGGGCCGGAGGGCGCGCCGTGTCGGGGGTATCTGCAACGACGCGGCGTCACCGGGGCGATTGCGCGCGACTTCGCCTTGGGCTGGGCTCCTGCGGGGTGGCAAGGCCTGTGCGATTTCCTCACCGCGCGGGGCGCTTCGTTGGAAGACGCCGTGGCGTGCGGGCTGGTGGGTCGCAGCCGGAAAGGGGACCGCCTCTACGACCGGTTCCGCGGTCGCTTGATCTTTCCGATTCTGGACGCTGCAGGCAAAGTGGTTGCATTCGGCGGCAGGATACTTATGAGTGACGAAGACGCGCCGAAGTACATCAACTCCAGCGACTCCGCCGTCTACAAGAAAGGCGAACATCTCTATGGTCTGCACGCAGCGAGGCGGCTCATGTCGCAGTCGCGCGCAGCAGTGCTGACTGAAGGCTATATGGACGTCATCACCCTCCATCAATACGGCTTCGCCAATGCGTGCGGGGTGTTGGGCACTGCGCTCACGCCGGAGCAAGTGCGGCGTCTCTCCCATTACTGCTCCACGGTGGAGCTCGTCTTCGATGGCGACCGCGCCGGCCGCAAGGCGGCTTTCCGCAGCGCGGAGCTGTTGTTGACCGGCGGCATGGCGTGCAAGGTGTCGCTTCTGCCCGAGGGGTTGGACATCGACGATCTGTTGCGCACGCGCGGCGCAGAGGCCTTCCAAACACTGCGGCGGAACGCGCCGGATGGGTTGGACCACTGCTTGACCGTGGCGCGCGAGACCATGTCCCCCAAAGAGATTATCGAATGGTCCAAGCGGTTTCTGGGGAACATGGAGAGCCCGGAGCTTGCGCGCTACTTCGCGCCGAAAGTGCGGCGTGGGCTGGGGTTGGAGGAATCGTCACAAGAAAAAGCTGCAAATACGCAGAACTACGGGGCCTCGTCGTCATTTCGTCGCAAACGGTATGGCAAACCCTTGTCCGGAAAAGAGCTCCTGCGCGAACGTATACCCTATCGCAAAACCGCCGAGTCGGATGCGTCGCTTTCCGGCAAGCCCGGCGGCGCTTCGCCGGAGAAGATGCTCTTGCGCTTCGCTTTCTGCTTTCCGCAACACCTGCCCCTGCTGTGCGAGCGGGGCGCGGAGCGGTTGGTGACCTCCCCCCGGGGCCGTCTGCTGTGGGAGACGCTGGTGGACCATGGCCCGGAAGCAGCCACGACGCAGCTCGCCAATGCGGAAGCGGAGTTCTTCCAGAGCTGCGCGCAGCAAGCGGACGCCATGCGCGACAACGACCAGGAGCACCTGGACGACATCTTGCGACAACTCGATGCGCTCGACGTCAAGACGCTCGACGCCAATTATATACGCCAAGCCGGCGATGAAATCGAAGCGCTGAAAGAATTCACCAAGAAGCGCCTGTGGAGGGGCAATGGCTAACAATCTGAGGGAAATTCAACAGATCAAGACCCTGATCACCAAGGGCAAGGAGAACGGCTTCCTCACATTCGACGAGGTGGGCAAAGCCCTGCCTTCGGAGGTGAACACGCCGGAGCTCATCGAAGAGGTCATGGGCCTCTTCGAACAGATGGACATCGCCATCGTGGATTCGGAAAAGGATGGCAAGAAGCTCAACATGCGCAACCAGGACTCGGAGGAAGAGGGCGGCTCCAACGAGCTGGACCTGACCGAGGACGAAGACGCTGCAGACTACTCCTCCCGCTCCACGGACCCCGTGCGCATGTACCTGCGGGAGATGGGGGCCGTGCCTTTGCTGGATCGCGAAGGCGAAGTGCACATCGCCAAGAAAATCGAGAATGGCGAGCTGGAGGTGCTCTACGCTCTGGTGGAAGTGCCGGTGGCCATCGAAGAGCTCATCACCGTGGGCGACGATCTCAAGAACAACAAGATCAAGCTCAAGGATGTGGTCAAGACCATCGAGGAAGACGACCCCAGCGAAGACGAGATGAACCAGCGCCAGCGCGTCATCATGCTGCTGGACGAGATCAAGGTCGTCTTCAAGAAGAAGCGCAAGGTCTTCGACAAGCTGGACGACTGCGCTCGTCTGGACCGCCGCGTGGCGGGCGTGCAGAAGGAGATTCTCGCCTACAAGGAAGAGATCGTCTTTCGTTTGCGCGACATCAAACTGGAGAAGACGCTCATCGACCGCATCATCGAGACGGTGAACGACTACGTGCGCCAGATGCACAACTGCCAGCGCGACCTTTCCGCGTACATCCTCTCCGTGGGCAAGACCCAGAGCGAGATCCGCGAACTGTTCCGGGCGCTGGACCAACGCGAGATCAACCCCGTGGCTGCTGCGGACGAGATGGGCATGACCGTGGAGGAGCTCTTCTCCTTCAAAGAGATGATCAGCGGCAAGATGGAGATTCTGGAGCGGCTGCAAGGCAAGTGCTGCCACAACGTCAGCGATCTGGAAGAGGTGCTCTGGCGCATCCGCAGGGGCTCCACGGCGGCTTCGCGCGCCAAGCAGGAGCTCATCCGCGCCAACTTGCGGCTGGTGGTCTCCATCGCCAAGAAGTACACCAACCGCGGCTTGCAGTTTCTGGACCTCATTCAGGAAGGCAACATCGGGCTGATGAAAGCCGTGGACAAGTTCGAATACCAGCGCGGCTACAAGTTCTCCACCTACGCCACGTGGTGGATCCGACAAGCCATCACCCGCGCCATCGCAGACCAGGCGCGGACCATCCGCATCCCCGTGCACATGATCGAGACCATCAACAAGCTCATCCGCACCTCCCGCTACCTGGTGCAGGAGCTGGGCCGCGACCCCACGCCGGAGGAGATCGCCGAGCGCATGGACTACCCCTTGGAGAAGGTGAAGAAAGTCCTCAAGATCGCCAAGGAGCCCATCTCCCTGGAGACGCCCATCGGCGACGAGGAAGACTCCTCCCTCGGCGACTTCATCGAAGACAAGAAAGCCGTGGCGCCTTCGGAAGAAGTGGTCAACACCAAGCTCGGCGAACAGATCGCCAGCGTCCTGGCGGACCTCACCCCCCGGGAGGAGCAAGTGCTGCGCAAACGCTTCGGCATCGGCGAAAAGAGCGACCACACCCTGGAAGAAGTGGGCAAGCTCTTCAACGTCACCCGGGAGCGCATCCGCCAGATCGAAGCCAAGGCGTTGCGCAAGCTGCGCCACCCCGTGCGCAGCCAGACCCTGCGCTCCTATTACGAGAGCTGAGACCGCAGCCTTCGCGCTCTTGCTCTGTTCGCTTGACTGGCGGCGCGCCTCCCCATTCGAGGAGTGCGCCGCCTTGTTCATTGCCCGCCTTGACGCAAGCGAATTCATGATCGTAACATGATCGTCAAGAATTCGTTCTCGACGCCATTGCGTTCGACCGTGATATACTGTACTGCGTATGTGTTTGATGCCTTACCCCCCCAGCCGCGCCTGGACGTCAATGAAATCCAACAATACAATCCAACGCGCCCACTGCGACTTTTCCTGTTCGGAGAAGATGTGCGAGACCCTGGATCGCGCTGGCGTACCTGCAGAGCAGAAGTGGCGCACACTGGTTCTTTACATGCGGGGCATCCAGGAATACGATTATCTGTCGGATGATCAGAAAAGCCGCATCCAACGTCTGGTGCTGGAGACCCTGCGCACCAAGGACTACAGCGACGCGAACTTCAAGCGCATTCTCGCCAAGAAACAGGAGATTCTCAGCGAACCCTGCAACAAGCGGCTGCAGAGCGCCTTGCAGGAGACCGTGGAGCTTGTAGACGAAGTGACCAAGCTCCTGCTCAAACGCTCCGGCGAAGTGAAATCCCTCGGCGACGAGACCGTGAGCCTCATCGAGGAAGAAATTCACGACCCCGGCGCCCTCATCGCCAAGATCAAGCAGTCCTTCCAGCAAGTCGTCGAAGTCATGGATCAGGACACCCGTCAACTCACGGAGCTTTCACGCACCGACGGCCTCACCCGCATCCACAACCGCCGCGCCTTCGACGAAGACCTCGCGGAGATGGTGGAGGGCTTCCTCCACAGCGGGCACTCCCTCGCCCTCATTCTGTTGGACATCGACCACTTCAAGGACTTCAACGACACCTTCGGCCACCGCATCGGCGACCAGGCGCTGGTCACTGTCGCCAAAATCCTGCGGGAGTACGGCCAGCGCTTCGAGCAGAAGATGGAGAAACCCTTCATCCCTTGCCGCTACGGCGGCGAGGAGTTCGCCATCATCATGCCGCACAGCTACCAGGACGAAGCCATGGACGTGGCCGAGGACCTGCTCGCCGCCATCCGCGCTTACAATTTCATCATCCGAGACGCCTCCGGCCAGATCCTGCGCCGCGGCATCCGCATCACCACCTCCGCCGGCGTGGCCGAAGCACAGCCCGAGTGGTCGCAACACGTGCCTGCGCTGCTGGTGGAAGCTGCAGACAAGGCCCTCTACCGGGCCAAAGCCGAAGGCCGCGACCGCGTCTGCTGCCCCGTCGACCCCATCGACTAGTCGAGCCGGGCGCCCACACGCAGGGGCGGGGCTCCTTCCGCATGGCCCTCCGGCGCGTCTTCGTGCAAGCGTCTCCCTCGCGCGGCTGGAATCCTCACGCCGGCCAGTCGAGCCGGGCGCCCACACGCAGGGGCGTCACCGTGCAGGGCGTCGCGTCCAGCGCGGCTTGCATGGCCGACGTCGCCGCCTGGCCGGTGCAGTGGCAAGGCGCCAGACGCATTCCCGGATGCCGTGTGGCGCAGGCGTGCAGGACCTCCAGACCGGACTCCAACTGCAGCGATTCACCACGCATGAGGTGCATGCCGCCTGCAATTCCCGCCAGCCGCGGCCCCATGCCCAGCGACGCCATGGCCGCTTCCGCCGCACGCACCGTGTTCTCCAGGCCACTGTGACAACAGCCCAGCGCCAGCACGGCGTCATTGGGGCTCACTTGCAGCAGGAGGCACGCGTCGTCCGGGACGTCGTCCGCGGTCTCTGCTTCCGGATCACAAAAGAAATCGGCGACGTGCGTCACCGCGCCGGGCCGGCGTGGAATGTCCGTCACCATGGCGAGCAGAGGGCGGCCGTGGAGGCCTTCGCGAGCCAACACGCACGCGCCGCGTACAGGATGGAAAGGCGGCGGCGTTTGGCCGGGAAGCAGCCAGCCGATGGCCCGCGGCGTTTCGCCGGGCCGCACGGCCCAGCGCGGTCGGGTCGCTGCGGGGTGTGCGTGGAGCGGGGCGAGGCAACCGGCTTCACGGTAGGCCGGAAGACCGCCGGCGTGATCGTAGTGCCCGTGGCTGAGGGCCACGCCCTCGGCCGTGGCGAGGTGGAATCCCATGGCCTTGGCGTTGGTCGCGGCCAAGGCGCTCTGGCCGGCGTCCCACAACCAGAGCCGGCCGTCCAGGAGCTCCACGGCGAAGGCGAGGCCGTGTTCGCCGTCCAATGGTGGGGCAGGGGTGTTGTCCGCCAGAACAGTGAGCGCAGGCATGAAGACTCCTTATCCATTCTCGTGCAAGGGGACGACGCGCCGCTTCGCCATGTTCGCTCCCGACAAGGAAGCGTACTCCTTGGTATCGGAATGCGCGCGAAGGCGCCACACTGCCAGGAAAGCGCCGGCCTCCGGTACTTTGCAGGCCTCGCACGCTTGCTTCCCCGGGACGCATCCGGTACTGCATTGCGCATATATGGATCGTCACACGCCACATACCACCAAGGGGCCGTCTCCGAAGGACGACGGGTCGAACCCAGTGCGTCGCACGGCCGCCGTCCACGCTGCTGTCGAGGCTTCGGACGTCGTGCCGGGCGGCGCCGGCGCAACACTGTCCTCTGTCGGCATGCCGGGGGTAGACGCCTCGTCCCCGACAGGGGGGGCGTCTGGGGCGGCGCGCTGTTACATCGTGGGGCTGGGCGCATCCGCCGGCGGGTTCGAAGCGCTGGAGGAATTCTTCCAGAACGTGCCCGTGGACACGGGGATGGCTTTCGTGGTGGTGCAGCACCTCTCGCCGGACCACAAGAGCCTCATGGTGGAGTTGCTGGGCAAGAGCTCCACGTTGCGGTTCATGCAGGCGCAAGACGACCAGCCTGTGGAGCCGAATTCAGTGTACCTCATCCCGCCGGGCAAGCTGCTCGCCATCCACAAAGGCCGGCTGCGCTTGACGGAAAAGCCCGGGGCGGCGTCGCTCTCCTTTCCCATCGATCTTTTCCTGACCTCCCTGGCCGAGGACCAGGGCGATCGGGCCATCGCCATCATCCTTTCGGGCACGGGCAGCGACGGCGCTCGTGGGGTGCGCGTGGTGAAAGAGCACGGCGGGGTGGTGATGGTGCAGGACGCGCGCTCCGCCAAGTTCGACGGCATGCCCTCCAGCGCGTTGGCCACAGGCGTGGCGGATTACGTCCTGGTTCCCTCGGCCATGCCCGGGGAGCTGGTCAAATACATCAGCCATCCGTACGCGCTGCAACGGGAGAAGGGCCGCCTGCCCCTGTTGAAGGAGGGGGGCCGGCTCAGCAGAATTTTCCAGGTCATATACGAACAGACCGGGCTGGATTTCTCCCTCTACAAGCAGCAGACGCTGTTGCGCCGCATCGAACGCCGCATGGGCGTCAACCAGATCGAGTCTCTGGACGATTACCTGGGGTACATGAAGCAGTATCCTCGCGAGGTGGATATCCTCGTGAAGGATTTCCTCATCGGCGTCACACGGTTCTTCCGGGATCCGGAAGCCTTCGCCATCCTCAAGGAGCGCGTCATCCCGGAGATCTTCCGGATGAAGTCCCGCACCGAGGCGTTGCGCATCTGGGCGCCGGGTTGCGCCACCGGGGAGGAGGCGTATTCCCTCGCCATCTGCTTCCGGGAGCACATGGAAGCCACAGGCGACCACCGCGAGATCAAGATCTTCGCCACGGACATCGACGCCGCCGCGCTGGAGTACGCCAGCGCCGGGGTCTACCCGGAGAGCATCCTGGCGGACATGAGCAAGGAACAGTTCTCGCGCTTCTTCATCAGCAAGGGCGACCGCCGCCGGGTTGTGAACCAGCTGCGGGAGATGGTCATCTTCGCCATGCACAACCTCATCAAGGACCCGCCGTTCAACCGGGTTGACCTCATCGCGTGCCGCAACGTGCTCATCTACCTGCAACCGGACCTGCAGAAGAAGGTCTTCACCCATTTCAACTTCGGGCTTACGCCGCGGGGGTTCCTGTTCCTTGGGTCCAGCGAAACGGTTGGTGAATTCGCAAACTATTTCGATGCGTTCGATGTGCGGTGGAAGATCTTCCGATCCCGTGGCGCGCGGCTGCCCCTGCCAGCGGAGAGTTATCAGCCAAGCCCCGTGGCGAAGCGTCGCTCCGAGTTGACCCTGTACGAGAGTCTTGCCCCGCCGGAGGTGAACGCCCGGCGCAGCCTCGGGCGTATCTATGAATATCTGCTCAATGAAGCAGCGCCGCCGAGCTGCGTGGTGGACGAACGCCTGGAGCTTCTGCACGTGCTGGGGGATGTCTCCGAATTCCTGCAGCTCAAACCCGGCAACATCAACCTGCGGATCACCTCCCTGGCGCGGCGGGAACTGGCTGTCTCGCTGGAGACAGCGCTCAACAAGGCCCTGCGCGACAACATCATGGTCACCTACCAGGCGATTCGGCTCAAGGCCCATGGCGAGGCGAAGGAAGTGGGGGAACGCGCTGTCTGGGTGGGCCTCACCGTGGCGCCCTTCGAACCCCACCAAAGCGACGCGCACGAAGGGACGTTGTTGCTGGTGATATTCCAGCGTTACGAAAGCCGGGGTAACGAGGTGGAGCCTCTGCCCCCGCATTGCGACGAGGGCTCCGCCGGTCAGCGAATTCTCGATTTGGAGCACGAACTCCAATTCGCGCGTGAAAACCTGCAAGCCACCATCGAGGAACTGGAGACCACCAACGAGGAATTGCAGGCAGCCAACGAGGAACTGCTCTCCTCCAACGAGGAATTGCAGAGCGCCAACGAGGAGCTGCAGTCGGTCAACGAAGAGCTCGTCACCGTGAACGCGGAGTTCCAAGGCAAGATCCACGAACTCACCGAGCTCAACAACGACATGCTCAATTTCCTCGGCAGCGCGGATATCGCCACGGTTTTTCTGGATGGCGAGCTCACCATCCGCAAGTTCACGCCAGCCGTGTCGGACACGCTGAACCTGCTGCAAGGCGACGTGGGCCGGCCTCTGCGCCACATCGCGCACAACCTCCGCGACGTCCCGCTCATGGAGATCGCCGAACGCGTGGCCCGCGACCACGTTCCGGAAGAACACGAAGTCCAGCTGCGCAATGGCCGGTGGCTGCTTCTGCGCGCGCACCCCTACCGCACGGAGCATGGCGCCTACCGCGGCGTGGTGCTCAACGTCATCGATATCGACGCATACAAACGCGCCACCATCGAACTCACCAAGCTTTCACGCGCCGTGGAGGAAAGCCCCTCCATCGTCTCCATCACCGACCCCGCAGGGGACATTCAGTACGTCAACAGAACGTTCGAACGCGTCACAGGGTATGCCCGGGGGGAAATCGTCGGCCAGAGCCACCGCGTGCTCAAGTCCGGCGAGATGGACGAAGAGGACTACGCCGCCATGTGGCGCATGCTGGAAGCCGGCAATCGCTGGGAAGGCGTCTTCCTCAACCGCGCCAAGAACGGCCGCCGCTACTACGAGCACGCCACCATCGTCCCCATCCAGCTTGAAGAGGGCGCGCCGACGCATTACCTGAAAGTGGCCACGGACGTCACGGAGCGCAAACGCGCGCAAGACCTGCTGGAAGCTTCCCGCCTGCGGATGACCCGGTTGCTGGAACGCTCCTCGGATGGCTACCTCGAACTGGACGCCAACGACCGCGTGACCTACGCCAACGACCGCTGCGTGGCCATGCTCGGCCTGTCGCGGCGGGCGCTGCTGGGCCGTGACCTGTGGGACGCAGCCCCTGCGCTTCTGGCCACGGCGCTGCCGGAGACGCTGCAAGCCGTCCGCGGGCAATGCGAGGCGCTGGTCGCCACGCTCCGCTTGCCGAAGGAATCCGGATCGCAAGCCAGCGCCGAGCTGGAAGAAGCGCAACGGGTGTTGGAAGCGCACGTCCTTGCGGAAAGCGAGCCCACGATCTGCGACCCGCCACAACCAGCGGCGGACGGGGACACCACCTCCGTCACCGGAAAAGCGTTGCGCACCGTTGAAGGAAGCGGGGTTTCGCTCTTCTTCCGCGACATCACCCATACGCGCACGACGGAACAAGCCGTGGCGCCATGGACAGCCGGCCAACCCGACGACCATCTCGATGCGAGTTTCGAACACGCGCCCGTGGCGCTGCTCCATCTGGACGACGCAGGCCGGGTCCTGCTCGCCAACGGCCGCGCGCGTTTGCTGTTGGGCGAATCCCCCCCGCCGGCCGGTCGTCTTCTGGGGGAACTTGTCGGCGCGCCTGCTGCAGTGAATGAAGCGCTCGCCGCGCTGACATCACGTCACAAATCACGCGCGGTCTTGCCCGTGACGCCCCCAGCGGCCGCCGGCGCGCCGTGCGCATGCTCCATCACCGCGCTCATGCGGGAAGACGAGGTGCAGGCAGCCGCCGGCAGTGAGCCGGAACGCCACGGTGTTCCGGCGTTTGTCGTCGCGCTGACGGAAGCTGCGCTTCATCCCACGCCAGCCGCCGGCGACACCGCCGTGCAGGGAGATGCATGAATATCCGCCGTATGTCGCCGGTTCCCCCCGTGGCCCGCAACGACGCGAAATTCGAGGAGCTGCGCCGCAAGGCGGAGTCCATGCTCGATGATGATGTCGTGGGTGGGCAAGCCGAGTCCATCAAGGACATCCGCGAACTCATCCAGCAGCTCAATGTCTACCAGATCGAACTGGAATTGCAGAACGAGGAGCTGGTCGCCGCCCAGACGGAGCTTCAGCGCAGCCGGGACAAGTACCTGAAACTCTATGATTTCGCGCCAACCGCCTACTTCACCTTCGATGAGGAGGGCCTGGTGCGGGAAGCGAACCTTGCGGGAGCGCGGCTGCTGGGCCTGGAGCGCAACTTCATCCACCGCAAGCCCTTCATCGCTTACGTGGAGAGCGAGAGCCAGCAGACTTTCTACATCCACCGCATGGCTGTCTTCAAGAGCGGAGAACCGCAGACCTGCACCATCACCCTGGAGACCCGCAGCGGCGAACAGCGTGTGGCGCGTTTGCACTCCACGCTGCTGGAAGAGGACGCGCCGGCTTCGCTGCAAGGCCCGCATGAAGACCTCGCGCCCCGGCGGCTCTGTCTGAGCGCCGTGGAGGACATCACCGACCTGGAGCTCACCCGGCGGGAGCTCCTCGCCGCCAAGACCGCCGCGGAAACGGCCAGCCAAGCCAAGAACGATTTCATGGCGCGCATGAGCCACGAGTTGCGCACTCCTTTGCACGGCATCCTGGGCTTGTCCCGCGTCATCCTGGAGAGCGAGCTGGAGGAGGCCCAGGCGCATCATCTGGAGATGGTGACCCATTCCGCGGAGACACTGCTCCACATCGTCAACGACATCCTGGATGTCTCCAAAGTGGAGATGGGCGTCCTCGCTCTGGAAAAGCGTCCCTTCTCACTCCGCGCTCTGCTGCGCGAGAGCCTTGCTTCCTTCGAAGTGGAAGCCCAGCGCAAGGGCCTGCGTTTCGAGAGCATGGTGGAGGAGAACGTCCCGGACGCTTTGCATGGCGACCCCAATCGCATCCGCCAGATCCTCACCAACCTCGTCTCCAACGCAGTGAAGTTCACGCCGCGGGGGCAGGTGCGGGTGCGCGTGGAGGAACTCCCCGTGCAGGGCCGCCGCGACTCGGTCATGGTGCGGTTCGAGGTGGCTGACTCGGGGGTCGGCATTCCCCAAGCGCTGCGCGACCGCGTCTTCGATCGCTTCTACCAGGTGGACGGCTCCTATTCCCGCGCCTTCGAAGGCGCCGGTCTGGGCCTCGCCATCGCCAAGCATCTCACGGAAATGATGGACGGGTGCATCGACTTCGACTCCGCCGAGGGGCAAGGCAGCGTCTTCCACTTCGTCCTGCCCATGGAGCAGAGCACGCAGTCCGAAGCCGCCTCCACCGCGCACGCCGTGGCGACCACCGCCATCCGCATCGTCCCGGCGTCTTCGAAGCACGCCGTCCCCTGCGCGTGGGGGAAAGCGACTCCCTCCGCCGAAGCGTCCCCAAACGCCGACGCAGCCGCCTCCCCGTCTTCCCTGTCACCCTTGTCCCCATCGCCCCCGGCGTCTCCAATCCCGGAACCCGCCGCATTGCCTCGTCTCACCGTGCTTTTGGCGGAGGACAATGTGGTGAACCAGGCGTTCGCCCAGCTCATCCTCCACCGCGAGGGACATGAAGTCGTCACCGTGGGCAACGGCGCCGAGGCTCTGGAGGCCTTGGCGCGCCGTCGCTTCGACGTGGTGCTGATGGACGTGCGCATGCCCGGCATGGATGGCGTGGAGGCCACGCGGCGCATCCGCGCAGGGCAGGACAACGTGCTGGATCCGGAGATTCCCATCATCGCGCTGACGGCCCACGGCGGCCCCGAAGACGTGGAGCGATTCCATGCAGCGGGGATGGACCACACCATCGCAAAGCCCATGAGCTGGGAAGCCGTCTTCGTGGGCATGGCCCAGGCCTTGGCCGCCAGAGGGCGCACGCCTGCGCCGCATTCTTCTGGCGCCGTCGATTGAGCGCGAAGTCCACCCGCCACGAGCGCCGCGCCGCATACAGTCTGTTCGCGAATGCGAAAAGCGGGAGAGGAGCGCCTTGCGCATGGCGTTTCCCCTCCCGCTGCATGGAAATCAATGCAATGTGTATGCGGCTTGCTGCGGATTCGCAGTGATTCAGCAGTGGCTCAGCAGCGGTTGAAGATTTCCTCGCGAGCGTCCTGGTCCAGTTCGAAGACGCTGTGGAGAGTGCGCACGGCGAGTTCCAGGTATTTCTCTTCGATGACGCAGGATATCTTGATTTCCGAAGTGGAGATCATGAGGATGTTGATGTTTTCGGCTTGGAGCGCTTGGAACGCGCGGCCAGCCACGCCGGAGTGGTTGCGCATGCCCACGCCGATGACGGAGACCTT
>CAYVWB010000022.1:0-30674 GCA_964455395.1 uncultured Desulfovibrionaceae bacterium
GGCGGCAACGGCTGCGTCTCCTTCCGACGCGAAAAATTCATCCCCAAAGGCGGCCCCGACGGCGGCGACGGCGGCAAAGGCGGCGACGTCATCTTCCGCGCAGACGATCGGCTCCTTACCCTTTACGACTTCAGACTCAAACGCATCTACGAAGCGGAAAACGGCCAAGGCGGCATGGGCAAACAGAAATACGGCCGCGCCGGCAAAGACCTCGTCATCGACGTCCCCGTGGGCTGCCTCATCTACGAACTCCCCCGCGAAGAACAATCCCTGAATGCAGCCGGACTCGGTGTCGACGGCTACGCCGGCATGGAGGCCGACGGCTCACTCGTCTACGAACTGCCCCCCGAGGACGACGGCGATGACGACGGCGATGACGACGGCGAGAGCGCTGCAGAGGGGGCCACGCACTACCCCGCCGGCCGACGCCCACTCCCCGAAGGAACGCTGCTGGCGGACCTGGACGAGGACGGCGCCCTCTTCGTGGCGGCGCACGGCGGCCATGGCGGCCGTGGCAACATCCATTTCAAGTCCTCCACGCAACGCGCGCCGCGCATCGCCACGCCGGGTCGGGAAGGCGAGGAGCGACGCCTGCGTCTGGAGCTGAAGATCCTCGCAGACGCCGGACTCATCGGGCTGCCCAACGCCGGCAAGTCCACCTTCATCAGCACGGTCTCGGCGGCCCGTCCGAAGATCGCCGCTTACCCCTTCACCACGCTTGTCCCCAATCTGGGCGTGGTGCAAGACGACATGGGCGAGCGGTTGGTGCTGGCGGACATCCCCGGCCTCATCGAAGGCGCGCACGAAGGCCACGGCCTGGGGCATCGTTTCCTCAAACACGTGGAGCGCACCCGCTGTCTGGTGCACCTGCTGGCCGCCGACGAAATGGGCGAGGACCCCGCTGAGGGGTTCGGCCTGGTCAACGCGGAACTCGCCGCTTTCGACCCCATCCTCGCCGCCAAACCGCAGATCAAGGTCATCAGCAAGGTGGATCTGCTGGACGACGAGGGCCGCCATGCCGCACGGGCCGCGCTGGAGCGCGTGGGCCTGCAGGCCTTCTTCCTCTCCGCGCAGACGGGGGAGGGCGTGGCGGAGCTCATGCAAGCGATCTGGGCGCTGGTGCGCGCCGAGGCCAAGCGCGCCGCCGCCAAGGGAGAGGAGCAATGATCGAGAACGTCCAATCCATGGACCGCCTGAGTTGTCTCGCGCATGTGAAACGTGTGCTGGTGAAAGTGGGCAGCGCCGTGCTCACCCGCGATTCCGTGCTGCAGCCCACGGTGGTGCGGGACCTGGTGGCTCAACTGGCTTCCCTGCACGATCGGGGCATCGACGTGGTGCTGGTCAGCTCCGGCGCCGTGGCGGCAGGTCGCGGGGTGGTGTGCAACCACGCCTCCTGCCCGGATCTCCAGGGCGTGCCGGACAAACAGGCCGCCGCGGCCATTGGGCAAAGCCGGCTCATGCAGCTTTACGACCAAGCCTTCAGCGAGCGTGGCAAGGTGAGCGCGCAGATTCTGCTGAC
This sequence comes from uncultured Desulfovibrionaceae bacterium, assembly GCA_964455395.1. Lineage (GTDB taxonomy): Bacteria > Desulfobacterota > Desulfovibrionia > Desulfovibrionales > Desulfovibrionaceae > CAYVWB01. The sequence continues at coordinate 1,520 of CAYVWB010000022.1, forward strand.
CCGTGACGATCTGCAGAGCAGGCGGCGTTTTCTGAACGCGCGCAACACGTTCGGCGTGCTGTTGGCGTGGCGGGCCATCCCTGTGGTCAACGAGAACGACACCGTGGTGGTGCGCGAACTGGAATACGGCGACAACGACCACTTGGCGAGCCTGCTCATCAATCTCGTGGAAGCGGACCTCTATGTGAATTTGACATCCGCTGCGGGGGTCTATACGCAGAACCCTGACCAGCATCCCGACGCCACGCCGGTTCCGTATATTGACAACATCGGCAAGCTGAACATAGACGCCCTTTGCGGCGGGAAAACCTCCGTGGGCAGCGGCGGCATGTACTCCAAGCTGCTGGCTGCGCGTCGTGCAGCCAAACTGGGCATCCCCACGCTGGTGCTTTCCGGTCGGGATCCCGACGCCATCACCCGGGCCTTGTCGGGCGAAGCGCTGGGGACATGGATCGAAGCGGAAACCAAGACCATGTCCAGCCGCAAGTTCTGGCTGGCGTACAATCGGGACGCCAAGGGGGTTCTGGTGGTGGACCCCGGCGCCAAGACCGCGTTGAAGGACCGGGGGAAATCCTTGCTGGCGGCGGGCGTAGTGGCTGTGGAGGGCAACTTCAGCCGCGGAGCGCTGGTGCGGGTGGAAGATGAAATGGGCGAACGACTGGGCGTGGGGCTGGTGAACTACCGCGCCATCGACCTGCGCAAAGTGCGCGGCCTGAAGACGTCCCAGATCGAAGCGATTCTTGGCGAAGGGATGTACCGCGAAGTCATCCATCGCAACAATATGGTGCTGGAGCCGTGAACGGAACGAAGCGCGCCCGGCGTGACGAATCGGGGTCGGACGCGGGCTGCGCGCCTTGCCGACCGCGTACCGGAGGGATGAGGTGAAGATGCGTAAGGCGGCGGGAATCATACTCAAATGGGGTCTCGTGCTGGGCTGCATGGTCTATGTCTTCTGGGACATCGAGTGGGGCGAGTTCTGGGAGTCCTTCAAGACAATTGGCGTGTGGCCCATTCTCGGCGCGCTGGCGTACAGCCTTGTGCAGTACATTCCCGTGGCGTTCCGGCTGAATTTCCTCACGCGGTTCCGCGCTGGTTTCCTTACGTCGTTGAAAGCGAGCGTCTTCTGTCTCGGCATCAACAACATTTTGCCGGCAAAGCTCGGGGAAGTGGCCAAGGCCTTCTATTTGCGCAAGAAATCCAACATCCAGTTGGGCGAGGGGCTGGGCCTCATTTTCTGGGAGCGGCTCTTCGACCTGAACATGCTGCTGGTGCTGGGCGTGCTGGCTGCGCTCATGCTGGGTCAAGCCAAGGTGGTGCTGCCCCTGGCGTTGGTGGTTGGCGCGCTGTGGGGGTTCGTCATCGTGCTGCGGATGGCGCCGAAGACGAAAGACCTCATCCTCAAGATCTTGCCCGGTGAAAAAGTCAAGCTGCTGGCGCGCGACGCCATGGCCCAGGTGCTGGAGCAGGGCAAGCCTCGTTTCTTCGGCGTGCTGGGCCTCTACAGTCTGGTGGCGTGGATCGGCTTTTATTCCATGTATTATGTGGTGCTGCAGCTGGTGGGCGGCTTGGATCTGACGCCTGCGCAGGTGCTGGCGGTCTTCGTGGGCGCCACCTTCGGCATGGCCATGCCCTCCACGCCCAGCGCCGTGGGTCCCTTCGAAGCGGCTTTCGTCTTCGCGCTGGGCCTCTTCGATGTGGCCAAGGGCCCGGCCCTGGCGTTGGCCATCACCATGCGCATCTGCATCTTCGTGCCTCCGGTCCTGGCGGCGCTGTATGTCATGGCGCAGTCCGGCATGAGTTTGAAGGGCATCCGTCAGCACGGCGAGGAAACCCTTTGATGCGCGCAACGCCCCCTTGCGTGGTCACCATCGCCGGGTCGGATTCCGGCGCCGGCGCCGGCGTGCAAGCCGACTTGAAGAGCATCATCGCGTGCGGCGGCTACGGCCTCACTGTCATCACCGCGCTCACGGCGCAGAACGGTCTCGGCGTCTCCGGCATCCACGCGCCGCCGCCGGCGTTCGTCCTCCAACAACTGGACGCCGTGCTGGAAGGCTTCCCCGTGCGCGCCGGGAAGACGGGCATGCTCTTTTCCTCGGCCATCATCGAAGCAGTGGCGGACCGCCTCGCCACCCGGCCGTTCCCTCTGGTGGTGGACCCCGTGAGCGTGAGCCAGAGCGGCCACCGCTTGCTGGAGCCGGACGCCGTGACGGCGCTGCAGGAACGCATGCTGCCCCTGGCGGATCTGGCCACCCCCAACCGACCTGAAGCGGAAATGCTCGCCGGGATGCCCATCCGGACGATCCACGACGCCGCCGAAGCCTGCCGACGCATTCTCGCCATGGGACCGGCCGCCGTGCTGCTCAAAGGCGGACACATGCCCCAGGAGCAAGGCGCGGATGAGGACATCCTCACGGACTGGCTGGCGCTGCCGGGCAAACCCCTCTTGCCTTTGACCCATGAGCGGGTGCGAACCCCCAACCTGCACGGCACGGGGTGCGCCCTCTCCGCATCCATCGCAACGTTTCTGGGTCGCGGCCTCAGTGTGGAGGACGCGGTGAAGCGCGCGCAAGTCTACCTCACGGCGTGTCTGGCGGCGTCCTATAGGCCGGGGCAAGGAGCCGGCCCCCCAAATCACATTGCGCCCATCGTCTGCTGAAATGCAAGACGGCCCGTCTCCGGCGTTGCGGGGACGGGCCGTTTTTTCGTGCACCTCGCCAGACGCGCCAACCGAACCGCCATGGCCCGGCTGGACAGCCCGGTCGCCGGCGCTAGCCGGACTTGCTGAACGTCGTCACGGAGTCGATCTTGTTCCAGTCGTAGTAGGTGTTTTGCGTCTCGCCTTCGCGAGTGACCACGACGCGGACGAACTCTTCGCCGAGGAAGAGCACGGCGTCCTCGTAGGTTTCGCCCATGTTGATGCGAATCTTCACTTCTTTGCGCAGCTTGCGGGACAAGGTGCCGTGAACGGGCATCGAAGCGTACTCAAAGACTTTTTCCCAGGTGGCCTTCATTCGAATTCTCCTTGCAGATGCTGGTGGACCCTTGGGCTCGCGTCCCGTCCTCGGCCCGGCGGCGTCTGCCGGGGGTCGTCTCGGGGCGCGTGGGGCGAATCGTCCGCAGCATACAAAGATACCATGTTTGTGGCAATACGTTGTACAAAATTGCGCAAACTCGTTCGAGCGAGGCGCGCCGCCGGCTCCAGGAACCGCCACGCGAATGCGATTTCCGCTTGCTCTGGAACCCAAGCCCTTATAGTGTTAGTCCTTTCATTCAGCCCAAACGGTATGTCCCCCTCGGACCTTGTGAGCCTGATGACCGCGCGACCGCTCCTCAGACCCCTCGATGAAATCCTGGACAAGGAATTCGAACCACCGCCGCTGGAATTGCGTGCGGGCAGCGAGTCGCTGCGTCGACAGACCCGCGCCTTCGAAGACCCCTTGGTGCGCAGTCTGCTGGACGCGATGATCAACCACGTGCTCGTGCTCAACGACACCCGACAGATCGTCTACGCCAACGCGCGTTTCCTCGCGTTCATGGGGCTGGAAAGCGAGGACTCGATCATCGGCATGCGGCCTGGGGAGGCTCTTCAGTGCCAGAACGCCGAAGAGCACGACGCTGGCTGCGGCATGGGCCGCAAGTGCCCGGAATGCGGCGCAATTCGGTCCATCCTCAAAGGCCTCGTCGCCACCCCCAGCGAGGAGGAGTGCCGCATCACGCGCAGCTTGGACGGCGACATGGAAGCGTTCGACTTCCGCGTCTGCGCCACCCCCTTCACTGCCGGGGAAGACCGCTTCGTCGTCTTCGCCATCCAGGACATCTCCAACGAAAAACGCCGCCGCGCTCTGGAGCGCATCTTCTTCCATGACATCATGAATACCGTGGGAGGGTTGCGCAACCTCCTGGAATTCATAGTGGAAGAAGCGCCCGACGAGAACCGGGAACACCTGGACCTCGCCCACGACATCTTCAAAGGGCTGGTGGACGAGATCGAAACGCAGAAGGTGCTCCTTGCCGCGGAAACCGGCGAGCTCGTCCCGCGGTTCGCCCCCATCAACAGCCGCGATCTCCTCGCATCCATCCAAATGACCTACAAGCGCCACGAAAGCGCCGCAGACCGCACCCTCGTGCTTGCGCAACAGAGCGCCGCCGTCAGCTTTGTCACAGACCAGTCCCTGGCGCGGCGAGTGCTTGGCAACATGGTCAAGAACGCTCTGGAAGCCGAAAACGCCGGCGGCCGCGTGACCATCGGCTGCGACTACGACCCCGCCCAAGGCGAAGTGGCGTTCTGGGTGCACAACCGCTCTGTCATGCCCTATGAAGTGCAGTTGCAAGTCTTCCAGCGCTCCTTCACCACCAAAGGCGAAGGCCGAGGCCTTGGCGCCTACAGCATCAAGCTGCTCGGCGAGAAATACTTGCGGGGGCGGGTGAGCTTCGAGTCCTCCCTGGAGCAAGGGACCATCTTCCGCGTTGTGTGGCCCAAGCGCCACGCGCTCGACGCTGCGCAGACGCTGCATGACCAGGAGTGACAACCCGAGCCGCGCAGCAGCTCCCGGGCGTTGTCGGATCCAAGCGACGCGCCGGCGCATGACGCACGTGTGATTCGATAAAGTGAGTGTTGCCGGGCAGTTGGTTGAATGTCGGTGTATTTCTGGTTGTTCTTTGTAGATTATTGTCGACTTTAGTTGACAGGCATAAATTGATGGTGATAGAAGGGCGTCGAAGTATGGGGTGGTTGTTTGTAGTCAGCATCAGTAGATGACCAGCGCCTGCGCCTTGGCATTGCATGGAAGAACGTAACGTGTATACCTTGGGCCAAGCCGCCGAACTCCTGAACTGTCATCCGGAGACGTTGCGTCGCGCCATCAAGAAAGAGCAACTCTTCGCTGCGAAAATCGGCAAAGAGTACAGAATATCGAAGACGGATCTCGAAGCGTTCTGGACCGCCAAAGGCGGCGGCGCTTTGTTCGACGATTCGCCGCGACCTGAACGGCCGAGCAAGAAAGACGGCAAAGCCAAAGGTCCGGAACAACTCAAACTGCCCACGTGAGGCCGCAGGGCAAGGAGGGTTTCGCCATGGAAGAGACGCGTGATCAGGACCTCGGCCCGCTCGAGGAAATCTCCCTGGTCAATGATGCGGGCGCAAGCATCGTCTTCCAAGGACGACTCTATGCAGAGAACTCCTTTTATGACGATGAAACCGGCGCGCTGACGGTGCAGCGGCTCTTCGCCACCGCAGATGGCCGCCAAGCGTACTCCGTGGTCAGCGGCGCTGGCGCCGCCAAGGAGCGTCGCGCCTATCTCATCAAGCGTGAAGGCGAGCTCTGCCGCATCAACAACGGGCTCTTCGACGTCACCATCAACGCCCGCGATCTGCTCACCGCAGTCAAAGGCCTCTGTGGGCTTCGTGGCGACGCCCAACAGAGCGAGTTCCTCAAGGACGCGCTCTTCAAGGACAACGCCGCCAACGGCTGACCGACGCATGCTGAAGGCGTCGAGTCGCAGTCGGGAAAATCCCAGGCGGTGCGACGCCCCCGCGAAGACTCGGCGCGGCCGGCGTACGGAACGGCCTGAAGACTTGCGATTTTCTCCAGGCGTGGTATATTGGAAGCCGGAAACGTGTGGCGCTGTGACGCCCCACGCCACCAGGTGATGCTAGACTGCAGGCGCCGCTGGCCAGGGCGAGTGGCCGCCTCCTCCACCAAAGCGACATCCCAAGCCTGCTCCGCGAGGAACCCGTCATGGCCGTCACGAAAAAGTATCTCAAGACCAAGCCTGTCTGCAAAGTCACCTTCAAAGCCGTCAACAGTGTCGTCAAGGACGCAGCGTCCGTCCACCTCGTCGGCGACTTCAACGACTGGGACAAGGACGCCACGCCCATGACCAAACTCAAGGGCGGCGGCTTCAGCCTCACTGTCGACCTCCCGGTCGGACAGGAATATCAGTACCGCTTTCTCATCGACGGCGAACGGTGGGAAAACGACTGGGACGCCGAAAAGTACGCCTTCAACCCCTACGCCAACGCCGACAACTCCGTCGTTGTCGTCTAGCAGGCGCTGACACCCCTCCGCCGCAGGAAGCCGCCCGAACGCCAGCCGGGAGGCCCGGAGAGTCCCCACGACCACGCGCGCCCTGGCGAGGCCCCGTGGGCTCGGCCTTGCGTGTTGCAACGCACCCTCTACGCCATGCGCGCCCCCCTTGATCCACCGCTCCCAGGGGACGACCAGCAGCACAGACTCCTGGAGACACCCCCGGCGCCTGACCCCGCCGATGTCCTCCAGCGCATGCAGGACGCCCTCGGCGCGCGCAGTCAGACGGAACTCGCCGACAAGCTCGGCGTCGGCAAAGCCGCCGTCTCCGATGCAAAACACCGCGGCGGCGTCCCTGCCGCCTGGATTCTCAAACTTGCGCGCCCGCCCCTTTCCATCAATCCACTCTGGATCGAATTCGGACACGGCCCTCGCCGGCTGCCCACTTTCGACGACACAACGCCGCCGGAGATCCCCTGCGTTCGCTGGGCCTTGCGTTCCGATGACGATGATCTGGCCCCGCTCCCCACTGCAGCCCTCCAGCACGACCCGCCGCCCCGCCTGGAAGAGGCCGCCTTGCGCCGGCTGGGCGTTTCGGCCGAGGGGGCAGGCCGTCTGCGTTGGCTGCGCGTCCCGGCCATGCAGGATGACGCCGTCGCTGCCGGGGACTGGCTGCTGGCCGACCTTGCCCGCCGCGACCCCAGTCATGGCGGACTCGTGCTGCTCGCGACGTCGGACAGGGACGTGATGCTGCGTCGGCTCTGGCGGGGACTCCAGGGCTGGACCCTCGTGGGCGGCCTCGAGCTCGAAAATCTCTCCGGGGGACTGCTTTTTTCAGCGTCGTCGGGGCTGCGGCTCCGGGCCGGGGAAGCCGCCGTGGTGGGAACCGTACTCTGGCGCGGGGGCGCAGCCGCACCGTCCGCAAGCCGCTGAGGCCGGGGCTGATCCGTTTCAGCTCGAATCAACAGGCAGAGGAATGCGCGCGCATGGGGCGGGTCGCGCCAGGGGTGACGCCTCGGGCGAGGACGTCTGTCGCGGTGCGAGCGTGGCTCGGGAGACTGGGGACGCGGCTGGCTTCAGGACTCCACCTGAAAGAACGAGGTAAGCTGAACAAGGTCAAGAATCTTGCGGACTTGTTCGCTTGGCTTGAGGAGGCGCATCTCCACCCCCATCTCCTTGCACCGCTTGCGCAGCACCACCAGCGCGCTGATGCCCGTGGAGTCCATGAAGGACGTCTCGGAGAGGTCCACCGCCACCTCTGTGGGCTTGGGCTCCGCGTTCTCCAGGGCGCTCACCATTTCGCGCTTGAGCTCCGGCGTCAGCTTCAGGGTCACCTCGCTCGGCAGTTTGAAAAGCAGGGCGCCGCCCTCGCGTTCGATGGAATATTCGGAGGTTTTGTGTTTGGTCATGGGGCGCCTCGTCTCGCGATGTTGGGGAGGAACCGGGGTAGAGGGATGGTAGGGCATCTTCCCCCGTCGCGCAAGCGTCGGTTGCGCTGCGCGCGTCGAACTTCCTGGCGGGGCTGGACGACGGCGCCGCCATGGGGTAGTGATGTCCACCCCCATCACCCGGCGATCACACTCGCGGACGGCGGCTCATTCGCCGCCCTCGCCGCCGCTTTCATGAGGTGACATACGTATGGCTGGCAGGGAAGATATCCACGCTTTTCTGGGCGTTGGCGCGGAATTCGAAGGCGTGTTGCGTTTCGAGGGCATGGTCCGCATGGATTGCCGTTTCCAAGGGACCGTGGAGTCTCAAGGGGTCCTCGCTCTGGGCGAGAAGGCGGAGTTCACCGGAGAAATACGCATCGGCCAGCTGGTCACCAGCGGGGCCATCCATGGGGACGTGGTGGCGCAGCATCGGGTGGTGCTTCAGAAGGGCTCGCGGCTCGTGGGCAACCTCACCACCCCCTTGCTGGACATGGAGGAAGGCGCGGTCTTCGAGGGGCGGCTCATCATGGACGGCGGCCGCGAGGCGTCCCGCGAGGCCGGCAAGAGCAAAGCAGCTCCTCCCGCCCGGCCTGACGTCACGGTCGTCACCGCGGAGATCATCGAGGAAGGCGCCGATTCCACGGGGTCGAACCCGCGCAAGCCTTGGTACAAGTTCTAGTCGTCGGTTCCCGCGGGCAGCCTTTCATCAGCGTGTGGGCGTTGAGAGCGCGTCGCTCGATCCGGTCCCCTGGGGCCATGAAAAAAAGTCCCCGCCCTGGCGGTGGACCAGGACGGGACTGGCATCATTGATGACGACTCACTCATGGAAAGGGGCCACTCTTAATAGTAGCGCCATGCGCCGGGTGCTTCGCGGAGGAAGAGGTCGAATTCCTCGCTCACGCCAACTCGCACTTCACCATCGGTGTTGAGCAAGGTGACGTTTTTCTCCGGATCGAAGCCGTTGTCCAACGCGAGTTCTTCCAAGTGATGTTTCACGCCGTCCACTTTGTTTTTGACGGCGACGTTGCCTTCGTACGATTCCTGCGGGTATCGGGCTGCTGTGACAAAGTACATACTGCCCTCCTTCTCGTTGGGGCGTGTTCTTGTCTTGCCTCATATGATAACCATTCTCATGGCGGGCGCAAGGGGTTGGCTGTGGCCGCCAGTGACCGCTTCGAGCGCCGCTGACCGAGTGCGACCTGCGCCGACTGCGGGGCTACGGGGCTACGGGGCTGCGGGGCCTGAGGATCTGGGGATCCGGGAATCCTCGGATCTGGGGGCCTGAGGATCTGCGGGGCCTGCGGCGATCGTGGTGAGGGTCGGGGGGATCACCCCTGTTCTCGGGATCACCCCTGTTCTCGGGACGTCCCCGAGGAGGGCGGTTCCTGCGAGGGTCGCTTGTGACTGCGTTGGTCGTCCTGCCGCACGCGGGGCGCAGCCGGCAGGGCGTCGGCTTCCTGCTGGAGCCGAGCGGCGAGCGCCTCTGCGCGCTTGCGGCGGGGGTCGAATCGATACTGGTAGTGCAGCTGCGCAAGCTGCGTCAGGGGAGCGCCGCCGACGCGGCTTGCCCATGTCAGCACGGGTTCGCCAGGCGCGCGCGGCCACAGCGCGGCCCAGCGCGTCATGACGTCGTAGAAGGGGGAATCCGTCCCGAAGAGCGCTTCCCGGGGCGCCGTCACGACTTCGCGTCGACGCCGTCGGAAACCGCCGCGTCGCCACATGCGATACGCCAGAAAAAGCGCCGCCGCCACGCCGATGAACAGCAACGTAGGCCGTACGCCCGCCTCGCGCATCTCCAGGCGCCATCGTTGGAAGGCGAAGGCCAGTTGGGCTCGTGTGTCCTGGAGCCACTGCCATTCGGAAAGGGGCGCGCTGTCCTCCAGCAACCACCGCTGGGGCGTGGGGTCCAGGGTGCGCCAAGCTCCGTCCAGCCACGCCACCACCCAGCTGTGCGAATGACTCGCCCGCGCGACGTACAGATTCTCCGGGAGTTCGCTGCCCGGCGCGGGCTCCTCGACCACATACCCGAGCACGTAGCGCGTCGGCACGTCAAGCCGTCGCAGCAGGAGCGCCAGCGCCGTGGCGAAGTATTCGCAATGTCCCGAGCGGGTCACGGTGAGGAACGCTTCCAGGGGATCCATCGACTCGTCGGCGCGGACCTGTCGCAGGGAGTAGCCGAAAGTCGTACGGAAGTGCTCCGTCAAGGTGAGGGCGGCTTGGGACGGCGGCATCGCGAAAAGGCCCAGGCGCTCGGCGTAGGCGTCCAGGAAGCGGTGTTGATCGCGGGTCGTCAGGAGGTCCACGTGGATGGGTGGATCGAGCCTGGCCGCTTGGCCGTCCATCCATGTCTCGTAGGACTCGAAGGCGCGGCCGCCGGCCACGCGCACCGCGCCGAAGCCGGTCGTTTCCAGCCGTTCGACGTCCAGGCCGCGCACCATCGGGGCGGCGCGCGGCAGCGCCAGCATGCCGGCGCCGAAACGCAGCCGTTGGTAGATGGTCACGGGTTTTCGGAGATCGCCTTGTGTCGGCGCGAGGCGATATGTCCGGGAGTCGGGAGGCTGCGGCGTGACGGGGTCGAAATCCACGGTCGTGGCGCTCCACGAGCCGTTGTTGTAGAAATTGTAGGCCGAGTTCATCAACAGGAGCGGCTGAAGGAGCGGCTCGCTCGTCTGCACGCGCAACACGATCTCGCGGGAGAATTTGATCTCGCCGATTTCGCCAATACCCGTGGACGCGTGGAAGGGCCAGTCGCGACGGTCGTTGGCGACCCAGTCGCGAGCCCACTGCTGGGCGGCGTCGATCCCGCGTTGGAGCAAAAAACCTCCGCCCAGAGCGACGACCGTCAGCAAGAGCCAGACGAACGTGCGGGAGCCGGCCGGTCGGTTCGCCGCCAGCGTCAAACCCACCACCACAGCGATGGCCGGATAGTACCACTGCGCATGGAGGTTGGCGGCGGCCGCCGCCACCAGACACAGTCCGCCATACAGTGGGAGCAGCGCAACGCGCGGCCCCCCCGCGGGACGTGAGGGACGTGACCCCGGCAGGGTGATCAACGCGCCAAGGGGGAGCCGTCGGCGACGGCTGTAGGCGTGCGCCAGTCCCAACGGCGCGAAGAGCAGGGGGCTCCACTGCAGCAAGGATTTCCCCAAAGGCGGGTCGTCCGGGGAAAGAAAGAGGTGCACGGCGGCCCCAGCCGTCAGGAGCAGGCAGAGATCGAAGACGAGGCCCACGTCGCGGTCACGCAGCTCCAGCTGGAACGTGGTGAACCGACGGGCCTCCAGCGCCAGAGCCAGAGGCAGCGCCGCCATGAGCAGTCCGGTGGACCAACCCCACAGCGCCAGCGCCAGCGCGAGGCTCAGAGGCGGGAGCGTCACGGCGCGCACAGGTCTTCCTCCAAGGCGGCTGGCCGGATGCGGCGCACCATGGCGGCGTGGCCGTCCTCCCGGGCGATTGTTTCATCCGTGACCACGTAGATGTCCGTGGTCAAGCCGGCGGCGCGCAGGGCCGCCATCATGCGGCGGCGGGGTTCGTCCCACCCGAGGAGCACGCACGCCACCCCGCTCATGTGCGGGGCGTTGCTCAGGATGGCTTCCTGCAATGTGCTGATGTCCTTGTCGAAACAGGGAGCGGCGCCGGCCATGGCCTCCAACAGCGCCTGCGCGTCGAGGCGGCCGCGGCCCGCGGTGAGCCGCCGCGTTTCGTCCGCAATGAAGAGCAGGTCCAGCAGCGAGTCTTCGGGCCGGTCCGCCAGTGTCAGCGAGGCCGCCACGGAGACGGCGGCTTCGAAGACGGCGTGGGGCAGCAACGCGCCGTGCGCGTGGGGGAAAGTGTCCAACGCGAGCGCCAGCCGCGCCACGTATTCATCGTGATATTCCTTGACCTTCGGTGTGCGGAAACGCGCCAGGCTGGGCCAGTGGATGCGACGTACGGAGTCTCCGGGCTGGTATTCCCGCAAGCCGGCGAACTCCTGCGCATCGCCGCTGGCCAGCGTCTGGGGGATGTCCCCGGGTTGTCGGCGGCGGCCGGCGCGCAGGCGCAGGGCCGGGCAGGGGTGGGTGCGCGGCAAGACAAGAAGGGTGTCTTCCACTTCCAGAAACGTGGTCCCCAGGTAGAGGCCCAGGGGATCCTGCAGCCCCACCACGCCGCCGCGGAAAGCGAGAACGCCTCGTGCGCGGGGCGTCAGCGTGACTGTCAGCGACGTCTCCCCGTGCGGCGCCACCGCGGCGACGTCCCCTTTCGTCTCCACCGCCGCGGCGGAGCACCAGCGCAGCACCTCCATGTCGCTGGCGGGCAGAGGCGGCGGCGGCCTCCACGAGATATCCTCCATATAAGACATGGACCGCGCCACGCTGTCGCGGCGGTTCTGCAGCGTCACCTGAAAGGTGACGGGGTCGCCCACCATGGCGTGACGCGGCAACCGACGGCTGACGGCGAAAGCCTGGTGGGTGCGGAAGGCGCGCGCCTGCCCCCACGCCACCGCGAGGAGCAACAGCATGCAACAGCACGCGAAAAGCTGGTAGTTCAAGGTGGCGCGGGTGCTGATGACGAAGGGCAGCGTGACGGCGTAGCCCAGCAGGGCGAAGCGGCCCAGCGGCGTGAAGCGTCTGAAGAACCGCGTCCCTTTCAGCAACAGCAGCCGCGTGAGCTGAAGGCGGGTCTGCAGGGGACGGCTCTTCATGACGTCAGGAGGTGGACGGCGCAGCGCGGGGCCTTCACGCCTCACACGGGGGGCGCGAGTTCTTCCAGGATGCGGGTGATGATGGCCAAGGCGGTCTCGCCGGCGTACTGCGCCTGTTGCTCCAGGAAGAGGCGGTGGGGCAGCGTGACGGGGGCGGCTTCCTGCACGGCGTCCGGCGTGAGAAAATCGAACCCGTCCGCCAGCGCCAAGGCTTGGCTGACGCGCATCAGCATGAGCGAGGCGCGTGGTCCCGCGCCCAGGCGCACGCCCGGCGCGCGGCGTGTGGCGGTGGTGATGTCCACGATGTAGCGCGCAAGCTCCGGGCTCACCCGGACGCGTCGCGTCCCTTCCTGGAGCGTCACGGCGTCGGCGAGGCTTGCGCAGGGCTGGAGGGTTTCCAGCGGATGCCGCACCATCTGGGCTTGCAGCATCGCCACCTCCTGCGCGGGGGCCACGTATCCCAGGGAGAAGCACACGGCGAAACGGTCCAGCTGGGACTCGGGCAGGGGGTAGGCGCCGTGATGGTCCGCGGGGTTCTGTGTGGCGATGACGTGGAAGGGCGCCGGCAGGGTGCGGTTTTCCCCTTCTATGGAAACCTGTCGCTCGGCCATGGCCTCCAGCAAAGCGGACTGCGTGCGAGGGGAGGCCCGGTTGATCTCGTCCGCGAGCAGGATGTTCGTGAAGACGGGGCCTTCGTGGAAGTGGAAGGAGTGGTCCGCCGGGTTGTAGATGGAGACGCCGAGGATGTCTGCGGGGAGGAGGTCCGGCGTGAACTGCGCGCGGGTGAAACGCGCTTCGAAGGACGCGGCCAGTGACTTGGCCAGGGTGGTCTTGCCGGCGCCGGGGGCGTCCTCCAGCAGGGTGTGGCCGCCCGCGGCGAAGGCGGCCAAGGTCAGGCGCACGGCCCGGCTCTGGCCCACCATCACGCGCTCGATGTTCGCCGCCACGGCGTGGAAGACGCCTCGCGCCGCCTCCAGGGAGATGTCGTCCTGCGAGGCTTCTTCCTGCGAGGCTTCCTCGGGCGAGGGCTCTTCAGGCGAGACGTCTGGCGTGGCGGACGACGGCGTATGCGTTGCAGCGGGCGGGGAGTGGGCGTCGCGAGTCATTGGAGGGGCGTCCTTCGGGTGCGGCGACCCGGGCTGAGCGCTACTGGCCGTAGTTGATGCGGCAGTACTGTTCGCAGATGGTGTTGGCGCGGCGGCGGAAGCCTCGGCATCCGAACGCCGACGCGCCGATGAATGCTTCGCTCTTCACCTCGTCGCAGGCCGCGATGCACGCCGTACGGTTGGGGTAGGGCCGTTTCAACGCCTCGGTGTAGCGGTCGCAGACGCGAGCCTGGAAGGAGAAGTCGCAGCCGGCGGCGCCGAAGCTGCTGCGCTGGGAGTCGTCGTCGGCGAAGCGGCAGCGGAAGCGGAAGTCCGAGATGTCCATGGTGGGATTGAGGAAAGCCTGCACGGGTCGGGCGTCGGCCATGAAGACGACGCAGGCGAGCAGGGCGCAGGCCAGGGCTGTGACCATCCGGGCGGGCAAGACTGCTTTGAGGCGTCCCGGACGCGCAAGGGACCCCGTGAACTGCGTGAACTGCGAAAATTGCGGGGTGCGTGTCTGCATGAAATCCTCCACGATTGGGTCATGAGAGGCCACGATGGGGTCATGGCGAGCCATGACACCACGTTTCGTCAGCGGGGCGGCGCCGACGGTCATGGTCCATCATACCCCATCGCGGAGGATTGGCAAGCGGCGACTCCGTTATTTGAAATGCCCGCGACAGACCCGCTCGCAGAGGACGTTGGCCTGGTCGGCGAAGTTGCTGCAGTTGAGCATGGAGCCGATCATCTCGTCTGTCTTGACCTGCTCGCACGCAGCGAGGCACTCGTCCATGCTCGCCATTTTCTGCTCCAGGGCGTCGGCGAACTTGTCGCAGATCTGCTCTTGGTAGGAGAGGTCGCACTCCGAGGTGGCGACCCCCGTGGCGTCGCCGGCGAAACGGCATTCCTCACGGAACTGGGTGGTGTCCATGGCTTGCCCCTCGGCGGCGTGCGCCGTGGCGGCGAAGAGGAGCAAGGCCGCGGCGGCGAAGAGCACGGTGACGATGCGTTGGCGAAGCCCGGATCGTGTCTTGACGGACATGGGAATCCTCCAGTGGTTGGGGTTCATCTCCCGCGCAGGAATCGCGCCGGACGCTCGGCGCCGGGTTGTCTGCTCGGGACGGCGCATGGCGAGGCGCGGGAGCTCGGCGTTCACTCTAGAGGACGCCGCTTCGAGCACAAGGGGAGTTGCGGAAAATGCCCGGAAGTCGCCACGCCTCGGGGAGGAATGCAAGCCGCTCGACAGATCAGCCGGTCGAGAGGGAGCCGAGCTGGCGCGTCGATGAAACGCGAAAACGCCCCCTCCGACACGGCGGCGGAGGAGGCGTGGAAAGTCTTTTGCAGCAGGCGGTTACGCGGGTTCGGATTCCCGTGGCGACGCGGCGTCCCGGTTCACGGCGCCCAGGGTCTCCAGAATGCGTCCGGCAGGGATGAGTCCTGTGGCGGCGGCGGAGACGATGTTGCCGGCCACGCCGGGCCCGTCTCCGGCCACATAGAGACCGGGGACGGTGGTCATGAGGTTGGAATCGGTCTCCACCTGTGTGGCGAAGAACTTGATTTCCGGCGCATAAAGCAGGGTCTCGTCGTTGGCCACGCCGGGGGCGACGAGGTCAAGCTTCTCCAGACCCTCCATGATGTTGGTGAGGATGCGATGGGGCAGGAACATGGCGATGTCCCCACAGACCACGTTCTTCAGCGTGGGCTCCAGCGAGCCCTTGCCGATGCGGCTCCAGGTGGAGCGGCGGCCCCGTTTCAAATCCCCGAAGCGCTGGAGGATGGGCCGCCCCCCGCCGATGAGCGTGGCCAGCCGACCGATGGCTTCGCCGTACGCCTGGTTGTCCGAGACGGGCTCCGTGAGCACCACCTTGGAGAGGAAAGCGAAGTTGGAGTTCATGGACTTGCGGTCCATGTACGCGTGGCCGTTCACGCAGACGAAGTCCTGGTAGTTTTCCAGGGAGACGAACCCTTCCTTGTTGGTGCAGAAGGTGCGGGTCTGGTCGTCGTACTTGCCGGTCTGGATGAAGAACGTGGGGTCGTAGATGACGTCTGTGACGTCTTGGAGGATGTCCTTGTGGACCTCCACGCGCACGCCTATTTCGATGCCCCGCTGGGAGAGTTTCACCCCGTTGCGGCCGGCCACTTCCGCCACCCAGTCCGCGCCCACGCGTCCCGGCGCGAGGATGACATTGTCCGCATGGAAGGCGCCTTTCTTGGTCAGCACGCCGTGCACCCGGCCCTCCTCCACGATGACGTCCAGGGCTTCGGCCGAGGTGATGATCTCCAGCCCGCGCGCGCGCATGGCTTCCGTCATCTCCTGGATGTAGCAGGGCAGCTTGTCGCTGCCGAGGTGTTTTTGCCGGATGAGCAGCAGGTCGATGCCGTGGATCTTGGCTTTCTTGCGCAGTTCCTCGGCGGCGTGGGCGTCCGTGGGATAGACGGGGCCGTCCATGCCGAATTCGTTGAAGATGGCCTCCGTCTTGCGGATGAGTGCTTCTGCGTCGGCCAGAGACATGAACTGCGTGAGGTCCGTCTTGCCCAGCTTGGGGATGTAGTTGAGCTTGCCGTCGGAGTAGAGGCCGGCGCCGCCCACCCCGGCGAGGATGTGGCACGGGTTGCACTTCTTGCAGGCCATGTCCTCTTTGATGGGGCACTTGCGGCTGGGGATGTCGCGGCCCTTGTCCAGCAGCAGGACCTTGAGATGGCGGCCCTCCGGGAGGGTCGCCTGGGAAAGAGCGTACGCGGCGAAGAGGCCGGCGGGGCCGGCGCCAACGATGATGACGTCGTAATGGTCGGTCAAGCGAATCACCTCGAATCAAGCGTCAAAGCTTTTTTGAGTGCGTCGGCTGGCGGCGGCTCGGAAGAGCGCTTCAGCGAGCTGGTCCCGGTCGATGGGTTTGGAGACGTAGTCGTCCATGCCGGCCTGCCGGAATTTTTCCTGATCGCCTTTCATGGCGTACGCTGTCAAGGCGATGATGGGCACACGCGCATCCACCTGCGCCACCAGCCCGGCACGGATGCGACGGGTGGCCTCCAAGCCGTCCATCTCGGGCATCTGGATGTCCATGAGCACGGCGTCGATGGGTTGATCCGGCGGCTGCGCCGCCAGCGTCTCCAGGGCTTGCGCGCCGTTCTCCGCGGTCTGTACGGTGTGGCCGCGTTTCTCCAGAAAGTTGGCGATGAAGAGCTGGTTCACCTTGTTGTCCTCCGCCAGCAGCAGCCGCATGGAAGGCTCCTTGGTGGCGATTTCCTTGGCGACGACGTCGCTGACGGGTTCCTCGCGTTGAGCCAGTGTGAAGCTGGCGGTGAACGTGAAGCGCGCGCCGCGTTCCGGGCAGTTTTCCGCGTGGATCTCGCCGTCCATCATGGTGACGAGGCTCTTGGAAATGGCGAGGCCCAGGCCGGCGCCGCCGTGTTTCTTGGAGTAGGAGCTGTCCACTTGGGAGAAGCTTTCGAAGATGGACTCGATCTGGTCCTCGGGCAAGCCTATCCCCGTGTCTGTCACGGTGAAGCGCAGCACCACGAGCGCTTCCATGGCCTTCTCCATGCCCACATGGAGCGCCACTTCCCCCTCCGGCGTGAACTTGATGGCGTTGGAGACGAGGTTGCGCAGCACCTGCGCGAGGCGGCCGGAGTCGCCTGTCACCACATCGGGGACGTTTTCGTCCACTTCGTGGCGCAAGGCTGTGCCCCGCCGCGCGGCTTGGGTGGAAAAGCTGCGCATGGTCTTGGCGGCCAGGCGGCGCACCGAGAACTCCGAGTAGCTCAAGGTGAGGCCTTTGGACTCGATCTTGGTGTAATCCAGGATATCGTTGATGATGTCGAGCAGGGCTTCAGCCGAGTCGAGGATCATCTCCATGTTCTCGCGTTGTTCCTCGTCCAGCTCCGTCTCCAGGGTCATCTCGGACATGCCGATGACGCAGGAGAGGGGGGTGCGGATCTCGTGGCTCATGTTGGCGAGGAACTGGCTCTTGGCGCGGTTGGCGTGTTCTGCTTGCTGTTTGGCGGCGCGCAGTTCTTCCTCCATGTGTTTGCGGGAGGTGATGTCCCGGAACATGAAGCGCACGCGGTCGCCCAGTACGGCCACGGCGCCGGTGTCCGCCGTGAAGTCGAAGCCGTTCTTGCGGGTGAGGGTGAATTCCCGGCGCAGAGTCACGCCGTCCAGCACGGCTTCCAGCAAGTCTGCGAGGCTTGCGCCTTGCAGATCCCCCGGATGGATGAATTCATCGAGATTGCGGCCCACGGGGGTGTCGTGATCCAGCACGCCGGCGGCTTCCGTGGGACTCTGCTTGTGGTAGCCCAGGTGGCGCAGGGCCTGGGTGTTGGCGTCCAGGATGACGCCCCGCGCGTCCGTGACGAGGATCCCTTCGGAGGCTTGTTCGAACAAGGTGCGGTACTGCGCTTCACTCTGTTGCTGGCGTTCCTGCGCAGCAGTGAGGTCGTTGATCTTGGCGCGCAAGCCGCCCATGGACTCCACCAAGCGGGCGGTCATCTGGTTGAAGGCTTCCGCCAAAGCGCCTATTTCGTCCGGCCGCTCCACTTCCGCGCGGCGGGAGATGTCCCCACCCTGCACGGCGCGGGCCGTGTGCGCGAGCTTGGTGATGGGCGCGATGACACGACGGTTGGCGATGTACGCCATGCTCGCGGCGGAGGCCAGGGCGATGACCACGCTGAGCGCCACGGCGGCGAGGATGTATGTCGAGAGACCAAGCGCGCTCCACAGGGAGCGTTGCGCCACCACGGTAAGCACGGCCCCCCCCATGGTGAAGGGCGCGCTGGCTGTCACCACCAGGTTTCCGGCCACGCCCCGGGTCACGCCGTCCTGCAGGGGCCAGTCCCGGAGGGTCTCCTGCTGGACGTCGCTGTGGGGCGGCGCTGCGACGATGCGGCCTTCGGCGTCCACGATGCAGAGGGAGGCGGCGTCGTTCTTCAAGGCGGAGCCGAGGGCCGCGCCAAGGGTCTTGAAGGGGCAGATGGCCACCAGACCCGCGCCTGTCACGTCCACCGGGGAGGCGTCCGCTTCGGGAGCGATGGCGAGGGGGTGGCGCAGGATGAAGTAGCTTTCCCCGTTGGAAGCGTGCGTCACGGGGCCGGAGCCGGCTTCCACGCGACGCGCCAGGGCCGTCTCCAGCACGTTCGGGGGCGGCGCGGGATCGGTTCTGGGGGCGCGCGCCAGGGTCAGCACGGGGTCGCCGCCAGCTTGCAGCACCAGAAGCCAGGCGAAGGCGTCGTTCTGGATGGCCATCAACGCGGCGAGGTCGGCGCGGGCCTGCGCGAGGTCGGGGCTGTCTTGCAAGGCTGCATCGGGACTCGTCCCGAGACGGCGCATGGAGTCCGCCATGGTCGCCGTGAGGTCCAGGCTGCGCTCCAGCTGTTCGAAACGCTCCTGGCACCGCGCCGCGGTCTGGGCGGCCACTTCCTGCTGCAGGGAGACGGCCTGGTGTTTCTGGACGGTGAAGATGAGCCCGAGCGCCACGGCTCCCACGATCAACAGGGGCGCGACAGCCAAGGTGATGAAGTAGAAGGTGAGCCGTTTGCGGAGGCTTTGTCGCACAGTGGCCATCCTCGCTCCTTGCGGCGGGCGTCGTTTCGGGGACGCCTGCAACGCGTCTGGGCGTCGTCGCGGTTCATGGTGGTGGAAGCAGCCGGTAAGCGTCTCGGGCGACTGACGCGGGAAATCCGTCACAGTATGTCACAATGGCAGACGTCGCGGCTTTCGTAAAGGCGTCATGAAGAAATGTCCAATCCTTCATCTGTTTCGACAGCGGACCGAGGGCGTGGACAGGACCTCGTCCGGGGCGTACAGTGCCCCGCCGACCTTCTGTTGCTCCGTGCGTCCTCCAGCATTCCCCAGCAATTTCAGTCGAACTCCAAGGTGTCGTCATGTCCGCCGCAGCCTCGCCACAAGGACCATCCTCCCTGCCGCCTCCTCCGCCGACCACGGCTTTGCAGGCGTGGGCCCCCGTGCTGGGTCTGGTGACGGCCATGCTGCTCTGGTCCAGTTCCTTCGTGGCCATGAAAGTGGCCGTGCAGGCGTACGGTCCCGTGTTCGTGGTGTTCGGTCGCATGGCCGTGGGCGCAGCGCTCTTCGCCTTGGTGGCGCGTCGACTCATCCCGCGGGGCGTCCCCAGGCGCGATATCGGCCTCATCCTGTTGATGGCGTTGTGCGAGCCGTGTCTCTACTACCTCTTCGAGGCCAACGCCTTGCGCTTCACCTCGGCGTCGCAGGCGGGGATGGTCACGGCCATCCTGCCGCTCATGGTCGCGGCCACGGCGTTCTGGACGCTGCGGGAGAGGTGCGCGGCCCGGGTGTGGATCGGGTTCGCCATGGCGCTCGTCGGCGTGGTGTGGCTCACGGCGGCGGGGGAGTCCACGGCGGCGTCGCCCAACCCGGCGTTGGGCAACTTCCTGGAGTTTTGCGCCATGGTCTGCGCCACGGGGTACATGGTCTTGCTGAAGCGGCTTTCGTCGCGGTATTCGCCTTGGCTGCTCACGGCGTCGCAGGCGCTGGTGGGCGCGTTGTTCTACTTGCCGGGGCTTTTCCTGCCGGGGGTCTGGCCCGAGCGACTCTGGAACCCCACGGCCCTGGCGGCGGTGCTTTTTCTGGGCTCCTTCGTCACCATCGGCGCATACGGGCTCTACAACTACGGCATGAGCCGGCTGCCGGCGAGCAAAGCCACGGCCTTCATCAACCTCATTCCGGTGTTCACGGTGGCGTGGGGGTGGCTGCTGTTGGACGAGCGATTGAACACCATGCAGCTCGCGGCCGGCGCGTTGGTGCTGGCGGGGGTCTTCCTGAGCCAAGGCGGCGTGACCGAGGCGGCGCCAGCGTGCTCCGCTTCGCCTGATGATACGCCGGACGGTGCGACTGACGCGTCCCCCGACTCGGTGGGTGAACGCTCCGAGCGCGAGGCGTCATGAAATGCAGCAGCGTGGAGCAGGCTGCATATAGATGAATCTATACGTAGATGGTATGAAGCTGTTCGGATGTGGCATGAATCGCTTCGAACACGGCTTGAACATGGCGGCCCCTTCCGCTATGGGAAGTGTGCGCGGGCGAGAACGCGCGTCCCGAGGCGGTACCCCCATGGTCTTCCATCATCACGGCACTTTTCTTTTCGATCCGGAGCGTCGCTGACATGTGCGGCGTGGCGGGGTTCGTCAGCGCGCAGGCTGTCACGCCGGAGGAAGCGCGCCGCCGTCTGGAAGCCATGGCGCACTGTCTGGCCCACCGCGGCCCCGACGGCGCCGGTTTCTGGGTGGAGGAAGGCGCGGCGTTGGCGCACCGCCGGCTCTCCATCATCGATCTGGAAGGCGGCGCCCAGCCCATGACGGACGCCACGGGACGTCTCGTCATCACATACAACGGCGAGCTCTACAACTACCGTGAGCTGCGCGAGACGTTGTTGTCCCTGGGCTGCGTCTTCCACACCCGCTCGGACACGGAGGTGCTGCTGAACGCTTACCTGCGCTGGGGGGAAGCGTGTCTGGACTGCTTCGAGGGCATGTTCGCCTTCGCCATCTGGGACAGGGAGCGCCGGCGCCTCTTCGCCGCCCGCGACCGGTTCGGCAAGAAGCCTTTCTTCTACACGCTGCAGCGCGGCGTCTTCGCCTTTGCTTCGGAAGCCACGGCCTTGGCGCAGCTCGCGCCGCTGGCGGGGCTGTCGCTTACCGTCGCCCGGCAGACGTTGGCGCGGTTTCTGGCGTACGAATACGCGCCCACGCCGGAGTGCGTCTACGAGCAGGCGCGCAAGCTGGAGCCCTCGCATTTTCTCCTCCTGGAAGACGGCGCGGTGACGATCCATCGGTATTGGGACATGCCTGCGCCGGCGCCGGAACGCGTCTACAGCGCCGCGGAGGAGGACTCCCTGTGCGAGGAGCTGCGTCGGCTGCTGCTCCGGGCGGTGGAGCGTCGGCTGGTGAGCGACGTGCCTTTGGGCGTCTGCCTGAGCGGCGGCGTGGACTCCTCGGCCGTGGCCGCGGCCATGGCCCGCCGCTGCGACCACGTCCGCACGTTCTCCATCGCCTTCGCGGAAGACAGCTACGATGAATCCCGATACGCGCGGGCCGTGGCGCGGCGTCTGGCCACGGACCATTACGAACACGTGCTTTCGGCGCAACAGTGCGGCATGCTCTTGCCGACGCTCATGGCGCGTTTCGACGAGCCCTTGGCGGACCCCTCGGTGGTTCCCACTTCCCTGCTCGCCGAGGTGACCCGCCGCGAGGTGACCGTGGCCCTGGGCGGCGACGGTCCGGACGAACTCTTCGCCGGCTACGAGTACTTCACGGGGTTCCGCCACGCGCAACGCCTCCTGAAGATTCCCGGAATCATGCGGCTGCCGTGGGAGACGCTCGCGCGGCGGCTGCCTGCTTCCTCCGGCTACGTGAACCTGCGTTTCGCTGCGGGCATGTTCCTGGCGGGACTGCGCGCGCCCACGCCGTATCGCACGCAGCGGTGGCTCACGGCCTTCGCGCCGGAAGATCAGCAAACCCTCTGGGCGGATCCGACCGGACTGGACCTGAGCCTGGAAGGCCTCTTCGGCGCCACACGAGCGCTCTTCGAGCACCATGACGCAGAGGACGACTTGGCGCGGGTGGCCTACGTGCTGGCGCGGCAGTACATGCTGGACTACATCCTGGTGAAGGTGGACCGCTGCTCCATGGCCCATTCCCTGGAGATGCGCGCGCCATTTCTGGACCGCGCCCTGGCGGAGTTCGTCTGTCGGTTGCCCATGTCCTTGCGGTTGCGGGGGAACACGCGCAAATATCTGCTGAAGAAAGCCGTGGCGCCGTGGCTGCCGCCGGAAGTGCTCCATCGGCCCAAACGGGGGTTCCTTATCCCCGTGGCGGGGTGGCTGCGAGGGGCGCTGCGGCCCATGGTGGAGGAACTGACCTGCACGCGCCGGCTGAAGGAGCAGGGACTCTTCGCGCCATCGGCCGTGCGGCGCATGGTGGATACCCACATGCGCGGCGAGGCGGATCACCGCAAGGCGTTGTGGACCATGCTGACGCTGCAGCTGTGGCTGCGCGCCCACAACCCCACCGTGAGGGTGTGACGTCCGGCCTGCAAGGGACGTGACGTCGCCTAGCAAAGGAAGGAGAACCGCTCGTGGCCAGAGTCGTCTATGGCGTTCAAGGGGTGAACCGGGGCCACGCCATGCGCGCGCTGCACGTGGCCCGCGCCTTTCCGGAGCACGAATTCCTCTTCGTCTCCAGCCACGAAGCGGAACGGCTGCTGCGCGCCGAGGGGCTGCGCGTCTACTCCTGCGCCAACCTCACCACGTTTTTCGACAATTACCAGACCAACCAGTTCGCCACCATCGCTCACGGCGTGAAGCTCTTCATGACTGGTCGGGAAACGCAGCTCGACGACCTCTGCCGCGCCATCGAAGCCTTCGCGCCCGACGTCGGCCTCTACGACTATGAGCACTTCACGCCAGTGGCCTGCCGTCGGCTGGGGCTGCCGCGCCTCTCGCTGGATCATCAGCACGTCATGACCTGCTGCGAACACCGCCTCCCCCGAGGGGACAGGCTGGGGACGTTCCTCCAATCACTCTCCATTCGCCTTTTCTTCACGGATGCGGACCACTACCTCGTCACGAGCTTCTTCCATCCTCCGGTGAAGCGCGGCGCGCCGGCCACGCTGGTTCCCCCCCTGCTGCGGGAGGCCGTGCTGGCGCGGCAGGCCACGGCGGGCGAGCACGTGCTCGTCTACCAGAGCTGCTCGTCCTGCCCGGAACTCGTGCCTTTCTTGCGTCGTCATGACCGCGAATTCCGCGTCTACGGGCATAACCGTGAAGGCCGCGAAGGCAACGTGACCTTCCACGCCTTTTCGGAGGAAGGCTTGCTGGACGATCTGGCGAGCGCGGCGTACGTCATCTGCGGGGGCGGGCATCAGCTCATCTCGGAGGCGCTGCACCACGGCAAGCCGGTCATCGCCTTGCCCGTGCGAGACGAGTGGGAGCAGGCCATGAACGCCTTCTATCTGGAGCAGCTGGGCTATGGCGTGCGTTGGTCCATGCGTCGCATCGCCGAGCTGAATCTGCCTGCTTTCGAGGACGCCTTGCCCGCGCGACGGGAAGCCATCGCCCGGGGGACCTTCTGTGGGAACGCTCTTGTCCGGCGGCATCTGACGAATTACATCCGCAACCGTCGCATGTAGGCCGCGCATTTCGTCCGGCTTGGCGTAAAAGGCGGGGGCGGCTCCGGTCCCGGCAACGCCATCGTCCGGCCAATGGTCCGGGCTGCCGTCCGGGGCGGTTGTCCATGTCCTCGACACGCCTGGACAATCGCTCGTCTCCCCGCTTGCCGGCGCTGGCGTTTTTCTGTATTTCGAAGGCGATGGCGGAACAGCAGCAACTTCCCGCGCCGGTCGTGAAGGACTTCGACTTGGTGACCATCCCCATGGAAGGCGTGGTGGCGTATTGGCTTTCCCTGCGCAAACTGTTGGGCAACACCCGCCGCATGGCCAAGGTGACGACGGACGAAGCGCAGTACACCACGGAACCCTTCATCCGGTATCTGTTGGAAATCGCTTTCGAGGACCTGGACGACGCCTGGCTGGAACGCGCCGCTGCGGCCAAGCGCCGCACCTTGCAACGGCAGCTGCGCCGACGGCTGGACCTGATGCGCTTGGCGTTGCTGGACATCGCCTCCGGCGAACACCCCCGCAAAACCATGGTGAAGATGGCCGCCAAGTACGCCACGCCGCCCATCACGGACGAACGCGCCTTCCGGCTGGTGCAGGAGCTGGCGAGCGCCGCGGAGCAGAATCCAGGCGGAAAGGCCAATTATTTCAATGTGGAATATCGTCTGCGGGATGAACAGCTGGTGGTCGTGCTGCTCTTCTATGTGCTGTGGGCGCGCAAGGCCGGCAAGCGGAGCCTCGCGGAGTTTCAGGAGTTCGTCACTGCAGGGTTCTTCGCCGAAGGCCTGGATCTGGTGGTGGACGGCTTTGACGTCCCCTTCATCCGCAAACGCATGCGCGCGCACCGCGACGCCATCCTGGAGGACGTCGACCACAAAAGGGACGCCTGCTACGAGCTCTGCTGCGCCGTGCGCTCCCGTCTGGACTACGACCGCGCTTTTCTCCTTGGCAAATCCTTCCTCGAATAGGGCGTCAACCTTGCGGGGCGGCGTGTGGGACAGGTGACGTCGGCTTCGCCACGGGGCGTGTCGTCCTGTATCGAGTCTGCCGACAGATGTGGATCCGGAGATTTCCCCTGGAGGCCCCCCGCACTTCACCCCATGCTGGCGCGTCTTGCGCACGAGAGTCTTTGCGCGGGAAGGGGACGCCACGGCCGGGCGGAAGCCGCGTCGGCGGGGACGGCGTCCGCGCTGTCTGCGGTGGCGGAAAAGCGCGTGGCCTTGGAAGGGAGGCCGCCGCACGCGCGCCGGGAAAGGCGCGTACGCGTCGTGAGGACGCTCGTGTCAGGAGGCGGGCCGCCGCGCGGGGGCTTGCTTCTTGGTCTTGGGTTTGACCACGGGCTTGGGCGGCTTTTGGGCGGCGGCGTTGTTGGGGCCGTTGGGGGGATGTGGGGGCTGCGCCGTGTGCGGCGTCTCCTGGGGAGTGGCGTCGGGCTCCGCGCCGACGAGTTGGCCGAGGGTCGTGAAGCTCTGGGCGAGGTCCGACAACTCCGCAACGGGCTGGGTCAGATAGTTGTTGATGGGTCCCACGAGCTGAAGCGCGGCGTCGATCTCCGGGTTGGAGCCCTGGGAGTAGGCGCCGATGTTCACCATGTCCTCCACGCGCTTGAAGGTGGCGAGATGACGCAACGCGTCGCGGCCGGCCTGGATGGCCTTGGCCGGAGCCACGTCGCCGCGCAGCCGGCTGATGGACTTGAGCACGTCGATGGCCGGGAAGTGCCCTTGGTCGGCGAGCTCGCGGGTCAGCACGATGTGGCCGTCCAGGATGGAGCGCACGGCGTCCGCCACAGGTTCGTTGAAGTCGTCGCCATCCACCAGGACGGTGTAGACGCCGGTGATTGTCCCCTTGTCGCTGCGGCCGGCGCGTTCCAGCAGTTTGGGCAGATGGGAGAAGACGGAGGGCGTGTAGCCGCGGGAGGTGGGGGGTTCGCCCACGGCGAGGCCGATTTCCCGCGCCGCCATGGCGAAACGTGTGACGGAGTCCATCATCAGCAGGACGTCCTTGCCTTGATCGCGGAAGAACTCGGCCATGCTGGTGGCGGCGTAGGCGGCGCGCATGCGCACGAGGGGTGACTGGTCCGACGTGGCGACCACGAGCACGCTGCGGGCCATGCCCTCGGGACCGAGGTCTTTCTCCATGAATTCGACAACTTCGCGACCGCGCTCGCCCACCAGCGCGATGACGTTGACGTCCGCTTTGGTGTAGCGGGCCATCATGCCCATGAGCGTCGATTTTCCGACGCCCGACCCCGCCATGATCCCCACGCGCTGGCCTTTCCCCAACGTCAACAACCCGTTGATGGCGCGTACGCCCACGTCCAGGGGCTCCTGGATGCGCGGTCTCGCCAGGGGGTTGGGCGGCTCCGCGAAAAGGGGGTACTCGGCTTCGGCCTCGGGGGGGGCGTCTTGCTGGCTCTGTTGATCGAGGGGGACGCCGAACGCGTCCACGGCGCGGCCCAGGAAATCGTGACCGCACGGCATGAGCGGAGCGAGGCCGTCCGTGCGGATGAGGGAGCCGGGCTGTACGCCGCGCATGTCGCCGTAAGGCATGAAGAGCACGGCGTTGTCGCGGAATCCCACCACCTCGGCTTTGATCTCTGTGGCGGCGCCGTTGTGGGCCTCGGGGAGGAGGGTGCAGACGGCGCCCAGAGGGGTCTTCACGCCGCAGCCTTCAGCGATCATGCCCACGACCTTGCAGACTTTGCCATAAGCGGCGCAAGGTTGTGTCTGCGCAAGTTTGTGGAGGAGGCGCGCGGGAGCAGTCATGGGGTGGGCTCCTCGGCAGCGGCGGCAGCGGCGGGGTCCTGCTGTGGGGCCTGCTGCTGAGCGAGTTCCGCTTCGATGGACGAGGCGGCGGCGGCGTGGCGGGCGGCGTCCTCGCGGGTCTGGGCTTCCAGATCCGTCTCGGGCAGGGAGAGCTGGTTCAAGACCTCCTCCACCAGGGCCATGCGGCTTTCCAGAGAATTGTCGACCAGGCCGGCGTCGCTCTCCACCACCACGCCGCCGGGGGCCATGGCGGCGTCCGTCTTGACGGACCACTGCTGCAGCTTGGGGTAATGCTCCGTGAAGGACTGAAGAATCTGCTCCATGGTCTCACGGTCTTCGGTGGAGACGCGCAAGGTGAGGCCCTGGGCGGCTTCCAGCCTGGCGGCGGCTTCATCAAGGAGTGATTCGAGGACTTGTCGGCGGTTTTCGCCAAGCTCCACCCCGAGGATCTTCTCCACGGCGAAGCGGGTGAGGAGGATGAGATCCTGTCGGTAGACCTGCCACACGGCAAGGGAGCCTTCGCAGATGGAAGCAAGGGTCTGCGCCAGGGAGTGCGCCATCTCGGCGTGCGCGTGGGAAAGCTCCTGCTGCGCTTGCGCGAGACCTGCCTCGTAGCCCTGCTGCCGCGCTTCGTCATGCAGCCGGGTGGCGTCCGCACGCGCTTGCGCGAGCATTTCCCGGGCTTTGTCCGCAGCGCGGGCCTTGACGCGGGCGAGGTAGTCCGCTTCTTCGGCGGGGTCCCATGCGGGGGACGCCGGGGTCTCGCGACGGGCCGGGGCGCCGGCGAGGGTGCGCACCTCGGCGCCCATGATGACCTGCACGGGGCGGCCGCTGGGCGTGCGCTGGGTATCGCGCGGATCAGACGAACTCATCGCCGCCCCCGCGCGCGATCTGGATGCGGTTCTCGACTTCGAGGCGGCGCACGGTCTTGACCACGTTCTGTTGTGCGGACTCCACGTCGGAAAGACGCACAGGGCCCATGATCTCCAGGTCTTCGCGGATCATGGCGGCGGCGCGTTCGGAGAGGTTGCCGAAGAATTTCTCCTGCAGGTCCTCCGAAGCGCCTTTGAGGGCGAGGGTGAGGTCTTCGTTGGAGATCTCCTTGAGCAGTTCGCGGATGTGGCGGTCGTCCAGGCTCTTGATGTCGTCGAACACGAACATGAGGTTGCGGATCTCCTCGGCCATCTGCGCGGACTCCTCCTCGATTTCGGAGAGCACTTCCTCCTCGGTGGCGCGGTCCACAGCGTTGAGGATTTCCGCCACGGCGGGGACGCCGCCCACTTTCTTGCCTTCCTTGCCGCCCATGGCGATGAGCTGGGACTGGAGCACCTTGTCCACTTCCATGAGGGTGTCTTCAGGCACGGCTTCCAGCTTGGCGAGCCGCATGAGGATTTCCGGCCGTACGCCGGCGGGGAGGTTCTGGATGAGCTCGGCGGCTTGGTCCGAGTGGAGGTGGCCGAGGATGAGCGCCAGGGTCTGCGGGTGTTCGTTGCGCAATATCTGCGCGAGGATGCGGGGGCTGACGTTTTCCAGCTCGCGGAAGGGCGCGGGGCCGTGGTCCAGGTTCAGCGCGTCCATGATGTACTTGGCGGTGTCGCCGTCCAGGTTCTTGGAGAGCAGCCGCTTGACGGCTTCCTCGCCGCCCTGGATGAGGTCTTGCCCGGTGACGAGGGCGCGGTGGTAGTCCCGCACCACTTCCTCCACGGTTTCCTTGGGCACTGTCTCCAGTTCCACCATGGCGCGGGAGACTTCCGCGATTTCGGAGCGGTCCATGCGTTTGAACATCTCCGAGGTGAACTTGTCGCCCATGGCGAGCATGAGCACGGCGGTCTTCTGCGGGCCGGTGAATTGGTCAGGCACGGGCAGTCTCCGGGTTCTTCATCCAGGTGCGCAGGATGGCGACAGCTTGGTCGAGGTTCTGTTCGCTCATCTGGAGCGCGTGGGCTTTGATGTCCTCGATCTTGCGCATGGCGTCCAGCAGTTCCTGGTCTTCTGTTTCGCCTTCGGAGAGGGCGAGGCGCTCTTCGCCTTCGGGCAAGCCTTCCAGGCCTTCCACCATTTCCGTTTCCACCCGGGGCCGGACCAAGGCGGTGATGATGGGCTTGGCCACCACCAGGAGGAAGATGATCATCCCGATGAAGAGCAGGGTGATGCGGTAGACGCTGCTGAAGTTGTCCATCAGCATTTCCAGCAAGGTGGGCTTGACCAGGACGTCCGGCTCCCCGAAGGAGATGGAGGAGACTTCCACGGCGTCGCCCCGCGCGGACTCGAAGCCCACGGCGTTCTGCACGAGCTCGCGGATGCGTTCGACTTTTTCCTCCGGCATGGGGGTGAATATCCACTCCCCGGTGTCGGGATTCTTTTCGTACGTCCCGTCCACGATAACCGCCACGGAGAGGCGTTGCAACTCGCCCAGAGGCGCGACGATGGATTGTTCTTCCTTGTTGATCTCGAAGTTGGTGGTGCGTGTCTCGCGTGTGGCTTGCTGGGTGGATGTGGCGCCGGCGATGCCGTCGCCGCGGAAGTTGGCTTCCGGCACGCCGGCTTCCGTATTGGCTTGGCCTTGGGTGGTTTCCTCGGAGCGTTGTTCGGAGCGGACGACGGCGCTTTCGGGGTCGAAGAGTTCCTTGTGGATGGTGCGTTGGGAGAAGTCGAGCTCGGCGTTGACTTTGGCGATGACTTTGCCGGCGCCGATGACGGGGTAGAGCATCTCCTCAATGCGGCGCTCCAGGGAGTGCTCCACTTGGCGCTGGTAGTCCAGCTGGTTGTTGGTCAGCCCTTCCATGCTGCCGTCCGGGTCCGGCGCGTAGAGGATCTTGCCGGCGGTGTCCGCCACGGTGATGTTGCTCTTGGAGAGCTTCTCCACGGACATGCTGGCGAGGTTGATGATGGCGTCGAGCTTCTTCTGGCTGAGCTCCTTGCCTTGCGCCAGCGTCAGGATGATGGAGGCGCTGGGGTCGCCTTGGTCTTCGATGAAGAGGCTCTGACGCGGCAGCACCAGGTGGACGCGCGCCATGTCCACTT
>CAYVWB010000022.1:30684-41086 GCA_964455395.1 uncultured Desulfovibrionaceae bacterium
GGGAAATTCGCTGATGGTGCGTGCGAGTTCGCCTTGCAAGGCCCGCTGGTAGTTGATTTTCTGGACGTAGTCCGTCTGCCCCACCTTGAGCTCGTCGAAGATCTCGAAGCCCACGCCTTGGCCCACCATGCCCCCTTGCCCCGCGATCTTCAGCCGCAAGTCGTAGACCATGGGCTCCGGGACCATGATGGTGGCCCCGTTGTCTGTCAGCTGGTAGTTCACCTTTTCCTTCTGCAGCGTCTCCACGATGCGCGCGGCGTCCTCGGGCACCAGGTTGGCGTAGAGCACCTGGTAGTTGGGCATGGAGAGCCAGTAGAGCATGAGCACGAAAGCCGCGATGACAGCCAGGGTGAGGCCCAGCAGAAAGACCCGCTGCGCGATGTTGGTGCGTCCCCAGAAACCTTTGAGGCGGTCCGTGATCTGTGCGAAGGAGGGGGCCATGTGTGTGCTCCGGTCAACGTGTTGGCGGTTCGTGGCGTGAGGTCTTTACAAGGCTGCAAGGGGCCAGCGCGTTAGAAGGACGTCTGCATGATTTCCTTGTAAGCGGTCATCACTTTGCTGCGCACGGCGGAGGTCAGCGCCATGGTCGTGGAGGCTTTCTGCATGGAGATCATCAGCTCGTGGACGTTTTGCGTCTCGCCGGAAGCGAACGAGGTGATCATGGCCGCTTTCTCCCGCTGCATGTCGTTCACTTTTTCCAGGGAGTCGGCGAAGGCTTCAGCGAAGCCGCCTTGCTTCTCCGCGGCGCCGGCGCCGGCGCCTTGCTGGCTCTGGTTCTGCGTGCGCAGACGCATCCCTTCCTGAAGGGCGTTGTGGTAGGCGTTCATGGCGACTTTGTTGATCATGGCGTCAATCTCCTGGCGACTTCAGCGGACTATTCGGCGGGGGCTTCGTGGAACGCGGCTAGCTACCTATGAGCAGCGCTTTCTGGAACATGGTCTTGACCGACTCGATGGAGCTCACGTTGGCTTCGTAGGAGCGCGTGGTGGTGAGCATGTTCGTCATCTCCTCCACCACGTTGATATCCGGGTAGAGCACGTAACCCTCCGCGTTGGCGTCGGGGTGGTCGGGTTCGTAGACCTGCTTGAAAGGCCGCTTGTCCGTGGCGATGTCCAGCACGCGCACGCCTTTGAGCTCGCGGTCGAAAGCGCTCTGCATGTGCTCGCCGAAGCTCTTGTCCACAGGCGTGGTGGCCAGGGTCACGGCTTTGCGACGGTAGGGACCGCCCTCCATGGTGCGAGTGGTCTTGGCGTTGGCCAAGTTCATGGAGGTGATGTTGAGCTGAGTGCGCTCGGCGGAGAGCGCGGACGCGCCAATGTCGAATGCAGTGAAGAGATCCATCAGCTTTTCCCGTCCTGTATGATTTTCTTCATGCCATCGAAGTTGCTTTTGATGACCGTGGTGAGAGCGTTGTACATCATGGTGTTCTTGCTCATCGTGGCCATCTCCTTGTCCAGATCCACTTCATCCTGGCCGTGCACACGGTGAGGCTGGAACGTGCGGTAGAAGTCCGCGCCGAAGCTTTCCGAGTTGAAGACGGAGGGCATGTGCCCCTCGGTGGTGCGAGCCATCTTCCCACGTGCGTCGCGGCCGAGCGCAGCCTGGAGGTCTTCCTCGAACTCCACGTTCAGCGGCCGGTAGCCGGGAGTGCGGATGTTGGCGAGGTTGCTCATGACGGCGTTTTGACGCTCCAGACGCATGTCCAACACTTTGCTGACAAGATGTACGTGGCTTGGAAAAAGTGATTTCATGGCGAAGTTCCTGCCGGAGCGCGGTTTGACGTCTTGCGCGGGGAATCCGCGAAACGCATGGAGCGCAGTCGGCGGCTCGCCAGACCATTAGCAAGAGCTGTTCCATTCTTTTATTTAATGGAAATTGTTCATTTTTTGATGAAAAGTTCAAAAACTTTCTCATGCGCCCTCAACTTCCTGACACCTGGGACGATAGAGAGACACTGCATCGCGGCCCCACCGATGCGGCGAGCTTGGCACACATGGTGCATAACCATGCGTACTTGACAGGCGCCCGGCATTTTTCGCCTGCGCCTTTGCGGTCACGCCGCCGCGAAACCAGGCCGGCTGTCTCCCATGTCAGCGCACCAAGCGCACGACAGCCAGCCGGCGACGGAACCATGACGATTCCCAACGGAGGGGAACCATGAGCGAAACGCTTGACTACGAAATCAACAAAGAACTGGGTGAGTGCTACCTCTTCATGGGCGATCTGGAAAAAGCCCAGGAGTACTACCAGAAAGCGGCTTCCTCCAACGGCGTCCACCCGGAGCCATACCTCGGGCTCGCCACCATCGCCGTCCACCAAGGCGACCTGGACGCCGCTTTGGCCTACTACAACAAGGCGGCCTCCACCGGTCCCAACGACAAGGCCCTCGCCGGCGTCGGTCTCATCCGGATGGAGCAAGGCGGTGTGGAGGAAGCTTTCAGCTGCTTCATGCAAGCCATGGAGCTGAACCCCGAGAACGACATCGCGCTCTTCGGCATGCTCCAGTGCGGACACGCCTTGGGACGCCTTTGCGACACCGTGCCTCTGCTGGAGAGCCGACTCTCCCTGGACCCGCTCAAGAGCGACGTGCGCTACGCCCTGGCTGGCTGTCTGGCTTCCATGGGCAACAACCGCGAAGCAGGCGAGCATCTGGAGACGCTCATGGAGTTCGAGCCCGGCCACGAAGCCGCCCGCGAGCTCTACGAGCAGGTCACCGCCGTCTAGCGCACGGCGCCCACACCGGTCCCGGCGAGAACAGCCGGGCCCATGCGCGCAGCGACTTTTTCAGGCGACAGGTTTCCCCTCCCTGTTCTCCGGCTCTCCCACTGGCGCGGGAGGGCTGGAGAACACTCTCGATCGAGACGACCGGGGGCGCGCGGAAGATCGACCGCCCGTCCAGGGGAAAGAAGCCGCCGCCTGCGTATTGTCTGCAGCATCCCCCCCACCTTGGACGACTCCCCCACGCGGAGCCGTCCCTGCCGGCGTTGGTCTGGCGGGCGTTCCATCACGTATTCGCCAGGCGAAGCGGGTGTATGAGGCTTCGCCATCCCCCCCTTGCGAAGCACGGCGCTTCATGGCATGTCCCAAAACGTCAAGCGCGCGCCGCCCACCGCATGCGGGGCCAGTCGCGCCACACCATCAGCAAGCGAGCTTTCATGGATTTGTTGCCCATACGCCGCGCCATCATGAGCGTGACGGACAAAACCGGCCTCGACGATTTCGCCGCGTTCCTCGTCAAACAGCACACGCCCCCCGTGGAGCTCGTCTCCACCGGCGGCACGGCCCGCATGCTGCGTGAAGCCGGTCTGCCCGTGCAGGACGTCAGCCAAGTCACGGGGTTTCCGGAAATCATGGGCGGACGCGTGAAGACCCTGCACCCCGCCGTCCACGCCGGCGTGCTGGCGGACAAGGACACGCCCGAACACCTCGCCACACTGGAAGAGCACGGCTTGACCGCGTTCGACATGGTCTGCGTGAACCTCTACGACTTCGCCAAGGCCGTGCAGTCGGACGCCCCCCTGCGCGACGCCGTGGAGCAGATCGACATCGGCGGACCGACCCTGCTGCGCGCCGCCGCCAAGAATTTCCACAGCGTGCTCGTGGTCCCCAGCCCGAGTCATTATCCCCGCATCATGGAAGAACTCACGGCCCACGGCGGCGTGAGTCTCGCCTTGCGTCAGGTGCTGGCCGCGGAGACCTTCGCCGCGGTCTCCGCTTACGACGCCATGATCGCCGCCTACCTCAAGCCGTGACCCCACGCGGAAGGAGCACGCCATAGCCGTCAAAGTGCAAGGGGAAACCCAAGGACTGAAGCCCAGCCAACTCAAGGCCCTGTCCCGATTGGGACAGCGGCGCTACGCGGCCCCCGGGGGCTATACGCCGGACCAGGCGCGGGAGCTCGCCGGTCTCTCCGCCGGGGTGGGTCGCCAGGTTGGCTTGCTCATCGACAGACAAGGCAGGCCGCGTCATGTCCTCGTGGGCTCCACGGACGCGGTGATGATCCCCGAGCTGGAGCGAGCCCGCCTCGGCGCGGGGCGGTTGCGCGGGCTGCGACTCCTGCATACGCACCTGCACGGCGAACCCCTTTCCCAGGACGATCTCATGGACCTCCTCTTCTTGAGGCTGGACTCCATGGCTGCGCTCCGGCTGGGGCCTCACGGCGAACCCCAGGCGTTGGATATAGCCCATCTCCTGCCCCATGCTGGTCCGGAGAGCCTCGGCGGGAAGGGGGTCGCTTCCGCATCCTCCGCATCCGGCGCATCAGGCGCATCCGCTGCATCCGGCGCATCCTCCGCATCCGGCGCGCCTGGCGGCCCCGGAGACGCCCCCAAAGTCCCTGGCGTCTGGGATTCCGGCAACATCTCCAGCGACGCCGCCAAGCCCTACCGGGTGCAGACGTTCCCCTGGGACCGGGTGGACGTGGACCTGACCGAGCTGCCCCGCGCTCTGGAGGATGAATGGGCGCGTCTGGAAGCCGCGGACGTCCGGCAGACCGAAGGCGAAGCCCACCGCGCCTTCCTCG
Organism: uncultured Desulfovibrionaceae bacterium; assembly: GCA_964455395.1. Taxonomy (GTDB): domain Bacteria; phylum Desulfobacterota; class Desulfovibrionia; order Desulfovibrionales; family Desulfovibrionaceae; genus CAYVWB01. Next base: position 35,207 of record CAYVWB010000022.1, read on the forward strand.
TCCACGTCTCCGCCTTGCCCCGCTCCCGGCAGGAGGCCTCGCTCCAGGAACTCGCCGCCCTCGCCGAGACGGCCGGTCTCCAGATCGCAGGGACCATGCTGCAGCGCACCCCCCAGCCCAACCCCAGGCATGTGCTCGGCAAAGGCAAGCTCACCGAACTGGAGGTGGCCGCCCTCAACGGTCTTGCCGGCGTCATTCTCTTCGACCGGGAGTTGACCCCGGCGCAAATGCGCAACCTCGCGGATCTCACCGAACGCAAGGTCCTGGACCGCACCCAGCTCATTCTGGACATCTTCGCCCAACGCGCCACCTCCCGCGCAGGCAAGCTGCAGGTGGAGATGGCTCAGTTGAAGTACACCCTCCCGAGGCTGGTGGGAAAGAACAAGGCCTTCTCACGCCTTGCAGGCGGCATAGGCGGCCGTGGCCCCGGCGAACAGAAGCTGGAGCTGGACCGCCGCCGCGTGCGCGAACGCATCACCCGCATCAAGGACGAGCTGAAGAAGCTGCGGCGGCAGCGCGCCGCCGTCCGGGAGCGCCGCGCCAAGGCAGGCCTCCCCGTGGTGGCGCTGGTGGGCTACACCAACGCGGGCAAGTCCACGTTGCTCAATGCGTTGACCCAGTCCGACGTGCTCGCGGAGAACAAGCTCTTCGCCACTCTGGACCCCACCACCCGGCGGCTGCGCGTTCCCCAGGAGCGGGAAGTCATCCTCACGGACACCGTGGGCTTCATCCGGGAGTTGCCCGAGGAGCTCAAGGAGGCCTTCCGCGCCACCCTGGAGGAGCTGGAATCCGCCGACCTGCTGCTGCACGTCACGGACGCAGGGCACCCCGAGTTCGAAGCGCAAGCCCAAGCGGTGGACGAAATTCTGCGGGAGATCGGCCTCCACGAAACGCCCCGGCTCGTCGTGCTCAACAAGTGGGATGCGGTGGACGAGGAGACCCGCGCCATGCGGCTGAACCGCTTTCCGGAAGGCGCGCCCGTCTCCGCCGCCACCGGGTTCGGACTGGAGGCCCTGGCGCAGGCCGTCGCCGACCGCGTGGAATGGCGCAACGGCGGGCCGGCGTTACGCGGAGCCAAGGTCGAGGACGGCTCCGCCGCGGCGGCTCCCGCAGGGGACGAAACCGCGCCCACGGACGGCGGCGCACCCTCGGACGTCGGGAAAGCGTTATAGAGCGCGCCTTCTTCTCGGATTCACGTGACGATTCCTGACGCGGGCCGAGGCTCGTGCGCCGTGGCCCTGCCGCCCGTCCCGAGACCGCTCGGGCCGTCTGTCGCGTGTTCGGGCGCGGGCGCACTTGGCGTCATCCACAGGAAAAGGACCCGCTCTGTCGACGGCGCTCCCGGGCGCCGTGGCCGACATGTGAGCCGACCGCGTGGAAAGGTGCGGGGGTCGATGTGCGGTCTGTCGCGGACCATGGCGAGGCTTTCGCCGGGAGGGCGCGTCCGTGGGCGTTATTTTTTGGTGGCGTCGTCCTTGCCGTTCTTGGTGGCCCACCAGGATTTGTCCGGGCCGCGGAACCACCAGTCCGTGTGGTCGGTCTGGGTGATGCGCTCGGCGAGGTCGCGACCGGCCTGGGTGCGCAGCCGCTGAAGCGCGGCTTCGATCCACTTGCCGGCGTAGACATTGCCGAGGTCGAGCTGTTCCTTGAGGTTGAGGATGAGGTCGATCTGGTCTGCGTCCTGGGCGAGCTGTGCTTCCTTGGAGTGCGCTTCCTCCAGTTCGTCCCACATGGCCATGACCGCTTCGCCGAGTCCGGTTCCCGCTGTGGCGTGGCGCAGGGCGAGGTCGCGGTCCGCGGTGTGGTAGAGCCGGGAGACATAGTTCAAATCGCCGGTGCGCGCTTCGTGCAAGTCGTGGAAGAGGCAGAGCATGGCCGTGCGGCTGGGGTCTGCGTCGGCCATGTGCGCCAGGGTCCAGCCGATGACGGCGGCACGGAAGGAGTGCTCCGCCACGTTTTCCTGGCCGGTGCCCAGAAACTGGTAGCCGGTGCGCGGGGTTTTGCGCAGCATGCCCACTTCGAAGAGGAAATCGGCGAGGCGGGTGAGCTGGTCGCGGTCCTGGAAGTGTTTCTGAAAGGCGTGGTCGGGGGCGTCTTTGGTCATGGAGTCTCGGGTCAGGTGGTGTATTCGGCGTTGATGCGGACGTACTCGTGGCCGAGGTCCGATGCGAGGACTTCGTAGCGGCCGGGAGCGGGGGCGTCGCCGTCGCGGTTGCCGAGGTCGATGTCGATTTCGATGTCTTGGCGGCGCATGTGCGCGGCGAGCAGGAGTTTGGCGTCGCCTTCCACGGGTTGGCCTTTGGCGAAGAGCCGCACGCCGCCCAGGCTGATGCGCACGCGCTCGGGGTCCAGCGTGGCGCCGGCGCGGCCGATGGCGGCGAGAATGCGGCCCCAGTTGGGGTCCTTGCCGAAGAGGGCTGTTTTCACCAGGGGAGAGGTCGCCACGGCGCGGGCCACGCGTTCGGCGTCGGCGTGGGTGTGTGCGCCGGTCACGCTGATGCGCGCCACTTTGGTCGCGCCTTCGCCGTCTTCAACAATCATATAGGAAAGGGCTTGGCAGACCTCGGTGACGGCTTCCAGCAGGATGGCTTTGGTGGCTTCGTCCACGGCGGCGGAGGCGAGGCCGCTGGCCAGGCCGTAAACCGTGTCGTTGGTGGAGGTGTCGCCATCCACCACGATGCGGTTGAAGGAGACGTCCACAGCTTCGCGGAGGATGGTCCGCCACAGTTCGGGTTCGATGCGCGCGTCCGTGAGGATGACGCCGAGCATGGTGGCCATGTTCGGACAGATCATGCCGGCGCCTTTGGCCACGCCGAGAACGGTGACGGGGGCGCCGTCGGATTCCGGGGAAGGGCCGGGCAATCCGGTGACGCTGGCCCAGGCGAGCTTGGGGAAGGCGTCTGTGGTCATGATGGCTTTGGCGAAGTCCAGGGGTGCGTCCTTGCCCACGCGGTGGGCCAGCGCCGGGGCGGCGTCGCGCCATTTGGCCATGTCCATGGGCGCGCCGATGACGCCGGTGGACGCCGGCAGGATGAGCTCTTCCGGCACGCCGAGGGCTTCGCCGGCCATCTCCAGGCTCAGGCGACAGTCCAGCCGGCCGCGTTCGCCGGTGGCGGCGTTGGCTTGACCGGAGTTGATGCACACGGCGCGGGCGGAGGCTCTGGCTGTCAGCATCTCGCGGGCTATCTCCACGGGGGCGGCGGGGAACTGGTTGCGGGTGAAGACCCCGGCGGCGGCGGCTTCCACTTCGCAGACCACCACGCCCAGGTCGGGCTTGCCGGTGGGCTTGAACCCGGCGCTCACGGCGCCGAAGGAAAATCCCCTGGGGACTGGAATCATCACGCTCTCTCCTGGCTTGAGTGCATTGCTTGCGTGGCGGTCGTGGGACGGTGGCGCGGGGACGGGAGCGGCGACGGGGGAGGAGCCGGGGCGACCGCTTTTCCACGCGGCGATGGTCGGCCGATCGAGCCCCCGGGTGGCGGCGCGGCGCTCACGCGTGAGCGAGGGGGGGCGTCGCTGCGTCCCGAAAGGTTACTGCGGGTGCGGCGTTTCAGTGACGCTGGGGAAGTTGGGGTCGTCGTGCATGGCCTTCATGAGCTTGTGCAGCGCTTCCTTCTGGGTGGCGCCTTCCACTTCCAGCCGAGCAGGCTCCTCCACGACGGCGAGGTATCGTCCGCTGGCCAGAACCTGAATGGTGATGGGGCCGTGGGGTTTCGTCATGGCGACCTCCTGGTGGTCCGCCCGGGGCGGGCCCGGGCGGCGTTTGGACGACGGGAACGCGAACCGCGCGCCGGTGCCGGCGCCGCCTTGTGGGCAAGAGTACACCAGAAGGCGGCGGGACGTCACGCGGCCTGGCCGCAACATTTCTTGTATTTTTTGCCGGAGCCGCACGGGCAGGGGTCGTTGCGCCCCACTTTGGGCTGATCTCGACGTTTGGGCTGGCGTTTGGTTTTTTCGCCGGGCTCCTCGGCGCCGGAGTATTGCAGATCCGCAGGCTGCTCCTTGTGCACCAGTTCTTCGTCGGCCACGCGTTGGAAGCGGATGCGGGTGAGCGCTTTCAGGGAGCTCTCCTTGATGAGGAAGAGCATCTCCTTGAACATCTCGAAGCCTTCGCGCTTGTATTCCTGCTTGGGATCTTTCTGGCCGTAGCCGCGCAAGCCGATGCCGTCACGGAGGTGGTCCATGTTGGCGAGGTGTTCTTTCCAGTGGCGGTCCAGGGCTTCCAGGGTGAAGAAGCGGAGGATTTCCATGTACTTGTCCCCGGCGTCCTGGCGGAGCTTCTCCAGGAGCTGGAGCACGGCGGCGCGGGCGGTCTCCTTGTCGGGCAGCTCCTTGGCCAGGGGGAGCACGCGGGAGAGGGCGAAGAGTTCCTCCAGACGGGCTTTGATGAGTTCCTCCGTCTCTTCGTCGAGGGGATTTCTGGTGTCTTCGACCGGGGCGTAGAGGTCGTCCAGCACGTCGTCGAGGTCTTCGCGCACGATGTCTTCCAGATCGTCGCTGACCATCAGCTCGCGGCGCAGCCCGTAGATGGATTCGCGCTGCTGGTTCATGACGTTGTCGAAGTCCAGCAGCTGTTTGCGGATGTCGAAGTTGTGGGCTTCCACGCGGCGCTGGGCGTTCTCGATGGCTTTGGAGACCATCCGGTTCTCGATGGCTTGGCCTTCCTCCAGGCCCAGGCGGTCCATGAGGCCGGCGATGCGGTCCGAGCCGAAGATGCGCAAGAGGTCGTCATCCAGCGCGAGGTAGAAACGCGAGGAGCCGGGGTCGCCTTGCCGACCGGCGCGGCCGCGCAGCTGGTTGTCGATACGGCGGCTTTCATGACGCTCCGTGCCCAGAATGTGCAAGCCGCCCAGGTCGCGCACGCCTTCGCCGAGCTTGATGTCCGTGCCACGGCCGGCCATGTTGGTGGCGATGGTCACCTTGCCTTGTTCGCCTGCGTGGAGGACGATCTCGGCTTCGCGTTCGTGCTGTTTGGCGTTGAGCACGTCGTGCGTCACCCCCAGACGCTTGAGCAGGCTGGAGAGCAGTTCCGACTTCTCGATGGAGACAGTGCCCACCAGCACGGGCCGGCCGGCTTCCTGCATCGCTTTGATATCCTCGGCGATGGCCTCGAACTTCTCCTGCTGGGACTTGTAGATGGCGTCCGCGTGGTCCTTGCGGATCATCGGCGCGTTGGTGGGAATGACAGACACGTCCAGCTTGTAGATTTCCTTGAACTCCACGGCTTCCGTATCCGCAGTGCCTGTCATGCCGGCCAGTTTGTCGTACATGCGGAAGAAGTTCTGGAAGGTGATGGAGGCCAGGGTCTGGTTCTCCGCCTCCACCTTGACGCGTTCCTTGGCTTCGAGGGCCTGGTGGAGGCCGTCGGAAAAGCGGCGGCCCGGCATGAGGCGGCCCGTGAACTCGTCCACGATGACGACTTGCCCCTCCTTGACGATGTAGTCCACGTCGCGTTGGAAGATGGCGTGGGCTTTCAGCGCCTGGAGCACGTGGTGCTGGAATGCGATGTTGGCCGGGTCGTACAGGTTCTCCAGCCCGAGCAACTGCTCCACGCGTTGCACGCCGTCGTCCGTCAGCGAGACGCTTTTGGCTTTCTCGTCCACGGTGTAGTCACGGTCTGCTTGCAGGCTGGGGATGTGGGCGTTGACGCGGGCGTAGAGGGCTGTGGAGTTCGAGGAGGGACCCGAGATGATGAGCGGGGTCCGCGCTTCGTCAATGAGGATGGAGTCCACCTCGTCCACGATGCAGTAGCGCAGCTCGCGTTGGCAGAGCTGTTCCTTGTAGAACTTCATGTTGTCGCGGAGATAATCGAAGCCGAACTCGTTGTTCGTGCCGTAGGTCATGTCCGCGTTGTAAGCGTCCTTGCGCTCCTGGTCCGAG
>CAYVWB010000022.1:41096-55222 GCA_964455395.1 uncultured Desulfovibrionaceae bacterium
GAGCACGCCCATCCATTCGGCGTCGCGGCGGGCGAGGTAGTCGTTCACCGTGACCACGTGAACGCCCCGGCCCTCCAGCGCATTCAGCGCCACCGGCAAGGTGGCCACCAGGGTCTTGCCTTCACCGGTCTTCATTTCCGCGATGCGGCCTTCGTGCAGCACCATGCCGCCGATGAGCTGAACATCGAAATGGCGCATGTTCAGGGCGCGTTTGCCGGCTTCGCGGACCAGCGCGAACGTCTCGACCAGCAAGGAGTCGAGGGAAGCGCCCTCCGCCACACGGGCTTTCAGCTCGGCGATCTTGCGGGGGAAGTCGTCGTCAGTGAGCCGGGCCATCTCCTCTTCCAGAGCGTTGATGGCTTTCAGACGGGTGTTGAGGGTTTTGAGGTAGCGGTCATTCTTGGATCCGATGACCTTCGAGACGAGGGAACCGATCATGGGTGCTCCTTGCAAGGGGGAACGTCGCGCGGCGCGCCATCCGTCACCGGGCGCCCCTGGCGGGGTGCGACAGCGGGGCGGACGGTGGACTTCAAGACGACAGGCGTCGCGTCAATACATCCTGAAAATGTGGCTGCCCCCCGGGCGCGCTCGGGCGTCTGGGGTGATTCTCCCGGGCCGGACCAGCGGCGTGGCGGGCGGCGTGGCGGGCGGCGTTGCGCTGGTGTCTTGCTCAATTTCGTGTCTACGGGGTCGCTTGGTCATTCTGCGCGTGTCGAGCGTGCACGATGTGGCGTCCTGTCGAATTGAAGCGCTGCTGGCCAGGGACGAAGGCGCCGTACGCGGGCGGCGACATGTCGGCCTCGGCTGCGCCATGGAAATTCCCGAGGGCTGGCCTTTCGCGTCTGTCAGAAAGCCGCGTGCGCGCCCAAGGAAACGTCTGCGCCCCGTTCTTCGATGGCGGCGCGAGTGGATCCCGAGTCGGACGCGGGGGCGAAAAGCTCCAGCCAATGCCCCACGGCGACGCCCTGGGGCGCCGTGGCTTTCAGCTGCAGCACGCAGCCCGAACATCCCGTGACCACCGCGGCGCCGGGTCGTGGCGTCAACTTCGACCACAACGCCGCCGCCACCTGCCGCGAAAGCGCGGGCGCGCCCAGCTGCATGACGCCGCCCATGCCGCAGCATGCGCCGCCGGTGTCGCCTGCCAGGCGGTCGCCCAGCGCGTGCGCCAGGAACGTTTCGTCCGCAGCAGGGCCCTTGCCCTTGCCGGCGCCGTGGCACGGACGATGATAATACACCATTTCGGGAGCATGCGCCAGCATTTGGACGTCAGGAACAATGGCCGCTCCGGTCAACAACCCCGCAAGCGGAACCACGGCTTCGCTGAAGGCCAGCGCTTCGCCCTCGGCCCACCCCAGGTCCGCCTTGGGGTACGCCTGCAACCCGCAGCGACAGGTGGCGCAGAACACGGCCACGCGAGGTCTGCCCATGGACCGCCAAGCCTCCACGTTGGCGCGCTGTGCCTCGCGTTGGGCGTCCACACAGCCGGCGTGGCCCAGGGTGCAGCCGCAGCATGCCCAGCTCGGGTTCTTCGGCACGCGCCAGCCCAGACGCTCCAGCAAGCGGACAGCCGTCGCTGTCCAGCCGGGCGCCAGCCGCGCGGCGGTGCAGCCGGGAAAGAGCGTCACCACGTTGTCCGGCGGATCGGGCGCAGTCGCGCCAGCGAGCGTGAGGAAGGGGGCGAGCGCGGGCTCTGCGCCCATGGTCTTGAAGGCGGCGTAGCGGGGGTCGGACAAGGGCGTGGCGGGAGGGGAGGTCGGGTCGGCCGGCATGGCGCAAGGGGCGGCCTTCGGCGCGCGACGCGCAAGCCACGCCAACGCCGGCCAGAGGGCGTCGCCCTTTTCGATCCACTGGCGCCAGAGCCACTGCCGCAGGGAGGGATGGGCGGCGCGCAGCGTGGCGACCACGTCCGGCGCGCACAAGCCCTGGGAACAGGCTTGTTCGCATTTGCCGCACGCAAGGCACAGGCCGGCGAGCTCCGCCACATCCTTGCCGGCCAGCGCCGCGCCTGCCGTTTCGTCTGCATCGCGCAGGGCTTTGGCGAGCACGTGCTTCGCCTTGGGGGAAAGCTCCTCCCGACCGGTGACGCGCACCAAAGGACAGACCTCCAGACAAGCGCCGCACAGGATGCACGCCTTCGGCCTTTCCCGTTTCGATATTTCGTTGTCCAATGGCTTCATGGTCTGTATATAATGGGGATTGGCCCGCGTCGCCTGCGAGCAGTCAGCGAGTCGTCAGTGCGCCCTCTGTGCGCCCCGAGCACGCTGTCGGCGCGCGCTTGACACGGACGAGGCCGAGCGCTGTCTCCGAACGTGTGGCGCCGGCCGTACGCACGAGGTCCTTGCAGAAATGCGCGTAATGTTCAAGGGAAACCCCGCAACACGCGGCGTTTCGAGGAAAAGGAGATGGTTCATGGAGATAGCCGTGCTCTCGGACACCCACCTGACCCGCGTGGACGAAAGCCTCCTCTCCCTGTACGAGACACGCCTCGCCGCAGCGGACTTCCTTGTCCATTGCGGCGACTTCGTGGGTGAGGAGGTGATGCGCTTCTTCATGAGCCACCCCGGCTTCCATGGCGTGGCGGGGAACACGGACGAGTGGGCCATCCAGCAGAGCCTGCCCGATTTCACGCGGTTCCAGGCGGGTCCGTTCACCGTGGGCGTGACGCACGGCTGGGGCGGACGGCAAGGCATGGCGCGACGCGTGGCGGAAGCTTTCCACGACGAATGCGACCTCTGTCTTTTCGGCCATCAGCATGTCTTCGAGGTCCTGACCGTGGGGCGCGTGGTGGTGGCGAACCCTGGCTCGGCGCGGCGCTCTCGCTCCGGTCCCAACTCCATGGCGACGATCACCCTGGACGAGGGCGCCGCCGAACCCATCCGGGTATTCCATGAACCCCTGCCGTAAGACGGTCCGGGGGCTGAGATGCTTCGTGCATGTTCATCGGTGAAGAACAGCCCGACGTCTGAGAGCGGAAAGCAAAGAGGTCGTGTCCATTGCAGACGTTCGACGCCGGGCCGTACAGCCACATTTAAGCATCGTGAGAGGGAAGGGAAGGGGCTGCGGCGTGAAGAAAATGTAATCCGTCGCGAACCCCCGGGAGCCGGCGCTTCACAGGGTGGCGTCGGTCGCGGTTGACCAAAATTGGTGAAATTCGGTTGCGCCCATGGACAAATTTGATAAGCTGAAGGGGATCGGTTCGGAAAGATCAGGCGCAAGCCCTCGCCCCAACCCACTGCGTTCCCTTGGCATTCCATGCGCGTCAGCCTCATATTCCCTCCATTCTATCTGGACTCCCTCTACAACCTGCCGCCGCTGGGGTTGTTGAACCTCGCCACGGCGTTGCGCTACGGCGGCCACGAGCCCACGGTGCGCGACTTCGTGCTGGACATCCGGCTGGGCGAGCTCGCGCTGGGGCCGGATATCTACAAGGACTGCGCGCGCGCCATTCTGGAGGAGGAGCCGGAGCTCGCCGCGTTCTCCGCGCAGTGCGCCACCTATCCGCCTCTGGTGCAGATAGCGCGGGAGCTGAAGAAGCTGCGGCCTGCGCTCCCCATTCTCGTGGGCGGGCACAACGCCTCCTTCGTGGACGAGCGCACCCTGCAGCAAGTCCCGGAGATCGACATCGTGGCCCGCGGCGAAGGCGAAGCGACCATGACCGAGCTCGCCGACGCCTTGCGCAACGGTCTGGACCCGGAGGGCTTGACGGCGGTGGATGGCGTCACTTTCCGCGCGCCGGACGGAACGATCATCCAAACGCCTGAGCGGGCGCTCATCGAAGACCTCGATACGCTGCCCCTGCCGGACTACGGCTTTGTCCCCTCCATTGGCGAATACGCCCGCGCCTGCGGCATGAACCGCAACATCGCCATCCTGGAGATTGGCCGCGGCTGCCCCCACGCGTGCGTCTACTGTTCCGAATCCGCTTTCTGGAGACGCAGCGTCCGCACCTTCTCCGTGGATCGCATGGTGAAGGAAATGAAGCGGTTGCGGGATGATCACGAGGCCGACTGCTTCGTCCTCTCCTACGACCAGTTCACTGCGGACAAACGCTTCGTGCGCGAGTTCTGTGAACGCGTCATCGACGAGGGCGTGAACCGGGACGTGAGCTGGTACTGCATCTCCCGGCTGGACACCGTGGATGACGCCCTGCTGGGCCTGATGCGTGAAGCCGGGCTGGAGTCCATGTGCTATGGCATCGATTCTGGCTCGGCCAAGACCCTCGCCTTCATCAACAAGTGCATCGACCCGTCGTTGCTGAAAATCCGTGTGGCCGAGACCACACGCCACGGCGTGACGCCCACCCTGAGCTTCATCGTGGGCTTCCCCGACGAGACCCGCGAGGACATCGACGCTACCCTGGCCCTCGCGCTGGACTGCGTGCTGCAAGGCGACGTAAGCCCTCTGGTGCAGATGCCCACCGTACTGAGCGGCACCGCGCTCCACGAACGCTACAGCGACGACTTGATCCGCGAGGTGGACACCTACTTCGCGCTGGGACTGGAGTTCGACGGCGGCCGGCGGCTGCCCATGGACGACGCCCTCATCGACGAAGACCCGGCGCTCTACTCCAGCTTCTACAACCTCCGGTGCGCAGGCGTTCCTTTGGCGGAACTCGGCGCTATTGCAGACGAATTTCCGCTCGTCCTGAATCTGTTCCCCAAGTCGTTCCTCATGCTGACGCGCGCCGCGGCCGGCTCCGCCTCCACGCTCTTCCGGGAGTTTCGCGCTTACGTCGCCAACAGTGCGGACGCCCCTGGGGGAAAGCTGAACGCCCACGCATGCTTCGCCCATTTCCCGGCGTTCCTGCAGGAGAAAGCGCATGCCCTCGGCCTGGGCGACGCCACTTGGCGTCACCTGGAAACCATGGCGCAGTACGAGACTCTGGGACTCGCTGCCGCCAGGCCCCAGGGGGCGGCCTCCTCCACCGAAGATTCCACGACCGCCGGGGAGGGCGCCGCTGGTCCGCGTTTGGCGCCCGGCGTGGTCGTGGAGCGTTTGGAGTACGACATCCCCGGCATCATTGAGGACATGCGCCAAGGCGTGTGGCGGCAGACTTACCCGCAGGACCCCGTGGCGCTTGCTTTCAAGCACCAGCATGGCCAGCTGGAAGTGGCGCGAATCAACGATTTCGGGGTTGACTTCCTCCACCTCTGCAATGGGACACGGCCCGTGGCGGACATCGCTGCAGCGCTGCGGCCTGTCCATGGCGCCGAGACGCCTGAAGAGGTGTTCATGCACGCTTGCGTCGAGGCCGTCGAGACGTTCCGCACCATGCGGTTCGTGGAGATGGATTCCGTATACAACCCGACAACCTGAACAGGAGTTCCCATGCTTTCCATCAACACCGTCGAGAAGAAAGTCTCCGTGGCCGCCAGCTGCCACGCCCCGGCCTGCCACGCCCCGGCTTGCCACGCTCCCGCGTGCCATTCCCCCGCGTGCCACGCCCCCGAAATGAAGGCTGCCTGCCACGCCCCGGCTTGCCACGCCCCGGCTTGCCACGCCCCCGCGTGCCACGCACCGGCTTGCCACGCCCCGGCTTGCCACGCCCCCGCGTGCCACGCACCGGCCATGCACTAGCATCGCCATGGGAGCGGTCTTGATGCTGTCGGGGCCGCTCCCGATTCTTTCATGCGCACCGACCTTCTCGATCTGCTCGTCTGTCCGGCGTGCTTGCCGGGGGAACGACCGCTGACCCTCAGTGCGGCGCATCAGTTGGATGATGACGCGCCGCCAGGCGGCGTACCCGACGTGTGGCGCGGCCGCCTTCACTGCGCGGCCTGTGACGCCGTCTACGCCATCGAGGAGGGCGTGGCGCTGCTCGCTCCCGGAGGAACGGCCCCGCCTGCAGCGCAAGCGAAGTATGACGCGGCGCTCACATTGGGCGCGTACCTGTGGTCCAGCTTCGGGGACCTCATGGCGGAGCCGGACGCCAGCGACGCCTACGCGCAGTGGGCGGCGCTCTGCGCCCGCAGCGACGCCAAGGCCGGCCCGGCTCTGGATGTGGGGTGTGCAGTGGGCCGCTCCACTCTGGAGTTTGCTGCAACACGCGGGTTCGCCGTGGGGCTGGACCTCTCCCGACCGTTCATCGCCGCCGCGCGACGCCTGCTGCGCGAGGGCCGGTTGTCTTGTCGCATCAAGGCCCAGGGGCAGCTGCTGCGCGCCTTCGAAGTGACGCTGCCGGCGCGGCTGCAAGGGGCGGCGGCGGAATTCATCGTGGCGGACGCCATGGCCCTGCCGTTCAGAACCGAAGCGTTTACCTATGCAGCATCATTGAACGTCGTGGACAAGCTGCCGGATCCCATGGCTCATGTGCGTGATCTGGACCGCGTGTTGGCGAACGAACGAGGCGAGCTGCTTCTGGCGGACCCCTTCTCCTGGTCGGAAGAGATCGCCCCGCCGGAACGCTGGCTGGGCGGCGTGGCCGAAGGCCCTCTCGCCGGTTTGAGCGAAGACGTGACGCCCCGGCTGCTGGCCGGTCTCGTGGACGCGTCGTCCCTGGGCGGCGGCGTGCGCGCTCCGTTCGTGGTGGCGGAGCGAGTCCCTGTCTCCTGGAAAATCCGCAATCACAAGAACCACATGGAGCTCATCGTGAGCCAGACGTTACGGGCCGTGCGGTGACGTCGTTTCCCGTCTTCGACGCGCATGTGGACCTTGGATATTACCTCCGAGCCCACGCTCCGGACCTCGCTTTCTCGGACCTCACGCATGGCCATGTCACCCCACGGCTGTTGGCGGAAGGCGCCGTTCGTGTGGTGGTCAACGCATTCTATACCCCAGATGACGCCTGCGACGCCTTGGCCGGACCCGGCGCCGGCGCGGCGTTTCTGCAGACGCTGGTGGAGCATGCGCGCGCCCGACTCACAGGCTTCACGACCGCTCGGGACGCCGCGACCTTGCGCCGCATCATGGAGCCGGATCCACCGCAGAATTCCTCCACAGCAGCGCCGCCTGCGCTGTTGTTCATGGTGGAAAACGCCGATCCTCTGCTGGAATATCCGCTGGAGATGCTCCTGAACCTGGGCGTGCGGGTCGTCGGATTGACCCATGCGGGCGCGAACCGTCTGGCGGACGGCAACGGCGTGGCGGCGCCGGGTGGCCTGCGGCCGCTGGGCAGGACGCTGTTGAGCCGGCTGGACGCGGCGGGCATGGCCGTGGACGTGGCGCATCTGGCGCGGCCGGCGCTGACGGAGTTGCCCGAGGCCTTCGCCGGGCCGCTTTGCAGCACACACACGGGGTTCGCCGAGTGCTACGACATCCCTCGGAACATCACGGCGGAGACCATTCGTTTGATCATCTCCCGTGGCGGCGTGACAGGGCTCGCCCTGGCGCCGGAGATGCTCGCGCCGCCCGGCGAGACTGCCGATCTGGAACTCGTCTACCGGCATGTGGACTGGTACGCGCAGCGCTTCGGGGTGGAGTCCCTGGGCCTGGGCTCGGACTTCGGCGGCTTTCCGGGCGGAGTGGCCGGGCTGGAGGACGCCAGCCGGTTTCCACGCCTCGCGGAGCGTCTGCTGCGCGCCGGCTACGCTGAGGTCGATGTGGCGGCCATCTTCGGGGGCAATTGGCTGCGCTTCCACGCCCGTCTGCTGGATGAGGCCGCCTCGCCGGCATGACCGCGTGAGCTTCTCGAGGCAGGCTCTCTCCGGCGGCAAGACACCTTGCAGGAAGCCTCATCTTCTCGATGCCTCGTGCGATCGGCCCTCGCACGATCCCACCAGTGAGGGAATCACACGGACGGACCGCTCGCGCTCGACCCCACGCGCTTCCACTTCACGCGCGTTCTCTGGGTGGAGTGCGGAGAAACGAGATAATTGTCCACCATGCCAGAAGGTATTGGAAAGGGGGAGTGCTCGTGCGTCACGAAGCGGTTCCCCCGGAGACGAAGCGATTCCCGCGGAGACGAAGCGGTTCCCCCGGAGACGAAGCGATTCCCGCGGACGCGCTCGAGAATCACGCCCCAGCCGTCCGGGATGCAGTGGGCTACGGCCCCTTGAAACCCCGGGCCTCCAGCAGGGCCATGCCCGCCTCGCTGCGGACGAACGCCACGAAGGCGGCGGCGAGCTCCGCCTTGGCGCTCCCGGCCAGCGGCGCCATGGGGTACGTCACGGGTTTATCCAGAGGGATTTCCTCCAGGATGACCACCGCCTCGCCGGCTTTCACCGCATCCGTCCGGTAGACGAAGCCGCAATCCACCTCCCCTCGGGACAGATAATCCAGCACCTGGCGCACGGACTCGCCGAAGATCAGCTTGGGCGTCAGGCGCTGGTACAGCCCCAGCCCCACGAGCGCGCCTTTGGCGTACTGCCCGGCGGGCACGGTCTCCGGCGTGCCGATCCCGATGGTCTGCACGGACTCCCCTGCAAGATCCGCAACAGCCGAGACCCTTGCGGGGTTGTCGCCCGGCGCGGCGAGCACCAGCGAATTGTGCGCGAAAACGACCACTGCCTCCGCATCGACGAACCCGTGCTCCACGGCCTTGTGCATCCATTTGGGATTGGCTGATGCGTAAACGTCCGCCGGCGCGCCTTGCTCGATCTGTCGATAGAGGGCGCCGGAGGAGGCGAAGTTCATCACCACGTCCACGCCGGGATGAGCCGCCTCGAAAGCGGGCTCGATGTCCTTGAAGGCGTCGGTGAGGCTCGCTGCAGCCGAGACGATGAGTTCTGCGGCGTGGGCTCGGGGCGCAGTGGTCGGCAACACGGTCAGCAGGAACAGTGGGAGGATGATCGCGACGATAGCGTATGGACGGTGGTTCATGAATACTCCTGGGTGGAATCAGAACTTGGGTTTGAGGAGCCGGCTCGTGGTCGCCAGAATGACGATGCAGACCACGCTGAGGATGAGCGCCAGGGTGTTGGCCAAGGCGTCGTCGCCCGCCTGCACGGCGGAATAGACCGCCAGGGAGAGCGTCTGGGTGCGGCCCGGCAAATTGCCCGCCACCATGAGCGTGGCCCCGAATTCGCCCAGGGCGCGCGCGAACGCCAGCATGGTTCCGGCAAGCACCCCCCGGAAGGCCAACGGCAGCGAGACCCGCAGGAACACCCCAGCCTCGCTCTGGCCCAGCGTGCGCGCGGCGTCCTCGTACTGCTTGCCCACACCCTCCAGCGCGGCCCGCGCCGATTTGAACACCAGCGGAAAGGCCACCACCGTGGCGGCGATGACCGCGCCTTGCCACGTGAACATGAGGGTCACGCCGAAGGTCTCCTCCAGCCACGCGCCGAAGACGCTGCGCCGGCCGATGAGCACGATGAGGTAGTAGCCCAGCACCGTGGGCGGCATGACCAGGGGCAACGTGCAGAACGCATCCAGGATATCGCGGCCCGGGAAACGCCAGCGGGTGAGCGCATACGCTGCGGCCACGCCCAGCACGAGCGCCGCGGCAGTGGCCAGTCCGGCCACTTGCAGGGTCAGCAACAGGGGCTCCATGAAGGCCGGGCCGCCGGCCAGGGTCAGCCATGTCGAGTCCATGCGTCCTCCGGTATCGCGAAACGTGAGGCGAACGCTCCACCCGCGCCGTACGGGAGAGGCCGTGTGTCCATCTATGGCGGCATTCGACCACGATGCGCAATGTTTTTTCGGGAGGATCACTCCGCCTGCGCATGGCGTGACACGCCATCGAAAGGAGTGACGAAATGGAAACCCCGGGGTCGACCATTTTGTCAGGAGGGTGACGCGAACCGACGCCCGGCCATGAGAAGGCCGTGGCACGGGGAAGCGGAGAAGATCCCGACGTGGGGGAGGGCGTCAGCGCCGCAGCAGGGAGGCCTGCAGCAGCGCCTCCAGCAGGCTCCGGCTGGAGTAGTGGCGGATGAAGTAGAGCTCGATATCGCCGGCGAACCGCACGGCGTGGGTCCAGCCGGGCGCGCGGGAGGGCGCGACGGTTTCGACGAGCGCATGGCCGTCGGCGCTGGCGAGGCGCATACGGCGGGAGAAGGAGACCGTCTCGATGGGGGGCGCGCCCACACAGGGATGACGCCGCGCCTGACCGAGCGGTCCTGGTCCCATGGCGATGAACTGACTCAAGGTCACGACAGGCATCCGCGAATCCCCCTTTTTCCGATGGCGGCGCCCAGCCCCGCGTCGTCCAACGCGATCAACTCCGGCATCGTGCGAACCCTATGTTTTCTTGAGCATAGAAGAGCCTGCGGCGGCCGTCAACAGGCCGGGCCTTGTTTCCGGAATGTGGCATGGCGTCCGTGCGTGCGCCAGGGCGTCACAAGATAAAGGATGAAATGAACAGTCTTGCAGAATGGAGCGCTGTACATGCAGATAAAAGACTGATGGTGTAGGAATTACACTGACAAGACCCGAACTCCGTGTTAATGTTGCATTCCGTGCCTCACTGCAAAGGGAAGCCGGGGGATATGTGTGTTGTTGTATATGCATCTGAAATAATTCATATTGTTGTAGGGGGTCGGGGGATGCTGAAGGATCTGCGTGTAGGCGTTCGGTTGGCGATCGGATTCGGGCTCGTTTTGCTGGTGACAAGCACGGTTTCTGTGGTGGGCTTGAAGGATCTTGGCAAGATCGAGGAGACCACCGACTGGAACTCCCACACCTATGAAGTCCTGCTGGACACCAAGCAGGTGCTGCTGGCCCTGGTCAACATGGAGACGGGACTGCGCGGCTTCGCCCTGGCTGGGGACGAGGCCTTTCTGGAGCCTTTCCATGCGGGCCGGGAGGCCTTCGAGGAGTGGTGGGGCGAACTCAAGCGGCTCACGGCGGACAATCCGCAACAGCAGGAGCGCCTCGACGCCTTGAAGACGCTGGAGCAGCAGTGGGAGGACGTCGCCGTCAACCCGCTCATCGCGCTGCGCCGGGAGGCGAAAGCCGGGCGGGCCGACATGGTCGAAGTGACGGCCTTCGTCCAGGCGGCAAGAGGTCGACAGCTGATGGACGCCATGCGGGAGCGCATCGCCGCCATCGAGACGGAGGAATACGCCCTGCTGGAGGAGCGCCAGGCCGCCATGAACGCCTACATCCACGAAGCGCAGAATTTCCTGCTCTATGGCGCGATCATCGCCTTCGTGGTGGGCGCCGGCGGCGGCGTGTTCTGCGCGCGCAGCATCACGAAGCCCACGCATGCGCTCGTCGGTTTCGCACAGGCCGTGGCCGGGGGGGATCTCTCCAGGGAGCTGCGCCTGCGCCAGAACGACGAACTCGGCGCTTTGGCGGAGGCCTTGCGTCGCATGGTGGACGAGTTGAAGGAGAAGATCGCGGAAGCCAACGCCAAAAGCGAGGACGCCGCCCGCCAGGCCCAGGCCGCGCAAGAAGCCAAAGCCCGCGCGGATGACGCCACCCGCGCCGCCGAGCGCGCCAAAGCCGAGGGCATGCTCCAGGCCGCGAGCCGGCTGGAGCAGGTGGTGGGCGTGGTCTCCAGCGCTTCGGAGGAGCTCTCGGCGCAGGTCTCGCAGTCGCAACGCGGGGCCGAGGAACAATCGCAGCGGGTGGCGGAGATCGCCACCTCCATGGAAGAGATGAACGCCACGGTGCTGGAAGTGGCCAGCAACGCCTCCGCCACCTCGGAAAGCGCGCAACGCGCTCGGGACAAGGCCACGGAAGGGTCGCAGGTGGTGGGCCATGTGGTGGAGGGCATCGGCACGGTGCAGCGCCAGGCAGTGGCGCTCAAGCAGGAAATGGAGGCGCTCGGCAAGCAGGCCGAGGGCATAGGGCAAGTGGTTGACGTCATATCGGATATCGCGGATCAGACCAACCTGCTCGCGCTGAACGCGGCCATCGAGGCGGCGCGGGCCGGCGAAGCCGGCAGGGGCTTCGCCGTGGTCGCGGACGAAGTGCGCAAGCTCGCCGAGAAGACCATGACCGCCACCAAGGAAGTGGGCGCAGCCATCGGCGCCATCCAGGGGGGCGCGCGCAGCAGCATGCAGAGCGTCGACGGCACGGTCCGCAACATCAGCGAGGCCACGGTGCGTGCGGAGGAAGCCGGAGGCGCCCTGGACGAGATCGTCGCGTTGGTGGCGGAAGCCTCTTCGCAGATCAGCTCCATCGCCACCGCCTCGGAAGAGCAGTCCGCCACCAGCGAGGAAATGAACCGCGCCGTGGAGCAGGTCTCCTCCATCTCCGCGCAGACTGCGGCGGCCATGACGCAAGCCAGCGACGCGGTCCTCGAACTGGCGCGGCAGTCGCAGGAGCTGCAGTCGCTCATCAACACGATGAAGTCCGAAAGCGCCGCCTGAGCCGGCCGGCCCGCGTCGTCCTCGGGGGAACGCCATGCTTGGGCGGGCGCGCGCATCCGACCCTCCCCCCGGTCACGTCTCGGGTCACGTCTCGGGTCGCGTCTTCCCGGGGGGGGCTTGGGGAGAGCCAACGCACGACGCGGGTGACGGCGAGTGAAACCGCATCGCGCCACCTCCATGATGGACCGAGGGCGTGGGGCCGAGCGCATGTGATCGATCATGTTTGGTGAACAAGCTGCGCCTGCCGCCGCCGTGGCGCAAAGCCACGTCACGGGTGCTGGACGGCGCAGGCTCCTGTGTGTAGAGTCCCCGGACGGCGGCCGGGACGTCAGAGCCTTGCAGACCCCGCGCCGCCACGCCCGCAACCCTTCAGCGATTCTGAAGAATCGCGCATGCGCCCGGCGTCGTGGACGGTTCTGTCGTGACGTGCAGGCTCTCGCAGGGTGTACGCGGGAACGCCGAGACTCTGCATCCCCAGGAGCGACACGCACGTATGGACCCGATCATTCTCTTCTTTCTGCTGGGGTTCGTGGCGCGGCTGCTGCGTTCCGAGCTGCGCCTGCCCTCTGTCGTCTATGAATTCCTGAGCATCCTGCTGCTGTTGGCCATCGGGTTGAAGGGCGGGGTGGAGCTCGCCAAGCAGCCGTTCTTCGCGCTGGCCCCGCAGATGGCGGCGGTGCTGGCCATGGGCTTTTTGCTGCCGCTGGTCGCCTTCCCCGTGTTGCGCAGCCTGGGCCGTTTTTCCCGGGCGGATTCCGCTTCCATCGCCGCGCACTACGGGTCCGTGAGCGTCGGGACGTATGCGGTGGCCGTGGCGTACATGACGAGCCGCCAGATCTTCTTCGAAGAGCACATGCCGCTGCTGCTGGTGCTGCTGGAGGCGCCGGCCATCCTGGTGGGCATTGTGCTGGCGCGGGGCGTTTCCAGGCGCACGAAATGGGGCACGGTGGCGCACGAGGTCTTTCTGGGCAAGGGCATCGTGCTGCTGCTGGGCGGTTTGCTCATCGGCTGGATCGCCGGGCCGGAGGGCCTCACCCCCATCACGCCTCTCTTTTTCGACATGTTCAAGGGCGTACTGGCGCTTTTCCTGCTGGAGATGGGCATCCTCACGGCATCGCAGGTGGGCAGTTTGCGCAAGTACGGCCTCTTCCTGTTGGCGTTCGGGGTGGTCATGCCGCTCTTTTCGGGCGTGGTGGGCGCGTTGCTGGGCGCGATTCTGGGGCTCTCGGTGGGGGGCGCGGCCATGCTCAGCGTGCTGGCGGCCAGCGCCTCCTACATCGCCGTGCCGGCGGCCATGCGCATCTCCGTGCCGGAAGCGAACCCAACGCTCTCGCTCGCGGCGTCTTTGGGCGTCACTTTTCCCTTCAATGTCCTGGTGGGCATACCCATTTACCATGCGTTCGCCATGCGCGCGCATGCGCTTTTCGGGGGTTGAGTTTCATGGAGATCCATTCGCGCAAACTCTTGACGATCATCACCGAGGCCGTGCTCGAAGGCCCCTTGCTGCGAGACCTGGAGCGGATCGGCGCGCGGGGGTACACCGTGACGGACGCGCGCGGGAAGGGGGTCCGTGGCGTGCGTCCTGCGGGCTTCGAGCTCAACAGCTCCATCCGCGTGGAAGTCATCTGCGACGAACCCATGGCCCGGACCATCGCCGCGCACATGAAGGAAGCGTATTACGAGGACTACGCCATGTCTCTCTTCCTGGTGGACGTGGGCGTCTTCCGTCCCGAGAAGTTCTGAGCCACCCCCTCGACCGAACTGGAAAGGGCTTGCGGGAACGATTCCGCGAGCCCTTCTTCATGGCTGGCAGCAAGCCAAGGCCTCGGACCTCACCCCCGTGGCGCTGCTTCTGGATCGCAACGCCGCCATACAGGCCGCCGCAGGCGCCCGCATGTGGGGCTTCGTGTCGGCCTTCGACGCCGCCTGCAT
>CAYVWB010000023.1:0-35688 GCA_964455395.1 uncultured Desulfovibrionaceae bacterium
GCCACGCCGCGCGTCTCCCCCTTGACGAGGCTTCCCCTCCGCCGCATGACGAGGTTCCTCCTCTGGCGCCCTACCTCCGCGCGGAGGTCCGCCAGGCCTTGGGCCCGACCTTGCGACCGGGCGGCTTCGCCCTCACCGAACGCGCGCTGGCGCTGGCGGCCCTTCCGGCGGGAGCGCGCGTGCTGGACATTGGCTGCGGTCCGGGGGGCAGCCTGGCGCTTTTTTCCGACGTCCATGGCTTCCACGCCGTGGGTGTGGACCTCTCCCCGTGTCTCCTGGTTGACGCCACACGCGGCGCTCAGGATCTTGCCCTCGCCTGCGCCGACGCTGCCGCTCTCCCCTTGCGTGGAGACTGCATGGACGCGGTTTTCAGTGAGTGCGCGCTCTCCCTCTGCGAGACGCCCGCCGCCGTGCTGGCCGAAGCGGCCCGTGTGCTGCGTCCGAACGGGGTCCTCGTGCTGAGCGATCTCTTTCGCCGTGACGGCGGAGAGTCGCACCGTCCCAGTCGGGAGTCCCGGCGCAGTTGCGCCCGCGGCGCGTCGACCAAAGACGCAATCCTCCACGACCTGAAGCGCGCAGGCTTTGTCCCCATACTCTGGGAGGATCACAGCCGGCTTCTGGCGGACTGCGCAGCGCGGCTCGTCTTCGCCGGAGTCTCTCTGCGGGATTTCTTTGGCGGAACGCAGTGCGGCGCCGAATCCACGCGGCGCAGTCTGGGCTACACTCTCTGCATGGCTCGGAAAATCGTTCCACGCAAGGAGGGCTCCGTCTCGTGAGCGACATCTCCATGGATCTGTTGAAATACGGCGGCATGGGGTACAGTTGCGCGCAGATTCTTGCGCTGCTCGCCCTGGACCTGCAAGACCGCGACGCCCCGGAACTGGTACGCGCCATGGCCGGCCTGGGCCACGGCCTGGGACACAGCGGCGAAACCTGCGGCGCCCTGCTGGGCGGATGCGCCGTGCTGGGCCTTTACGCCGGCAAAGGCGCGGACCACGAACAGTCGAATCCACGTCTGCCGCTCATGGTGGCGGAGCTGGTGGGGTGGTTCCGCGAGTCGTGCTGCGCCGGCTGCGGCGGTGTAGGTTGCAGGG
Source organism: uncultured Desulfovibrionaceae bacterium (assembly GCA_964455395.1). Taxonomy (GTDB): domain Bacteria; phylum Desulfobacterota; class Desulfovibrionia; order Desulfovibrionales; family Desulfovibrionaceae; genus CAYVWB01. The sequence continues at coordinate 1,095 of CAYVWB010000023.1, forward strand.
ACATTCTCGGGGATGAGTCGCCGGACTTGCAACGCTGCGGCTGTCTCGTCGGCGATGTCTTCACCCACTGTCTGGCGATCCTCGACGCGGAAGGCATCGACCCCACCGTCCCGCCCGGCGAGGAGGACTGAGCATGGAAAGCCTGCCGACCGTGCTTGCTCACACGCGGAGCCTCTGCCCGGAATGCTTCGCCGTGGTGGAAGCCGCCCGCGTGCAGACTGGCGAGGATGTCCACCTCGTGAAGCGCTGCCCCGAACATGGCGAGTTCCGCGCGGTGCTCTGGCGGGGCGCGCCGGCGTTCTCCACGTGGCTGCGGCCCAAGAAGCCCTCGTCCCCCAAGGCGCCCATCACCACACGCAACCGCGGTTGCCCCTTCGACTGCGGTCTCTGCGAGGAGCACGCCCAGCATTCCTGCGCCGTGCTGCTGGAGGTGACCCACCGCTGCGACCTCGTGTGTCCCGTCTGCTTCGCCGACGCCGGCGGCGAGGGTCGCGTCTTGCCGGCAGAGCCATCCCTCGACGAGATCGACGGATGGCTGGCGACCATACAGCGCGCATCAGGCGATTGCGTCATCCAACTCTCCGGCGGCGAGCCCACGATGCGGCCAGACCTGCCAACCATCATCCGACGCGTGAAGCAGGCCGGTTTCTTCGTCCAGTTGAACACCAACGGCTTGCGGTTGGGCCGCGAGGCGGGGTTTGCAGCGTCGCTGAAAGACGCCGGCCTGGACTCGGTCTATCTCCAGTGCGATGGCGTTTCCGACGACGTCCATCGGGCGTTGCGGGGTCGCCCTCTCGCAGACGCGAAGCGCCGGGCCATGGCCGCGTGCGCCGAGGCGAACCTGGGCGTGGTGCTCGTTGCGACAGTGGCCCCCGGCGTGAACGACCACGAGATGGGGGCGCTGTTGCGTCTGGGCGTATCGGCCGGCCCCACGGTCCGGGGCGTCCATTTCCAGCCTCTGAGTTCTTTCGGACGCTACCCCGATCCGCACACCCCCACCGACGCGCAGCGCATCACCTTGCCAGAGCTCATGCGCGGTCTGGAGGCGCAGACGGCAGGTCTCGTCCACGCAGCGGACTTCATTCCCCCGGCGTGCGAACACGCGCTGTGCTCCTTCCATGCGGCCTATGTACGGGAAGGGACGGACCTGCGTCTGCTGTCGCGCCAGGACGCCCCCTGCTGCACACCGAAAGCCGGGCAGTCGCCACGTGCGCCCGAACGCATCGACGCCGCCGAAGGCGCCCGCCGCGCCAAGGCCTTCACCAGGCAGCAGTGGGCCGCGCCGGCCCCGGCGACATCGAGCGGTGCGTCGCTCACCATGGACGACTTTCTCGCCGTGGCCAAGCGCAACGCCTTCTCCGTCTCGGCCATGGCGTTCCAGGACGTCTGGACCATCGACCTGGAGCGTGTGCGGGGCTGCTGCATCCACTGCATGACGCCGGATGGCCGCCTCGTCCCCTTCTGCGCGTACAACTGCACTGCCGCCGACGGTCGGCCTCTTCACCGTACGGAGACCATGCGATGACCCCGGTCACGCCATTGGACGCATGGATCGCCCGCAAGGCCGACGCGCCGACTGCAGCAGGCGGACTCGACCGTTCGCGCCTGCAGGACTTCCAGCGACGCGCCCTCCACGACACCTTGGCTCACGCGCGCGCTCGCAGCCCCTATTATGCCGAGACGATCCCCACCGCTTTGGCCGACGAATCCGACCTGGACATCCTGTTGCGGCAGATCCCCTTCATGAATGCGGATGTCTTGCGGTCGCAGGGCGAGCGGTTGCGCTGCGTCTCCGCCGGCGACATCGAGCGTGTGGTGACCCTCCGAACGTCCGGCTCCACGGCGTCGCCCAAGCGGCTTTTCTTCACCGCCGAGGACCTGGCGCGCACCGTGGATTTCTTCGCCGTGGGCATGTCCCAGATGGTGGAGCCCGGCGACGTTGTCTGCTGCCTGATGCCCGGCCAGACGCCCGGCTCCGTGGGGGAATTGCTCGGCCGCGCCATGAGCCGGCTGGACGCGACCTGCTTCGCCTACGGTCTGCTGGACGACCCGCAACGCGCGGCGACGGCGATCCTCGACCAGGGTGCGGATGTGCTCGTGGCGATTCCAGGACAAGCGCTCACCCTGGCGCGAGCAGCGGGAGAGGCCTTGCGCGGACGCCTGCGCGCGGTGCTGCTCTCCGGGGAGGACGCGCCGCCGTGGCTGGTGGATGACATCGAAGCACGTCTCGAATGCGAGGTCTACCGCCATTACGGCATGACAGAGACAGGCCTTGGCGGCGGGGTGGAGTGCTGCGTCCATCACGGCCTCCACGTGCGCGAGGCGGATCTGCTTTTCGAGATCGTGAACCCGGCGACGGGCGAACCGCTCCCCCCCGGCGATGCTGGGGAGATCGTCTTCACCACACTGGGACGGCGCGGCATACCGCTTATTCGATACCGTACTGGCGATCAGGGCAGATTGCTGACCGGCCCCTGCGGCTGTGGTGGCTACTCCTCGCGCCTGGACGTGACTGACGGCCGCTACATGGAAGCGAGCCCCTTCTCGCAACACGACCTCGAAAAGGCCGTTTTCAGCGCGCCCGAGGTGAGGGCGTGCGCCATGTCCTTGCACTTCTCGAACAATCTTTGGATGTTGCGTATCGTACTCTCCGGCGCGGGGTCTCCCTCTCTGGAGCGACGCGTACGGGACGCCGTCAATGCCACGCTCGAATCTACGTCCGCAGCGGTCGAGATCCGCTGGACCACGACGGCCGAATGTCTTGCCCTGGCTGGCCCCAAACGTCGCATCGCCATCCACGCTTCCACGAAAGCGGACGCCCCATGTCCGAGCACTCCATGCTGATCAAGTCCATCCCCCACCGCCTGGACCACATTGAAGTCGGGCGCTCACCCCATGCAGAAGCCGTCGCAGCGTACGCCGAGTCAGAATGCTGCACTGCAGTGACGCCGTGGATCACATCGTGCATGCAGTATGTTTCCTTATCTCGACCAGCTACAACAGGAGCATTTTTTGCGTTTCTGATCGCACACATTTTACAAATTTATCATTTCTTCCATTACAATACGTTTCAAAATGGTTTTGATGACACATAGTGCGAGATAGAAAATAAGAATCCATTCGGTGCACGAACACCATGGTATAATTACCAAACAAGTGCACTCAAATTTCTACATCTTGCAACACACGATAAACTGTGTGCTTGAATAAATCAATGCGAAAATCATTGACCTACACATAGAGGAGGCGTTCATGACACAGCGTGACTATTTCGAGGCGTCTTCATTGGCGCGCAAACGAATCAATCTCTCATGTCGTCTCTCTTACCGCACGACAAATGCGGACAAAGCGTATAATGTGGAAGAAGCTTCGTCCTGTCTTGTAAAACTTGAACAATCTGACATGTCCATACGGTATCGCGCCATAATGCAACTTGCCTCCATGGGACGAACCGTCACGCCGCTGTTGTGTGCAGAGCTGCACGCCGATGCATTGACGCCACGCATGGATGGCGCTCTGGAAGCGCTCAAGCGTATCGGCGACGAGTCTACCGCAGAGGCTGTCGCAATGTTGCTCGACGCCCCAGACATGGCAGTACGACTTGCCGCAGTGCGCACGCTGCGCCGCCTCACTGTTCATCCTGCGATTTTCAAGCGCGCTCTCGCCGACACTGCATGGGAGACGCGTCGTGAAGCAGTTTTCGCTCTGAGCGATTTGGGGCGAACCGGGTGTGAGGTCTCGTTCAAGGCGCTGGGCCGGGCCCTCCGCGACGAGCATTCACGAGTGCGGGCCGCGGCTGCGAACGGGTTGGGCCGCACCGGTCGTCCTGAGGCCGCTCAAGCGCTCCGGCAGTTGCTGCGTGACGAGCAAGCCAAGGTGCGCGCCATGGCCGTGTGGTCGCTGCGGCACTTGGGAATTCGCGGAGCCGTCAAAGAAATTCAATCAGTTCTGATGGATGCGAAGGAGGAATCTTGTGAAGACGTCATCCACGCCGCCCGTGCATTGGGCGAGTTCCGCACCCCGCAGAGCGTGACGTCTCTGGTGAACGCGCTTGAATCCGTGCGCTCCGACGTCCAGCTTGAAATCGTGTATGCACTTGGTAAAATTGGAAATCCTGAGGCGTTGCCCGCGCTCGAAACGCTCGTGCGCACGGCCAGGCCGGAACTCCGTCGCGCCGCCGCTTGGAGCATGGCCGCCACAGGCGCCGCCGCCGTCTCGCCGCTTCGCGACATACTTCAAGATGGCGACGCCGCCGCAAAGACTGCAGCGCTCTTCGCACTGGGATACATGGGCATGGCGCAGACTGCGGAATACGTGTACCAATCCATGCAAGACGACTGTAAGGAGGTGCAACAAGAAGCCCACGCCGCCCTTGAACGACTCAAGAAGGCATAGCTGTATGGTCTGTGGATTTATCCATACGTAGCGAAAGCCCCGCCACATGGCCGAGACTCTTGTGCTCCATGATGCAGGGCATGGAGAATCCACTGCAGCTGAATTGTAATGAGATTTGCTTCTTGGCGCTCAGCATTTCTTTGGATGCAGACAAGGTTTGGTTGACCGTATTCTGGATGCACTCAAGAATCTTCTCTTCACCAAACTTCTTTTCCTTCAGAAGAATGAGCAATTCAGACTCGACCATCACAGAAAATGTTTTTTTATTGTCTGAAGAGACGTGAATCAAAGTGTACATAATCTCTCATACCTCAAAGAAATTTAATGACAATGATTTAAATTTACAGATTTCCTGACGTTGAGTCGACACAGTGCGTATTCCATTGCATACAGTTCTCTTGCTCCAACACGACAGGATGATCTTTCTCCCATACTGCGCCTTGTACTTTTTCTGACGCATGCTTGACAAGATCCTTGCATGCCGCACTACAGGCCAAATGGAATCAGAGATACGGGCGATTACTCGACAGGGCGCTACGGCGCAACTCGTTATCGCGTCAAGAGCACAGCGAAATACAATCGATACATGCGACAGTCCCGGAAAATGCGTACGCCTCAGATGCAATACGACCTGGAGTCGCCGCTTTCGAACATCGACCATATATGGCCGAGCGGCCTTTCACCAGCCGTTCTCCAGCACAGGACCCATTGAGCGCTCGAACGTCACTGACGCCATGAGTCGCTCGGCGGCGGCCGTGCAGAAGCCGCATGGCGGCCACGGTTCGTCAGGCATCCCGATGAGCGTCATCGCAGCCGGGCCGCAGAAGGCGCGCGCCTGCGGCCCAGCCACGGGCGGAGGTCAGGACTCCATGGTGCAGCCTTGCATGGCGCTGCGGGCCAGACCGGCGCCGGCTTGTTCGTACATGTTGAACACGGCGCAGACGCCGATGGCCGCAAGCTCCTCCACTTCTTCCGGATGCTGGGCGATGGCTGCAATCTGGCATTCGAAGCCGAGGTTGCGCAGCTGATGCGCTGCGTACATGTTCCCATGGTGTTTGGGCATGGCCAGAATCACCAGCTCCAGCGCCTGGTCCTTGCGCAGTTTCAGCCAGAAGTCCGTGTCGCAGGCGTCGCCGAGGATGACGTTGCGGCCTTGCTCCCTGTTGTGGGCGACCCGCTCCATGGCGTGCTCCACCCCGCAGATGGCGTCGCCGTATTCCTTGCGCAGTTCGTCGTATGCGCCTACGCCCACGCGGCCCATGCCCATGACCACGGCTTTCGCATCCTTCAGGTCGATGGGCAGCTCCTGCGGGTGACACGCCTCCCGTTCGAACCGGCAGAGCCAACGGTACATCCGCCGGTAGAGGTATTCTCCGTGCTCGCTCAGGGGTGCGGAAATGGCGAAGCTGATGCTCACGGTCATGGCCATGATCATCAACCATTCCCCGGGCAGCATCCCCTGGCTCACGGCGATGGCCGTCACGATGAGACCGAATTCCGAGAAGTTCGTCAGTGTCAGGGAGGAGAAAAGGCTGGTGCGCGCGCGCAAGCCGAAGAAGCTGACGATGGCGTGGTAGATGCCCGTCTTCAACGGCAGCAAGACGCACAGCGCCACGGCTGCGACAACCATGCCCCAGGTGGGCGGCCCCGTCATCCCGATGGAGAGGAAAAAGCCCACCAGCATGAGTTCCTTGAAGCTGAACAGCGCTTTGGAGAGCTCCGAAGCGCGGCGGGAGTCGGCCAACAACCCTCCGATGATCAACGCGCCCAGGTCCGGCTTCAAGCCCACCAGCGAGAAGAGCTCCGCTCCCACGCCCAAAGCGATGAAGAGTCCGCACAAGATGAACAGTTCGCCGCGGCCGGCCAGTTCCAACAGACGGAACAGCAGCGGCCTGAGCAGCGGCAGCGCCAGCAACGACAAAGCCCATATGCTGGGGGCCTTGCCTTCGGAGATGCTCAGGAAAAGCACTGCAAAGAGGTCTTGCATGATGAGGATGCCGATGGCGATGCGACCGTAGAACGTCGTCATGTCGCCTTTTTCCTCCAGCACCTTCACTGCGAAGACCGTGCTGGAGAAGGAAAGCGCGAAGGCCAGCACCACCAGGGTGGTCCACCCCATGTCCAGGAGAGAGGTATGGAGCACGGCCTTGGCCAGCACCAATATCCCGAAGATGATGCCCGTGGTGGAGAGCATCTGCGCCGTGGCGCTGGACCAGATCTCCGCCTTCAGCAACCCGCGCACGTCCAGTTTCAATCCGATGGAAAACAGCAACAGCGTCACGCCCAGGTCCGCCACCATGTCCAGCCCTTCCGGCGGGGTGAGGCCCATGAGGTTGTAGGCGAAACCGGCCGCCAGGAAGCCGACCATGGGAGGCAGCCCCACACGGGCCAACAACAATCCGAAACCAAAGGCGAAACTGACGAGGATAACGAGCATGGGCTTCTCTCTTCGAAGGGATGCGTGAATATGGGAAAAAGTGGATGGGGATACCGTGGATGGACGCAAGGGGCCGTCTTGTGGTGACGTCGCCAATGACGTCTCGGGATGGGCGAGCGCCGGCGACGCTAGCCCGGATATTTCTCCATGAAGCGGCGCTCCGCCGCGGCTTCGCCGATGACGAGCAAGGAATCCCCGGAGCGCAATGGCTCCATGGGATCCGGGTTGATCTCCAGCTCCTCGCCATGCGCCACCGCAATGACGCTGCAGCACGTCTCTTCCCGCACGCCGCTTTCCATGAGCGTCTTGCCAGCGAGGGAGGGATGCACTTTCACCCGAAAGATGTTCAGCCCTTCCGTGAGGGTGAGCACCTTGCCGGGACTCAGGAGGTTGATGACCGTGTTGGAAGCCATGGTGGAGTGGGACATGACGAGGTCCGCGCCGGCTTTATGCATCACGGTGATGTTGCGGTCCAAGGTGGCGCGGCTGATGATCTGCGTGTCCGGCCGGAGCCGCCGGCAGTAGATGGTCAGGTAGATGTTCAAGTCGTCGTTGTGGGTGGTGATGAGCACGGCGGGGGCTTCGCGGATGCCTGCAGCTTCCAGCGTCTCCAGGTCGGAGGCGCTGCCGTGCACGAAGTTGGGGTGCTTCTGCACGATCTTGGGGTTCTTCTCCACGATGCGGTGTTCCACGCCGAGATGCGTGAGGGTCTCCGCTGCGGCGCGTCCCACCCGGCCTCCCCCGAGGATGAGCACGGGGTTGACGATGGGCCGGGTCTCTCCCACATACGCGTCGAAGGCGTTCAGCTGCTCACGGGTGCCGGCGAGAATGAAGACGGATTTCGGTCCGATGACGGCGTCCGGCGCTGGCGGCTCGATGCAACCGCGGTCCCACAGCGCCACGATGTTCATCCCCGTGGCTTGCCGCAGGCCGCAGTCCTTGATGGTCTTGCCGACGAGGGGCGTGGACTGCGCGGCGGCCTCGGCGATGAGCAATTCATTGAAGCGACCGATGACGTTGCTCTTGGCTCCGGTAATGAGCACGCGTCGGGCCAGCATCTCCCCCAACATGCGCATGAACTGGAAGACGTGGGTGGCGCCGGCCAGCTGGAGGATGTCCACGGATTCCCCCGAATCCGCGTTGGCCACCACAGGGGTCTTGGGCGCCACTTCCCGCAAGGTGTAAGCGACGTTGGTGCTCTTCAAGTCGTCCGCCAGCACCACCACCATGGCGGCGTCCGCCGCGCGCAGCCGTCGGTAGGTCTTGGGGTCGTCATAGTCGCCCACCACGGCCTTGTACCCCTGGTCCACCAGCTCCAGCGCGTGGTGCGTGTCCTGCACCAGAATACAGTACTGGTATTTGAACCGCTTGAGCCGCGTCGCCAAGCTGAGCGCTATGGGGTCCATCCCCACGATGACGAGGTGGCCCGCGGTCTTCTCCGGCATCTCCCGTGGAGCGCGGGACTTGCTCTGCGCTTCCAGAAACGGCGCATAGAAGAACTGGATGAAGGTGAACGGCAGCATCACCAGCAAGAAGACGATGCCGGAAAGCAGCACCAGAATGGAAAAGAGCCGGCCCAGATCGCTGGTGAAGGTGATATCCCCGAAACCCAGGGTGGACATGACCGTGAGCGACCAGTACAGCCCGGTGAGCCAGGAGAACTGTCGGCCCTCGTGTTCCATGATGATGTGGAACATCACACTGTAGAACAGAATGAAGAAGACCAGCAGCAGGACGAACTTCACCAGGGAGCGCAAATTGCGCTGAGCACGTCGGTCGTGCAGGAAAAAGAGCACCTGCGAGGGGATGAATTTCATGGAGCCTGGCGGGTGAGGAGCGCGGTGAGAATCGCTTCGGACTCCGCGTCGCGCAGGTAGATGTGCACTGATTCGCCGAACACGGCGCGCCGGTTCCAGCCCCCGGCGTGCGCGCACTGCGGCGCCTGCGAGGCGTCCACGACGCAGAGGTCCCGCAGTTGCTCCATGCCGTGGTTCGCAATGAGCTGGATGCGCATGGCCATGGTGATGGGCGTCAGCGTGGCGTGGTCGCTGTTTCGCTCAGTCAGGGCCAGGGGCCCCGTCCTCAGCGCCAGAAAATCCTGCAAGGTCATGGCTCGTGTTCCTCTGCATGGGAATTCGTCACCCTCCGCGCTCACCAAGCTGCGCGCAGACCTCCGCCGCCTCGCGGGCAGCAAAAGTCCTTCGCCGGCGATCCCTTGGCCATCCCGCCCCTGACGGCGTCGATGGCCCTTCCACGGCGTCGATGGCGTCGCGCTCACAGCCCCGCAAGTGCGTCGGGTCACGCGTCTTGTACCATATCCACAACTTCGGGAGTATACCCGGAGAACCGGCGGGAGACAACCGCAGCAGCGCGGCGTTCGAGGACGCGTCGGAGTTCTTTCCAGACGGCGTTCGGCAGGAGGCCCCGGGCGCGTTCAGAAAGATGTTCGGGGCGAGGCGCCGACGTGAAGCCATACGCGCATCTTCCCCAGAAAATGCTTGACACCTCTGGCCACATGCGCGAAAGTATCCCCAAATACCGGATTCCTACTGGACCGCGCTCCACCCCCAAAACACCACTGACACGCGGCTGGAGCATACACACGGCGCCCCTCGCGCCACATTCCATAGGAGGGAGCCCATGGCGCAACACTCAGCTTCCCACACCAACCGGATTTGCCTCGCCGTTCGCGGCCGCACCCCCCAGGCCCGGGACGCCATCGCCCGGTCCTACAGCCCCCGCACCATCCAGCTCATGCAAGAGCTCGGCGCCCTCACTTACAACCCCAAAGTGGTGAAAGGCAGCCTCTACATCGGCGGGGCCCTGCGCGAAAAGCTCTCGGACGATCTCAGAAACGCCTTGCGTCGCGAAGGCTTGGACGTGGAGGAGATCTCCTGCCAGTTCCTCAGCGAGAAGAATCGCGAGGTGCTCTGCCGCTGCGGCGTGGAGGAAGCCTGCCCCCACCCGGCGCACTGATCTCGCGGTCAACTTCACCAGCCCACGCACGAAACAAGGCCGCCCCTCCCAAATGGAAGGGGCGGCCTTCATGCGTCTGTCCCGTGTCAGGCGTCACCTGCGGGGGACATCCGCTCGCGGTCAACGCGCCCGCTGCTGTGCTTGCTGCAGCTGTTGCGCCTGGATCCGCAGTTGAGTGTTGATGAGACCCGCATTGATGCGGTTGGCTTGGTCGATCTGACGTGCACGGATTTCGTTACGCGTAGGTCCACGATAGTAAGGACCGCCGATCACGCCGCCAACCCGAGGGCCAACCCATGGTCCGGGGGCCGCCACGTAAGGCCGCGGATGGACCACCCGAGGAGCAGGCCGCACCACCACATGAGGCGGGGGCGCCACCACCACAGGGGGCGGGATGTATCGAGGCGGCGCCACCACCACCGGGGGCGGAGGCGGCGGGACCACCACGGGGCCGCCGATGACAATGCCGAAATGAGGCGTCCTGACGGCGACTTGCGCATACGCTGTAGCTGTCAGTGTGGTGATCGCCAGGGCCGCTGCCAGTGCTATGATTGCGAGGATGCGCGTCATGGCTCTCCTCCTGGGCTTCGATGAGGGCCGCCTTGCCGGCGGCTCTTGGGAGCCGTCCTCCATATAGACGGCATATGTTGAGAATAATCATCATTCACGTGCGGTCAATGCGCACACGCGGTTCTCCGACAAGGCGCCCTCTCCGATTTGACACCGCTTCGTCCTCCGGGGCATAATGGCTTATGCTGGAAAAAGCATAGCCGCCAGGGCTGTCAGAAGAGGCCGCACGGCGGGACCCACAAACACGAAGGATCCTTTCATGAGCAAGCTCGTACGCGAAGAAGGCGACAAGGGCCGGCTGCACATAGACACGGAGCTGATGGGCGAATCCCTGGTCAGCAAGAAGCTTCTGCAGCGCACGGAATCGGAGGCGTATTACCGCATGCACCCGGACGTCAACGTCCTCAAGATCGGCGGACAGTCCATCATGGACCGCGGCGCTGCGGCCATCACCCCCATTCTGGATGCGCTGCTGCAGGCCAAGGACGAACACAAGCTGCTGCTGATGACCGGCGGCGGCACGCGCGCGCGACACGTCTACAACATCGGGGTGGACCTCGGCATGCCCACCGGCGTGCTCTCCAAGCTGGGGGACAAGGTCTCCTGGCAGAACGCGGAGATGCTCGCCGTGCTCACGTCCAACCAGGGCGGCGTGCGCATCGGTCATGGCGACCATCTGGAACAGCTGAACATGTACTGCAAGCTGGGCCATCTGCCCATCACCTACGGCGTGCCGCCCTACGGCTTCTTCGAGCACCCTGCGGAGGTGGGCTCCATACCGCCCCACCGCACGGACTGCGGCGCCTTCCTGCTGGCGGAGAACATCGGCGCCAGATCCCTCATCTACCTGAAAGACGAAAAAGGCCTCTACAGCGCAGACCCGAAAAAAGCCGACAATCCCGACGCGCTGACCTACTACGACCGCATCGCCGTGAGCGAACTGCTCGCCCTGGACCTGGACGACCTGGTGGTGGAACGACCGGTGCTGACCTTCCTGAAGAACGCCAAGTGTCTGAAGGAATTCCAGATCATCGACGCATTGCGCCATCCGGAGCACATCCACGCCGCCCTGCGGGGCGAACACGTCGGCACGATCGTCTACAAGGACTGAAGCACTCCCCACACGACGGCGCTCCCACGCCACAGCGCCGTCGTGTTTTTCCATGCAGATGGGAACCGCAAGGCTCCCCTTGCATGCCCCCAAACCTCGGGAACGTCCCGTTCATCCAGGGGCGCCGTCCTCGGGTCCGGCTGCTACTCGGCTTTCATGCCGCCGGAGCTGTCGCCTTCGCCTGCCGTGGGCAGATAGACGACCTCCGCGCCGGTCTTCTCGGCGATGGCGTCCAGCTCACGCTTGCGGATGTGCTCGGCGTAGAGCCTGAGGTCCCCGCCGTGCACTCCCACGATCCGGAACCGGGGCTTCATCTCCCCCTTCTCCACCTTGCGGCGTTCACGCACGAAAATAGTCGTCATGACGTTCTCCTCTCCCTCTGGGTATACTTGGTGACAAGTCGGTCTCGCGTTGGGGGCGGCGCGCCTTCCGCGAACACGCCGCCAAGGCGCCGGAATAGCGGCATTCCCCTATCGTTTCCGGCAGCGTGTCCTCCGGGGATACTCCAGGCCCTGCACGGGGTCAACTCGCAGCCGAGCGCGCCGGACGTTCGCTACTTGTGGTCCGTGCGATTATTTGCCACAATTCATGAAACGGCGTCGTTCTTCCCGCCCCGCACCGGTGTGGAGGCGATCGACGCACCCACGCTCCGCAACCCGGAAATCCCCTCCCCATGGGCGATCGATTCCGGCCTTGAGTTCTTGACATCACGACCCCCTCGCGCGCCGAGCCCCGGCGTTCCGTCGCCTGTCGCGCCGCCGAGACGCACCCAGACGCGCTGCGCCCCCTCGGGCTGTCGCGCAATCACGCTGTCTCGCTGTCACGTTGTCACATTGTCGAGTTGTCGCTCACTGATCAGCCACACCCTGCGCCACATCATGCGCAGTGCAACGAGGACATCCCTCCGTGCCGCACATCCCCCGCCCCACGCTCCCTTCGGCTTTCTTCGCCAGGATCAGCACTGCGTTCCGCACTGCGTTCCGCACCGTGAATTTCAACAGCCCCGTCATGCGCCGCCTGCGCCTGATTACCGGCGTCATCCTCATCGTGGTGGGCATCCCTCTGTACATACTGCCCATTCCGCTGGGCCTCGTCCTCCTTGTCCCCGGGCTCTATCTCACCCTGGGGGCCTCCAGCCACCTGCGACGCAAGCTGGTCAAACTTCGGCGGGCCTACCCCCGCATCTTCGCACGGTTACGGCCGTTGCTCATGCGTCGTACGCCGGCGCGTCGCGGGGCCTCTTCCTGAGTTCGGTCCGCGTATGCCAGCCACAGCGCCTGCGAGCCCAGCGCGTCAAACGCGGCGGACCCCGAAGGTCGGCGTCATGCTTGCGGAACAAGAACGGAATCATGCTGTCTGCAGAGGGCAGGGACAGGCTGACGACGCCTTGACGATGCCCGAGCCATCAGGGATAGTACAGGTATGGTGATGATTGTCCGGCATGACACGGAGGGAACGCCCTCGTTTTCTTGCGGCCTCGCTGCGCAGGGACGGCGATAATGAAAGCTTCAGCCCGTCCTTTCCCCGCACGGCTCGACCCCCGCACGATCCACGCGATGCTGAACGCGCTGGCGGACCCGGCCGTGCTCCTCGCTCCGGTGACGGGGACGCCAGGTCCGGTGGACGCGTCAGGGATGTCAGACATGGTGGAGGCAGCGGATCCGGAAGGAACGCCACGCCAGGACTCGCCTTCACCCCCCGACGGCGTCTCGGGAGAGGTTCCATCGCGATGGCGCATTCTGGCCGCCAACGACGCCTGGGCCCGACTACGCCCCGCCCACAGCCCCCTCAACGCCTCTTCCACCGCCGCCGCCCCTGACGACGACGAGTACGTGGCGCGCCTGCAAACGCTCGTCGCGCTGGACGAGCCCGCTTCCCCCGATGCCGCGGTCGATGACGCCCCCCGCGACGCCGTGGCCCGCGCTGTGGTCGCCGCTTTGGATAACATCGCTTCGCAACGCCACCGCCGCGCCACAACCGCCATGACCTTCGCCCTCGCAAACATCGCCAACAGCGCCGATAGCATATTTGACGTGTCCGGCAGGCACGCCGCCGCTCCCGTGTCGGGGAGCGCGCGCACGCATTGCCTGGTGGAGTTCTCCCAGGTGGAACACGGCGACGATGCTACAGACGCGCCCGAGACGTTTCTGGCGCTGGCGATCCACCGCCTCCATCCGGAAGGCGTCTCCTCCGCTCAGGCTCGGGACCCGCAGCCCACGACGCGCGCCTCCGCCCTGCAGTTGCAGACGCTGGTGGACTCCAGCCTCTCCTACATCATGATCAAGGACAGGGATGGCCGCTTCCTGTTCGTCAACAAACCCTTCGCAGCCTTCGCCAATGTGGCGCCGGAAGCGATGGTTGGACGGAGCGACTTCGAATTCCTGCCATGGGACCTGGCGGAATTCCTGCGGGAAGGGGATCTCCGGGTCTTGCGGGAGAAACAACCCCTCGTCACCGAGGAAATGGTGGACGTGCACGGCGAGACCCGCTGGTTCCTCGGCGTGCGCACACCCCTGTTGGGCGGCGACGGCGAGGCTGAAGCCGTCGGCGTGGTCGCCACCGACATCACGGACCGAGTGCGCTTCGAACGCGCCTTGAGCCGCAGCGAGGCCCGTCACCGCAGCCTTTTCGAACGCAACGAGACGGTCATGCTGCTCATCGACCCGGAAGACGGCGCCGTGGTGGACGCCAACCCCGCGGCGGAGCGTTTCTACGGCTACGACCGCGACGCCATGCGCCGCCTTAGCATCTTCGATCTCAACGCGCAGCCCGCCCAGGAAACGCGCGGCCGCATGGCGCAGGTGAAAGCCAAGGGACACGGCGTCTTTCGGTTCACACACCGCACGGCCGCCGGGGAGCTTCGTCACGTGGAAGCCCGCAGCGCCTGCGTGGAGGTGGACGGAACGCAGCTGTTGCACTCCATGATTTTCGACATCACGGACCGCCTGCGCGCCGAAGACCGCCTGCGCGAGGAGCGCGCTCGCTTGGAGCTTGCGCTTTCCAGCGGCAGGCTGGGCTTCTTCGACTGGGACGTGCCTTCCGGCGACTTCCGCTTCAACGAGGCCTTCGCGGAGAACCTGGGCTACGCGCCCGAGGAGCTTGGCGACACCTTCGAAGCCTGGCGCAGCCGTGTGCATCCGGAAGACCTGGACAACCTGCTGCAGAAGCTGGACGCTCACGACGCAGGCGAAACCGACCAGTTCGAGGCGGAACACCGCGTGCAGTGCAAGCAAGGGGACTGGCTGTGGCGCCACACCGTGGGCCGCATCATCCAGCGCGACGAACACGGCCACATGGCGCGCGTCATCGGCCTGCAACGCGATATCCACGAGCAGAAAACCACCGCTTTGCGTCTGGCGGAGAGCGAAGCGCGCTTCCGCACCATGGTGGAACACATGCCTTTCCTCGTCCATGCGCACGGCGACGACATGGAATACGTCTTCTGGAACCGGGAGTGCGAACGCGTCTCCGGCTACAACGTCGCCACCATGCTGCAGGACCCCAACGCCTCCACGCGGCTCTATCAGGACCCGGACCAGCTCGCTCGCGCCAGGCGCGCCCACGAACGCATGGATCGCAGCTTCGAACTCACCATCGTCACCCGCAGCGGCGAACGCCGTCATATCGCCTGGACAGCCCTCGGTGATGAGTGTCCCGTGCCCGGCTGGCGCAACTGGGAAGTGGGCGTGGACGTGACGGACCGACGCCGCGCCGAGCGCGAGCTGGCCCAGAGCGAACGCCGCCACCGCTCCTTGCTGGAGACCCTGCCCTCCGCCATCATGGAACTGGACTCCGCCGGTCGTGTCGCCTTCACCAACGCCGCCTGCGCCACGCTGCTGGGGCTCCCGCAAGAGGAACTCCTGGACGCGGAGGCCGCCCGGTTCATCGCCGTCCCCAAAGACGCCAGAACCTTCCGTCAAACCCTTGCATCCCTCGCCGACGCCGACGCGTCCACGGCCGAAACCCGGCCCACGGCCTCCAAATCCCGACTCGTCACCCAGATGCGACGGGCGGACGGCGCCATGCGGGATGTGCAGATATCCTGGCGGATTTCCCACCGGATCACGCCGACGGAACCAGCGCAGACGCCAGACGAGACGTCGCCCCCCTCGCGAGAGACCCGCGTCGTGGTGGTCATCTCGGACATTACGGATCAGCAAACCATGTTCCGCGACCTGCAGCACGAAGCCGCCTTGAACCAGGCGCTGGCGCGGCTCACCAGGGTGCTCACCTCCCCGGACGCCACCCTGGAAACCGTGGCTGAAGCGATCTACCGGGAAGCCCTGACCCTGACCAGAAGCCCTTACGGCTTCGTGGCCTCCATCGACCCGGAAACGCAGGAGCTGGTGTGTCACAACCTCACGGCCATGATGGACCACGGTCTCTGCACCATGGAGGACCAGCGCATCGCCTTCCCGTGCGGCGCAGACGGTCTGTACAACCGGCTCTGGGGCCACTGCATCGACCTGCGGCGCGCCTTCTACAGCAACGACGCCGCCGCGCAGATGACAGACCCCCTGCCCGCGGGCCACGTGCCCGTGAACCGCTTCATCGCCGCGCCCGCCACCTACGAGGGGGAAGTGCTGGGCCAGATCGCCCTGGCCAACACCTCACGGGACTACACCGACGACGACTTGGCCGCAGTGCAGGCCCTGGCGCATCTCTTCGCGCTGGGCCTCAGCCGGCTGCGTCACGAGCAGGCCCTGCGCCGCGTCCTCCGTGACGCGGAAGTGGCCAACCGCGCCAAAAGCGAGTTCCTCGCGAACATGAGCCACGAGGTCCGCACCCCCCTCAACGGCGTCCTCGGCTCCCTCCAGTTGGCGCAGACCACGGCCTTGACCGACGAGCAATCGGAGTATGTGGAGACGGCTCTGGACGCTGGCCGCAGCCTGCTCTCCCTCATCAACGACATTCTGGACTTCTCCAAGATCGAAGCGGGCCGGCTGGAACTGCAGAGCGAGCCCTTCAGCTTCCGGTCTTTGGCCGCCGCCGTGGTGGAGATGTTCCGCCGGCAATACGCCGAGCGCGATTTCGAGCTTGTGCTGGATCTCGATGACGCATTGCCTCCTGTCCTCGTGGCGGATGAAGGCCGTATCCGACAGATCCTCGTCAACCTCCTGGGCAATGCGTGCAAATTCACCACCGCGGGAGAAGTACGGCTGCAGGTCCGCACATCGCCCTCCCCCCGCAAAGACTTCGTGGTGCTCGCCATCACGGTCAGCGACACGGGAAAAGGCGTCGCCCCGGACTTTCTGGAACACCTGTTCGAACCCTTCACCCAGGAAGACAGCGCGTACCATCGCAGTCACGCCGGCGTGGGCCTCGGGCTCTCCATCGTGCGGCGGCTGGTGGAAAGCATGGATGGCGACATCGCCGTGGAAAGCGCCCCGGACGAGGGCGCGCGCTTCACCGTCACCCTGGAGCTGCCAGCCCCCCGGGAAAGCTGCGGCCTGGAGGCTTCGTTCGGGCTGGACGAACAGGGTGACCCCAACGCCACGGGCGCAGACTGTCGACTGGGGCTGCGCGTGCTGGTGGTGGACGACGACGAGGTGAACCGGCGGATTCTGGAAAAAGCCGTGCGCAAGCTCGGGTGCGAGGCCCTCGCCGCCGACGGAGGCGAAGCCGCCTTGCAGCTGCTGGACAAGGAACACGTGGATGTGGCGCTCATGGACATCCGCATGCCCGGCATGGACGGCCTTGAAGTCACCCGTCGGATCCGCGCCAAGGAACAACTCGCCGACGCCCCGCCGCTGCCCGTCATCGCCGTGACGGCCAACGCCATGAAAGGCGACCGCGAGGCGTGCCTGGAGGCTGGCATGGACGGCTACCTCGCCAAGCCCCTGGAACTGGAAGCCCTGGCCGAGCTCCTGCGCGCCGTGCGCCTCCTGCGCGCGCCCCACTGATCCCCGAAACTTCCCTGCCTCGCGCTCTTCCCCTCGCTCGCGTCTCCTCGTAGCGTGCAAGGATGGAAAATCATCGAGCGCATCATTCCCCCGAGTCCACGGTTTTCACGAAGCGGCCCCGCATGGACAATCTGCCGGTCCGCTCCCATTCGGCCGGCCTTGTCGTTTCTGGAAACGCTGCTGATCCGGACGGCCTTCCGGAACAGCCGGTCCAAGCGGCGCATGCAGCGGACGCATCGGCCCACGCCGCGGACGCTGAACACGCGACAGCCGCTAGAGGCGCGGTCGGGACTGAACGCGCAGCACGGGCAGACCACGCAGAACGGGCAGAGCTGGCGTCCACGATCGAACAGCCGGTCCAAGCGGCGCAAGCAGCGCACGCATCGGCCCACGCCGCCGACGCATCGGCCCACGCCGCGGACGCATCGGCCCACGAGAGACAGACGCGCGCGTCCACACCCGACGAGCCGGCCGGCGCCGTGCTCTCCGTGCGCGGCAGCGTGCTGGACGCCCATTTCCCCGAGGGCGCGCCCCCCATCCGTCACGTGTTGCATCCGGCGGAGCATCCCCACATGGTGCTGGAGGTTGTCGCCCACCTCACGCCGCGCGTGGCGCGCTGTATCGGGCTCACGTCCCTGGAGGGTCTGGCTCAAGGCGAGCCCCTGCACACCACGGGAGCGCCCTTGCAGGCGCCTGTGGGCGAGGCCAATCTGGGCCGGATGTTCAACGTCTTCGGGGAGACCATCGACAACAAGGACGACGCCGAGGTGCAAGCGCAGCCGCGTCGCGTCATCTTCCAACCGCCCCTGGGCCTGGACCGTCAGAGCGCCGCGCAGGAGATCTTCCATACCGCCATCAAGGCCGTGGATGTGCTTGCGCCCCTGGAGCGCGGCGGCAAAGCCGGTCTTTTCGGCGGCGCAGGGGTGGGCAAGACCGTGCTCATCATGGAGATGATCCACAACATGGCGAGCGCGCACCACGGGGTGAGCCTCTTCTGCGGCATCGGGGAGCGTTGTCGCGAGGGCGAGGAGCTCTACCGCGAAATGCGCGACTCCGGCGTGCTGGCGAACACAGTGATGCTCTATGCGCAGATGAACGAGCCCCCCGGCGCACGGTTCCGCGCGGGGCACGCGGCCCTGACCATGGCGGAGTATTTTCGTGACGACAAGGAGCAGGACGTGCTCCTGCTGATGGACAACATCTTCCGTTTCATCCAGGCGGGTATGGAAGTCTCCGGGCTCCTGGGCAGACTGCCCTCCCGGCTGGGCTACCAGCCCACCCTGGCCACGGAGCTCGCCGAACTGGAGGAGCGCATCGCCAGTTCGCGGACGGCGGCGCTCACCTCGGTGCAGGCGGTCTATGTCCCTGCAGACGACTTCACAGACCCCGCCGCCACCCACACCTTCGGGCACCTCTCCTCCTCCATCGTGCTTTCCCGACAGCGCGCAGGCCAAGGCCTCTACCCCGCCATCGACCCGTTGCAGTCCAGTTCCTCCATGCTCGTGCCGGAGATCGTGGGCGAGCGCCACTACGGCATCGCCCGCGCCATCCGTCGCGAACTCGCCGGCTACGAGGAACTCAAGGACATCATCGCCATGCTCGGCATGGAAGAACTTTCCCCGGAGGACCGCCGCACGGTCCACCGCGCGCGCCGCATCGAACGCTTCCTCACCCAGCCCTTCACCGTCACGGAGCAGTTCACCAACTACGAAGGCCGACAAGTCGCCCTTGAAGACGCCTTGGAGGGCTTCGAAC
Source organism: uncultured Desulfovibrionaceae bacterium (assembly GCA_964455395.1). Lineage (GTDB taxonomy): Bacteria > Desulfobacterota > Desulfovibrionia > Desulfovibrionales > Desulfovibrionaceae > CAYVWB01. Next base: position 20,242 of record CAYVWB010000023.1, read on the forward strand.
GCATCCTCCACGACGAATACTCCGACCGCCCCGAACGCGACCTCTACATGATCGGCGGCGTGGCGGACATGCCCCGCGCCGCCTCCGCATCGACCGCCGCGGAAAACGAGCCCCACCCGGCGGATGACCAGGCTGCGCCCGACGCGACCCAGACGGAAGACGCCCGGGAGTCGGCTTCATGAGAGTGCGCATCCTCCTGCCGCAACGCGTGCTCGCCGACGTGGAGGCCGTCAAGGTCAATGCGGAAGGCCAGGACGGCGCCTTCTGCCTGAAGCCCCGGCACGTGAACTTCGTCACCAGCCTTGCGCCCGGCATCATGAGCCTGACCCACGCTGACGGCCGCGAGACGTTCTACGCTGTGGATGCGGGCGTGCTCGTGAAAGATGGCGACGCCGTGACAGCCGCCGTGCGCGACGGAGCAGGCGGTCCGGATGGCGCGTCCCTCGGCGAACTGCAGGCCGTCATCGCGGAGCGTTTCGCCACCCGCGACGAAAAGGAGCTGGAGGTGCGCCGGACCGCCGTGCGGCTGGAAGCCGGGTTCATCCGCAAACTCGTGGAGCTGCAGCATGGCTGACGACCGCCGTCCGCCCGAAACGAAGTGGGCCGCGCAGGCTGCTCGCAAGGAACGCCGCAAGAAAGCCTCCCGGGAAGCTGGGGACACCTCCGTGTGGTTCGGGTTGGGCATGATGGGTCTGGTGGGGTGGTCCGTGGCCATCCCCACGGTGGTGGGCGCGCTGCTGGGGTACTGGATCGATGAAGCCCACCCGGGCCAGCGCTCCTGGACGCTGATGGGCATCGTGCTCGGCGTACTGGTGGGCGCGCTCAACGCGTGGCGCTGGATGCACAAGGAAGGCGCGCACAAGGACACGGAGCGGAAACCATGACGACAGTGGAACTCTGGCGCACAGCCAGCGCCTATGGGGATTTCGCGGCGAGCCATTCCCTGGTTGGGCAGCCCCTGTTCGCTTTCGTCGCGGGGGCGGCGCTGGGCGGGCTCTTTTTCGGGGGCTTGTGGTGGACGCTGCAGCGGCTGCCGCAATCCTCCCACCCCGCGCTGCTCCTGGTGGGCGGAGCCGTGGCGCGCGCCGTGTTGGTCGTGGCGGGCGTCTTTCTGGCGACAGGCGGCGAGGCCTTGGCCGTCGCCGTGTGTATGGCGGGCTTCTTGGCTGCGCGGCTGACCCTGACCCGCGCCCTGGGCCCTGCGCAATCCCCGACAAGGAGCACGGACTGATGCAGTTGCAGGATCTTTCGCCGGACGAAGTGGTCTACTGGAGCATGGGCCCTGTGGAGCTGAACGCCACCATCGTCTTCACGTGGGGGATCATGGCGGGGCTGGTGCTCCTGGCCATCCTCGTCACCCGCACGCTCAAGACCACCGGCGAGATGAGCCGGCTGCAGAACCTGCTGGAAGTCATCGTCTCGGGCTTGCGTTCGCAGATCCGGGAGATCAGCGGCGGGCAGGACCCGGACGACTACCAGGCGTTCATCGGCACGCTCTTCCTTTTCATTCTCGTCTCGAACCTGCTGAGCGTGGTCCCGGGGTTTCTGCCGCCCACGGCTTCGCTCTCCACCACGGCGGCGCTGGCGGGGTGCGTCTTCCTGGCGGTCTTCGTCTACGGGATCAAGCAGCAGGGCGTGCTCGGGTATTTCAAACACTACCTGGAGCCCACGCCCATCATGCTGCCGTTCAACGTCATCGGCGAGTTCTCGCGCACCCTGGCGCTGGCGGTGCGGCTTTTCGGCAACATGATGAGCGGGGTGAAGATCGGCGCCATCCTGCTCATCGTCACACCGCTCATCTTTCCGGTGGTCATGCAGGTGCTGGGCCTCATTACAGGGGTCATTCAAGCCTACATCTTCGCGGTGCTCGCCATGGTGTACATCGCCTCCGCCACGCGCACACACCACGAGGCGCAAGTCAAAGCGGAATCGAAAACGCAAGGAGAATCCAATGGATAGCATGAGCCTGATCGGGATGATCTCGATCTTCACGGCGGGAATCACCATCGCCGTGGGGGCCATCGGCCCGGCTTTGGGCGAAGGCCGCGCCGTGGCTTCAGCCCTCTCGGCCATCGCCCAGCAGCCCGACGAAGCCAACACCATCACCCGCACCCTCTTCGTGGGTCTGGCCATGATCGAATCCACCGCCATCTACTGCTTCGTCGTCTCCATGATCGTGCTCTTCGCCAACCCGTTCTGGGACGCCGTGCAGAACGCAGCAGGAGGCTAGACGCGTGCTCATCGACTGGTTCACCGTGGCGGCGCAAGCGCTGAACTTCATCATCCTTCTGGTATTGTTGAAAATATTCCTCTACAATCGGGTGGTGCGAGCCATGGATGCGCGCGAACAGGCCATCCAGGACCGGATGCGCCAAGCCCAGGAGGAACGCCACAAGGCCGAGCAGGAGCAACAGGCCCTCGCCCAGGAGCGGGACGCCTTGGCCCGGCGCAAGGAGGAACTCCTGAACGAGGCCCGCGAGGAAGCGCGCCAACGCCGGGAAGCCATCCTGGCCGAAGCCCGCGAGGACGCCCACGCCCTCCGGCAAGACCACGCCAGAGCCCTGCGGCGCGAACAGCAGAGCCTCGCCGCGCAGTTCCGCGAACGCTGCACAGAGCTCGCCTTGACAGTGGCCCGCCGGACACTGGACGCCGTGGCTGCGCGCGAACTCCAGAACGCCGCCGTGGAACGGTTTCTCCACACCCTCAAACAAGCCGACCCCAAGGAAACCGCGCGCCTCGCCCACGGCGCCGTCAAGGACGGCCGGCTCGTCATCGCCACCCCCTTCCCCCTGGACGAGAAACAGTCGAAGCGCGCCGAAAAAGCCGCCCGCGCCCTGCTCGAGAAGCACCTGGACGACGACGCCGAACGCCCACCCATCCTCACCACCACGGACGACGCCCTCGTCCTCGGCGCGGCCTTGCGCGGCGGCGGCCGCAGCCTCGGCTTCTCCGTGCGGGATTTTCTGGACGACGCCGAACGCGCCATCCACGAAACCCTCGCCGACGCCCTTGATGGGACCCTCGACGAGGACAATGCGACCACCCGGGGTGCAGGCGCCCACGCCGAGGGGGAGGAACGCCCGACGCAAGCCCCCACTTCCGATCAACACCATCCCCGGGATCAACAAACACGCGAAGGACAAAGCCCATGACCGCCGACGGCTCCCATCCGCCGGTCTCGCCCGACACGCCCGACACGCCCGACACGCCTGAAGCCGCCCAGCTGTTGCGCGAGGCTCTGGACCAGGGTTTCGAAGCGGTGCGCACCGCCTTGGACCGCGTCACGCCACTGCGGTACGAGGAAGTGGGCCGCATCCAGCAAGTGAGCGCCGGCGTGGTCGTCTCCGACGGGCCCGCCGGGGTGCGCTCCATGGAGCTCCTGGAAGTGGGCGACGCAAGGATGCGCGGCCTCGCCTTCGACGTCTCGGAGACCAACCTCGGCATCGTGCTGCTGGATCATCCGGAGCGCCTCGCTGCGGGTCAGCCCGTGCGCCGGACAGGGGCCGTGCTCCAGACGCCGGTGGGCGACGCCGCCTTCGGCCGCGTGGTGGACCCCCTGGGCCGCGCCCTGGACGGCAAAGGCCCCGTGCGCGCGGAAACACGGCTGCCCATGGAGCAGCCGGCGCCGGGCATCATGGACCGTGCGCCTGTCACCCAGCCCCTGCAGACCGGTTTGAAAGTGGTGGACGCCCTCATCCCCGTGGGCCGCGGCCAACGCGAGCTCATCCTGGGAGACCGGCAGACAGGCAAGACCGCCGTGGCTCTGGACGCCATCCTCAACCAGCGGGACACGGGCGTGGCCTGCATCTACTGCGGCGTGGGCAAACGCGTCTCGGCCGTCACCCGTGTGGTGCGGGACCTGGAACGCGCCGGCGCCCTGCCGTACACGGCCGTGGTCTTCGCTTCGGAGGAAGATCCTCCAGGCTTGCAGTTCGCCGCGCCCTACGCGGCCATGACCATGGCGGAGCACGTCATGCGAGACGGTCGGGACGCGCTCATCGTGCTGGACGACCTGACCCGCCATGCCCGCGCTTATCGCGAACTCTCCCTGCTGCTGGGCCGTCCCCCTGGCCGCGAAGCCTACCCTGGAGACATTTTCTACATCCATTCCAGACTGCTGGAGCGCTCCACCCACCTGCGCCAGGAACACGGCGGCGGCTCGGTCACCGCGCTGCCCATCATCGAGACGGAAGCGCAGAACCTTTCCGCCTACATTCCCACGAACCTCATCCCCATCACGGACGGTCAGATATATCTCTCGCCGGACCTCTTCCGCAAAGGGGTGCTGCCCGCCGTGGACGTGGGTCGCTCCGTCTCCCGCGTGGGCGGCAAGACCCAGCTGCCGGCGTATCGCGCCGTGGCGGGGGACTTGCGGCTGGCGTACTCGCAATTCGAGGAACTGGAGGCCTTCTCCCGGTTCGGCGCGCGCCTGGATGAAGAAACCCGGCAGACCCTGGACCGCGGCCGTCGCGTGCGGGAGTCGCTCAAGCAGTCCCGGCGTTCGCCCATCCCCGCCGCGGAACAGGTGGCCGTGCTCCACGCCGTGAACCAGGGCGCCTTCGACGCCATCTCTCTGGAGGATGTAAACGCAGCCGAAGAAGCCGTGCGCCGTGGCGTCCGCAAGGAGCTCCCTTCGCTGCTGGAGGCCATCGAGCAGGGGGAACGACTCACCGAGGACAATCTCGAAGACCTCCTGCGTGTCGCCCGCGAAAGCGTCGCCGACGCGTTCGGACACGGGGACTGACCCATGGAGACGCTGCAGTCCCTCAACCGGCGCATCAAGGGCGTGGAGGATCTGGGTTCCGTGGTGCGGACCATGAAGTCCCTCGCTGCGGTGAGCATCCGCCAGTACGAGGAGGCGGCGCAGTCCCTGGAGCAGTACGAAGCCACCGTGCGCGCGGGGCTGGGTTTCGTGCTGCGGGACTGGCCCTTCCCCCCGACGCGAAAAAGCGACGAGGCGCAGCCCGTGGCCATCCTCATCGGTTCGGACCAAGGCATGTGCGGTCGTCTGAACGAGGATGTCTTCGAGCACGGCTTCGCCGAGGTTTCCCAAATGAACGACAACGTCGGTCGACGCTACTTCATCGCACTGGGCGAGCGCATGGAAGGCCAGATGCTGGATGTCGACGACATCCCCGTGGCCGCGCTGCGTCTGCCCGGTTCCGTGGAGGGGATGACGGAAACCGCCGCGGCCATGCTCCACGAAGTGCAACGTTTGCAAAGCATGCACGAGGTGACCACGGTGCAGGTCTATCACGCGCAGCAACGCCCGAGCGGGGCCATCGAGCCCAGGGGCGCGCAAATCTGGCCCATCGAGGAAGCCGTGCTGGCAGGCCTCGCCTTCACGGAACGCGCCGGGCGGGCCTCCCGCAGCCTGCCGTTCTACACCATGTCCCGGGAAGCGCTCTTCAGCGACCTGGTGGGCTACTTCCTTTTCGGCGCGCTGGTGCGTGCCCTGGCCGCCTCGCTGGCGGCGGAGAACGCCGCCAGGCTCCAGGCCATGCAGGGCGCGGAGAAGAACATCGAGGAGAAGCTGGGAGAGTTGCGCGCCCATGCCCGCAAGCGCCGGCAGATGACCATCACCGAAGAACTGCTGGATATCGTGGCCGGGTATCAGGCGCTCGGCGTGGGTCGGGAGGCTCCCGAGGAACCCGAGTCCTCCGAGTCGCTTGAATGACCCGAAGGACCGGAATGGCCCGAAGCGCCGGAATCAACCGGGACGTCCGCACCCTCCGAATTGTCCGGGGGACACGGCGCCATCCTCGACAGTCGCGCCCGCGTCCTGCCCCACGTCCGAGGAATCCAGGCGTTGCGAGGACGGGGACGGGCAGGCCGGACGCTCTTATTGACGACGTCCCCACCCGGCGGCGGACCTGTACGGAGAAATACCCGTTGGGGCGACGCCGAGCCGCAGCAAGCCGATTGCGCCGTCCCAGGATGGAAACCACGCAGGACCAGAGGATGAATGGGCTGAAGACCATGGCTGACGCCGTCGACAGTTTGTCCATACACACTGCAACACCAGGGAGACGACCATGCCGAAGTACCTCATCGAACGCGAAATTCCCAAGGCCGGGGACATGGGTCCCGAAGAACTCAACGCCGTGGCGGAAAAATCCTGCGACGTCTTGCGGGGTATGGGCCCGCAAATCCAGTGGGTGCAGAGTTACGTCACCGCGGACAAGATCTATTGCGTCTACATTGCGCCGGACGCCGAGGCCATCCGACGCCACGCCGAAGCCGGCGGCTTCCCGGCCGACCGCATCGAGGAGGTTCGCACCGTCATCGACCCCACCACGGCGGAGTAGGCCGTCCCATCAAGGTCCGGATGACGCGCGCCGGGCCGTGCGTGGCGCCGGGCCTCCTGGCGGGTAAGGTCATTCCCCCCTCGACGAGAGTGCTTTTCGTGCTTAAAGGATCATCAACGCGTTGTCATGGGGAGGAACCGCCGCCTCCCCTGGATTGTTCGGGGGGCCACGTCGCAGCACCCCGGGCAGGCCCTGGCGCGTGGTCCCAAGGCTGCGCGAACCCTGCGTGGCTCATCCACAGCATGCGCCGGGCATGGTCCGGTGCGGATAAAGGAGCTTCCATGAGATCACTGGTCCTCGCCCTTGCCCTCGTCTTCGCTTTTACGCTGACCGCCGGCGTCGCCCAGGCGCAACGCCCTGATTGCCCCCGCGCCGCCGCCATGTCCGAAACGGCCGACGACTCGTCTGCGGAGGCGGTCCGGCAATTCTTCGATGACACCGCAAAACTGCGCGCGCAGATGCGGGTTGACAAAGCGAAGATCGACCTGCTGCTGCTGGAGGAGGCGCCTGACGCCGAGGCGCTCGAAGCGCTCAACATGAACCTCGCCCAGGCCATGACCCAGATGCAGCTCAAAGCGAAAGAACTCGGCCTGCACGACGCCGTCGGCCCCATGATGGGCATGGGCGGCGGCTGCCCCAAGATGGGCATGGGCGGCGGTTGCCCCATGATGGGCATGGGCGGCGGCTGCCCCAAGATGGGCATGGGCGGCGGCAAACGCCACGGCAAAGGCCACGGCATGGGTCACGGCATGTAACCTTTCGAACCGCCGCCGGCGCGGCCCGTCACGCACCTTGCTCGAAGCGACGGGCTGCGCCGATCTTCACCCCGCATCCGCTGACGACGCCGCCGCCCCTTGACGAGTCCGCGCGGATTCTGTATTCGAATCACTCACCACTTGAGAATGTCGTCGAGAAATGCAGACGTCGCGTCGTTCACGACGCCTGACGCTTCCGTACGACGCCGACCTCGCTTGAGGTCGTTGCATGTGATCCCGACGCCCTGCAGGGGGGGACGTCGGTGTAGACGCGCCCGTGTAGACGCCCCGCGTCCACAGGGGTCGTCTCCCGATGCGTCCGCTGCGGAAAGCCACGCTCCCGGGTCGCGTCCTCCCGTGGGATCGTCAGCGCTCCCGGGCTCTTCCGTCGCGATCATTCCAGCACACTCCAGCAAATCCCCGACAACTCTCGGCAATGAACCGCCCGTGCGTCGTGTCCGGACGGATCGATGCGCGCCCGCCCCCCCGCCACGAGGATGTCCCCCCGGGTTTGTTTCCCGTTTGTCGAACTCTGAAGGTCCCGGGACAACACGCCGCCGTACGCCGACCGCACTCGGCCAGTTCGCCTGCAGCACGCCGACCGCACTCGGCCAAGGCGTCAACAGTCACAGTCGTGGGGCATATCGTGTCCGGATCGCGGACGGATTTCCACACGCGCCACGCACATGGTGGCGGATCCCCGAGCCCCCCTGCCTTCCGACGCCATCGCGACGCCCTGCCCCGGGACGGCGACCGCGAGCACGAATCCCGCAACGACGCGACGCGTCATCCATGATATGCTGGCGTGGCCGCATCGCCCACCTCGTCAGGAGTCAGCCGCCATGCCCGAAAGTCCCAACCAGCCCTATCTGCCGGAACTCGACCACCTGCGTGGTCTGGCCGCCATGCTCATCGTCTGCTACCACGGCCTGCAGCTCATCAGCGCGCCCCTGGAATACGACCGGCCGTGGCGCATGAGCGACTGGCCCGCCACGACGAATCCCCTTTTCGCTTTCCTGGCGGAAGGCCATACGGCGGTGGCGCTCTTCTTCGTGGTCAGCGGGTTCATCCTCATGCGCGGCGCTGCGCCACGTCTGGCGCAAGGGCGTCGGCTGCGATATGGCGCGTTTCTGCGCAACCGCGCGCTGCGCATCTATCCTTTATATATATTCCTGCTGCTGCTCGGCGCGTACACCCACTTGGACCATTTCAGCCTGACGGGGCTTCTCCAGACGCTGCTGCCGTTGATCAATCTGCCCGGCGCGCTGGAGCTGGACTGGTTCACGGCGATGTTCTGGACCGTGGCGACCCTGGGCCAGTTCTATCTGCTTTTTCCTTTTCTGACGGGGATGTACGCGCGAGATGGAACGCGGCCTCTGTGGCTGCTTCTGGCGGTGTTCATCGTGGGACGCTTCGCTTGCGTCGCCATGGGCGCTGGCGCACGGGACCTGGCGTACCTGAGCCTCGTGGGGCGGATGGATCAGCTGCTGCTGGGCGTCTTCGCGGCCATTCTGTACGAGTCGTTGGATGAGAAGGCGCGCCGACGCCTGGGCTGGACGCTGCCGTTCGCCGTCGGGGGGCTGGTGGCCGCGGTGTACGGGTTTCATCTGCATGGGGGCTGGCCGGCGGAGGGCTGGTGGAAGCTCTGGTGGGTGACGGCGGAGGGCGCCTTGTGGACATGGGCGCTTCTGGCGTATTTGCCGGCGGCTTCGCGGTGGCGCGGGTCTTCTTTGTCGCAAGGGGTCGCCTGGTTGGGACGGGTGAGCTACGCCGTCTTCCTGACGCATATCGTGATCATCCAGATGGGGAATCTGCAAGGGTGGTACGTCGGCTTCACGGGGTCGAGCTACACGGACGCCATGTTGAACACCGCGCTCGTGGCCCTGCCGTTGATCCTGGTCGCTGCGGCGCTGCTGCACCACGCAGTGGAGAAGCCGTTCCTCGCCATGCGGGCGAACTACTGGAGTGAGCCGCCAGAGGGTTGACAAACGCTGGCGAGGAAGGCATGAAACACAGCTTGGCGACGCCGTCGCTCCTGGCGTCGTTGCGCCTCGCCACAAGGATCCACACCGTTGCATCGCACCACTCGTCAGCCCGCTCTGGCAGGCGCGCCCGGCATGGTCGTCAGGGCGCGCAGATCGGTCAGGGCCGCCACGCCATCCCGGCGCATCGCACGCCATTTTCCGCAATGCTCCCCACAGACCGAGTCTGAAGAGCATTCGCTTTGGATTCCATGGACATACAGCGCTGCATCCAGCTCATAGAGAACACCGCGCCGCTGCGAGCCCAGGCTTCCTGGGACAAAAGCGGCGTGCAGATCCACGGCGAGCGCGAGTCCGTCTCCCACCTCGCGGTGACGCTGGACCCCACGCCCGCCATCCTCGAGCATGCCCTCGCCGACGGCGCGGATCTGATCCTCGCCCATCACCCCCTGGCCATGAGCCCGCAGCCTCTCCACTCGCCCACGCCTTATGTGGCGGCGGCGCGGGCCGTGCTCTCCAGCGGCGCATGGCTCTACGCGGCGCACACCTCCTTGGATGCGAACCTGGATGGCCCCGCAGCATGGCTCGCCCATGAGCTGGGCATGACGTCCCTTGCGCCCCTGGAGACGACCTGGCGCAGCGAGACCCGCGGCGCGCTCTTTTCCCTGGACGCCCCCCTGGAGACGGACGACGAGCTTGCGCACTGGGAGTCGACCTTGGCGCGTTGGCGCGACGCAGAAGGCGTGATGGATGCGCAGTTGCTGACGGAAAACGGCGGCGGCGAGTGCCTGCTGATTCACGAAGTCTCGGCATGGCCCGCCTTGCGCGCCATGGTGATGGCGGAACTGGACTCCCACCCGGCGTTCAATTTCGTGGATCTCGCCCTGGAAGAACGCGTCTACGGCGTGGGCCAGTGCGGAGCTCTGCCCGCGGCCATGCCCTTCCACGAGCTGACCGACCGGCTGGAAACCCTGCTGGAAGGCCGCTTCGCCGTGCTGTGCACACCGCCCGCCATGCCCACGCCGACCACGATCTCGCGCCTGGCCATCTGCCCCGGCAGCGGCTCCAGTCTGGAGGCCAACGCCGCCCGCATGGGCGCGGATCTGCTGGTGACAGGAGACGTGAAACACCACGCCGCCCTGGAGGCCTCCCTACCCATGCTGGACGTGGGCCACTTCAGTCTTGAGGAAACGATGATGCGCCGCTTCGCCGAAAGCCTCACCGAAGCCTTCGCTGCAGAGGCCGCAGCGCCGACCGTCCGATTTTACCCTGGCGCAGATCCACTACGACTCGTGACGCCCCGCGCGCGGTAGCCGAAGGTGGGCGTCTTCGTCGCGCCGCCCGCTCCGCCGTGTGTTCGCCAGGCCACGCCCCTGACCGAGGAGACTCCCCATGAGCATCTACCTGAAACAAATCGAACAACTCGTCGCCCTGCAACGGGTGGACAGCGAGTTGATCATCCTCAAGAAGGATCTGGAAGAAGCGCCGCAGGAAGTGGACCGCCTGGAAGCGGACTTCACGCAGTACCGTGAACGCAAGACCCAGATTCTCGAGAAAATCGACTTCCTGAAGACACAGCTGCGCCGCCTGGACGATGAGATTCAGGACGACTCCCTGAAGATCAAGAAGAGCAAGAACAAGCTCATGATGGCCAGCAACACCAAGGAATATCACGCCATGATGCGTGAGATGGACAACATCGAGAAGCTCAACCGCATGCGCGAGGAAGAGCGCGCCGCCCTCAACGAGGAGCTGGAGCGCCAACGCGCCGCCTTGGACGAGATCGAAGCGCAGTCCTCGAATCTGGAAACAGAACTGGAAGCCAAGAAATCCACCCTGCACGACCGCGTGACGGAAATCGAAGGCCGCATCGCCGAGCTGCAGAAGCAGCGCGTGGCAGCCGGAGGCCACGTGCCCACGCCGGTGCTCGGCCGCTACGAATTCATCCGCTCCCGACTCGCTGCGCCGGTCATCGTGCCGGTGGAAGCCGGCATCTGCAGCGGCTGCAACATCGCCATCCCGCCGCAAGGGTTCATCGAACTGCAGAAAGGCAACCAGATCCTCAACTGCCCCAACTGCCAGCGGCTCATCTACTGGTGCGAGCACTTCCAGGAGGAAGAGCCCGAGCCCGAAGCCGCGCCGGATGCCGAAGGCGAAGCCGCGGCGGCGGAGTCCTCCGCGGAGTGAATGCGCTGCCTCGGCGCATCCCTCGTGCGTTTTGACACGACGGCGCCGATGGCTATGTAGTGTGCGGGAGTCGGACGGGTCGTCGCTGCGGATCGCATGATTCGGGGAGGAAAGTCCGGGCTCCACAGGGCAGGACGCTGGGTAACCCCCAGGGGGAGTGATCCTCGGAAAGCGCCACAGAAAACAGACCGCCCCGCGAATTCTCATGAATTCCTGCGGGGTAAGGGTGAAACGGTGGGGTAAGAGCCCACCAGTCGCCGCGGCGACGCGGCGAGCTCGGCAAGCCCCGTCCGGAGCAAGACCAAATAGGGGGGCGCATTGGCTGGCCCGGCCAAGCCCCCGGGTAGGTTGCTTGAGGGCTGGAGCAATCCAGCTCCTAGAGGAATGACGACCTCGCGCGCTGCTTGCGCGTCAGACAGAACCCGGCTTACAGTCCGGCTCCCCATATTTTTTCATGGCGCACATCGCATCCTCGGCATCCGCCACGTCTCCGACGGTCTGGGCCGTGCTGCTGGCCGCCGGCAGTGGCTCCCGACTCGCCGCCGCCGGGGTGGACACCCCCAAGCAGTTCCTCGAACACCGCGGCCAGCCGCTCTTCTGGCGCAGCGTGCAGACCCTGGCCGCCACGCCCCTGGTGCGCGGCCTCGTCGTCGTCTTCCCGCAACAACTGCTTGAACACGGCGCCCATCTTCTGGAGACGCTCGCGCACGAATCCGGGCTCGCCATGCCCACACGCGTTGTCGCAGGCGGCCCTCGCCGGCAGGACTCCGTGGCCAACGGCCTTGCTGCGCTGCCGCCGGAGCGCAACCAGTGCGATGTGGTCCTCGTGCACGACGCCGCCCGACCTTTCCTGACGCCTTCGCTCACGACGCGTCTGCTGGAAGCGGTATGCGACGTAACGCCTCCCCCGGACGCCGCCATCCCGGCGCTGCCTGTCACGGACACCATCAAGACCCGCAGCGAAGAGACGCCCGATCATGTCGAGGCCACCCTCGACCGGAGTCGACTCGCCGCCGTCCAGACGCCCCAGGCGTTCCGTCGGGACGTGCTGGAACAGGCCCACCGCCACGCCGTCGCCCACGGACTGGCGGCGACGGATGACGCCTCCCTGGTGGAAGCGTGCGGCGGCGTGGTGCGGCTTGTCCCCGGGGACCCCGCCAACGTGAAGATCACCAATCCGGAGGACCTCGCCTTGCTCGCCGACGCCACGCCCCCCCTGCTTCCCGTCACCGGCTTCGGGTACGATGTCCACAAGTACGGCGTCGGCCGCCCCATGGTGCTGGGCGGCGTGCCCATCCCCGGCGCGCCGGAGGTGGTGGCCCACTCGGACGGCGATGTCCTCCTCCACGCTGTGGCGGACGCGTTGCTGGGGTGTCTGGGTCAAGGGGATATCGGCCAGCGCTTCCCGGATTCGGACCCCCGCTTCGAGGGCATGGAGTCCGGCCTCTTCGTCCGGGAAATCCTCGAAGATTGCCGCCGCGCCGGACTCGCGCTGCTCCACGCGGACGTCACCATCATCGCGCAAATCCCAAAAGTCAGCCCGCATCGGGACGCCATCGCCAAACGCCTCGCCAACCTCCTGGCGCTCCCCCGCCAGAACGTGGCCGTCAAAGCCACCACCGAGGAAGGCCTTGGCTTCACCGGCGAAAAGAAAGGCGTGAAAGCCGTGGCTGTGGTCACCGCGCTGCGTCCCGGCGTCATCGCGCCGCAATGGCGCGCTCCTTCCCCACCCAACACCCAGCCGGAGTGACGACCATGGCTTTCTTCAGCGCCAAACGCCACGCCCAGACCACCATCCCCTGCAGCGCCTGTCGGACGCCACTCACCGCGCACCGGGGGTGCCGCGAAGTGACCTTGCGGTGCGACGCCTGCCAGCGCTCCTTCCCCTTGGCGGAGTATATTCCGCAAATGGATGACGCGCTGGAACAATTCCTGGACCAGTCTTTCGTAGACCGGCTGTAGCCGGCCTGCGTGATCCGGCTGGAGGCGACGCGGCTTGTCACAGCTTCAACGCAATGGTATTCATGCCATTGGCGCGCTGCGCCATCCCTCTAACCGCGACCATCAGGAGCGAGCGCCAATGAAGGTGGAACAGATCTCCATTTTCCTCGAAAACAAGGCGGGCCGTCTTGCCGAGGTGACGGAAATACTAGCCGAAAACCAGATCAACATCCGCGCGCTTTCCCTGGCGGACACCTCGGACTTCGGCATCCTGCGCCTTATCGTCACGGATACGGAAAAGGCCAAGGCTGCGCTGAAAGACCGCGGCTTCACCGTGGGCCGGACCACCGTGGTGGCCGTGGAAGTACAAGACCAACCCGGCGGCTTGGCGCGCATCCTCAAGATCCTCTCCAGCGAATCCATCAACGTGGAATACATGTACGCCTTCGTCCAGCAAAGCGGCGAAAACGCCATCATGATCTTCCGCTTCGACCGCACCGACCAGGCCATCGAGACGCTGCAGAAGCACGACATCCCCATCGTCCCCGGAGAGCGGGTCTACGCGCTCTAGCCCCTGCGTCCAGACGCCTCCGGGGCGGCGGACCCTCGGACACAACGGCCGCGCTTCCATCCCGGGAACGCGGCCTTCATTTTTTTGTGACACATGGGGTGATCCCCCTTGTCCCGCTGGCGAGAGTGTAGTATCGTTGACGCTGTAACCACTGGGAAATTGTTGGATTTTTCATGATGTCTCGCGCAAGGGCTCCACGATCCGCCACGCGCAAGCCATCTTCCGAGCACAGGTTGAACCTCAAGAGGGCGACGTCATGGCTGAGAACCTGCACTCCGAGCATTCCACGGGAGACGCCGTCGGGCGCATCAAGGAATACCTCCCCGGCAAGTACTCCCCGACTCCGGAACTCACCAGAATATTGACCGAACCCCTGGCGTCGCTCTATTTCCTGTTGCCGCTCGCCATGCAGAACGGCGTGCTGACCGTCGCCACCATCGACCCCGAAGACACCTTCGCCTTCCAGGCCGTGGCGCGCGAAACCAAGATGCGGCTCGAACCCGTGCTCTGCAGCAAGGAGCAGTTCAGCAAGATCTCGAAAGCGCTGTACAAACGCGACTTCCTTGAAGGGGACATGGCCGCCATGTCCGGCGCGCCCGCGCCCACGCCGGCGCCCTCCTCCCCCACGGCCCCGCAGTCTTCTGCGCCCGCCGTCACGCCCCGGGAGGAAGACGCCCTCATCGGATTCGATGCGCCGGCGCAGGCCCCCTCTGCGGAGGCGCCCCCCGAAGTTGCGCCGGCGCTGTCCGAACAGGAGCCTACCGCGCGGACAACCGCCGAGACCTCGCCGCCACAGCTCGGTCTCGCTGATGAGAACGACGAGGAGCCGCAGATGGTCTTCAAACGGTCTGCGTCGGTCATGGACGGGAACGCCGAGCAGACCTCGGAAGACGCGCCCTCCGAGCCAAGCTGGGAAGACACCGACACCCCGGACACCGCAGACAGCGTAGACACCGCAGACACCCCGGACACCGCAGACACCCCGGACACCGCAGACACCGCAGACACCGCAGACACCGACGCGCCGAACGAGAACGCCGACAACGCAAACGCCACAGCGGACACGGCGGTGTTCTTCGATCCTCAAGCCTTTTTCGACGGCGCCCCCCTGCAATACGACGACAAACCGACGCAAGACGACATGATCTTCACGCCCCACATGGAGGACGAGCCCGACGCCCCTGCGCCTCACGCGCATGAGCGCTGCGCCGAAGTCTCCACCGAGGACGGCGAGGACATCATCTGCTTCGACGACATGAACCCAGCCATGTCTGCAGCCGAGAACGACCCAACGCCGCCGCCCCACCCCAAGCCCCGCACCCGCGCAGCCCTGCTGGATGAAGCCATCGAGTTCGAAGCCAACGATGGCGTGACCCCTCCCGCACCCCCGTCCGCCACGACGCATGCCCCTGCGGCCACCACCGGCATGCCGGAAACTTTTGATGACGAGTTCATCGACTTCAGCGGGACAACACCGACGCCGGCTCAGCAGGACACGAAGACCGCGCCCGAAGTCAAGCCCTCTCAGCAAGAAGCGACATCGTCTCACCAAGGAAGCGCGAAGCCCGCGCCCGAAGTCAAGCCCTCTCAGCAGGAGGCGACATCGCCTCACCAAGGAAGCGCGAAGCCCGCGCCCGAAGTCAAGCCCTCTCAGCAGGAGGCGACATCGCCTCACCAAGAAAGCGTAAAGGCCGCGCCCGAAG
>CAYVWB010000023.1:35788-54707 GCA_964455395.1 uncultured Desulfovibrionaceae bacterium
GCGCCCGAAGTCAAGCCGGCTCAGCAAGAAGCGACACCGCCTCACCAAGAAAGCGTAAAGGCCGCGCCCGAAGTCAAGCCGGCTCAGCAAGAAGCGACACCGCCTCACCAAGAAAGCGCGAAGACCGCGCCCGAAGCGACGTCTCAGCAAGAAGCGACATCGTCTCACCAAGGAAGCGCAAAGGCCGCGCCCGAAGTCAAGCCCTCTCAGCAGGAGGCGAAGGCCGCGTCCGAAGCGACGTCTCAGCAGGTCGCGAAATCGTCTCACCAAGAAAGCGCAAAGGCCGCGCCCGAAGCGACGTCTCAGCAGGAGGCGACATCGTCTCACCAAGGAAGCGCGAAGGCCGCGCCCGAAGCGACGTCTCAGCAAGAAGCGACATCGTCTCACCAAGAAAGCGCAAAGGCCGCGCCCGAAGCGACGTCTCAGCAGGAGGCGAAGGCCGCGCCCGCACCCCACCCGAGCGTCCACGAGCAAACGCCCACCCCCGAGGCGGTCCCCAATCCCAAGGCGGACGCCAAGCCCGCGCCCACCGTCGCCGGAACAAGCCTGCCGGACGCCGAAAGCGCCGCCATCGCCCGGGCCTTTGGCGACAGTGTCTCCTTTCATGCTGCAGCGCGGTCGCACCTGGCCGAAGGCGGTCACTTCCGCGGTTTTGTCGTCAAGTTGCTGGAGACCGCGCGCAATCGTGGCGCCCGGGACGTCCACATCATTCCGGGCGGGGAGCTCGTCCACCTCAAGTTCCGACTGAAGGACCGCCTCTTCGAGGCGGCATCGCCGGGTCGCTCCATATACCCGGCGCTGGCTGCGGGTCTGAAGACCTTGGCCGGGCTCTCTCTGGACGAGACGCTCACCCCGCAGGAGGGGAGTTTCACCCTGGAGGACGACGCCGGCCGTCCCTTGGACGCAAGCCTCGCCACCTTGCCCACCATCCACGGCGAGAAGCTCTTGCTGCAGTTGCGTGCGCGTCGCGAGGACGTCCCGCTGCTCGGCGAGTTGGGGCTCCAGTCAGACGACCTCGCCAAGCTCCACCGAGCGCTCTCCGCCGGGCAAGGCATGGTGTTGACGTCCGGCCCCCAGGAGAGCGGCAAGGAGGCGCTGCTCTACTCGCTGCTGGGTGAGCTCGCCCACCTGGAGCGCCAGATCGTCACCCTGGAGTCGCCGGTGGCGTACCCGCTGCCCAACGCTGTCCAGACGCAGGTGAATCCGCAGCGTGGTCTGACCTATCCCGTGGGCATGCGCGCGGTGCTGCGGCAGGACCCGGACACCATCCTGCTGACCGAGATCGCGGACCGGGAGACGGCGTCCCTCGCTGTGGAGTCGTCGCTCTCCGGCCGGCTGGTGCTCTCTTCCATTCACGCGCGCGAGGCCGTGGGGGCGCCTGCAGCGTTGCGCCACCTGGGTGTGGAGCCGTACCTTGCGGGAGCGGCATTGACCGTGTCCATCGCCCAACGCGCTGCGCCACGGCTGTGCAGTCGGTGCAAGGAGCCCTACACCCCGGACCCCAAGCGACTGCAGGCCTTGGGGCTCAGCAAGTTCGTGGGCGAGCGTTTCTATCGTCCAAAGACCTGCAAGCATTGTGAAAATGGCAAGGACGGCCGGCTGTTGCTGGTGGAGGTTCTGGAGATGGACGACAACCTCCGCGAGCTGGCGCTGCATGCGACGCCTGTAGCCTTGAAGCGCGAGGCGGTGCGGCGGCGCAAGCTGCGCACCCTGCGCATGCAAGCGCTCAACCATCTGTTGAAAGGCGACCTTGCCTTGGAAGATTACGTGCGCGTGGCGGCGTCATGAGGGCGAGCCGATCGACAACGGAGTGAGTGCACACCCGCCGCGACGAATCGAACGCGGAGGGACATCGCACGCGGCGCGCGCCTTCGGCAAGCGGACGCCGTCCCGTTTTTCCGCTGTCGCGCTGCCAGCCCGGGACGGCGTTTCTCCTTGAATCCGGTTTACTACGCCAATGCATCAGCCATGGCGTAGAGCCGTCCGGGCTGCTGTCCGGCGAGCCACGCCGCGGCGCGCAACGCGCCTTGCGCGAAGGTTTCGCGGGAATGCGCCTGGTGGGTGACTTCGATGCGTTCGCCGGGGCCGAGGAAGTACGTGGTATGCACCCCCACCACGTCGCCGCCGCGGATGGTCTGCACGCCAATTTCCTCCTTGGGTCGTGCGCCGATGATGCCTTCGCGGCAGTAGGCGCCCACCTCGTCCAGGTCCCAGTCCCGCGCTTCGGCCAGCTTCTGCGCCAGCTTCAAGGCGGTGCCGCTGGGGGCGTCCTTCTTCTTGTTGTGGTGGAGCTCCACCATCTCCAGATCGTAGTCTGGGCCGAGCATCTTCACCAATTTCGGGAGTATATCCAGCAACACGTTCACGCCCACGCTCATATTGGGCGCCCAGAGCAGGGGCGCTTTCCGGGCGGCGTCGGCGAGAGTCGCCTGCTGGTCTTTGGTCAGGCCGGTGGTGCCGGCCACCATGGCCACGCCGTGGGCAGCGCACGCCAAGGCGTTGGTCACCGTGGCTTCAGGGGCCGTGAAGTCGATGACGACGGCGCCAGGGTTCTTGCTGACGATCTCCGGCAAGGCTGCGCCGAGGTCCTCACCGATGACGCAGTCGTAGCACTCCAAGGCCTCGCGATGGCCGGGCCGCTCCACCACGCCTGCGAGGTGAAAGCGCTCGTCCGCCAGCACGAGTCCGGCGATGGTCGCGCCCATGCGACCATGGGCCCCCATGACCACGATGGGCAGAGAGGTGGTTGACATGTTTTCGCTCCTATTATTCATGATCATTTGTGAGTTTATTCAACTATCTTTGATCCGCAACAGAAACGTTGCGGCGTCCAATTGCGGCACGCCCATGGCCGTGGCTTTGGCCAACTTGCTGGCCCCCGGTTTCTCCCCGACCACGAGCAGATCCAGCTTCTTCGAGACGGAGGACGCCACCTCGCCGCCGGCAGCGCGCACAGCCTCGGCGACTTCCTCGCGGGTCATGCCGGGCACGGCCCCGGTGACAAGCACCTTCTGGCCGGCAAGGGGACCGGCTGCAGCCTCGGCGGTCTGCTCATTCATGGGCTGGCCGTCGGCGTCGATGGGCGGCAAGTCGGACTCGCCGCGCACGCCGAGCTCCTGAAGCCGGCGGACGAGCGCACGGTTGGCGTCGTTGGTGAAAAATGCGTGGAGGGAAGCTGCCACTTGCCGGCCGATGTCCGGGAGGCGTTCCAGTTCGTGGAGCTCCTTGGTGGACTCCGGCGGCAAGGGCTTGGCTGCGGCCTCGGCCAAGGCGTCCAGCGTGCGGTAGCGAGCCGCCAGAGTGCGCGCCGTCTGTTCGCCCACATGGCGCACGCCGAGCGCCGCGATGAGCCGGCGCAAGGGGGCGTATTTCGCTTGCTCGATGCTGTTGAGGATGTTGCGTGCGAGCTTCTCGCCCATGCGGTCCAGGGTGAGCAGCTGGTCCCGGGTGAGGGTGAAGAGGTCCGCCGGGGAGGCGGCGAGGTCTGCGTCCAGAAACTGCTCCACCCACTTGCGGCCCACGCCTTCCATGTCCAGGCCGGCTTTGGAGACGAAATGCGCGAGCCCCTGCCGCCGCACGGCAGGACACGCAAGGTTCTCGCAGCGGCGCACGGCTTCGCCGGGGAGTCGCTCCACTGGTTCGCCGCATTCGGGGCACCGGGTGGGAAAGAGGAATTCGCGTTCGCTTCCGTCGCGTTTTTCCTTCAAAGGACGCACCACTTCGGGAATGACGTCGCCGGCGCGCTGGACCACCACGGTATCGCCGATGCGCAGGTCCTTGGCGCGGATCTCGTCCTCGTTGTGCAGGGTGGCGCGGGTGACGGTGACCCCCGCCAGGGAGACGGGCTCGAGTTCCGCCACGGGAGTGAGCGCGCCTGTGCGGCCCACTTGCACGCGGATGTCCAGCAGCGTCGTTTCCGCCTGATGTGCGGGGAATTTCAGGGCGAGGGCCCAGCGCGGCGCCCGCGCCGTGGCGCCCAGGCGGCGCTGCAAGGCGAGGTCGTCCAGTTTGGCCACCACACCGTCGATCTCGAAGGGCAAAGCCGAGCGCTGCGCAGCCAGTTCCCGATAGACCGCCACCACCTGCTCGGCCGTCGCGCACTGTCGTCCCATGGGCGGCGTCACGAAGCCCAGGGCCTGCAGCCCCTCCATGACCGCCGTCTGCGTGGTCCACCGGATGGGGGCGTCGTCGGGCCACTGGACCTCGCCCACACCGTACGCCAGAAACCGCAGCGGTCGTGCAGCGGTGATCCTGGAGTCCAGCTGGCGCACGCTGCCGGCTGCGGCGTTGCGGGGGTTGGCGAAGAGCTTGCCCCCGGTCTCGGCGTGGCGGGCGTTCATGCGTTCGAAGTCCTCGCGGTACATGAGCGTCTCGCCGCGCACGGCAAGTCGGGTGGGGGCGACCCCTGCGATGGGGGTCAGCCGCAGGGGCACGGTGCGCACGGTGCGCATGTTCGCGGTGACGACCTCGCCCACTTCGCCGTCGCCGCGTGTGGCCGCCACGGCGAGTTCGCCGTCCTCATAGACCAGCTCCACGGCGAGGCCGTCCATTTTGGGATCTGTCCAGAAGGGGAGCGCTTCCGGCTTCGGGTAGCCCTCCTCGGGGGGGAGCAGCCGCCGCAACCGGTCCAGGAAGGCGTGGAAATCCGCTTCCTCAAAGCCGTTGTCCAGGCTGTACATGGGGATGTCGCGGCGGTGCTGGGGCAGGGATTCCATGGGCTCCCCACCCACGCGGACCGTGGGGGAATTGGGATCCCGCAGCTGTGGAAACGCCGCCTCCAAGGCGTGCAGTTCGGCGAAGAGGGCGTCGTACTCGGGATCGGAAAGTTCGGGTTCGTCCAGCACGTAGTAGAGCCGGTCGTGGCGGGCCACCTCCTCCCGGAGCGCTTGAATGCGCTCGGCGGCTTGCGCCTGCGTGAGGCGTGCGGGCTCGGACGTGGGCTTGTGAGTCGGCTGGGAGGCGGACACGGTCTGGGGCTCCATATGAGGACGGCGGGGTTCCGAAAGGAGCAACAGGGTAGCGCAAGGCCGTCGCCTCGGCAAGAAGTCAAACGGGTCGGGGGCGCTTACGCCTGATTCCGAAGCGCTGCCGTGGCGCGTCGGAGGGTTTCGGGATCCTTGTTCAGGAGGGTGGCGCCGTTGAAAATGACGCTCCAGAGTCGCTCGAAGGCGTGGCCGGTGTTCTTGGCGTCGTGAGGATCAGCCTCCACCAGGGCGAGAGCGAGTCGGTAGAACTCCGGCGGGCGGGCGAGGATGCGTTCGCGGCGCGCCAGGAAGAGCCCCGCCGGCGCGCTGACGAGGAACTGCCGGGGTGGCTCCACGGCGAAGAGCGTGCGGAAGGTCTCGGCCACGGGGATGTCCTTGCCCCAGCCGGCCCAGCGGCCTTCCTTGGCGGGGTCGCGCAGGTCGTGGGGTCGCCCCAGGCCGTCGCATTTCAGCTTGAACCACGCCAGTCCCGCGAAGGGTGCGCGGCGTTGCAGGAGGGTCTGCAGCTTCACGGCGAGGGCTTCGGCGTCGGCGCCTGTCTCCAAATGGTGGAAGGGATCGCCCTGCAGGAAGACGATGGTCTCGGGCAACGCATGATACCGCGCAACGATGTGCGTGAGGTAGGTGTGCGCCTCGCGACCAATGTTGGGCAGGGGTTCGCCGAGGCCGTCGCCGCCTTTGTCGTAGATGGTGAGACGACACGGCAGCCGGCGGCGCAGCGTCTGCGTCCACGCGAGGGCTTCCTTGTAGCGCGCCACCACGATTTCGAGGGGTTGGGATTCGATTGAAGCCATGCTCATATTGCAACCCTGGATACGAGTATGCTATTGTACACTGCAGCACCCCAGCCCTGAGGTCCTTACGCCGCCTGCCGCGACATCACGTCCCAGAGCTTCGTCCGCAGGGGTTGGGAAGGAGGCGGCGATCATGTCCACACGCACCCCAGCGCACCCACTCCACCCCATGGCCCCGCCGTGGCCCGGCGAGCTGACGTTCCCCCGCGAGCTGCCCGAGACGCTGCGGAACATGCTGCTGGTATGCAGCGAAGGCGCAGCGCACCGCGCCGCCATGGCGCGCATGGCCCTGACCTTGCCCGACGCGGTGGAGACGCCGGCGTCCCTGGGGCGGCTTCTGGGCATGGATCTGCTGGCGGCCGCGTGGGAAAGCGACCCCCTGGACCCGGACGCCGCCGCCGCCCTGAGCGACCACGCCACGGCCGCCGGCCGCAGCAACGCCGTCATGGCCCTCGTGGCGCAGAGCGTCACGCAGGCGTGCGCCGCGGAGCCGCCCCTCCCCGACCAATTCGACGAGTACGAGGAATCCCGCGCATTCGACGTGCTCATGGAACGGCTGCGCCAGACTCCGGCGTCGCCGTGCGCGCTCCGTCGGGCAATACCTCTCTCCCTGGCGCTGGGCAAGTCCGCAGCGCTGGCCAAACGTTTGCGACCCACGTGGCCGGAGCCTCTGGAACACGTGCGCCGCTACGTGTTGGCCCGGCTCATCCACATGGCCGGCCATCCCGACGAAGCAGCCGCCCACTACCGTCTCACCTTGGAAGCGCTGGACATCGCCGAAGCGGACGCCTCGCTGGGCCTCTGCCTTCTCGACCTGGGGCACCGGGAGGAAGGCGTGAGCTGCCTGGCCCGGGCCCTCAAACGCCGGCCGTGGCGCGTGAATCTCCGTCTCCTGCTCCATGATCTGGTGGAACGCCTGGACCAACGCCGGACGCGCCTCGCTGAAAGCCCGGCCGTGCTCATCCAGACGAAGGACAATGCCGACGCCCTCCACGGCTGTCTGGAGGGGCTCGCAAAGAGCGAATTGCGCGGCGGCGTCCTCCTCGTGCTGGACCGCGCCTCCACGGACGCGACCCCTCAAGTGCTGGAATCGTGGAGCCGCAGCCTTGGCGCGGACCGTCTGCAGGTGACGCGCCTGCCCGTGGACCCCGGCGCGCCTGCTGCGCTCAACTGGCTTCTTTCCCTGGAGGCCGCCCGCGAGCGGCCGCTGCTGGCGCTTGTGGAAGACGACGTTCTGCTCCCGACAGGCTGGCTGGACGCGTTCGCGCTTGCCCGGGAACGGTACCCGGAAGCCGGCGCCTGGGGGTGCCGCGTGCGCCGCGCCGCCTCGGACGCCCTGCTTCTGGAAGCGGACCGCCAGCCTTGCCCCACTCCCCCGGCCGACCCGGCGCACGGCCTGTCGCACCATGGCGAACATGCGGAGCCGGCCGCGCCGCGGGATTTCGTCCCGGTCCCGCCGGTCTCGCCGGACCCCGGCTACTACGCGTATTGTCGCCCGGCGCTCAGCGTCTCCAGCGCGTGTCGGCTCATTCCCCGCGCCACTCTGGAACTCGTCCACGGCTACGATCTGCGTTTCTCTCCGGACGGCGCCTGGCGCCTCGACATGGACTTGCGCCTGGCGCGCGCCGGCAAACCCGTGGCCTACACCGGTCGTCTGGACGCCGCCCGCCAGACGCTTCGACCACACGCCGACGCCGACGCCGACGCCGTGAAGCTCGCCGGCAAACTCCCCGACACGACCTGGAACTCCCTGCGTCGTGACAGTTTGGCCATCCTGCGCATGGATCTCGAAGAAAAATCCGCCCGACTCACGGAGTTGCTGGAGTAAACCTCGCTTCTGCGGAAAAGGCTTTCTCCGCGGTCTCCCCGCCTTCGCAAGCAGGCGCCTCCGGCTCCTTTCGCGCGTCATGCTTTTCAGCACCGGAGAATCAGGCGCGGACCCGACGCCCCCTTCGGCTGTGGTGACGAAGTTCCGTCATGCCGCGCCGCGGGGCGCAAGTCCGCTCGCATCCCTCTAGAGCAACAGCTCTTGCGCGCGTTCGAGGTTTTCCTTGGAGCCGATGGCGATGAGGGTGTCGCCGGCTTCGATGACGGAGTGCGGCGAGGGGTTGAATCGCATCTGGTCATCGCCTTTCTTGATGGCCATGATCATGAGGTTGTATCGGGGGCGGATGTCGGATTCGATGAGGTTCTTGCCCACCAGGGTGGAGTGCGGCGGGATGAGGAGCTCCTCCATCTGCAGGTCGATGCCGCCGCGCACGGCGAGTTCCAGAAAACTCGTCACCGTGGGCCGCAAGGCGCTTTGGGCCATGCGCATGCCGCCGATGGTGTGGGGCAGCACCACGCGGTCGGCGCCGGCCATTTCCAGGCGGTGGATGTGCTTTTCCGAATCCGCGCGGGAGATGATGGTGATTTCCGGATTGAGCTGACGCGCAGTGAGCACCACATAGACGTTGGAGGCTTCCTGGGTGAGCGCCGTGATGAGACACGCCGCGCGGGAGAGGCCGGCGGCCATGAGCACTTCATCCGAGGTGGCGTCGCCGTCCACGTGAAGCACGCCGGCGTCTTCCAGCCGGCTGAGCACGAGGCCGTCCTGTTCGATGACGACAAGGGGGTGGCCTTCACGGCGGATCTCCCGCGAGACGATGGAGCCGATACGGCCGTAGCCGCAGACGATGTAGTGGCCCGTGAGCCGGTCGATGGCTTTCTGCACCCGTCTTCTCCCGAGCAGTTCGTTGATTTTCCCTTCCACCAGCAGCTGCGCCACGCTGCCGGCCATGAACGCGAAGCTGCCCACCCCGGTAAGGATGAGCGCCGAGGTGAAGTAGCGACCCGCCGTGGAGAGGGGCTGCACCTCCTGAAACCCCACGGTGGAGAGCGTGATGACCGTCATGTAGAAGCTTTCGCTGAAGGACCACCCCTCCACCCGCATGAAAAAGATGATGGCGGTGACGAAGATGGCCATCAACCCCACGAAGCCCATGATGAGCGGCCAGAGCATGCCATAGCGTTGGCGCATGACGTGGTAGCGGAAGATGAGCTTGCCGAACTTCATGGCGCGTCAGTCGTCTTGAGCGATGAGGAAGGTTTCGCGCAGGTGCTTGATGCGGTCGCGCAGTTCGGCTGCGCGTTCGAACTCCAGCTCCTTGGCTGCTTCGCGCATGGCGCGCTCCAGGCGCTTGATCTCCTTCATGGCGGCGGCGGGGTCCATGCCGAAGTCCGGGGCGGTCTCTTCGGCGGCGGCGGCGCGGCGTTTGCCGCGCTTGCCTTCCGCTTTCTTGGACTGTGCGTAGATGGCGTCCAGCACGTTGACGGTGGCTTTGCGGATGGTCTGTGGGGTTATCCCGTGGACTTCGTTGTAGGCCAGCTGTTTCTCGCGACGTCGTTCGGTCTCGTCCATGGCGTGGCGCATGGAGGACGTTACCGTGTCCGCATACATGATGACGAGCCCCCCCACGTTGCGGGCGGCGCGTCCGAAAGTCTGGATGAGGGAGCGGTTGGAGCGCAAAAAACCCTCCTTGTCCGCATCCAGGATGGCGACGAGGGAGACTTCCGGGAGGTCCAAGCCCTCCCGCAGCAGGTTGATGCCCACCAGGGTGGTGAATTCCCCGGCGCGCAGGGCCTGGAGGATGGCCACCCGCTCCAGGGTCTCGATGTCGGAATGGAGATAGCGCGTCTCCACGCCCATGGTGTTGAAATACTCCGTGAGATCCTCGGCCATGCGCTTGGTGAGGGTGGTGACGAGGACGCGTTCATCGCGGGCGTGCCGGGCCTTGATTTCAGCGAGCAGGTCGTCCACTTGGCCCTTGGTGGGGCGCACTTGCACTTCCGGGTCCAGCAGGCCCGTGGGCCGGATGATCTGTTCGGCCACAAGACCTTGCGCGCGCTCCAGCTCCCAGTCGCCCGGGGTGGCGGAGACGTAGACGTTCTGGTTCACGCGCGTCAGGAACTCCTCGAAATTCAAAGGCCGGTTGTCCAGAGCGGAGGGCAGGCGGAAGCCGAAGTCCACCAGGGTCTGTTTGCGGGAGCGGTCGCCGTTGTACATGCCG
Source organism: uncultured Desulfovibrionaceae bacterium (assembly GCA_964455395.1). Classification (GTDB taxonomy): domain Bacteria; phylum Desulfobacterota; class Desulfovibrionia; order Desulfovibrionales; family Desulfovibrionaceae; genus CAYVWB01. The sequence continues at coordinate 45,617 of CAYVWB010000023.1, forward strand.
CCGATCTGGGGCACGCCGATGTGGGATTCGTCGATGAAGAGGAGGAAGTCCTTCGGGAAGTAGTCCAGCAGAGTGGCTGGGGGCTCGCCCGCGGTGCGGCCGTCCAGGTGTCTGGAATAGTTTTCGATGCCGTTGCAGTAGCCCATCTCCTCGATCATTTCGAGGTCGAGCATGGTGCGCTGCTCCAGGCGCTGGGCTTCCAGCAGCTTGCCGTGGGCTTCGTACCATTGGAGACGTTCGGCGAGCTCGGCGCGGATGTCTTCCATGGCGCGGGCGAGGTTGTCCCGGTCGGAGACGTAGTGGCTGGCGGGGAAGATGACGGTCTTGGTGATGGTGTCGCCCACTTCGCCGGTCAGGGGATCCACCTCGTGGATGGCGTCTATCTCGTCGCCGAAGAACTCCAGACGGATGGCGCGTTCGTGGTGGTAGGCGGGGATGATCTCCAAGGAGTCGCCGCGCACGCGGAAGGTTCCGCGGTGGAAGTCCAGATCGTTGCGGGTGTACTGCACCTCCACAAGGCGGTCCATGAGCTTCTTCATGGGGATGGTCTGGCCCTGTTCCACGGGGATGACCATCTTGGCGTAGTACTCGGGCGAACCGAGGCCGTAGATGCAGGAGACGGAGGCGACGATGAGCACGTCGCGCCGGGTGAGCAAGGCGTGGGTGGCGGCGTGGCGGAGCTTGTCGATCTCGTCGTTGATGGAGGAGTCCTTCTCGATGTAGGTGTCCGACTGAGGGACGTAGGCCTCCGGCTGGTAGTAGTCGTAATAGCTGACGAAATACTCCACGGCGTTCTGCGGAAAGAGCGCCCTGAATTCGTTGTAGAGCTGCGCGGCGAGGGTCTTGTTGGGCGCGAGCACCAGGCTCGGACGGCCAGTGGCGGCCACCACGCTGGCCACGGTGAAGGTCTTGCCCGTGCCGGTGGCGCCCAGCAGCACTTGGTCCTGTACGCCTTGGTTGATATTGGTCGTGATGGCGGCGATGGCTTCAGGCTGGTCGCCTTTGGGCGTGAACTCGCTCACCAGGCGGAACGGTCTGGTTTCGTCCGGCGTGTTCACGGCGTCGCGTGCGGCTTCACTCATGCGTGGTCCTCATCCTTCGATGCAACGCGCAGCGTGTTGGGTCTGGCGTGGCTCGGGAGCGGCTTGTCTTTCCCGAAGCTCCCCGGCGGCTTCGGCATCCCTGGAACCTGCTGGGGAACAGGACGACGCCTTGCCTTGGCGCGTCTTCCCGCAGTTCTCTCGCACAAGCCGCATGGGTCGCCCCTTCCCTCCGGGTGCGATATGTCTTAGGAGAGGAAGACGTCTGTCGCGCCTGGCGTTGTGTTTTCATGTCGCCCTCGCCGGGGACGCCCGGCGGGTCCGGACGACCCGGGGCGGCCAGCATGGGCCCCGCCCTCCGGCGCTGGCCTGATTGCGTTCCCACGAAAGAAGGCCGTGGCGCAGGCGCGTCGTCACATCAACACCGCACAGTGTGCCGGAAAGCAGGGGCTGCGTCCAGCGCCGCGCCTTGGCGACCAGGAACGCCGCGTCGCTTCCCCGCCTGCGATCAACACCTCCGGAGAAAGCATGGAAGTCAACATCACCGAAGCGGAAAATCCCCTAGTGCCGCGTATTTACTTCATCACCATGGTCATCAAGAGCTTCAAGGGACGTCGGGACGTGGAGGTGCACCTCTTCCGACCCGACTTCGACGAAGCCGAGATGCAGTCCTACGACTGGAACGCTTTGCTCGGCGACGCCTTGCACCCCAACATTCCGGCAGACCCGGACAAGAGCGTCAAAGTGCTGATGGAGGCCTTCACCCGTGAGGAGCGCGACGCCGTTCTGGAGTACCTCAAGACGCGCTATGCCGACCGGCTGGAGGAAATCAACACCGGCCCCGTGGACCTTCCCGTGCCGCTGGGCCTGCCGCCGCTTTCGGAGCTCCCCGAAGGCAAGACCATCGGCTTCATCCGTCTGGATCAGACGCCGAATTACCCCTTGAGTTTCGCTGTCCGTGGCATGTACGATCTGGCGCAGCACGACCCGCTGGTGACCGGGGAGTAACCCGCACGAGAACGCATCACGCCCCCGGCCGATCCGCCGAGGTGGACCGCGCCGGGGGCGTGATGTTTCATCCTGACGCCCTGCCGTCGGCGTCGCATCGAACCGGATTACCCGGCGTCCGCCAACTCCCAGAACACCTCGTCCAGCCGCGCCTCTGTCCAGCCCGCCGCCGACAAGGCCGCGCGCGCCATCTGCGCCGTGGCGTCCGTGGGGTCAACGCCGTTGGGGGCGGTGACGACCTCCAGCACCAGGGGAGCCAGTGCGGGCGTCGTCATGATTTCGCCCTGTTCCTCCATGGTGAAGCGGTCCTTGAACGCTTTGGCCGAAATGTACGGCTTGCTTGTGATCTGCACCCGTCTCGCCATGTGCGCCTCCTTACGGCGTCCACAGGTGGCTTGCGCCGTGGAGTTTGATCGGTTTGGAATTAGCCGTGCGCACGCGGTAGCGCATGGTCTGGTCGCCAGTGACAGTGTGGTCCACGTCGCCGGTGTAGAGAGTTTTGTCCGCACCCCACGAGCCCATACTCGCGAGCGTCACCGCCTCCCATGTCGCGCCGTCGTCTTTGGACACGTCCGCAAGCAGGTCGGTGTTCACCGTGAACGCTTCGGCGCACTCCACGGGGAGCAGGATACGCGAACGCACAGGCTCCGCGCCGGCTTCCTGGGCGATGGAGACGAGGGTGATGTCTTGCAGGAGGTACACGGAAAGCGAAGGCACAACCCAGGTATTGCCCGTCGTCAGTCCTCCCCGCGCAAGCATCCTGACATACCGAGCATTGACGGGAGTGCTCAACGGCAACTCGACATTTCTATTGAGCGCAGTAGTCAGTCCTGTAAAACTCTGTGCCAACGTCCAGGCAACGCCGTCATCAGACACTTCAACATCGATTGCTGAAAGCACTCCAGAAGCAGCATTGGGCGTTCTGTACAAGAGCCTGTTCACGGTCTGTACGGTCCCCAAATCGTAACCAATCCATGCAGCGCCATTGACAGCGGCTCCGGTTTGTGAAGACACCCACAAAGTATTGTCGTCATCGTCAAAAGCGTTCGCTGCGGGGTATCCATCGAAGTCGCCGCCGCTGACAGGTGTACCGCCCGTGGCCTTGTTGTTCGTCCATCCCTCCGCACCGAAAACTTGCATCTCCCACACAGACCACAGAAGGGGGTCAGTCACGCTGTCGCGAGCCAGAAGACGTACATACTGGGCCGTGACGGGTGCATCAAGAATCAATTCGTGCCAAGTGCTGACTGTTTCCGGTATCGTAAAAGATTTTGCAAGCGTCCAAACAACACCGTCATTCGAGTAGTCAACATCAACTGCAGAGATCAGCTGACCACTATTGGAGCTTGAAAGGTATCGGACCTTGTAGAAGCTACGCGGCGCACCGAAATTGTACCCTACCCATGCAGAGTGTGCGACGGCAGCGCCCAACTGCGACGACCCCCAATACGATGCCTCATTGCCATCAAAAGCATTGGCAGGAAAGCGAGCACCGTCGTAGTCACCGCCAGAGATTGGTGTACCACCTGTCGCAATATTCCCACCGTCTGAAGACCCTTCCACGTATCCGTCTGCATGCACGCCGTATCCGCTTGACAACGCATCGTCGATGCCGCTGGCGTCCTCGTACGTGTCGGTCACGGAGTCTGTGAGTCCATCGTAGGTGCGGGCGTCGGTCTCGGCCAGCCGCCAGTTCAACAGCAGAATCTGACGCTCCAACTCTGGATGCGGAGGAGCAGCCTCCCACGCCGCCGAGCCATCCGCCTGGACGGTCAGCACATCGCCGTCGCTCGCGCCGGTCGTGGCGGGAGCGTGGCCGGGGTCCGTCGCGGTGGGCAACGCTACTGCGTGGTCCTCGACATCCTCACCAGAGGAGCCCGCCACGTCGTAGAACGGCCCCATGCGGTTGCGGTAGTACGCTTCGATCTCTTTTGTCTTCAGCGCTTTGGAGAACACACGGACGTCGGCGAAGCGGCCATTCATACGATAGCTACCGTCTCGGCGTCCCATCTCGACAGGCGCAGTCGGCGTTCCATAGGTGATAGCCAAGCTGCCAAGCAACACGCCATCTACATAGTAATACAAATACCCATGCTTGTACGTGCAAGCAAGAAAAACCCATGTGTCATCAGGAAGGTAGCCATTCAAGTATCCAGTTGATGTTAAATGACCACCGAAGGAGACACGCCCTCCACTGTGCCAGCGACTTATGGTAACCCTTTCACCAACATCTACTGGAGTATTAAAAATGGTCGCATTACTGGTGGGCTGCGAGGGATGGAAGTACACCCAGAACATGAGCGTCCACTCGGCAAACGCAGGCGGGGAAGCCTCTTGTACGATATTGATCTCGTCATTGCCGGGGTTGTCGAAGCACTTCCCGCTGAGAGGGCCAGGGCCGCCAGAGTCAAGGAACTTGGTGTTGCCTGTATTCCCGCTAAAGTCCCCATGCCTGTCGTTGCCGGATGTATCCTCGATGGCATACGTCGGATCGAGGAAAACGTATCCGCCCAGGTACTCCACCTCCAACTCGGGCGGCTTCTCCAGCAACGTCGCCGGATCGCTTGGGAAGTAGGCGTCGATAAGCGCCTGATCCACGCCGCTGCCGCCGCTTGGCGCTTCCCACGCAATGGAGTTGTCAGCCTGCACGGTGAGGACGTCACCGTCCGTTGCGACAGACGCGTCGGGGACGCTGCCGCTCGGCGTCTCCCAGGCCAGGGAGCCGTCACCCTGCCGCGTGAGCGCCTGGCCGTCCGTCGCCGCGGCGTGGTCCGGGACCGCGTCAAGGGTCGCTTTGTTGGCGTGGTCGTGGAGTTGCGAGTGGTCGTGAGTCGTCTCGTGACCCGTGACCGCGGCCGCCGCCTCGGTCGCCCCCGCGCCAACGGGGTCGTAGACGCCGGCGTGGGCGTGGTCCGTCGCGGCGTAACGGGCGTCGCCGCGGGCGTCGGTGTGGTACTGCGGATGATCGTCGCCAGCCAGACCGGTGAGCGCGCCGTGGTCGCTGACGCCGCTGCCGCTCGGGGTCTCCCAGGCCAGGGAGCCGTCACCCTGCCGCGTGAGCGCTTGGCCATCCGTCGCCGCGGCGTGGTCCGGCACCGCGTCAAGGGTCGTCTTGTTGGCGTGGTCGTGGAGCTGCGAGTGGTCGTGAGTCGTCTCGTGACCCGTGACCGCGGCCGCCGCCTCGGTCGCCCCCGCGCCAACGGGGTCGTAGACGCCGGCGTGGGCGTGGTCCGTCGCGGCGTAACGGGCGTCGCCGCGGGCGTCGGTGTGGTACTGCGGATGATCGTCGTCGCCCAGACCGGTGAGCGCGCCGTGGTCGGAGACGCCGTCCACCGGCACGGTGACGCGCACGACCTTCTCGATGCGCACGTGCATGGGCCGCTTCACGACGCGTGCGTGGATGCGCGTGGTCATCAGCTCACCCTCCTCGTCACTGGCTCCTTCACGGAGACACGTCCTTTCCACAACACGTACGGCCCCGGCGCAAGCCGGACGTCGGCTTCGTAGAGGCCTGGCGCCACGGCGGCTGTTTCCTGTGGCGGAAAGACGATGGCGCTCAGGCCGCCGGCGGCGTCCGTGTGCTGTGTGGTTTCGGCCGCGAGCACGGCGTCCGCATCCTCGTCCTCCACCCGTCGCTTCACCGTGGCGTAGAGGGTGACGCCGGCGAGGTCGAAGGGCGCGTCCGCGCCGAGCGCCTCGTCCTGCACCGTGACGACGAGATCCCATTCCCAGAGATCGCCGCGGTATTCTTCTATCGTGTCCATGGAATTCTCCTTAACGAATGACGCGCGGAGGCGCGCCTGTCCGAGTCATGTGCACATTCCTGAAATGGTGGACGACGTACGATGAGGGAAACGGCGGCAACCCCGCTTCCTTGATGCGCCGCGGCAATTCGCCGAACACCTCGTGGAACCAGGCCCCCCGGGAGCCTGGCGCCATGGCCGTCGCCAACCGTGTCAAGGTGGTCTCCCAGAAGGGCGTGGCCTTCACGCCTTCGAGGCCGGAGAAGAACGCCACGAGCGGCCCCCGCGGCCAGAACCGCGGCGCATCCTCGCGCATGTCCAGCCGCAACCGGGCGCGAAGCCGCGCGTCCGAGTCCAGCCAGACCAGCCGGGACGTCTGCAGGGCCAACCAGACGCGGCACAGGTCCAGGCACGCGCCGGTGGGCAACGGCGCGGCGCACTCCAGGGCGTGCCAGCGGTAGTCGCGGCCCAGGTAATCGCAGAGGTTTCGCCACACCAGCCACGGGTCCAGCCGACGCGCGCTCAGGTCGTAGGCCAGGGCGGGGTCGTCGGTCAGCAGCCAGTACTCGTCCTCGTCCTCCAGCATCACCCGGTTCTCCAGCATGAGCCGGCGCCGGCCCATGGGCAACGCCCTGGGCTCTTCGTTGACGAAGGGAAACCGCGTGACCCACGCCTGCAGCACCGTGAGCGGCGCGTCCTGAAACCGACGGCGCCGGTATGAGGAGGAACGGCGCATGGTCACGCCCGACTCAACCGACGTCCAGGCGTCGGGGTTTGTTCGGCGGCCTCCACCGAGCCGGAGTCGTTCCAGTCGTACGGCAGGCCGGCGGCCAGCAGGCTTTCCAGTTCCTGATGATAGAGCGCGCGGTGACGCATGGCGCTGCGCTCCAGTCCTTCTGCGGCTGGCGCGTCGGGTCGAGCGAGAAAGCCGTAGATCACCTCCAGACTCTTGAGCACGGCCAATGGTTTCACCGTCGTCATGGGCAGACGCGCCGGGTCCATGGGCGTCTGCTCGGGGTCCAGGCCGCGACGACGGGCGGTGGGGTCGTGCCAGCGTCGGGCCAGGTCCCGCAGGAGAGCGTCCTCGGCCAAGGCGCGTTGGGGCGCCCAGTCGTCCTGCTCGGGCGGCAGCAGCCGGGAGAGCTCCACGGCGTGCTCCATGAGGTCTTGATCGGTAACGAATCGCGTCATCGCGAAGCTCCTGTCTCCGTGTTGTCCGGATGTTGTATGGATGCGTCGGCAAAACGCCTGGCGTGAGACTCCGGCGCAGGCGCGCGCCCACGCCGGAGGGTTGGGGATGCAGCGCTAGCCGGCCACGCGACAGGCCAGTTCCGGACGCACCAGCGCTGCGCCGAAGAGGATGTCGTAGGCGAAACGGGTGCGCTTGTGCTCGCGGCTGATCTCCAGGCGGAGCGAAAGCCCGGAGACGGGATCCACGGCGGACTGGACGAGGTTGCCCAGGCCTTCCACGGTGTCCACCAGGGGACGGTTGGCGAAGGCGATGGCGTCGCGGTGGAACGCCAGGTTCACCACGTGGGTGGCGGCCACGGTCAGGGTCTCGCCGCCGGCGGTGGCCTGTTTCAGACCGCCGAGAATGGTCACCACGCCGTTCTCCCCGGCGGCGATGGTCACGTCCGCAGCCACAGCGTAGGTGTTCGCGTCGCCGTCGATGGTGATGACGTCGCCTTGCTTCAGGGCCAGGTCGTTCGTGGCGCCGGCGGTCACGGCCAGGGCGGTCTCGCCCAGGGGCTCCACGGTGGCGGCTTGCAGGGCGGTGGCGGTGTTTTCGTCGCCGCCCACGGTCCCGGCGGTGTGGGTGGGCACGTTCTGGTCCAGATTCCAGTCGAACCCGAGCTTGCGGTTGATCTGCCCTTCGTTGATGCCGGAGGCGTCGCCGCTGAAGGAAGCGTCCTGGAACGCGCGCAAACCCAGCGCGTTGGACTCGGCGTCTGCATCGATGACCATGCGACGGTCCTGCATGGGCGCCAGATTGGCGTTGAGCCGTTTGCGCGCGGCGGTGGCCACGGTCACGTCCTGTTCGAAGGGCGTGGAGCCGGGCGTTCCCACCATGAAGGGACACCCCTTGTAGAGATTCAGCAGGAAGGCGTCCACGTAGTTGGCCAGAGACTTGATGGCTTCCGAGGCCTGCATGGGAATGACGCCGTCCATCACGCTCAGCACGTCACGGTCGGTCAGCACGAAAGGGGCTTCGCGCCACTGATCCATGACGATGGAGACGGTGGAGGGGCTCAGGTCGCCGGGTTCGGAAGCGGTGAGCCCGGGGGTGACGGCGTTGCTGATCACCGCCGACGGGATGGGGACGTCGATGACGCCGCCCGGTTTGGCTGCGTCGTGGCCGTAGTCGCTGTTGACGAGCCGGGGCATGACGCAGGTCTCCCGGAGGGCGAGCAGACCTTGTGCGAGGAGTTTCGGGGTGACGGCGGAAAGGTCCTGGGGCATGGGGTGCTCCTTCTGGAAAAAAGGGATTGGATGAAGTGCAGACAACGAAAACCGCGGTGGAGAAATCGCAGGACGCGCGCCATGGGCCGCCGCCTAGATGACATCCACCGCGCCGGAGGCGATGGCCTCCAGGTGCTGGCTGAATTTCCTGGTGTCGGAGCGGACCACCTTGCGAGGGGTGGGGCCGTCCTGGTTGCCGGCTGCGCCGGAGCCGCGCACGCCCCCGCGCAGAATGTGGTCGCGCTCGGGGAAGTGGTGCGTCACGTAGAGCTCCAGCGCTTCCTCGGGCTCAGCGAAACGCCTGGGGTCCTCCGCGGACATGATCGCCTCGCCCGTGGGCAACCGCAGCACGGGGACGAGCTCGTCACCCTGCTCCTCCACGGAGAAGCGCGGTCCGAACACCGCCAGGGAGACGCCCGGGGGCAGAATGGTCTTTTCCCGCAGGAAAGGGCTGGAGATGATGGCGTTACGCACCAGCAAGTCCCGGATCTGGACCTCGCGGCGGGCGAGCTGGGCGCGCGCGCTCAACTCCATCTGCTCCGGCGTGGGCTGCAGCGTGGGTCGGGGCGCAGGCGGGGGCCCAGGCTGGACAGGCGGCAGGGGCGGAGGCGGAGGCGTCTCCTGAACCTGCGGCTGGACGGAGGGCTGGGGCTGCTTGGGAGCCGGTTGCGGCGTCGCCTGCACGCCCGCCGGCGCACCCGCAGGAGGCGCCGTGGAGGCAGCCGGCGGCCCCGCCTTGCCGCCAGGGGCAAGGCCGGCCATGGCCTTCAATTGGGGGGGATGGTGTGGACTCTGAACCATGAACTCCTCGCTCTCGTGTTTGGAACGCGCCTGCGCCAT
>CAYVWB010000024.1:0-53794 GCA_964455395.1 uncultured Desulfovibrionaceae bacterium
GGTGGGCGAGCTGCCCATGGCCTTGCAGAAGACTTTCCTGCGGGTGCTGCAGGAGCAGCGCTTCCGGCCCGTGGGCGCTGTCGTGGAGCAGCAGAGCGACTTCCGGCTGGTGGCCGCCACCAACAGGAATCTGGAGAAGATGACGCAGCAAGGCCGCTTCCGCAGCGACCTGCTCTTTCGGCTGCGGACCATCGAGATAACCATGCCCCCCCTGCGCGAACGCAGCGGCGATATCGAACTGCTCGCCGAACACTTTCTGCGCGCCAGCTGCGACCGCTACGGCGCGCCGCGCAAGGCGCTTTCTCCACAGCTTCTGAAAGTCCTGCAGCGCTACGCCTGGCCCGGCAATGTCCGCGAGCTGGCCAACGTGATGGAAGCCTCCGTCATCGAGGCCGGGGCGGCCGGCGTCATCCATCCCAAGCATTTGCCAAGCCAGGTCCGGCTGGCCGGCTTGAGGCCCTCGCCCTCGGCGTCCGCGTCGGCCGCCGCGCCTGAGGAATCCCCCGGCTCCACTCGCGACGAGGACTTCCAATGCGGTTACGAGGAACACAAGGCCCGGCGGGACCGGGAGTATTTCGAACGCCTCATGGAGCGCGCCGGCGGAGACATCCCCACGGCGAGTCGACTCTCCGGACTCAGCGCGCCGAGCATCTACCGCCATCTGAAGCTGGCGGGCATTCCCACGCCCAGCCGTCGGCGGCGGAGCTCCAGCGGGTGATACGGCCAGTGGCGCGTCTCCGCAGTCGAGGACTGATCTTGCCCTCCCCCCGGTGAAGCGCTATGGGTGGGGGCTCCATGCACTGCCCATCCGCCCCCAGCAGGACTCCACCACCGTGACGCCGTCTCCGCCGCCTCCCGCCGCCACGCCTGTGGACGTCCTCTTCATCCACCCGCCGTGCGCCAGTCCGGAGTTTCCTCCCCTGGGCATCCCTGTTCTGGCGGCGTGGTTGCGAAGCCGGGGCCGCCGCGTCGCAGCAGTGGACGCCAACGCGCTCTTCTTCCATCGGTATCCGGACCACGCGACCTGGCGCGAAGGGCTTGCGTTCGCCTGGACGCGGTTTCAGGAGCTGGATGACGCGCCCTCGCTGACCTACAGCGCCGCCGTGGAGTACATGCGGCTGGTGCGCCTGCTGCGGCTCCACGAGACTCACGGCGAGGCTGTCGCCGCGGCGTTGGCGGACGACCCCATGCCTTTGCGCAAACGACGCGCTCTGAGGCAGATCGCCGCCATGGCGGCCTTCGCCCCGGCCTTCCCGGAAACCCTGGAGAACGGCGTGGTGGAAGGCGCATGCCGACCTCACGCCAGCGCCGACCTGGTCGAACTCGCAGGAGCAGCAGAACGTGGGCTCCCTCCTGCCGCGGCGCGCGAGATGTCTTCGCCCACGCTGCCGCTGGAAAGCTTCCTGCGCGAAGTGACGCAGGAGGCCCTGAAAGCCTGGGCGCCGCGTGTCATCGGGTTTTCCGTCAACATCGAACACCAGGCGCAGCACGCCTTCCACCTGGCCGCCCTGTGCAGAGCGCTGGCGCCGGACGCCGTGACGCTCATGGGCGGAACCTTCGTCTCCTGCCATCTGGCCGCAGGGAACAATCCCGCGCTGTTCGCATGGGTGGACGGTCTGGTGGTCGGCGACGGCGAGCAGCCCCTCGAAGCGCTCCTCGCCCGGCTGGACGCCATGACGCTGGCCGGGGGGGCCTCCCGTGAGGGGTCCCAGAATGCCTGCCATGACGGCGGAGCTCGCCGCGCGGCGTTGCAGGGCGTCCCGGGCTGCGTCACCCTGACGGAGGATTCGCGCGTGACGGCGGCGCCAGTCGGGCGCGGGCTTGGCGTCCCCCTGGATGACGCGCCGCCGCCGGATTTCTCGGTGTTCGACCTCTCCCTCTATGCGGACGAGACGGCCGCCTTGCGGCTGCCCCTGCGCGCCAGCCGGGGGTGCTCGTGGGGGCGGTGCGCCTTCTGCGTGACGGAACAGGCTTTCATCAGCCGGCGCGAAGTGGCCGACGCCGGCGCCGTGGCCGAGATGGTCGCTGCGGTGATGGACGCCACAGGCGTCACGCGCTTCGCTTTCGTGGATGACTGCGCCTCGCCCACGCAGCTGGAGGCTGTGTGCGCGCAGCTCGCCGCTGCGGGACGTCGCATACGGTGGATGGCCAGCGCGCGATTCTCCCCGGAGCTCACCATGGGGCGGTGCGCCGCGCTTGTGGAGGGAGGGTGCCAGCAGCTGGTGCTGGGGCTGGAGTGCGCTTCCCCGCGACTTTTCGAACTGGTGCGCAAAGGCGTGGACGAGGCGCTGGTCTGGCGGTATCTCTCCAACATGCGCTGGGCCGGTCTCTCCGCCACGGCGAACATGATCGTCGGTCTGCCCACGGAGACCGAGGCCGAGGCGCGCGCCGGGTTCGCCAGGCTCGACGCCTTGCGGCGGGAAGGCGCGTTGGCCGGGCTGGCCTACAGCCCGTTCCTGTTGCTGGAGGATTCCGCCATGGGCCGCGACCCGGCAGGGTGGGGCGTCTCCTGCGAGCCTTTGCCGCGAGCCCTGGACCTGGCGCCGCCGCGGCACGAGTTCAGGCAGCCTGGGATGACGCCCGCCCGGGCGAGGGCGCTGGCGGCCGAGTTCAACGCGCACGGTTCGCGATTCGCCGGGGCCGCGGCGGCGCCGCCGCGGGAGCTCGGCCATGACGGCGCGCGCCGCGTCATCCGTCGGGACCTCGCGACCATCCGCGAAATCCTGGGTGGTTTTTTCGAGACGCGCCACAGCTTCGTCGAACAGCTCGCCTGCGGGGATGCGCGTCTTGGCGTGGTCTCGCGTCTGAAGTCTTCAACAGAGAGCAAGGGGACCGCATGAAGACGTTGCTCGTGCATCCGCCGTTCGCTGCGCCGTTTTCGCCGTACATCAGCGTGGCGGCCCTGGCGGCGCACATGAAGTCGCAAGGCCTTCCCGTGGCGGTGCTGGACGCCAACAACCTTCTGCTGCGAGCGCTTCTGGCGCCGGAGTCCCTGCGAGCAGCACGGGAACAGGCCACGCAGCGGCTGCGCGAGTTGAACGCCGCCCCCCGGCTGCGCTTCGCCGAGGCGGCAGAGTTCTGCATGCTGGCGGACGCCCTGGCCACAGCGAAGACCCACTTCGAGGCCTATCTCCACGCTGCGGACCGCGAGACGCCCATGCATCCCCAGGTGCGCATGGTCATGGTCAGCCGGGCGCTGCAGCTCGTCTCGCGGGTTCACTTTCCCGAGTTCCTGGATGTCTCGGGCTCCATGGTCCACTTCGTCTCACCTTACAGCGACTACAGCACCCGGGATGTGCTCCAGGCTGCGGAATCCCTCACCATCGTGCAGCCGCATCTCGGCCGCATCATGCGCGACGCCCTGACGAGCGAACGGCCCGGCGTGGCGGGCCTCTCGGTGAGTTTTCCGGACCAGATGGGCCCGGCCATGCACTGCGCCAGGCTCATCAAGGAAATCTCTCCGGAAACGCTGGTGGTCATGGGCGGCTCCTTCATCTCCTGCCACGCGCGCTCCACCCGGGATACGGGGCTGTTCCGCTGGGTGGACGCCTTTGTGCTGGACGACGGCGAGCAGGCGCTGGAGGCCATGGCGCGACGCCGCGCGGCAGGACCCCTGGGACCGGCGGAATACGCAGCCATTCCCGGCGCCATGTATGTGGAGGATGGCGTCATCCGACGCACGCCCTCGGCGCAACCGCTCGAGTTCGCCGAGACGCCGCCCCCGGACTACGCCGCCTTCGATCTGGACGCCTACTTCATCCCCCGGCAGGCGATCATGCTGCCGCTGAGGCTCTCGCGGGGGTGCAACTGGGGCCGGTGCTCCTTCTGCCGCACCGAGCTTTCCATGATCCACCATTATTCGGAAGGCGTGGGCGAAGCGGTTTTCCGCAAAGTGCGCGAGACGGCCGAGGCGTGCGGCGTGGACAGCTTCATCTTTTCGGACGACTCCGCCTCCCCCGTGGAGCTGGAAGCCTTCAGCCGGCTGGCGTTGGAGCACAAGCGCGCATGGCGCTGGGTCACCTCCATCCGTTTCGACCCCCGCATCACCATGGCGCGCGCGTCCCTCTATCGGGAGGCGGGGTGCCGCATGCTCACCCTGGGGCTGGAAGCCTACAACGACCGGCTGCTGAAGCTGGTGCGCAAGGGGACCACGGTGGAGCTCATCGACCGGGTGCTCTCCAACTTCGCCTGGGGGGGCATGCCCGTTTCCGCTTACATGATCCTCGGCTTGCCCACGGAGACGCTGGAGGAAGCGCAGGCCAGCCACGCCGCCCTGCGGGCCAAGCGCGAAGCGGGTCAGCTGGAGCTGCTCATCTACTCGCCCTTCCAGGTGGTGCAGCATTCGGATATCGGGACGAACCCGGCGGCTTACGGCGTGAGCGCCATGACGTTCCCCCCGGAGCTGGACCTCGATCCGCCCATTTTCGATTTCGAGTCCACCGGCATGTCCCGCGAGACGATGCTCGCCTTCGCCATGGAGAACAACCTCTTCTTCAGCGCGTTGTTGGCCAAGAGCGCTTCGCAGTTCTCGCAGTTCAGCGCCGACGCCGGCAATCTGGAGACGCTCGGAACGCTGTTGAACGCGCCCTTGCGGTACGATCCGGGCCGCCTCAACGAATGCATCCAGGCCCACAGCCGCAACACGGTGACGTACGGTCGGTGGTTGGCTTCGACCACGGCCGCTGCGCCGCCCATCACGCCAGACATCCCGTCGCCCGCATGAAGGCCGCCATCACCGAGTCTTCTCCTGCGCGGCCCTTGCGTGTGGCGCTGCTCGCCGCGCCCTTCGGAGCGCTGGCGGCGCCCTACATCAGCATTCCCACCCTGGCCGCCCAGCTCAAGGCGTGGGGGTGCCGCGTGGCCGCTTTGGACGGCAATCTGGCGCTCTATCGGGAGCTGCTTGCGCCGGAACGTCTCCGCGCCGGTCTTGCGCGCGCGCAGGCGGATGTCGCGACGCTGGACGCAGAACCCTCGTTGCCCTTCACCGCAGCGTGTCGACTGGCCTACGCCCTGCGCGCCGTGGACGGAGCCCGCCGCCACGGGGAGGCGCTCTTCACGGCTCTGGAGACCGGCGGCGAGCTCCCCCCCGGCGCCGCGCCCACAGCGCTCCATCTGGCCTCCTATCCGCACTTCCCCGAGGGTCTGGAAATTCTGGAGCCCAACCGTATCGTCACGCACACCACGCCGTTCCACAAGTTCTCCAGCCGCCAGGTGCTGGAGGCGCTCGATGACCTTGATACATCTGACGCGCCTGTCGAGCCTGACACGCCGGGGACGCAGCCCACGCCGGGGGGGAGTCTCCTGGCGGGCTTCATGGCGCGGTGGCTGCCCCGCGCGCTGAACGAGGCCTTCGCGGACGCGCGCCCGGACGTGCTGGGCGTCTCCATCGCCTTTCCGGATCAGCTGCTGGCTGCGCTTTCGGCCGCGCGCACGGCCAGGCGCATGGGGTTGGCGCGCGTCGTGGTCATGGGGGGCTCCTTCGTCACCTGCCACATGCGGTCCATGGAGAACGCCCGACTGCTCCAGGAGGCGGATGTCTGGGTGCTGGACGAAGGCGAGACGCCTCTGCGGAAGATCCTCGACAGGCTGAGCAAGCTGGAAGCGCAGGACGCGCAGGATGGACCGGCCCCCTGTCCGGACTCGATCTCGAACCGAAATCCGCCTCGGGACTGGGATGACGTCCCCGGCGTGCTGTACGCCCGGGAAGGGCGCGTGGTTCGGACGCCGCCCCAGTCGGCGCCGCCATCCCTGTCGAGCCTGCCCCCGCCGGATTACGACTGCTTCGACCTGGACGCCTATCCCACGCCCCGCCGCGCCATGCCCATCCTGTTGCGGCTCTCGCGAGGGTGCCCCTGGGGCCGCTGCGCCTTCTGCCGCACCCGGCTGCCCATGATCGCCCACCATGAGGCGCTGGACGCCGAAACCGTCTGGGCCCACCTGACCCATGTGCTGAAGGCCACGGGGTCGCGCATCGTCCAGTTCACGGACGACGCCGCAGACCCCGCCGTGCTGGAGTCCATGGCCAGACGCATTCTGGAAGCAGGGCTGGAAGTCGCCTGGACAGCCAATATCCGCATGGACGCCGCCATGACCATCGAGCGGGCCATGCTCCTGCGCAAGGCCGGGTGTCTCTTTCTGAACGCAGGCCTGGAGGCGGCGGACGATGCGCTGCTCAAGCGCATGCGCAAGGGGGTGACCATGGCGATGGTGGAGCGGCTGCTCTCCACTTGCGCGTGGGCGGGACTGCCCGTGACGGCGTACATGATCGTCGGCTACCCGGGCGAGACCGTGCGGGACGCCGTGCGAGGTTTCGCCGTGGTGCGGCGGCTCATGCGCGAGGGCAAGTTGCAGGGATGCATCTACAGTCAATTCCAGGTGGTGGCGCACTCCCGCATCGCCGAGGAGCCGGCGCGGTTCGGGGTGACCAGCGTGACGCCCCCGGCCGATCTGGATCTGGATCCGCCGCTATTCGAGTTCGAGGGAGAAGGCATGGACAGGGCCATGGCGCGTCGGCTGGCCGCGGTCTTCACCCAGGCGGCCGCCACCTGCGCGAAACAGTCCTCCCACCCTGCCGCAAGGACGTCGTCTGCGAGATCCACGACTCCACAGACGCCGCCCCCGGCGCCGCTCTTGCGCCGCTACGACCCCTTCGAGCTGGCGCGACGACTGCGGCGCGGAGGCGCGCTCCGGCAGGGCGCCATGTCGCACCAGGAGTGGCTCGACCACATGGACGCCATCCTCCCACCGCTGACGCCCTCCCACCGCTGACGCCCTCCCACCGCTGACGCCCTCCCGCAGGTGAGCGCGGGGCTTTCATCCGCAGGGTCACACCGGGCTGGCGCATTCATGTCTCCTGTTCGGAGCGCGGGAGGATGGCTTTTCCGGCTGTCCTCCCCCGGCGGCGGGGGCATGGAGCAGGCGCAACCACATCCCGCAAGCGTCGCCGCAGGGTCGGCTGTCCTGCGCCATCTGCGCGTCGAGCGACCCGGGCGTCCTCTGGCCATGGAGTACTCCTGGCGCGCCTGGGCCGCGCAGTTCACGCTTTGCGCAGTTCACGCTGTTTGAGCAGTTCACGCCGTTTGAGTGTTTCGTCCGCATGCTGCAGAGGGCGCCTGCGCAGTCCCTTCCCTTGAAGCGCTTGGCGGGGGTGTCCTTTCGCCGGGACGAGACTTCTGACGAAGGGGTCCTTGGAGGGGCCGGGGAGAGTCCGAGGAGGGTTTGGGGAGTCAGCAAGGCGCGCCTAGGGGGCGGCGTCTATGAGCGACCAGGCGCCGTCGGCGTAATGGATCAAGCCGACTTTCCTGGTGAAGAGCCTGGCGATGGGCTCGTCGCTGGTGGGGTCGCCGCCGATGATGCTCCGCAGCGCCGAGAGCACGGCGGGGGGCGCGAAAGAGTCGGCGCGCTGCACTGCCAGCAGATAGCCGGTGGCGGCGTGGAAGCTCAGCAAGGCCAAGGCGTCGGGCGGTTCCTCGTAGGTCGACTCATAAGCCGCGATGAACGCGTCGTGGCCTTCCTGCAGCGCTGGCGGCGGCGCCACCGTGGCGCAGTAGGCGGTGAAGGCGGGGTCGAAGGGTTCCCCGGCGTTCACTGCGGCCTGAAGGGCGCGGCCGCCCAGATAGGGTGTTTCCGCCGGGAGCAGGCCGGATTCGTGCGTCAAGGTGACGATGCGCAGCGCTTGCTCGGGTTCGGCGGCGATGAAGATGGCGTCCACCGAGCCGGCCAGACGCAGTCCCCGAATAGTGTCTGGGCTGTCCGTGTCTGGGCTGTTCGAGTCGGTCTGTGTGGAAAAGAGCGCGTCCGCCTCGTCCGGGTCGAACGATCCGATTGGGTCGCCATCGGGCTGGTCCGGCGTGTCCATGGGCGCGCGCGATAGGCCGGGCTGCTCCAGGTTGGGCTGCTCCAGGTTGGGCTGCTCCAGGGCGGTGCGCAAACTGTCGAGCAGGGAAGCGTCGTCCGTCTCCATGTCGTAGACGCGGTGGAACGCCGTGCTCAAGCCGGCGCCCTCCAGGCGTTGCTGGAATTCATTGGCGAAGCGTTGGTTCTCATAGGTCAGAAAACTGTAGACGCCGACGCGGTAGAGACCGTTGTCCTTGCAGGCGTCGGCCAGCAGCCGCGCCTGGCGGGAGGACTCGCGCGCGAGGTCCATGAAGTAGGGGGGCCGTTCTTGCGGCGAGGAGACCGGGGAGCTCGCCAGGGAAATGGAAGCGACGCCATGGAACCCGGCGCTGCGCACCAGCGCGGAGGTGACGTCCGTGCTGGCGTGGAGGAAGACGGCCGCGGTTTTCGGGTCGCGGATGAGGCTGTCGGCGGCCTCCAGGGCGGCGCGCGGCGTTTCGGGCGCGGTGACGATGGAAAGCTCCAGGCGTCGGCCCCGCAGGCCGCCAGCCTGGTTGCGCAGATCCAGGGCGGTCTCCAGGCCGTGGCGGGTGGCGTTGGCGAGTGCGCCAGCCTCCTCCACGAAGCCGATGACGACGGGCTGGTCGTTTGCAGCGTCGAGGGTGGTCCAGCGCTGTTCGGCGGGGATGGCGGCGCGTTCGCATCCGACGAGACAGGCGATCAGGACGAGGAAGCTCCAGACGAGCGAAACCCGGCTCTTCAAGGATGCGGGGCGCGGGGTCGAACGCTCAGGCGAGCTGGCGCTTGGCGAGTTCATGGAAATACCCCTTGGACTGCATGAGCTCCTCGTAGGAGCCGTGTTCCTCCACACGGCCATGCCGCAGCACGTAAATGGTGTCCGCATGGATGATGGTGGAGAGCCGGTGCGCCACCACCACGCGGGTGGTGGCGAGGGCGGCGATGGAATTGCTGACCACTTGCTGAGCACGGTTGTCCAGAGCGCTGGTGGCTTCGTCCAGAAAGAGGATCTTGGGCCGCCGTACGATGGCGCGTGCGATGAGCAAACGCTGGATCTGGCCGCCGGAGAAGGTCCCCCCGCCTTCGGAGACGATGGTGTGCAGCTTCATGGGCATGGCTTGCACGTCGTCTGCAAGATCCACCATGCGCAGCGCTTCCCAGACCTGGTCTTGCGGAAGCTGCTGCGAGCCTGCCACGTTCTCGTAGATGGTCCCCGTTTTGGGCTTGCCGTCCTGGAGCACCACGCCGATGTGGCGCCGCAGGAGCCGGGGGTCCAGGGTCTCCAGATCCTGGCCGTCGTAGAGCACGCTGCCGTTCTCGGGCGTCTCGAAGCCCAGCAGCACGCGGAAGACGGTGGATTTCCCTGCGCCGGAGCCGCCGACCAGAGCCACGAACTTGCCTGCGGGAGCGCGCATGGAGAAGTCCAGCAACACGGGGGGCGCGTCCCGGGCGTAGCGGAACGTGACGTGGTTGACTTCCACTTCCCCGGCGTGGATGGCCGGCCGCGCCTTGAGCTGGCTGGTCTCCGGGGGCTGCTCCAGAATGGGACGCGCCCGACCGAACAGAGGGATGACCACCATGGCCGCGCCAAGCACCTGCACCAGGTTCACCATGGCCAACTGGAACCCCGTGTACGCGCTCAGGAAGGAAAGGAAGTCCCCGGTGTTCACCGCAGCGAGACGGTAGTTGGCGTACCAGAAGAAAAGCGCGATGGTGACCAGCGTGGGGAAGGCGGTGTTGAAGCCGGAGATGGCCACGTTGAACATGCCGGAGTGATGCATCAGCCGCGCGCGCCGGGTGAACAGCGCCGTCCACGTCTCGAACGCGCGGGTCTCGGAAGCGGTGATGCGCAGCTTCTCGATGCCGCCGAGAAACTGCAGCGCCAGGCCCTGGCACTGCCCGCCGATGGTGATGAGACTGCGCTGCCGGGAGACGATGGAAATGCACAACAGCGCCACCACCGCCATGTTCACCCCAACGAAGCCCAGCGCCACCACCGCCAGCGCCCAGTCGTAATAGAAAAGCAGCAGCAGGTTGAGGGTGGAGAACCCCGCCGTGAGCAGCGCGTTCACGGTCATCCCGGAGAGCACGGTGCGGATCTGATTCACGCCCATGGCGCGGTCCGCCAGGTCGCCTGCGGTGAATTGCTTGAAGAACCGCGCTGGCAGGTCCAGCAGCCGGTCCATGACGGCCGCTTGCAGACGCGCATCCATCTTGCCTTGCATCCGCAGCAGGGAGACGCCCTGCACCAGAGCGAACCCCGCCGACGCCGTGACGCCCACGAACAGCAGCGCTCCGATCTGCTCCAGCAGCGTCCGGTCCGCGCCGGGGATGGCGTCGTTCACCACCACGGAGGTCATGACCGGGATGAGCAACGCCAGCAGCGCCGCCAAGCTGCCGAAAAGCACGAGCATCAACGCGTCCTTCACGCAGCCCTTCATGGCGAAACGGAAGGCCCCGAAACCGGAGACAGGGCCTTCGGGGAAGGGTTCGTAGAGCATGTAGGCGTCCTTGGCCAGCGTGGCTGCCGTGGCGTCGTCCACCGCGCGGACCACGGGGTCGTCCCCGGCGGCGGCGGGGTCGTGCAGCTCGTAGCGCGCGGCGCCCCGGGGGAGCAGCGCCACGGGAACGCCCTCCCGGGTGAAGGCGAGCAAGGGCCCTGCGTCGGCGTGGCGCCAGTCCCCATCCAATCGAACCTTGCGGTAGCGGAACATGGAGGCCAGGGCGTACTCCTCCAGCCGCTCGGCGATGGGAGCCTCGGCCGAATCCTGCGGCGGCGCGGTGATGGTGATTCCCATGCGGCCGGCCACGGCGTGCAGCGCACCCAGAAAAGGGTCCGCGTGCGGCGCAAGGAGCGCGCCCTCCCGCCAGCGCGAGGTGATCGCCTGGCCCACGGCCGCCAGCGTCCGGGTGAGTCGGAAGGAGGACTCCTCTTCCTGCGCCTCCAGCCGCTCGGCCTGAACTTGGCGTTCCCGACGAGCGAGAGCTGCGGTCATGTCCAGGACCGCGCCCTGCTGCGCCTCCAGGGCCGCCAGGGCCGCCTCCCTGTCCGCCTGGCGCGGGCCGGTCAGCACGGCCTCGAAGGCCATGGCCGTGGCGTCGCAGTTCTCTTCGGGAGTCACGGCCACGCCCGGCGTCAGGGGAATGAGCGCGCCGGCGGCGAACTGTTCCGGCTGACGAGGCGCATGGCGTGATGCGGCGTCCTGCGGTCCCGCAAGGGCCGACGCATGGAGCGTGGCCGCTGCGGTGAGGCGCAGGAAGCCGGCGTGCTCCAGGGTGACGGCTTCACCGGCGCGCAGGGCGGCGTCCTCCCCGGGAGTGAGCGGCGTCGCTTCCAGGGAGGCCCCGGCCACGGCGCGCCAAAGCCGCTGGGTGAGCAAGGCCAATGCGTCGGCTGTGGCCGCCGCGGTCTCGGTTTCGCGCAGCAGGCCCTCGAAACCGCCAGCCACACGACAGACCGCGGAGCCCGGTTCGCCCGAGACGAGCAGGCCCCAGCCGCTTTCCCGCCCCGGCGCGCGGCAAGGCAGCAGCTCCCCGGGCTCGGCGCGCAGCAGAAAACGCCGCCGGCCTTTGGGCTGGCCCTGCTCCAGTTGCACGGCGAAGACGTCCAGGCGGCCCTCGGCGGCCACGTGGACCTCCCCCGGCGAGGTGAGCAGCAAGGGCGCATTGGCCGTGGCGGGCTGGCGCGCTCCGCAGGCGCCCAGTTCATGCAACGCGGGAGGCATGCGTCACTGCACCTTGATGAGGTCGGCGTAGGCGCCGCCTTGGATCATGAGTTCGTCATGGGTTCCGCGTTGGACGACTTTGCCCCGCTCCAGGACGATGATCTCGTCGGCGTCGCGGATGGTCGAAAGCCGGTGCGCCACGATGACGCAGGTGACGCCCCGGCGCCGGATGTTGCTGTCGATGAGCCGCTCCGTGGGCGGGTCCAGGGCGCTGGTGGCTTCGTCCAGAAAGAGCAGGCTGGGGTTCACGGCCAGGGAGCGGGCGATCTCCAGGCGTTGGCGTTGTCCACCGCTGAAGTTGGCGCCGCCTTCCTGGGTCACGGCGTCGTAGCCGCCGGGGCGGGCCATGATGTCGTCGTGGATGCACGCATCCTTGGCTGCGTCGATCATGTCTGCGTCGTCAGCGAGTTGCCCCCACATGGTGAGGTTGTCGCGCACGGTCCCGGAAAAAAGGAAGATGGTCTGGCTGACCATGGAGACGGAGTTGGCGAAGACCTCGCGGGGGATGCGCTCCAGGGGCAGACCGTCCAGGAGGATCTCGCCGGACCAGGGTCGGTGGAGCCCTACGCCCAGCTTGGCCACCGTGGACTTCCCCGATCCCGAGGCCCCCACCAGCGCGACCCTGGAGCCCGGCGCCAGGGTGAGCGTAAAGTTCTCGATGAGCGGCGGCTCCAGGGGGGAGTAGCCGAAAGTGACGCCGCGCATCTCGAAGCAGCCCTCCAGCTTGGGCGGCAAGTCCTCCACCGGCTTGGTGTGGAAGACCGGGTCCTCCTGGTTGCGGAGCACGTCTTCCAGGCGCTCCAGGTCGGCGGAGGCGGTCTGCACTTCGCCGCCGAGGTTCACGATGGAGACGGTGGGCGCCATGAAGTTCGTCATCAACGCCTGGAACGCCGTCAACATACCCAGGGTCATCTGCCCCTGAATGACGAAGAATCCCCCGAAGACGAGGATGACGCCTTGGTTCAATCGATTGAGATACGTAGGCAGCACGGAGAGCAGCTGGGTGGAGTAGTTGAGCCGCTGCTGGCTGGAGAGGGATTTGGCCTGGTATCCGGCCCAGGCGCCGAAGAAGTCAGTCTCCCCACCGGAGGCCTTCAGGCTCTCGATCATCTGCAAGCCATACATGGTGGTCCCCATGAGCTTGCCGTTCTCCTTCTGGACGATGCGGTTCAAGTCCACCCGAGTGCGGGAGACGAGACGGAGCGCCGCCAGATTCAGCAGCGCCATGCCCACCCCCACCGCCGTGAGCGGCAGCGAATAGAACGCCAGCGCCACGGCGTAGACGGTCATGGTGAGCAGGCCCACCGTCGCCACGGCCAGTTCGCCTGTCAGCAGCCGCGCCAAGTCGTCGTTGCGCTGCACCCGCGTCGCCACGTCCCCGGCGAAGCGTTGGCCGAAGAATTCGATGGGCAACCGTACCAGACGCCAGAAGAAGGACGCCGACCCGCTCAAGGAGAGTTTGATCCGCAACTGGAGCAAGCCGTGTTGTTGCAGCAAATCCAACGCCAAGGCGAGGACCATGAATCCTGCCATGAACCACAGAAGCGGCGCCAGCCACCAGTGCATGTCCTTCAGGATGACGTTGTCGATGAAAATGGTGTTGCAAGCCGGCAGCACCAGCCCGGGTATGACCGCCAGAAGCCCTGCAGCGAGTACGTAGAGCAACGCGCCCGTGGAGCTGGCCAGCCGGCGCGCCAGGGATCGCGCGGCGCTGGGCGGTTTGCCGCCCGGCGAAAATTCCGCCGTGGGCTGGAAGACAAGCGCCACGCCGGTGAAGGCGTTGTCGAACTCCTCCCACTTGAGCCGCTGACGACCGGAAGCCGGGTTGTTGATGTAGACGTGTCGGCCGCGCACGCCCTCCAGCACCACGAAATGGTTGAACTCCCAATGCAGGATCATGGGCAGAGGGTATTCGTCGAGCTGGGCGGGCTCCAGCCGGTAGCCGTCCGCCTGCAAGCCGTAGGTCCGCGCCGCCTTGAGGATGTTGAGAGCTTTGCTGCCGTCGCGGGAGACGCCGCACGCCTTGCGCAAGGTCTCCAGGGTCTCCCAGCGGCCATAGTGGGCCAGGACCATGGCGAGTGAAGCGCAGCCGCACTCCACGGCCTCCATCTGGAGGATGGTCGGCGTCTTCACGCGCCGGGTCTGCACCGGAGGACGCGAGGTCTTCGCGTCGGCGTCTTCGTTCGCTGCTGCGTCAGGCATGGTCTACTGCATCCGCTCGTTCAGCGCAGCTTCACCCATCACGTACCGGCGCAACAGGGGAATGATGAGGGAGATGGGCCGCTGCTCCTCCACCACCACTTGAGCTGTGGTCACGCCGCCGGGTCTGGGGGCGCGGTCGGGGCCTTTGGAGGAAGTCCAGGTCAAGCCGCTCGGGGCGTTGGGGTCCGGGGCGAAGCTGCAGCGGATCTCCTGCTTCACGCCCGTGTCGAGGAGATCTTGCACGAACTGGGGGTTCTCCAGCACCGTTTCCATCTCGGACCGGGAGACAGGGAACTCCGAGACGTAGGTGACGACGCCGACCATGCGGCCGTAGCGTTCTTCGTCCACGGAAGCAAGCGAGGCCTGGACGATCATTCCGGGCCGCACGCGCTGGCCGTTCTCCGGTTCGAAATAGAGGATGGCGTCCAGCAGGAAGGGCGCGGCGTTTCTGGGCTCCAGGGTGAGGATGTTGTCGCCGGGGGAGACCTCCCGGCCGGGCCGGGCGTTCACCTCCACCACCTGGCCGCTGACGGGGGCGATGATGCGTGTTTGATAGAGCAGGGACTCCCGGGCCGCGGCCAGCTCCAGCTGAGCTTCCTCGTATTGGTCCTCCAGGCCCTCGATGGTCTTGCGGAGGTCGTTGCGGGCTTCCAGGTCGTCCAGCGGGGTGGTCTGCAGGGTGTTGCGGTGCTCCCGAAGTTGTTGGCGGGCTTCGGATCGACTCTTCTCCATCTCGAAGAGCTCTTCCTTGGAGATGGTGCCGTCTTCCACGAAGGGCTTCATGGCTTCGATGCGCGCGCCGTACCACGCCACTTGTCGGGCCAGCTCGGCCATGGTGGCGTTGGTCCCGGCGAGTTTGACCGTCCTGGCTTGCTCGCGCAGTGTCTCGTCCCGGGCGGCGAAGCGACGCATGCGCTCCAGCTCGCGCCAGGCGTCGTCGCGGGCCTCCAGGGCGTCAGCCACCTTCGCTTCCAGGTCCGGGCGTTTGAGCCGGGCGATGCGCTGCCCGCCGAGCACCTGGTCGCCCGCCTCGAAGAAGACGCGGGCCACTTCGCCGCTGGTGGGGCTCTCCACGGCGAAGAGGCCGCCGGGTTGCAGCAACACGCCCCGACCAAGCACCGTGGTGGAGACGACGCCGACAAACCCCCACACCACAGCGCACGCCAGGACCACGGCGATGACGCAGACGCCCAGCACGCCAGCTGGCGGGGTGATGCGCAGGAGCTTGTCCAGCTCTTCCGGCGTTGCGATGTGGTCCATCGCCTTTTTGCGGTACAGCATGAGTCGCCTTCCTCGTGGACAGGAGCAATTCTCCCCGAAACATGCACGACAATTTTCATGTTGACAAGGGGTCTCGGCCCGGGGCAACCTTTGCATCATCTTAAAAGCATTCAATTTCTCCTCCTGGAGCTGCTCCGTATGACGCAATCCGGCCACACAGGCCCCCTTCTCTGGGAGGGCGAACCCCTCTCGCTGGCAAAGGCTCCCGGCCACGGCACGCCGCGCTCTTCCGCGCCGGAAACCACGTGGCGCAAGATTCCCGCCATGATGGAGAGAATCGGGATCACCCGGCTCGCCAACGTCACCAGTCTCGACAAGACCGGCGTGCCCACGGTGATGGCCATGCGTCCCACCGGCAAGATCCTCTCCGTGGCTTTCGGCAAAGGCATGAACCTCCTGCAAGCCTCCCTCTCCGCCGCCATGGAGAGCATGGAGCGCCGCCAAGCGGAAGTCGTCCGGCGGCCTTTGCTCCGCGCCAGCCACGCCGAGCTCGCAGCGCGCGGCCCTGTCATCCCCCTCGAACGGCTCATCCTGCCCAAGCATTCGCCCTTCCACGAGCAACTCCCCGTGGCCTGGACCATGGGCTTCGACCTTGTCCAACAGCAACAACTGCCCACCCCGTGGGAGCAGGTCTCCCTCACCCCGCAAGAACACGGCGGCGGCCTTGCCTGCTTCTTCGGCGGCTCCAACGGCCTCGCCGCGGGCAACCATCTTCTGGAAGCCGTCTGTCAAGCGCTGCTGGAAGTCATCGAGCGCGACGCCGTGACCTGTCATTTCGAGGCGGCCCGCGCCGTGGGCGCGCCCATGCTGCTGGACCGCGTGGATCACCACGGGGCCGACCTGCAGCCGCTTTGCAAGGCATTGGAAATGCTTGAAAAGTCTCGCATGGGCGTGGCGGTGTACGATTGCACGGCGGACACCGCCACCCCCACCTACGGCGCAGTGGTCTGGGATCGGGAGGCGCTCCATCAAGGGCTGGCCATGGGCTTCGGGACATCCCTCACCCCGCAGGTGGCCATGCTGCGCGCCGTGACGGAAGCGGCGCTGGGGCGCGCGGAGACCATCTCCGGCATGCGGGAGAACTACCCCCCCTTCGACTACTGGACCCACCACCTCACCGACCACGCGGCCATGCGCGAGGCGCTGGACGAGCAGCCCATGACCGTCCCCGTGGACCGGCATCCGGACGCCGCCACGCCCTCCTTCGAGGGGGATGTCCACCTCCTCCTGGAGAAACTGCGGGCCGTTGGGCTGGACAATGTTCTGGCCTTCGACATCTCCGAACCGGGCCTGGAGCTCCATGTGGTGCGTCTGGTGGTCCCGGGGCTGGAAGGCTACTACGAGTTCCCCTACTCCCAGCCCCACGCGCGCGCTCTGCAATACGCCGCAGCACGCGCCAGCGAGGCCCGGCGGGCCTGACCGGCCTGCTGACTGCGCAGCCGCGCGACCCACTCCATCCATCCCTGCGAGCGCGTCATGAACACCATCGTCTTTCTCGGCCCCAGTCTCCCCCGCGGCGTTGCGCAAGCCATCCTGCCGGAGGCGCGTCTGTCGCCGCCGTTCCGGCGCGGAGATGTCCTCGCGGCGTTGACCGTCCACCACGCGGACGTCATCGTCCTTGTCGACGGCGTCTACGGCGTGCAGACCGTCTGGCTCAAGGAAATCATGGAAGCCCTTGCTCGCGGCGCAGCCGTCTATGGCGGCGGGGCCATGGGCGCCTTGCGGGCTGCGGACCTGGCGCCGTGCGGCGTGGTGGGAGTGGGCGACGTTTTCGAGGCCTACGCCGCGCCGGTCCCACTCTTCGAAGCAGATCCCTCGGGGATGCTCGTCTCCAAAGACGACAGCGAAGCAGCCTGTCGTCACGCTGGACCCGAAGACGACTACCGCCGCCTCACCGAACCGCTCATCAACTGCATTGCGACCTGTCGCGCCATGGAGACCGCCGGCGCCCTGCCGGCCGAGGCTTGCGCCGCCTTGCGGGACGCTGCAGCCAGGCTCCATTACGGCGTGCGCACCCGTGAAGCCGTGGTGGAGGCAGCCGGCTTGGCCGACCACGCCGGCGTATTGGCGGCGTGGACGACACACGCGGCCGATCCCATCGCGCGGGACGCCGAAGCGTGTCTGCGGCGCGTGGCTGCAGATTTGGCGGATCGCAAGGTCGTGAAGGAGCAGGAGCTGACTGCCTCGGCGACTTCGCGCGCAACAGAAATCAAGTGTCCCCCCTCCGGGAAGTTCTACGAGGGCATGCTGCAGCGTTTCGCTCCGGCGCAACGGGAGGCCGGCTCCGTGCAGCCATACGAGGTGGCGGCGTGCGCGGCCCTGCGCGACAACGCCTTCGAGGACCGCAACTTCGCGGCCATGAACCGGCAGCTGACCCTCTTCCTGGGCGAACAACTGGGCCTGACGCCACAGTCCCTGGACGACGAAACCGTCCAGGCGGAGTTGACGCGTTTCCGGTTCCGTCATCGTCTGCAGGACGAAGACGCCCTGGCTCGCTGGCTGGACGACAACGACATGACCATGGACAGGCTCCACGGGCTGGTTCGAGAGCTGGCCGTGTGCCGCCGGCTGCACCGGTGGTGGAACATCGCCAAGGCTTCCGCCACCCGGAACACCCGTGTGGTGTGCGACGAGCTGCGCCTGGCCGGAGAGTATCCCCGCTTCGCCGATCTGGCGGCCGCCCGCAACGCCACGGCGGGGGAGTCGGCGCTGGACGTGTACGCCGACCATTTCGATGATGAGGAAGGCGCCCCAGACCTGCTGGAGCAGGTCCGCGAACACTGCCGCGCCACGGGGCTGCGCATCAGCGCGCCCCTGGAGCACTGGGCGGCGGAATGTGGCTTTTCCATGAGCTCGCTGCTGTACGAATTGCGCAAGGAGGCCCGCGCCAGCCAGACTCGGGACATCCTGAACGACACGGCGGCCGGGGAGCGCTAGGACCGTGGCCGGCCGCCCCGGCTCCGAGACGCCGCCGCATGTGCTGCGTCTGCATCGGCCCGGTGGTTTGGTCAGCGCCGGCTACTTCGACGCCATCTACCCCAAGGCGCTCGCCACGGCGTTGACCTTCCGGGATATCGACCCCCTCGCCTTCACGACCCATGTGCTGGGACCGCTGGCGGATCCCGCCCGGGACCGCTTTTGCATCGCTTCTCGAGACACTGCCCTGCACGACGCCGCCCATCGCTTTCGGGAGGCCGTACGCGGCGCGGCGTTTTTCCACCCCGGCTACGCGGCCGTACACTTCGCGCCGCTCTTCGCTCTGTTGCGGAACACCGGCAGGCTGACGACGCGGTGCTTCCTGGTGGCGCACGCCCCCGGCGCCTATCTCATGGAGTGGGCGCTGCTGCAACATCTGCTCGGCCCGGGAGATTGCATCATCGCGCCGAGCCGGAGCGCACGCGACGTCATCCTCCATTGTGCGCCGACGCTGGCGGAGTGCGTTCGCGTGGCGCATCACCCCATGCCCATGACCGCCGAGCCGGCGCGGACCGGATCGCACCTCGTGAGCATCGGACGCGTCGCAGCCGGCAAGCTCCGCCACCGGGAACTGGACGCCCTGGCGGCGCTGCACGCCGGGGGGCGCCTCGCTCTGCAGCTGACCATGGCTGGCCCTCTGGAAGCGCGCCCTCCTGACGAGGGGTTGAGCGGTTATGCGCGGAGCCTGCTGGCGCGGCGTCGGCGTCTCGGACTGGAAGCGGCGGCGCTACTGCCCGGCGCGGTGACGGGGCCCGAGGCTCAGGCGGCGCTCTACGCCGGAGCCGGGGCGGCGTTGTGCCTTTCGAACACCATCGAGGAAGCCTTTCCCAAAGCTTCCGTGGAGGCGCTGCGCCATGGCGTCCCCGTGGTGGCGGCGCGATTCGGGGGGTATGTGGAGACGGTGGGAGAAGCCGGCGCGCTGGTTCCCCTGCACGAAGCGGGTCCCGGCGTTGGTGTGGATCTGGAGCCCTGCGCCGTGGCCGAGGCGGCGGCCCGAATGTTGGACGATCCCCCGCCGGCTGAAGCCTTGCGCGCTCAGGCGGCGCGTTTCCTGCCGGAGCGGAGCGCAGCGCAATACGCCGCGGCGGTGGCCGACGCCTTGGCGGCGCCCTGTCCCGGAGCGCTGCAAGGCGACCCCCTGCATGATGGAGCCGCATGGCCCGCCGCCGGAGGGGGGCTGCTGAGCCGAGCGGCGCCGCTGACGCATTTGGACGCAGGTATGTTTTTTTCCATATATGTCAACGAAATGCCTGCATTGCTGAAGAACCTGCAGACGGGTGAGGAGCTTGCGCCCACCTCCGATGGCGGGGTCGTGCGGCAGGCGCTGGTCCACGCGGTGGGCCCCGCCTTGCAGCGCCGTATGGCTGGGCTTGCGCCGCGTGAACCACTCGAGGATGTCCCGGAGGCGGTCCCCAGGGGGCGTTCGGGGGAGGGAGCCATGGCAGGGACGGCGCGTGACGTTCCCGCCATCAACCGCAACTTGCAGGACACGGCCGATCCGCCGGACATGACGTCGCTGCTCCATCACGCGGTCATGGATGGCCTGGCGACGCCGACTGCGCCGACTGCGCCAGCTGCGACGGCTGCGTCGCGGCGCAGTTGCGCCATGGCGCTGCTTCAGCGGGGTGCAGTGGGCCTTTTTCACGAAGCTGTCCGTGGTTTGGTTCAGTGCACGCCTGCCACGCCGGGACGCACGTATCTGGAGGCGCTCGCGCTGGAGTCCGCCGGCGAAACCGAGGCGGCCGCGCGCGCCTGGGCGACCATGCTGGACGGCGCCGCTTTTGGCGTTGCCGGTGGCGCTGGCGTTGCGCGGGCGCTGGCGGCCAATCGGCGTTGCGCCGGCAACGCGGCCGAGGCGGCGGCGCCGTTGCGTCGTTGGCTGGCGGCTTTCCCGGATGAGGAGGATTCCGGAGCGGTATGGCTGGATTTCGCGATGTGCCTGTTGGAGTCGCCTGCAGTGGAGACGCCCGGAAAGGAAGGCGGCGCCCCTTCTGGCGAGGCGCGCGCGCGGCTGCAGGAGGCGGAACGCGCCGTGGCGCAGGCGACCGCATTGCTGGGGGCCCATCCACTGGTGGCGCACGTGCAGGAGATGGTGCGGGAGCGACTGGTTTTGTTGGGACTTCGGGAAGGAACCCAAACCTGACGCCGGTTGCTGGACGCGGCGTGGGGAGGCTTCACGGGTGGGGACGGGGCGCTGGAAAGCAAAAGCCCCCGAGGGGACGGGGGCTCACGAAGGCGGCTTCGACACGACGCCGCGTCCACACAAGACGAGCGCACATGCGGAGGGTACTATGCCGGGGCGCTAGGCCGCAGCCACGGCTGCGCCCACGGCGGCGACGCCCACACCCGCCCAAGTAGCGGAACCGCCGCCGGCGACGGCTTCCAGATCGGCCTCGGAGAGTTTGCCGGGGTGCAGCTCATCCGGGGTCACCTGCTTGATTTCCTCGGCGGTGAACTCGAAGCCGGCGTCTTTCACGATCTGCTTGCGGGCTTCGTCGGAAGGCGCATTCTCCAGCTGGGCGCGGAACGCGTCATCGGACTTGAACTTCTCCATAAAGGCCTTGGCGGATTCGACGGACATGGGGAACCTCCTGGGGTAGTGGCGTCTCCTGTGGAGGGCGCCTGGGTGTGGGTATTTCCCGGTTCGATAGCATGAACTCCGCGCTGGCGTCAAAATATTCATGAACAATGACATTCCTGCGAAGGCCGCGTTGTCCCGGAGCGTACGCCGGGCCGGGGGCGTCGCGTTCCGGGGCGCAGGAGGGCCCTTGTCGGCAAGACGCGTCAACACTCAAGTCGCGGCGTCCCGTGGGTTCCTGCCGCGTTCGTCAGCGGCTGCAGGCTTGACGCGACGAGATCCATGACGGCTCCCAAATCGAGGCCCAGCTTCACGATCTCGGTCTGAAGCGCAATGATGCGGAGCAGCGTCTCGGAAGGCAATGTGCAGTCTGTCAGCGAGCCGGGCATGGGGAGGGACTCCTCGAGGGTGAGAAGCGCGGGGAAACTATGCGCCGTCCTGCGGAGACCGGGCGGCTTGTTCCGCCTTCCTGCGCTGCAGGGCGGCTGCAGCAGCTGCGGCGGCGCCTTCGGGAATGTCGTTGGGATGAGAGAAGCCTGCAGCGACCTGGGATGATGGAGAGGCCTCGCCCTCGAAAGTCGAGGGCGCGGGCGGTGCAGGCGGCGTGGGAGAGACGGCGCCGTGTGGCTCGGGGGGTGCTTGCGCTTCCTGCCGGGCGGCGGCGTCCTGCGCGTCCTGCCGGGCCGTATAGACGGTGACCCCGGGCGCGGCGAAGGTGAGGCCCGCTTTCTTCAGCTCCTTGTAGAGCCGTGCGTAGACTTCCTTGCGGATGCCGAACTGGGTCCCCGGGCGAGCCATGAACTTCACGCCGAAGACCATCACCGAGTCCTCGATGCGCTTCACGCCCTGGGACTTCACGGGCTGGACGAGGTCGTCCTTGAACTCGGGGTCCTCCATCATCGCGTTGTTGATCTTGCGCACGATCTTCTTGAACTTCTTGGGGTCCGTCTCCAGCGGCATGGGAATTTTCAGCTTGATGGAAATGGGGTTGCGGGAGAAGTTGATGACATCCTTGATGTCGCCATACGGGATGATCTGCACATAGCCAAGGTAGTGCTCCAGGTTGATGGTGCGCACGGACATCTTGATGACGTACCCCTCGGTGGCGCCCAGCTTGATGTAATCTCCCACGCGGAAGGCGTCGTCCATCAGAAAGAAGACGCCCGCCACCACGTCTTTCACCAGGGTCTGACTGCCCAGCCCCACGGCCAGGCCCAGCACGCCCGCGCCCGCCAGCAAGGGCCCGATGTTCACCCCGAGCTGCGAGACCACCATGAGCGCCGTGGTGACCAGGAAGAACGCTCCCAGAACCTTCTGGATGAGCGGCAGCAAGGTGCGCAGCCGGGGGTTGGGCTGCTCCTGCGCGCCGGCGTCGTTGAATTTGCGGCGGATGGCGCCGCGCACCAGGCTCCACAGCGCTGTCGCCACGAAGAGTGTGCCCAGAATCTTCACCCCATGCTCGATGACGTCCTCGGTCATGGGGAGCGGTGCGCGCCAGACCCACAACAACACGACGCCCACGAACCCGAACAACGCCGCCCGGCACGCCCGTCGTGTGGGCGCGTACCAAGGGTGGGAGTCGGGCGGCGGGGACTCCTCCGTTTCATCCGGCGCGGGCGTGGCCTCCGGGGGAGCCTCGGGCGTCCCTTCAAGCGAGGCCTCTGCCGGCGGCTCGGGCATGCGCGCAGCCGACGCGAACGGGGACTGCACGTCGTCGTCTTCCCGCACCATGGAGATAGGCTTGGGCGGCCGCTCCACCAGCAGACCGAAGATGGAGTCCAGGATACGGGTGACCACCCGGTCCAGCGCCAGATACAGCGGAATGACGGCCAGACTCATGAGCAACAGGCCTTGGGGGCCGTCCGGACCGTGCAGGAAAAGGATGACGCACCAGATGACGGTGATGAAACCCAGGTAGAGCAGCGCCACCGCCGGCCAGAGCGACGCGAGCTGCCGCCTGAGCGGCGTGGGTTCGCCGTGACTGCCAGCGAGGATGGCGCCGGCCACGTCCTGTGTGTGGCTCAGCACGGAGACCACCAGAAAGAGCAGCACCGGCGCGGCCACGGCGAGGCAGAGCGTGATGACGGCGTATTCCGGCGCGCCAGCCGCCTGGAACAGGTCCACGAGGAACTTCGCGCACAACGTCAGCGCCAGCAACACGACGAGGAAGTTGGTCAGCCCCCGGGAGGCGGCGTCGCTCAAAGGCGCCAGACGCAACGCCGGAGCCTGCGGGCGGAGCACGAACGCCGTCACGGCGGTGGCTGGACGATACGCCAGAAAGAAGAGCAGGATGTGTGCAGCCAAGAGATGACCGGGGGTTTCCTCGCCGTAGACGATCGAGAAGAGCGTGAAGACGACGACCCCGAAGAGCAACAGCCCGGTGCCGGTGATGAAGGCGTCCCCCATGAGCAAACGCGCCCGGGAGGGCGCTTCTCCCGCGGCTTCGCCCTCGCGGGAGCGCCGCCGCAGGGAGCCGGCGCGGCGGGTGAAGAGCCGCTCCGCGCTCCACCCCAGAAGAGCGATGAGCAATGCGCCCAACGCGGCCACGCCGAGTGCGACTCCGCCCTCGCCCTTGGCCATGACGCCCAGCGCCGTGCGCAGCGCTGTCAGCATGTCTCCCCAGTGCGTCTTGATGGCGAACAACCGGCCTCGCGCCGTGGCGCTGGCCTCCACCAACATCTGCGTGAAGGGCTTGCCCCCGGCGGCTCGAGCTTGATTCGCCTGCGCTTCGGCTTTCAACCGTTGCTGCAGCAGGAGCCTGGTTTCGTCGTCATCCATGGTGGCCAGCAAGGCGTCCACGGCTTCGGGCGTGGCGGGTGCGGCCTCGACCGGCGCGGCGGCGTCCGGCTCCTCGGCGGCGCCGTGCGGCGACTGCCTGGCGAGGACGGCTGTCGCGCCGCTTGCCGCCGCTATCATGGCCGTCCCCGTCACCATCCCCGCCATGGCTCCCGTCGCGACGTGCGGTTCGCGCATGGAACCCGGCATGATGAAAGCGCAAAGCGCCAACGCCAACCCCATGACCGCCGTGTGACGACGCTTCGCCATGTGGAGCCTCCAGGGTGCTGCCGTGGATGTCTGTTCGGAAAGCAATCTGCGTTGTAAGCGTAGCATGGATCGGCGCCGTGCGCCAGGGCGCATCTTGCAGGCGTCAAGGGCGTGCTCCGTCCTGTTCCCGAAGGCTTCTCGACCCGGCGCGGCTTGCTCGGGTTGGCTTGTCCCCGGCCCCTGTGGCGTCCAACTCCGGCGTACCTCCGGATTCCAACAAGCGGCGCGGACAAGCCGGCCTTCAAGGCCGTGGAGTCCGCCATCGGGGCGATGCGCGCGGCCGACGAAATCGACGCGCTGCTCAAGTTCAAGCAACCGGGGTCAGCCTGGGGCGGGGTCCTGAACGCGACCCGGTCCCCGGCTGTATTATTCGGCTTGCGCCGGTGGAGGGGAGGGCGCTTCGCCGGGCTCGTGGGGGTTGTCGTCGTTCAGGGTGATGAGCACCTTGTCGATCCGTCGCCCGTCCATATCCACGACTTCGAAGCGAGCGTGTTCATGAAAGAAGCTCGCCCCGGCCGAGGGTATTCGGCCCAGATGCTGCAGCACGAAGGCTGCGAGCATGTCGACTTGTTCGCCCATGTCGATCCCGGTGGCCGCCGCCACCTCGTCGGTGGGAGTCGTCCCATCGGCCAGCCATGAGCTGTCGTGGCGTTGCGTCAGCTGGGGTGTCTGGGTTTCGCCTTGCAGGGGGAAGTCGCCGGCGATGGCTTCGATGACGTCCGTGAGCGTGACCAGGCCCTCCGTGGCGCCATATTCGTCAACCACGATGGCCGCGTGGACATGCTCTTTCTTGAAGCGATTCAACAGACTCAAAACGTTGGTGTGTTCCGGCGCGAAGACCAGCGGCGCGAGCGCGTCTTGGAGGCGCAGGTCCTCGTTGCGCAGAGCGTGGGGCAGCAATTGCTTGCTGTGTGCGAAGCCCACGGGGTTGTCGATGCTTCCCTTGCAGACGAGGAGCTGGGAGTGGGGATGGGCCTCCGTGAGAGCGGCGATGGCCTCCCGGTCGGCGTCGACGTCGATCCAGACGACCATCGGACGCGGGGTCATGATGACGCGCAAGGGGCGGTCGGCGAGGCGCAGCACGCCTTCGATCATCGCCTTCTCCTGGGGCACGAAGACCCCTGTCTGGGCGCCCTCGGCGATGAGCGATTTGACTTCGTCCTCGGTGATGGTGGCTTCGCGGGCCTTGTGCAGCCCCACGCAACGCAGCAACGCCTCCGTGGAGAGCTTCAGGATCCAGACGGCGGGCGCTGCTGCGAGGGAGAGGCCGAGCATGGGCCGTGCGACGAGGGAAGCGACGCCTTCGGGGTCGGCCAGCGCGACCCGCTTGGGGACAAGTTCGCCGACAACCAGGGAAAGATAGGTGATGGTGACGATGGCCACGCCCACGCCCAAGGGGTCGCCGTAGTCCGCAAGAGCGGGAAACGCGCCGAGCCAGTCGCCAAGGCGCGCGCCCAGGGTGGCGCCGCCCAGAGCCCCCGCCAGAACCCCGACCAGGGTGATGCCGATCTGCACCGTGGAAAGGAAGCGGCTGGGGTCGTCGTACAGCTGCAGGGCTGCGCGCGCGCCACGGTCGCCATCCTTCGCCAGACACTCCAGGCGGCTCTTGCGTGAGGAGACCAGGGCGAGTTCGGACATGGCGAGCACGCCGTTCGCAAGCATGAGCGCCACAACAGCCGCAAGCTCCAGATAGACCATCATCCAACGCACCATGAAGAGGTTGTACGGCGCAGCGAAGACGCCGGGCGTCTCCCTGCTCGCCGCTGGGACATCATGCTCCAAAGCAGGGCGCACCCCGGCTGTGTGAACGCAGCATACCACGACGACCGAGACGTCCGCAATGTCGAGGGGGCGCGTTCTCCCGACGCCTCGACCGCGGCGCTCCGGAGGGCGCAGCGCGTCACGAATCGTCAAGTTTCGCGAAGCCTGTTCTTCGGGCGCAACGCCCGTCGGGGAACGCCGAAGCAGGTCGTCCGCGGTCATGAGATCCGTCTCTCCGCCGGGAGCCTCGCCGCTTCATGACGCGTCCGACCACTGGGGCGGGAGGCGGGGGTCGTCGCACGGGCTGCGTCGCGTCATCATCATGGACTCCCGAGGCGTCGCGCAGGCGGCCTTCCCTCCTGGCAGTCGCGCAGGAGTGACGCGCCTCGGGGGGGGTGACGGAGCCGTAGGGGCGTCAGCTGCTCTTCGGCGTTCCGGTCGAAAGAGCATGAGATGAGGTGTATTGTATGGGTTGAGCGTATTCAACCAATAGACATGAATGCATGAATCGCTTGCGACGCATGATTGCTCGTCAGGCCGTTTGCCCTGCGCGGAAGTGACGGTGAAGAGGGTCGGAGGAGGTCGTATGTCCCGCGCTCTTGTCGCCACTTGGCATGGCGGCGATGATCAGGCGAGGCGCTTCTGGCGCCAGGCTCTGATGCTGCTCATGCCCAACATGCACGTGACGGCCGTGACCTTCGAAGCGGATGGCCCCAGGACGTTCGGCGATATCGTCGTCCACTACGAGCCTCACAAGCCGGCTTCGGGGCCGGCTTCGGGATCGACCTCTGGGTCGACCAGGGCGCCGTGCGAATATTTCCAGATCAAGCGGCGCGGCGCGCATGAAGAGCGGTTCACCTACGAGAGCCAGACGGACCCGAGCTTCATCAACGCGAGCGCGCATTCCATCCTGCAGCGACTTGCCGACGCCAAGAAGCACGGGCCGGCGGCGCGACGGGCTCAGAAGGTTCCCTTGGCGGCTTCTTCCAGAATCAGCTTGTCGAGGTGAGGGGCCGCCACCAGGCGCTAGAGCCGGGCATTCCCACGCCCCAATTCCTTGAACCGTTTGGCTTGGCTCACCAGCATGCCGCCATATTCCTTGCGCCAGCGGGAAGACGTTCTGCTCCTGCCGCGTGAGAATCTGCGGGACGTGTTTGCCCGGCTTCCATGTTGGCTTGTGCTTCTCGCGCCACTCTCGGCAGACCGCCTCATAGGTGGCGTCCTGGCGCGCCTCTTCCTGCCTGTGCGCGGCTTTTGCGGACTGACGCGCGGCGCTGGGGTCCACCCCCTCCCGCAGGAGGGCGCGGGCCTTGTCGCGCTCTTCCCTGGCTTTCGCCAAGCTGACAGCCGGGAACTTACCGAGTGCGAGCCGTTTTTCCTTGCCCCCAAAACGAAACTTCAGCCGCCACAACGTGCCCCCGGTGGGGGCGACTTCCACGTACAAACCGTCGGTGTCGTACAGGCGGTACGCTTTCTCTCGAGCCTTGGCGTTCTTGACTTCCGTGGCGGTCAAGGGGGCGCGTGGAGGCATGCATCCGTGGGGGCATGCCTCCGTGGGGGCGCTGGGGGCCTCGCCCTGCGACGTCCGGGAACGCTCCTCCGCATATGCCCCGGCTGTCAACGGATGCAGAAAGACGGCCTCACGCCCTGCTGGAAGCGTAAGTGTCTGATTTTCTAGTGATTCTGGAAGCAGAAGGACGGGGTCGGAAGGGTGTATGGCGGAGAGGGTGGGATTCGAACCCACGTATCGGCTACTAACCGATAACTCGATTTCGAGTCGAGCGCGTTACGGCCGGACTTCGCTACCTCTCCGCACGAGAGGAGGCGACGCTTGCGTCGCAAGGCGGAGCGTCAGCACCGACAGGCCCGAGCGGCAGACGGCAGGGACGCCCCCGAAGAAAGAGTGTTTCCATACACGCTCCCGTTCGCGAATGCAAGGTGTCCACGCAGGACGCTCATACCCCAGACAGGCCGGGGGCCGGTTCACGATCGCGCTGATGGGCGCTCTCCCGGGGGGGGCTTGTCCAAAGGGTTCTCCCTCCCTGGGGTGCGCCGGCTGCGCTCCACCGCGTTGTGTTGGCTGCATCCGTGAGCCTCGCGCCCCATCCCGGCATGCGTCATGGATGCTCTGTCGGGGGAACACGACACATTCCATGTCATGGCGAAACGCTATGGAAAGGGGCGGCAGGGGAACCCTTCCGAAGCGAGAATATTCACCCGGCTCGATGAGAAGCAGCCCTAGCCGCCGATGGCCGACATCCGTTTCTCGCTGGCGGCGCGCGTCTTGCGCAGCAGAGCGTGGCCCAGAGGCTTGCGACGGGTCGCCTTCTCGATGACGCGCCGTACAGCGGCAGGACCCAACGCCGGGTGGCGCAGCAAAGGCCGCAGGCGATATTCCTGATCCGAAAAAAGACACGTGCGCAACCGGCCGTCCGAAGTGATGCGCAGCCGGTTGCAGCTGGCGCAGAAGTGGTTCGTCATGGGGGAGATGACGCCGATGGCCCCGCGGCCGCCTTCGATGGCGAACATCCGCGCCGGCCCACCCGTGGCGAGAGCCAGCAACGGGCCGTCGCGCTCGGCGCCGTCAGGGTCGCGCTGTCTGTCCGGCGGGTCGCCGGAGTGGACGGGCAGGGGCGTCAATGTGGCGTGGCGGCGGATGTCCTCCAGAATGTCGTCCGCCGACCAGAAGTGCGCGTCGCTCCACTGCGTCTTGGCGCCCATGGGCATGAACTCGATGAACCGCACGTGGATGGGGTGTTCACGGGCCAGCGCAACGAATCCCGCCAGATCCTGTCGGTTCATGTCCCGCATGGCCACGGCGTTCAGCTTCACGGGAAGCCCCGCGGCGAGGCTCGCCTCGAAGCCCTTCCAGACCCGGTCGAAGGCGTCCACGCCGGTGATGGATGCGAACCGCTCCCGGTCCAGCGCGTCCAGGGAGATGTTCACCGCAGAAAGCCCGATGGCTCGCAGGGCGTCCACGTGTTTGGCCAGGGCCACGCCGTTGGTGGTCAACCGGAAATCCATGGCTGGGAAACGCTGCGTCGCGTCCTTGAGGAAGGGGATGAAATCGCGGCGCACCAGCGGCTCCCCCCCGGTGAGACGCACCTTGCGCACGCCCATGGCCTGCGCGATCTCGATGAGGGTGAGGATCTCCTCGTACCGTAGGATCTTCCGGTGGGGGATGAACGACAAATCGTCACCGGCGCGGCAGTAGAAACAACGCAAATTGCACCGATCCGTCACGGAGAAGCGCAGGTAGTTCACGGTACGGCCGAACGTGTCCATGACAGGGCTCTCGGCGCCGGCATGCGCAGATAGGCGAGTGGCGCGCGTCGGGGGTGGCGCGGGTGTGGCGGCGTGGTCGTCTTCCGGACGGGCTGGGGGCTCGGGACGGGACATGCGGCGTCCTCCATCGGGCTGGGACGGCGGTGTGGGGCGGATCGCTCGCCGTGAGCGGGCAAGTGGCGCGGCCTTGCCGAGAACCGGCGCCGCCGGCGCGCGTCGGCAGTCGGCTGGCGAACGCATGGAGCGCGCCGGGGGGTGACGCGGCGCGGCTTCAACGGCAAAAGTGCGCAAGGGCGAAGGGGGTGATGGTCGACGCTTCTTCGCCGTTGTCACGTAGTCGTCATGTCTAGTGCGACGATGCGGAATCGTCAAGCCGTGGGCGGGAACTGGATGACGGGATTCGCCGGCGGCCGTGATCCGACTGGGGCGTCTGCTCTGGCTGTGGACCCCGTGGAATGCGCGCGCAAGGCGGCAATGGCGGAGTCAGAACAAGCGGGGACCAGCGAAAATCAGCGGGGACAGCGGGGACAGCGGGAACAGCGGGACTCAGCGGGGAGACAGGGGCGGAAGGCCGACATGCGCTGCCGAAGCCGCGGAATGTGTGCGATGCGGGATCGGAAGGCCGTGGCGGCCGGGCTGTGTCGGGAGAGGCGTCCGGCGCGCTACTGGGAGCGGGGCAGGCCGGGGGCGCCAGCGGGCCGGAACGACTCCAGCGGCGCGGCGAAGGGGTCGGCGAGGCCGCCCAGGGCTTGTCCCGCCGTCACGCCATAGAGGGCGGCGCGCTCCAGACCTCTGTCCAAGGCGATGACGCGCGCGTGGACATCCTCGGGCAGAAGCTCGGCCAGCGCGTGGGCGAAGCCCTCCACCTGGTCGTCATCGAAGCGGGGGAAAGCGAACTCGATCTGGAGGGAGTCGCCGTATCCCCAGAAGTCCAGATGAACACCGCCGAGTTCGGTGATGCGGTCCTGCAAAGTGGCGGTCAATTCGGCCTCCACCGTCTGCAG
Organism: uncultured Desulfovibrionaceae bacterium; assembly: GCA_964455395.1. Lineage (GTDB taxonomy): Bacteria > Desulfobacterota > Desulfovibrionia > Desulfovibrionales > Desulfovibrionaceae > CAYVWB01. Next base: position 29,712 of record CAYVWB010000024.1, read on the forward strand.
GTCTTCATAGGTGATGTCCAGGCCGTAATGCAGACAACAATAGACGCGGCAGTTGTTTCTGGCCATGGCGGGCTCTGGTTGGTTTCGCGCCGGAGGGAGTATTCCAGGCGTCGTGAAAATCTCTATACAGTTTCTAGGGCCGTATCGTCAACACGACTGTCCGGCGCCCGAATCCGACTCCCCTCCCCAGGGGGTTCCCCATCCGCGCGCGGGCTGGTACGCAAGGGACCCATGCGCACCCAAGCCCACACTCCACGCGCCGCCGGACGGCCCAGGCTGCTCGTGTTGGGGCTGGACGGCCTCAGCCTGGCCATGGCCGAGCAGCTGGCCCGGCGGCCCGGCTTCCACGCCATGCGTCGACTCGTGGCCAACGCCTCGGCCATGGACGCCGAGCTCCCCGAACTCTCCCCGGTGAACTGGACTTCCTTCGCCACAGCCGCCGGCCCCGGCGTCCACGGCGTCTACGGCTTCACCCGCGTGGACGCCGCCCGTTACACGCTGCGACTCTCGGACGCGCGGGAAGTCCTCGTCCCTACCATCTTCGAGCGCCTCGGCGAGACGGGCCGCACCTGCAAGGTGGTGAACCTGCCCCACGCCTGGCCCGTGAAGCCCCTGCCCGGCCCGGGCAGCGTCCTGGTGGCCGGTTTCGTGGCGCCGGACATCCGCACGGCCGTATACCCTCCTGCACTCATGGAGCGGCTCGTGCGGGAAGAGTTTCCTCTGGAGGCGGACACCACCCGCGGCGCCGACGATCCGGACCATCTTGTGGAGGGACTGCGGCGCACCCTGGCCGCGCGGCTCGCTCTGCTGGACCGGCTGTGGGCGCCCCCCGGCCAAGCCGCGACGCCGGATTGGGACTGCTTCACCCTGGTGTTGACGGAGACGGACCGGCTCTTCCATTTCTTCCACCCCGCGGTGGAGGAGGAGAGCCACCCGGCGCACGGGTTGTGCCTCGCCTTCCTGCAGGAATGGGACGCAGCCATCGCCCGAGTGCTGGCGCGGTTCGACGAGTTGCCGGGGCCCAAGCGGCTCTTGGTGATGGCGGACCACGGCTTCGCCTCGCTCAAAGTGGAGTGCGACGTGAACGTCTGGCTGCGGGAGCATGGCTACCTCTCGCTCGCGGAACGGCCTCCCGCCCACGAGCTGGACGCGACCGTCATCCTGCCGGCAAGCCGCGCTTTCGCCCTGGACCCCGGCCGCATCTATCTGCATCGTGCGGATCGCTTCGCGCAGGGAGGTGTTTCTCCCGGGGAGGCGGCGGCCCTCGCCGGGGAGATCGCCGCCGGCCTGGAGCGCTTGACCTGGGAAGGCGAGCCGGTCATGGAACGGGTGGTCCCGGGGCGGGAACTCTACCAGGGGCCCGCTGCGGACCGGGCGCCGGATCTGGTCTGCGTCCCTCGGCCGGGCATGGATCTGAAAGCCAAGTTCGACCGCGCGGAACGGTTCGGCCGCCACGGCCGGCATGGCGCCCACACCGCTCACGGGGCCCTCTTCGTCATGGAGGAGGAGCCGGAGGACGAGCGCTTCTTGACGCCGCCGCCCAGGCGCGTGCGCGACGTGGGTCGCCTGGTGTTGGCGTATTTCGGACTGGAGGCCCCGGCAGAGGGCTCCCACGGCGCGGCCGCCGGCGGCGCTCTCATCGTTTAATCTTCAGGAATATCAACGCATGGCGCGAGACTACAGCGCATCACTGAATCCGGCGCAGCTGGAGGCTGTCACCACCACGGAAGGCCCCGTGCTGGTCATAGCGGGGGCGGGCTCGGGCAAGACCCGCACCGTGGTCTATCGGTTGGCGCACTTGGTGGAGCAGGGCGTGGCGCCCTCTTCCATTCTGTTGCTCACGTTCACCCGCAAGGCCAGTCAGGAAATGCTGGACCGTGCGTCCCTGCTGCTGGGCGGCGAGGACCTGAGTCGCGGCGGGGGCGCTGGCGACGCCATCCGTCGGGTGCAAGGCGGCACGTTCCACGGGTTTGCGTACGGCGTGTTGCGGCGCACGCCGCCTCCGGGGTGGCCGGCCAAGCTCACGGTCATCGACCGTTCAGACGCGGAGACGCTCATCCGCGAGGCCAAGGCGGAGCTCAAATTCGGCAAGGGGGACCGCTCCTTCCCCAAGGCCTCCACGGTGTTGGACGTGGTCTCCAAGTCCCGCAACAAGGAGCGCGAGCTGCGCGACATCCTTGCAAGCGAGTCCTTCCATCTGTTGCCGTATGCAGACGAGCTGGAGTCCCTGGGCGAGCGCTACCAAGCCATGAAGCGGGCGCAAGGGCTGCTGGACTATGACGACCTGCTCTTCGCCCTGGAGACGCTGCTGCGTGCGGACCCCGAGGCCCTGGCGCGGATGCGCGCGCGGTTTTCGCACATCATGGTGGACGAGTACCAGGATACGAATCTGGTGCAGGCGCGGCTGGTCTCGCTGCTGGCGGGGGAGCGGGGCAACGTCATGGCCGTGGGCGACGACGCCCAGTCCATCTACGCATTCCGCGGCGCCAACGTCTACAACATCCTGGGTTTTCCCGAGGTTTTCGCCGGCGCCAAGCTCATCCGGCTGGAGCGCAACTACCGCTCCACGCAACCCATCCTGAGCCTCACCAACCAGATTCTCGCACAGGCGCGCCATCAGTACGAAAAGAAGCTCTACACCGAAGAGCAGGAAGGCCCTGCGCCGCAGATCATCCGGCCCCTTTCGGACCGCTCCCAAGCCAAGCTGGTGGCGCAGAAGGTCGTCGAGCTCATGCGAACCCATGGGCCTGCGGAGGTGGCGGTGCTCTTCCGCGCGGGCTACATGTCCTATCCCCTGGAGGTGGAGCTCAACAAGCTGGGCGTCCGCTTCGCCAAGTACGGCGGGCTGAAGTACACGGAAGCTGCGCACATCAAGGATGTGCTCGCCTACGTGCGTATTCTGCAGAACACGGCGGATCTGCCGGCGTGGCGGCGTGTGTTGGACCCCATCGAGGGGGTGGGGCCCAAGACGGCCAACAAGCTGGTGAACGCCATCCTCGGCGGGGACCGCGCTTATGTGGACTCCTGGCGCGCCAAGCGCCCCCTGCTGGATGAGTTGCTGGCCTTGCTGGACAAGCTGCGGCCCATGACCCTGACGCCCGCCACGCTGCTGCGCGAGATCATGGAGCACTACGCGCCCATCCTGGAGAAACGCTACCCGGACGACTACCCCCGCCGCGAAGCCGGTCTGGAGGAGCTTCAGCAGATCGCAGCCGGCTACGAAGACGTGGACATGTTTCTTGCGGACTTGAGCCTGGAGAACCCTGAACCCAAAGGCGAAGACAGCCGCGACGCCGCGCTGACCCTCTCCACCATCCACTCGGCCAAAGGTCTGGAGTGGGAAGCCGTCTGCATCATCGACCTCATCGAGGAGCGTTTCCCCTCTCGCCACGCCATGAATCGCGTGGACGATTTCGAAGAGGAGCGCCGACTGCTGTACGTGGCGTGCACGCGCGCGCGTCGCTGGCTGGGTCTCTTCGCGCCCAAAGCCGTCTACCGCCGGGGCGCGGACATGACGGAGCCGGCTGCAGCCTCGCCCTTCATCCGGGAGATTGGCGGCGAGTTCTACGAGGAGTGGACGGAGAACTACTCCGGCGGCTTGAGCCAGGTGCGCAGCGCGCCGGCTTCCACGCGCTCCGGTCCGGCGGCTGTCCACACAAACGGGGGGCCCCGTCCCGCGCCAGCGCCTGCGGCGTCTCCACCCCCCGCGGCAGCGACGTCTGCAGCCAAGGCCGCCGCCTTGGGCCGGTGTCGGCACAAGATCTTCGGCGAGGGCAAGATCGTGGCGGAAATTCCCCCGGACAAGTACCGGGTGAACTTCCCGGGGTTCGGACTGAAGGTGATTCTCGCGCAGTATCTGGAGCTGGACCCGGAGTGACCTTCCTTCGTAAATGAAATAAACGCCTTGGACTTGCCAAGCTGGCCGTGGTGACGTAGCGTTGTTGGAGCAAGGAGGTGGGAGCCATGCAGAACATCCTGACCGCCATGTACGCGGTGGTGGGCATCATCTACTCGGCGGTTTTCATGAGCTCGGGTTCGTACATTCTGCGGTATTTCGACTCACGCACGCCGGTGGACATGAGCATGTGGCCCGTCTGGGGCATTGCGCTGCTGCTGCCGGCGGTCATCGCCGCCGTGGTGGAGAAGCTGATGCTGCTGGCGGACATGCGCGAACACGAAAGCTTCTTCGACACCGACCCGGTGACAACCATCATCGAGATGTTTTCGCAGACCATCCCCATGGTCTTCCGGGGGGTCATGTGGGGCGCGTGCATCCTGGTCGGCAACGTCATCGTGGACTACCTGGTGGATGTGAATTTCCTGCTGAAAGTGGCGACGACGTTGGGTCTCGAAGTCGTGGAGACAGGCGTCGAGTTCTGACGCGTCCTGCACGTGCGCGCCGCCATGGGCGTCACCGCGTGGTGCTGGCGCGCCCCCTTCGCTTCATCTTGTTGACGGCGCCTGTCGCTTCACCGTAATGACTGGCGCTCAACCTGCGTCGCGCCATGCCGTCGCCGCCGCGCCGTCAATGGAGACGCCGGCTGCACTAGGCGTCAGCGCGCTGCGTTTCCTCCACATCCGGCAGGCCTTGCGTGCGACCACCCGAATCAGACGCCATCCGTTCGGAAGACGATTACTTCCGCTACCTCCACCGCTTCTTCGTCAACGAGCACCCCCGGCTGCGGCTGGGCCGTGGCGACGACTGCGCCGTGTTCGAGGCCATGGGCCCCTCCTGCGTCACCACGGACCTGTTCCTGGAAGACGTCCACTTCCGCACCCGCTACTTCACCGCCGCCGAACTGGGCCACAAGGCCTTGGCCGTGAACCTGAGCGACGTGGCGGGGATGGGCGCCAGGCCGGTGGCGTTCTTTCTGGACCTGATGATCCCGAGCGACGGCCCCCACGGTCTGGCCACAGCGCCCGCCTTCTGGGACGAGTTCTTCGCGGCGATGGCGGCCCTCGCCGACCGCCACGGCGTGGTGCTCGCCGGCGGCGACCTGAGCGCCGGGCCCTGCCTTGGCGCGGCCATCACCGTCTGGGGGGAAGAGGCGGACGCCGTGGCGCAGCCCTCCCCGTCGGCAAACGAAGCGGCGCGCGCCGGCGTCAGGCTGCTCACCCGGGGGCCGACGCGACCCGGGGATGTCCTCTTCGTGGTGGGGCCGCTGGGGTTGGCGCGGGTGGGGCTGACGCGTCTGGAGCAGGAAGGCCGCGACGCCATCCACCGCTGGCCGGCCGCAACAAGCGCACACCTGACGCCGGAGCCCCACGTGGAGGCGGGCCTCGCCCTGGCGCGCTTCGCTGCGATGGAGGAAACCGGCCGCCCGTCCGACTGGCGCGCCGTGACCGGCTTGATGGACCTCTCCGACGGCGTGGCCCGCGACCTTCCCAGGCTCCTCGGCGGACGGGAGCGCAGCATCGGCGCGAGACTCCAGGTCGAACCTTCCTCCCTGCATCCGGAAGTGCTGAAGCACGCCGAAGCCGTGGGCGAAGACCCCGTCGGGGTGGCGCTCGACGGCGGGGAGGACTACGCTCTCCTCGGCGCGGCGGATCCGACCGTGGCCGAGCGACTGGCGGCGGCGATACCCGGAACGCGGCTGCTCGGCGAGGTGACGGACGAACCGGGCTTGACCCTCAATGGAAGGCCTTTTACGGTGCAGGGGTTCGACCACTTGAGCCGGCGGTCCGAACACTCCGAACCGGACGACGCGTAGGCGCGGGACCGCCCACCCCCGTGCGACGCCATTCCCACGAGGCGCCGTGTCCATAGAATCACTGCTGTACAAAGCCCGGGTCGCTCAGGCGGACCTGTCGGCCTCCGAAGGGAAGCCGCGCGGTCCCATGCCCTACACCGATGCCGAACTGCGCACGTTGATGGCGCCCTCGCCGGAGCGACTCGGCGTGTTGCTTGCCGGGGCGCGGCAATTGACGGACGCGGTCTTTGGCCGGAAGCGGGGCCTCTGCGCCATCGTCAACGCCCGCAGCGGTCGTTGCGCCGAGGACTGCGCATTCTGCGCGCAGTCCGCCCACCACGCGGTCTCCGGGGGCGTTCCCGAGCACGATTTCATAACGCCGGAAAAAACCGCGCAGGCCGCACGGGAAGCAGTCGCCGAAGGCGCCGTGCGCTTCGGCGTGGTGGCCAGCGGGCTCACCCAGACCGGCGCCGAGCTCGACGCATTGGAAGCTTGCGTGCGCGCCGCCGTCCAAGCCACAGCCGGCGAGGCCCTGGTGGATGTCTCCGCAGGATGCTTCGACGAAGCCGCCTGCCGCCGTCTGCTGCAAGCCGGCGCGTCCGGGTTCCATCATAATCTGGAGACGGGCCGCGCCTTTTTCCCCACCATCTGCACCACCCACGACTACGAAGAGGACGTGGCGGCGGTGCGCGCCGCCAAGCGCGCCGGGGCGTACTGCTGCAGCGGCGGCGTCTTCGGGCTGGGCGAAAGCTGGGAGGACCGGCTGGAGTTGGCGCAGACCCTGGCCGAGCTGGGCGTGGATTCCGTGCCCATCAATTTTCTGATGCCCGTCGCAGGCACGCCCTTGGGGGATCGGCCAATGCTCACCCCGAACGAGGCGCTTGCCGTGGTGGCCCTGTTCCGCTTCATGCTGCCTTGGGCGCATGTGCGGGTGGCCGGCGGCCGACACGCCATCTTCCCGGACGCGTCCCGCCGCGAGCTCTTCCAGGCCGGCGCCAGCGGCGTCATGGTGGGGGATTACCTCACCCGCAGCGGCGCGCCGGCCGCGCAGGACAGGGAAGACCTCGCCGCCTTGGGGCTTGCGCCGGAAGGTGCGCCGGGCCTTGCGGCTGAACCGTCCGTTCAACCACAACCAAGCGAGACGTCATGAGCCCCGAAGCCTTGCGGCGTCAGGTCTGGACGGCCCTGCTGGCCGCGCTCATCGCAGTGGGCGCCTACCTCCATTTCCCCATCGGGGCTGCTCCGTTTTCCATGCAACCGTTCTTCATCCTGCTGGCCGGGCTGATCCTCGGGCCGTGGCAAGGAGCTGTCTGCATGGGACTCTACTTGGCTGCCGGGTTTATCGGGTTGCCGGTGTACGCAGGCGGTGGCAGCGGCCTTGCGCATTTGCTGGGGCCCACTGGGGGGTACTTGGCGGGATTTTTGGGCACAGCTGCACTGGCTGGCGTCGCCACCATGGGCCGAGGGGCGCGCCTGGGGTGGGGCCGCGGGCTGCTCTGGACGATTCTGGCCATAATCCCGGCGTACGTGCTGGGCGTGATCCGTCTGAAATTCGTCTTGGACATGGGCTGGGAGAAGGCCTTCGCTGTGGGCGCCGCGCCGTTCATTCTGTTCGATCTGGTGAAATGCGCGCTGGCCGTGGCGGTCTACAATATCCTGCAGCGGCGTGGGGTGTTGCCGCCCGCGCCCTCGCGAAACGCCGACACGGACGACATGGGGGCGTGATGGACCTGACACTGCGCGTCGTGGGCTGGGTGGAGTCCCCCTTGCGTGACAAAGACACGGCGCCCAAGATGGAGGACGAGGACGCGCCGCGCGCCATCATCCGCCTGGACCCCGCATGCCTGGACGCTCTGGATGGCCTTGAGGCGGGGCAGCGCGTGGAGCTGTTCACATGGCTCCATCTGGCGGACCGCGACTGCCTGCAGGTCCATCCTCGCGGCGATGTCTCCCGACCCAGGCGCGGCGTCTTCGCCACCCGCTCGCCGGACCGACCCAACCCCGTCGGCGTGCACGTGGTCACACTGATGAACATGGACTTGGACGCCGCCCGCCCGACCCTCACGGTGGACGCTCTGGAGGCCCTGGACGGCACACCTGTCATCGACATCAAACCCTTGCGCGGCGGAGGTCGTTCGTGAGCGCCGGGCTCTCGCAGATCCTGCTTCATGTCGACCTGACCACCGGCGTCAGCGAACGGCGAACGCCGCCTCCGGAAGCCGCCGGCTTGCTGGGGGGTCGTGGCCTCGCGGCCACGCTCGTCCGCCCCGTTCTCTCTCGTTCCTGGGATGACCCGGCGCAGCCCTTTTGCCTCATCGCCGGCCTGCTTGCCGGCGCCGGCGCTCCCATGGCCGGCCACGCCGTCATCGCCGCCAAGAGCCCCCTCACCGGGCTCTGCATGGACGCCGCCGCCGGGGGCGCGCTCGGCGCAGCCTTGCGTCGCGGCGGGTACATGGGGTTGATTCTGTCCGGCGCCAGCGAGGAACCCGTGGGGCTCGTCGTCGATGAGCAAGGCGCCGCCCTCTTCGACGCGGACGAGCTCGTCGGCCGCAATACCACGGCGGTGCTCGCCGAGCTCGCCGAAACACTGGAGCCATGCCCCGAGGGAGCTACCGAATCCGTGCTCGTGACAGGACCGGCGGCGGAGAAGCGGGGCCCCCTCTCGACCCTCATCGTGGACGGCCGGCCCGTGGGACGCGGCGGCCTGGGCGCGAGCTTGGCTGCCAAGGGCGTGCAATGCCTCGTCGTGCGCGGCAGCGGGACGACGCCCATTGCGAACCCCTTGGCGTTCGAAGGGGCTTGCGCCTCTCTGCGACGGCTGATGATGGCTTCGCCCTTCTTGACAGGGCGGTGCGGCTTGGCGTCCTACGGGGACCTCGCGCTCTTTGATCTGACGCGCAGCAGGCGTATGGCGCCTACGGCAAACTTTCGGCGCACGTACTTCGACCCTGCGGAAGATCGATGTGGCGCCGATAGGGACAATCCCGTGGAGGCATGCGCCGAGGGGCTAGGACCGAGCCTTGCCGCGCCTGTCTTCCACGCGCGTTTCCGGGGAGAGCCCGCAGGTTGCCCGGACTGTCCCGCCCAGTGCGCCCGCCGCGCCGGCGGGCCCATGGAAGAGAGTGGCTCCCTCCGTCTGCCTGACGCCGAAAGCCTCTCGCACTGGACAGCGCTGCTCGAAAATGACGAAGCGGAACTCGCTGTGCGAGGATACCGACGTTGTATCGATCTTGGACTTGACCCCCTTTCCACTGCCTCGGCGTTGGCGGTCCGTTCGGAGGTCCTCGGGCGTTTCGTCTGCGGCCGGGAGGCTTTGCGCCTTCTTGAGGACCTGGCGGACCGTCGCATGGAGGGGGACGGGCTCTCCCTGGGGGCCCTCGCCTACGCCCGCTCCGTGGGTCGACCGGAAGCCGCCATGGCCGTGAAAGGGTTGGAGCTTTCCGCCTTCGATCCCCGCGGCGCGTATGGCATGGCGCTGGGGATGGCCGTGGCCACCCGCGGCGGCTGCTGGCGCAGGGCCTTTGCGCTGGGCCATGAGGTGCTGCGCAAGCCTGTGGCCACGGAGCGCTTCGAGTTCGCCATGAAGGCGCGGATCATCAAATATTCCGAGGACGCCATCGCCGCGCTGGAGGCGCTCGGCGTGTGCGTCCATGCGCAGGCGGCGGCTGGCGTCGAGGAGTACGCCAGTGTCCTCGCCGCTGTGACAGGCGACGCCGTGGACGGCGCGGATCTGCTTAAGGCCGGCGCGCGTACACTCTACCTGGAGCGCATTCTCCTGCGTGAAGCAGGGTGCGGTCCCGAACAGGACGACCTTCCGGGACGCTTCTACACGGAAGCCGGCAGCGGCGCCGTCATGCAGCCGGTCCCGCCCCTGAATCGCTCGGCGTTTATGGAAGCACGGGCCGCGTATTACAAGGTGCGGGGGCTGGACGCCGGCGGCGGCCCCTTGCCAGCCGTGGCTGCGCAGCTGAGCTTGGAATGCTGAGTCAATACCGTCAGGGTGTCGATATCATGAAATCGTTGCTAGATCGATATGTCAACGCCTTCAAGGCTTTTGACGAAGCCACGGGGCGCCGCCTCGAGGGGGATTGGCACGACCCGGAAGATGCGCCTTTGGCGGCCGGCCTGGACGCTGCGCTCGTTTGGAGCCGCGAGTCCGTCCATCAAGTCAGGCTGGAGCCGCTTTTCGAAGCGCTCCCCATCAACTCCCTTGTCTGGAGGCGGCCTGTCGGCCCCTTTGCGGCGGCGGTTGCCTACGAAGCGCAGCGAGCCTTGGATATTGGGGTGAATTCCGATACGAAATCGATATGCATCACCCCCCGGGATAGCGAAACCCGTACTTTTCTCCATGATATCCCGGTGGTTCCTGTCGGGGACGTCGATGCGTTGGCGGCTGCATTGCGGCGCCGCAAGGGCGTGGTGGAGTGGGACGATGTCCGAGGCCCCGCGCTCGTGGCCGTGGGATCGGTCAGCCCTGCGCAGGGGTATGTCACCATCAGCTCCATGGCGTTTGCATGTTTCGTGATGTTTTTCGGGCGGGCGTTGCCGCTGCGTCGCCGGCAGGCGGCGTTGGTGACGGATGCGGCGGAGGCTTCGGCCGAGGACGCCGCTGCGGTGGCGCGGCGTCTGGGGGACGCGTGTTACGCCGAGGCCTTCGCTGCGGCGAGCGCCCGATTGCGCTTCATGGATTCAGTCTCGCCGCCGCTCGCGGCCGGGCCCTTCGATGAGGAGGAGACAGCCTGTGCGGCCATGGATGAAGCCGGACGGGCGGTGGTGGCGCGGGGGCTCGTGGACTCCGTCTTCGGGAACATTTCCTATCGCGTGGGCCGCACCATGCATATCAGCCAGACGGGCGCCCCCTTGGACGAACTGCCCGGAGCCATCGATCCTGTGGACCTCGACGGCCGAACCTGCGCCGGCATGACAGCTTCCAGCGAATGCTCGGCCCACGCGGCGGCCTTGGAGGAGGACGCCGCCGGCGAGTCCGCGCCCATGCGCGCGGTCTTGCACGGCCATCCGCGATTTGCCGTGACGCTCTCGCTGGACTGTGCGCATGGCGATGCCGACGATTGCAGCGGGAATGGCGATGGTGACGCAAGCGAGCGGTGCGCCTTGCGCGACCGCTGTCACGTGGCGTGTCCGCGCCAACGGGAAGTGGGCGGCGTCCCCGTGGTGACCGGGGAAGTGGGCGTGGGGCCGACGGGGCTGTCGACGACGCTGCCTCCGGCGTTGCGCCGTCATGGCGCAGCCGTGGTCTTGGGTCATGGCGTGTTCACCTTGGGCCGCGAGGACTTCCGCGACGCCTTCGCCTGCCTTGAAGCGGTGGAACGCGCCGCTCGCGTCGAGTACTTCACGCGCTTGGGCCTGCAGCCGCGCTAGCATGTGCGAGGCATGGAGGGGCGTCTGTCGGCAGTGTCATCCGTCCACAGGGAATATTCGGAAGACGCCCGGCAGGTGGCTGCGATGCGGGGCCAAGGGCGGGAGCCCCATTGCCGAAAAGCCGCCCCTGTAGCATGGTGGTCGCATGAACGCGGAAGAGTTCCGACGCCCCGGCGGCTCGCCGGGCGCCAAAGGCGCACGGCGGCGCGTCAAGCTCCGGGGGCCTGTCCTGGTGCGCGCCTCGTCAGGTCGCCGCCGCATGGTCTACGTGGCGCCAATGGCCTTGGCGCTGGCGGTGGGCGTGGCCTTCATACCGCTGCGCAGCGCGTTGCTGGAAGCGCAGCAGCTGGTGGAGACGAACCCCCAGGCCGCGCGTCAACTCGTTTTTCAGATCACCTTGTGGACGGCGGCGGCCGTGGCGGCGGTGGTCGCGCCGTTGGCCTGTTATTGTCTGTGGTTGGCGAATCGCGTCTGGAAGAACGAGCAGTACCCGCCGCCGGGCGCGAAGCTCTTCTGGGACGCCTATTACCTCAAGGGGGCCGCAGCGCGTTCACGTGGCGTCATGCTGTACGTGATGGGGGTGGGGTTGCTGTTGTTGCTCAACGCGCTCTGGTTTCTCAACGACGTCTTCCTTTACGCCGTCTTCACCATACAGCTCGGTTAACGCAGGAGGCATCATGTCGACGCAAGGGAAAAGCGCAGTCTACTTCGCGAACCTGCGGGCCCGCGGCGTGCGCGAGAACAAAGCGACCAAGGTGCGGCGGCTCGCCGAGGCCGCCGGGATCCATCGAGTCGCCGGGACGAACGACCTTGCCGCGGTGAAGCTGCACTTCGGGGAGCCGGGCAACGATTGTTTCCTCTCCCCGGTGCTGGCGCGCGTGGTGGCGGAAATGCTTCAGGAACGCGGCGCCAAGCCCTTCTTCACGGATACGAACACCCTCTACGCCGGATCGCGGCACAACGCCGTGGACCACGCCATGGCCGCCGTGCGGCACGGGTACACCGTGGCCACCGTGGGCGCGCCGGTGATCATCGCAGACGGACTGCGGGGGGAGAACGTGGTGGAACGACCCCTGGAGGGCGGCCGGCGCTTCACGACCGTGAAGCTTGCCGGGAGCATTGTCGCAGCGGACGCCATGGTGGTGCTCTCCCACTTCAAGGGCCATGAACTGGCCGGCTTCGGCGGCGCCATCAAGAATCTCGCCATGGGGTGTTGTCCCGGCGCAGGCAAGCGCGAACAGCACACGCCGCGGTTCGAGGTGGAAGCCGAAAAATGCATCCGCTGCGGGGAGTGCGTGGCCGTCTGTCCCGTGGAGGCGGCGACGTTCCCTGATCCGGAAAGCCCCGCCGTCATCGACAAGGCGGTGTGTATCGGCTGCGGCGAGTGCTACGCCGTCTGTCCCGAACGGGCCGTGCAGCTGGACATGGAGACGGAGCTGCCACCTTTCATGGAGCGGATGACGGAGTATGCCCTGGGCGCAGCGCAATGTCTGGCCGGACGCGTGAGCTACATGAACTTTCTGCTGAACATCACGCCGGACTGCGACTGCCTGCCCTGGAGCGACGCCCCCATCGCGCCGGACATCGGCATCCTCGCCTCCATGGACCCCGTGGCCCTGGACCAGGCGAGTCTCGATCTTGTCAATGCGCAACAAGGCCTCGCCACAAGTCGCCTGGAATGCGGCCTCGCCTGCGGCGAACACAAGTTCGAAGGCCTGCGCCAAGGCCGCTACTATGGCGACATCCAGCTCAGCTATGGTGAAGCCCTGGGGCTTGGCCGCCGGGAGTACGAGCTCATCGCCATCGATGCGGAGGAGGACGCCGCGGCCTCGGCGTCGTGAGCAGCATGGGGGCGGTTGGCCCCCGGCGCGTCCTGGCGGCGCTTGTGGCTTTCGGCGACATCCACGGCTTCCCGTCGGCCTGGTTGCGGTGCCGGGGCGTCGTCAGGTCTTGCCACTCGGCGAATCCGGTTCTATGAAGGCAAGTGACGCCGCCGTGTCACTCAGGGGCGCGCACCGCCCCGCCGCGTCGAGAGGCTGCCATCCGGGACTCGGCCGTCGTCGCCCAACCGTATGTCCGGATCTGTCGCACCATGCCTCCCAAGCACGATCACACCGAGTTCCCCATCACCCTCGACCGGCTCTGTCCCGGCGTGTTCGTGCGGTTCGAAGAGGAAGACGCGGCCAAGGCGCCGGCCAAGGTGCGCGGGGGATTCAAGGTCGCCAACCAGTCCCAGATAGAAGCGTTGCGCCGCCTCGGCGTCACCACGGTGATCGCCGTGCTGGAGAAGAGCGACAGCTTCCCCCTGCCGGCGGACGAGGAGGCCTCGGCTCCGGAGAATCCCACCGACGACTCCCCGGAAGCAACTCCGCAAAGTCCCCCGGAGACGCCAGAGCCCGCCCCCGAACCCGCCATAACCAAGCCTCGCATGAAGACGCCCGTCTCCCGGGAATTGCTCGCGCTCAAGGAGGAGACCCTGGCGCGCAACCGGGAGCGTCGCGCGCGGTTCAAGCAGTGTGAACAGGAATACGACGCCTCGGCGGCGCGGGTTGCGCAGATCATCCGCCGCGTCTCGGGGCGTTCGGAGGAAGCCGGCCGCGAAGCCGTGGCGTTGGTGAAGGGGCTGGCGGAGGTCTTCCAGGCAGGGCAGGATGTCTTGGTGAACCTCATCAACTCCAAACCCACGGAGGACTTGAAGCACTATCACGCGCTCAACGTCACGGTGCTGGCCTTGATGGTGGGTCGCGGACTCAAGCTCTCCGGGGAGACCATGCGCGCACTGGGCATGGCCGCGCTCTTCCATGACGTGGGCAAGGGTCGTATGCCCGTCTCCCAGCTCACCGGGGGACAGATGGGCATGGGCCACGCAGTGGACAGGCACTACCAGCAACACCCCGTGGCCGGCGCGAAGATCGTCCAGGACGTGCCGCTCACGCCGCCGGCGGCTGTCGCCGCCATCCTCCAGCATCACGAAGCCATGGACGGCTCCGGCTTTCCCAAAGGCTTGAAGGGTTCCGCCATCTCCCCGCTGGCGCGCATCATCCACATCTGCGACGCCTACGACAAACTCTGCAACGTGGGCCCCTCGGCGCCGTCTGGCGCGAGCGTCCTCATGGCGGCGCAGCTGGACTCCGAGCCCCTCACCCCCCACGAGGCCATGAAGCATCTCTACAACCGCATGAAGAGATCGCTGGATCCCCAGGCGCTGGAGGTCTTCATCCGCACCCTCGGCGTCTACCCGCCCGGCACGGTGGTGCAGCTCTCCAACGGCATGACGGGCATGGTGGTCAACGTGAGCCCGGACAGCGCCGCCCGACCCGGCGTCATGGTGCACCACAGCGAGATTCCCAAGAAAGAGGCGCTCATCATCGACCTGCGCGTGGAAACATCCATCCAGGTGGAAAAAACCCTGCGGGTGGAGCAGCTCTCCCGCGAGGTCTTTCGGTATCTGAGCCCCAGCAAACACGTGGGCTACTCGGCCGACGCCGCTTCAGCGGGGTGACGCCATGACGGACGCCGCGCCGGCGGTCTCCATCCTCGTCGCCAATCACAACTACGGCGAGAAACTCCCGCGTTTCTTCGGGGATATCGCCCGCCAGACAACGCCCCTTCGCGAGCTGGAGCTGATCTTCGCGGACGACGCCAGCAGCGACGGCTCGGCCGAGCGCGCCGAAGCGTTGCTCCCTGCCCTGGGGCTGGCCCGTTGGCAGGTGGTGCGGCTGACGCGCCAAGGCCGGCCCGGCCCCGTGCGCAACGCCGCTGCGGTCCACGCCACGGGACGCGCCTTCCTCCCGCTGGATCCGGACGACCGTCTCTTGCCCGAGTTCATCAGGACGCTGCGCGATGGTCTGGACGCCGCCGAAGACGTCTCCGCCACCGAATCATGCGCGTCCGCCGATTCCGCCGCCGCCGGGTCCGCCGGGTCCGCCGGGTCCGCCGGGTCCGCCGCGGATATCGTCTACACCGACTATGTGGAGCTCGACGCGGCTACGGTCGGGCTCCGCGAAGACGTCGACCAGGCGGAACTCCTCGTGGAACGAGGCCGGGTGGTGCGGCTGCCCCCTTGCGAGCCGGATCTGCTGCGCACGCAGAACATCCCCCTGAGCGCGAGCCTGATGCGCCGTGCGTTGTGGGAACGCACCATGGGCTACCGCCGCGACACCGCCTACGAGGACTGGGACCTCTGGGTGCAGTGTGCGGCGCTCGGCGCGCGTTTCCGCCACGTGGCCCGCCCCCTCTACATCTACTGCATGCACGGGGGGAATTTCTCCCATGCGGCGCGGCTGGAGGACAACCCGGCCAAGGCCCGCATCGTGCTGGACAATCCGGACTTCTTCCCCCTGCCGACGCGCACCTGGGCCAGAGCTGCGCTGCATGGCGCGCCGTGGGCGCTGGCTGCGCCCCGGGGACTCATCCCGCGCCCGCAGGACGTGGCCGCCCTGCGTCGCGCCGTCGTCACGGAATAGCCGCCAAAGGCTCCACAGGTCTCGCAAACCCTCGCTGCACGGGGCGCCTGGAATTATGGACGAAGCCCCCACCCTGCCTGTAGAATACGCGCATGCGCGCCCCCCCCGACGAAGCCCCCTGCGCCCTGCTGGTCCACGCCGTCCATGAGCTGCGGCGGCTCTCGCTGTTGCTTCCCGCACGGGGGGCGCCGGTGCCGCCAGCCGGGGCGGCCAGCGAATCCAACCCCTTGGAAGCGGCCCGCGCCGTGGCGGACGCTGTTGCCGAGCACGCATCCGCAGTCCCCCAGGGAACGGAGGGCGTGTTGGCCGCCGGGGCCGTAGCCCACGCGATGGGGGCGTCCATGGCGCGGCAGGGCCCCGCCGTTCTGGAAACGGCTCAGGGACGCGCCGTGTTGCAGGCTCTGGCGGCGCTCGGTCCTGTCGGGGAGATCCAGGCCGTGCGGCTGCTGCGGCTGCTCCATGGGGACGCCGTGCGCGCCGCGACCATCCACCTCGAAGGCCATGCGCGTCTGGCCCTCGCCAACCGCCTCTTCCGCAACCCCCGAGACCAGGACTTCACGCGCATCGGCTGGGCTTTCGAGACGGCGCGTCGGCTCATGGCGGAGGATCCCGAAGAAGTGCTGGTGTTTCTGGATGATCTGGAACGCCGGCGCGGGACCCTCGCCACACCCCTGCAGCGGGAGCTGCTGCGAGGCCGCTTCGGCGTGTGGGTGAAGGAGCTGTTGCGGCTCCCCCTGGACGAGGAACAGACGGTCTACATGGCGCGGGTGGTCGCCGTGCTGGCGGACGCCGGCTTGTTGCGCGTGCTGCTGAGGCGACTGGAGAAGGCTTCGGCTTCGGCTGCAGCCGCGATCCTGGAGGCGGTGGGGCGCGCCGGTCCCAAACGGGACCCGGAGTTCACCGCCACGGCGTCGCGCTACCTGGGGCACGACGCTCCACGGGTGCGGCAGGCCGCCTTGGACGCCTTGACCGCCATGAACGCGACAGTGGCCATGCCCATGGACCAGGAGAGCATGCGCGATTTCAGCGCGGCGCTCAGCCAGATGCACGGGGAACGCTTCGCCGAAGCGCTCCGGGGACTCAAGGATGACGACAAGCGCGAAGCCCTGCTCTGGTTGACCTCCCTCGTCCACAGGCTGGACGGCGACTGGCTGGAGCAAGCCGCGGCCAAGACCATGAACCGCCGCGACGCCGCGCAGGACGACTCCATGGATATGGTCCGCCAGGCCTTTCGCGAATTCGTCGCCGGCCGGCCGCACTACCGGCCCAGGCCCGCCACCGAGGGCCGCCCCATGACCGTGGCCAGTGGGACAGGCGAAGCGCAAGACGGAGCGTGGCTGATCCCTTGGCAAGCCAAGGCCAACCCTCAGGGGGAGAAGTTCGCCTCGGGTCGCAAGGCCTCGGACATCCACGTGATCGGTCAGCTCCAGCCCGGCGCGCGCATCGCCGATGCGACCTACCGCAACACAACCGCCAAGGGCGTCTCCCTGCAGCGAAGCCGCGTGGAGAAGTCGCGCTTCACCGGCTGCAGCTTCACGGAGGTGGACTTCACCCACGCCCGCTTCGTCACCGTGCGCTTCACCGACTGCGTCTTCGATGGGTGCGTCTTCGAGGGCTGCGTGCTGGAAGGCGTCGCGTTTCACGACTGTCGCTTCCAGCGGTGCGCCTGGACGGAAGCCAAGGCCAAAAAGCTCCAGCTGGTGGGGTGCAGCCTGACGGATTGCGACCTCGGCGGCTTCATGGCGGAAGAGCTGGACGCCGTGACGAGCCGGCTGGAGGGCTGCTCCCTGGGAGCGGCGGCGTTCATCCGCTCACGAATGAATGGCGTGCTCTTCACGGAGTGTCGGTTTCAGGAGACATGCTTTCACGAGGTCCGCGCCCTCTGTTGCGAAGTGGTCGCCTGTTCCCTGCAGGACAACCGCTTCCACGGGGTGACTGGAGACTCGCCCCACTTTCTGGCCGAGGAACAGCGCGCACGGCGCAGCGCCCTCCGCAGGACCCTCGCCGACCTGGACCAGGGCCAGCCCGCGCCGGTGCTTGCCGGCAGAGAAGGTGCGGAGTTCATGGAGACGGTGCTGCTGCAGTGGCGTTTCGAGAAGGACGCCGCCCTCCGCCTGCAGGCCTTTCTCGCACAGGACGCCATGCGCAGGCTGTGGGCGGAGAGCATGTTCACGGAGACAGGCAAGGACTTCCTCGCCTTGGCGCCGGCTCTGGTGGAAGCGTCCGTGACGCCTGGCTCCACCCTGCCGCCGCTGCCGTGCCGCCTTGCCGGGTACACGCCGGATTGGCGCGTGGCAGAGCTCATGAAACGCTATGGCTTGGCGCCGCGATCCGAAAGCGACGGCGCCCGCCTGCTCACCCTGGAGGGGCTCTACACCATCGGCTCCATCGGGACCATCGCCCAGAGCAAGGATTCGGACGTGGACATGTGGCTGGTCTACGAACCGGGCCGGCTGAGTCCTCTGGAAGCGCGGGCCTTGCGCGCCAAGCTGGCGCACATCGAGCAATGGGCCATGAACGAACTCGGCGTGGAGGCGCACTTCTTCCTCATGGACCGAGACGCCGTGCTCGCCAACAACTTCGGCTTCAGCGACGATGAAAGCTGCGGCTCCACCCAGGCCATCCTGCTGAAGGAGGAGTTCTACCGCACCGCCACGCGGTTGGCCGGTCGACCCATGACGTGGTGGGCCACACCGCCACGGCTCTCCGCCAAGGCCTACGCCCGTCATCAGGAGGCGTTGCGCCGCGCCGTCGCCTTGCCGGGGGGCGCTTTTCTCGACTTGGGCCGCATGGAGTCCATCCCCCGCGGCGAGTTCTACGGCGCGGCGCTCTGGCAGATGGTCAAAGCGCTGAAGAGCCCCTTCAAGTCCGTGCTCAAGCTCGGTTTGCTGGAGAAGTACATGGCCGGGGATGCGGATCAGCTGCTCTTGTGCGAGCGCATCAAGGAGGCCCTCCTGCGCGGCGAGCGCGATCTCTGGGTGGTGGACGCCTACGCCGTGCTCTTCCGGGAAGTCTACGAGCATTTCGAGACCCGCGGCGACGACGACGCGCTCCAGTTGATGCGCATGGCCTTCCGCCGTAAGGCCGGCGCTGTCATGTCCGGGGAGCTCGTCACTCGGTCCCTGCGCGGCTACAGCTTTCTGGAGTACTTCTACCCCGCCAGCGAAGCCGCCATCGCCCAGAGCCTGGAACCCCCCTCCGGCGAACGCGACGATGCGACAGTCAACCCGGAGAGCCTGGAAGCCGCCGTGATCGCGGGGAACCGCATCCTGAGCTTCCTGCGCAGCGCGTATGCGTCGGTCAAGGCGCGGTTGGAGCAGGCGCCGGCGACGGCGCGCGTTTCTCCGGAGGACATGCTGAAGATGAGCCGCCGCATCATGGCGCGTCTGGCTCCCGCCGCCCACAAGGTCACGCCGCTGCCATTTCTCTCACTGCCGCGGGGGGCTTTCTTTCAGCTGGAGTTTTCCTGGCGCAGGCAGGCGCCGCAAGGTGGGGTGTGGGCCGTGCGCGGCGAGCTGGCGCGTCGGGAGGCCGGAGGCGGCGGCATGGAGGCGCTGCATTCGGCGGCGAGCGTGGAAGCACTGGCGGCGTGGCTGGTGGGCAACGGGTTGTGGTCTCCCAACGTGGCCATGCAAGCCACGACGCTGGAGCCCAACGTGTCCCTGCCGGATATCCAGGATCTCCTCGCCGCCGTGCAGGCGCACTTTCCCGCGCCGCAGCTCTTCCATCCACCGGTCGGCGCCGTCTTGCGGCCGCAGCAAGTCACCCGGCTGCTGGCGATCGTGAACCTCAGCGTCTCCCGGGAGCTGAAGAAGCCCGCGCGTTTCGCCGTCATCTACGCGGACTCGTGGGGCCAGCTTTTCTGCAAGGCGAACATGGCGGCGCCGCCCACGTTGCTGGATGCGCCCCTGCCCATCCTGACGCGCGCCACAGGCGTCCCCATCAGCACCAAAGCGAAGTTGGCGTGCTTCCTCCCCAAGCGGGCGCAATGCCCCGTCATCCCTTTGCTCTGAGCCGTCGCAGCATGCACCTCCCGTCAACCGTATGCTAGCGCGTGGCGTAGCAGTACCTGCAGCCGAAGCGGCAGGAACCGTAGGATCCGATATCGCGGCTGGGCGCGCAACAGCAGTGAGGCCGCTGTCCTGTGTCGCGCCGGGGCGCAGGCGCGGAGCGGCCGGCGATCTCCGCCATCAGCGCCGCGTCCACGCACGGTCCGGCCGGGATGGCCGATTCGGCTCCGGCGAGGGAGTCGGGCAGGGCGCACCCCTGCAGCGTCATGCCCCGCGCAGCAGCCATGGCGGCCAGGTCCGACAGCAACGGCGTAGCCGCCGCGGCGATGGCTTCGCTTTCCAGCAGCACGCCTTCAGGCGCGCCTGCAGCGGTCGTGAGTCTCCGGCGCGCTTTGGCGTAGGGCTCCAGCACACTGGTGATGACCGTGTCCGTGGCGCCTTCCAGAGCTTGGGCGAGCTGTTCGAAGCGGCGTCGATGCGCGTCGGCGTCGAGGTCCCGGCTGAAGACGATGGGGTCGAATCGCCAGCGCACGCGGCGCGGACCCAGCCGGTCGGAAAGCTCTCGAAAAACCCGCACGGCGGCGCCCGGCGCAGGGCCGCGGACGTCCAGCGCGCGGCTGTAGCCGGTGATCGTCAGGAGAAAATAGAACGCATGGCCCATGGCCGCCATTTCGTCGAGGTGGGGCAGGAGCGGCCTGGGGTAACGAGTCCAAAAGACGATCCCTTCGACCGCCTCGGGGGTGAGATCGATGCGGGAGCGTTGGCGAGCGTTGAACGGATTAACGACTTCCACGACGCCTGCGCGCAGTCGCTCCATGAGCCATTCGGCGTGGAAAGCGGGGATGTCCGTGCGTCTGCTTGCGCTGATGAGCATGAAACGGCGCTAGGGGATGGCGCAAAGGCGGTTGGCCACGGCGTCCTGCAGGGCCTTGGCGTCACGGACCTTGCCGGCATGGTTGTTCACGAAGGTCACGAAGACGTAGCGCCGGCCGCGGCGGTCCTCGGCGTAGCCGGCGAGGGCGATGTTGTGGGTGACATAGCCCACCTTGGCGCGGACCACACCTTCGGCCGGGCCGCCTTTCATGCGGGAACGCAACGACCCGTGGACACCCGCCACGGGGAGGGACGCGTAGAAGGCGCTGAAGTGGGGGCGTTGGCGCATGGCGGCCAAGAGCGCGCCCATGGCCCGGGGGGAGATGAGGTTCTTGCGGGAAAGGCCGGAGCCGTCCGCCATCTGCAGTTCGGGGGCGGACACGCCCAGGGAGGCGGCCCACGCCTCCACGGCTTTGACGCCGGCGGCCCAGTCGCCGCGGTTGCGCATCTGCGCGCCGATGGTCTTGAGCAGATGCTCGGCGTAGAGGTTGTGGCTTTCGCGGTTGGTATGGGCAGCAAGGTCGCGCAGCGGGGGAGAGACGTGCGTGGCGAGCACGACGCCCTCGGCTCCGGAAGCGCGCACGATGCGGTTGTCCCCCGCCACGGTGACGCCCGCATCCGCCAGGACATGACGCAGATTGTGGAGAAACCACAGCGCCGGCGTCTCCACGGAAACGGTGAAGCGCTGTGTCTTTCCGGCTTGCAGCCGGCCCGAGAGCTCCAGGACATTGACCCCACGACGCCGCAGAGCGGTGAAGGCCGCCCCTTCGCCGCCGGCGACGGCTTCGTTCTCCACACGCAGGAATCCGGGCGCGGGTCCCAGCATGACGCCCAGGGGCGCGCCGACGCGGTCCGCCGAGACGCGCACCTCCGCCACGTTTTCATGGAAGGCGAGGGCGGAAGTTTGTGCGGCGTACCAGTAGGACTCGTCGTCCCAGTTCCAGCCGTCGCCAAGGCCGGCGTCCCGGAAGAAGGAGACGTCGCCCAGAAGATCGCCGGCCACCCGGGTGACGCCCCGCGCCTGCAGCGCTTGCGCCCATTGCCTGAAAACGCCGAGGGGGTCGCGGCTCAAGGCGCCGCCCAATGAGGGATCGCCTGCGCCGCGCACGAGCAGATCCCCCCGCAACACCCCATCCACCACTTCGCCCCGCATGAAAAGCGGCGTGGTGTAGACGTACTCCGGGCCCAGCAGCTCGAAGGCCGCGGCGGTGGTCACCAGCTTGATGGCGGAGGCCGGGATGAAGAGTCGGCGCTCGTTGTGCGCCGCGAGAACTGCGCCGTCGTCCAGGCGCTGGACGTAGAGACCCACGTGCGCGCGCGCCAAGGGACCACCGGGGCCTGCAGCTTTCGTCAACAGTGCGGCGATCTCCTCGGAAGCTGCACTGACGGCGGCGTCCGGCGCGGTGTCGGGCCGTTCGGAAGCCAGAGCCCATGGCGCCGGCATGAACGCGCCGACCGTCAGGCAGGCCGCCAGCCACAAGGCGGCGCACGCCAACAACGTGCGTGTCCGACGATGCGGAAACCGGTGACGGCGAGGCGTTCGGGGCCGGGATGAATCGTGGCGCATGGCGCGTTCTCCATGGAAAGCGGAAGGGGCGCAGAGCTGCGGAGGCAAGCAATACTCCGGGGGAAGTCGTGTATGTGTTGCTGGTCAACCGGTGGTATGGGCGCGGGGGTGATGCTTCGAAAAGCGGCTCCTCCCGGGTGTTCCAGAGAAAAGGCGCTTGCCTTATGCGATGATATTCGCTAGAGATTATCTATACAACGGACTCCCGCCGCCTGTCACCGCGCATGCGTCCCCCTTCCCTCAGGGCGTGTGGCGGTCGGCCCGAAGCCTCGCAAGCGTCACGCTGGCGTCATGCAGACGTCACGCAGACGTCAAACAGGTTGCTCGCAAATCTTTCGCGAGGCTTGTGAATGGCGAACGCTGGGCAAGACACGCGGCACAGACGCCACGGACGCCGCCGCCATGCCCATGCCCATGCTCATCCGCACACTCACCCACGAGGACATCGCATCCAAGCACCTGAACAAGCTCCGGCGCTACAGGCTGCCCCGCGACGACTTCTTCACGACGTTCAAGGGGCGTCTGCTCGCGTTTTACAGGGAAGGCCTCACCGGGTTGGACCGGGAGCGGTTCGCCTCCAACTACCTGGACAGCATCGCCGTCTTCATGACGCTGAAGGGACAGTTCCTCGTCTATTACACAGTGGAGTTCATCAGCAACGAGTACACGTCCGGACGGCGCTCCTTCATCAAGTTGCTGGATGACATGGAGCACCTGAAGATCTTCATCGGTCGGATGCGGTACAACAACGACGATCTCTACAAGCCCATCATCCTCAGCGAAGTGCGCAGCCGCGCAGGCAACGAAGAGCTGGTCGCCGCGGAGTGACGCCACGGCGCTTCCGGCTGCGTCGGCAGACGCGCGGTAGGGGGCCCGCAGCGTGCGACTCAGTTCAGAATGTAGTCCATGGGGTCGGTCACGCGGCCTTTGCGGTGCACTTCGTAGTGGAGGTGCGGCCCCGTGCTGCGGCCGGTGTTGCCCACGAAAGCCACCACATCCCCGCGCTTGACGCGCGTCCCCACCTCGACGTTGAAGCCGTTGGTGTGCGCGTAGCGCGTTTTCGTGTTGTCGGTGTGGGTGATCTCCAGGGTCAGCCCGTAGGAAGAGAAGCGCTCCGCGAAGGTGACCACGCCGTCCGCCGGAGCCAGGATGGGCGTCCCTTTGTCTGCGGTGATGTCGATGCCTTTGTGCATGTCGCGGCGTCCCGTCACGGGGTTCACCCGGTAGCCGAAGGGAGACGCGAAGCGGCCCCGCACCGGCCAGATGGAGGGGATGCGCGCCAGCGTGGCTTCCTGCACGATCAACCCATCCAGAAGGTCCTGCTGCATGGTCTCTTGGAGAGCCAGGGTGACGGCCATGTCGTCGAGCACGGCGTGGAGCTGGCGGCCCATGGCCCGTTCGCGCAACGCGGGCGCTGCGGGCAGCGTGGGAGCTGGCGCGCCCATGCCCATCGTGCTGCGCGCGTCGGGCTCCAGGCTGAGCATCACGGCGAGTTTTCCGTTCAAGCTGCGGATGCGTTCCACATCCTTGTGCAGCACATGCGCTCGGTGCGCCTTGCGCAGCAGCTCGGCGTGCTGTTGCTGGATGACTCGCTCCAGGCTGCGCGCTTCCCGTACGAGGGCTTGGCGCTCCTGGGCGCGGCTCCACAAGTGGAACGCGGAAACCGTCAAGAGCACGGCGACAAGGCCCAGCAGCCACGGTGTGGCGCTCCACCAGGGCACGCTGCGGCAGGAGCCGCTGTCGCCTTGGAACACGAGCAGTCTGTATCGCGTGAGGGGCATGGCGTCGTCGTGGGGTGAGTGGTGTGGGGTCGCGCGCCGTGGTCGTCGTGGTCGTCGTGGTCGTCGAGATGAGGCGAGAGTCCATGCGCACAGGCCCTGCCCTGCGGAGCGGGCGTAGCGCCTGCAGGCCGCCAGCGGTCCGTTCGCGGCTCCGGGAGAGTGTAGTCAGTCTGCTGACAACGTCAAGCGCAGAGGGGGCCTTCTGTCGGACGAACGCCGTGGAACAGTTCGGGATCAATGAGGATTCGTATGAGCGCGCGGCGCCGTTCAACACGGGAATTTGCGGGGGGGGCGGGGTGATCGGCGGGGTTTCGCTG
>CAYVWB010000025.1:0-53700 GCA_964455395.1 uncultured Desulfovibrionaceae bacterium
CGGCCGGGACACCGTCCGCGTAGCCGAGGTAGGCGCCGTCGAGCTTGCCTGGCTTACCGTCCAGCAGGGGCACGCGGTGGATTTTGCCGTCCATGATCGGGGGCTGCTCGCCGAGATCGAGGCCGGAGGCCCGTATGGCTTGCGCGAATTCTGCCTGCACGTCCATGCTCTTGACCGGCTCGGGCGCCTTTTCCGGTAGCCAGGATTCCAGCTTGGCCAGGTCCGCCCCTTTGGGGGCATACCAGAGCTTGGCCTCCCGGTCCCATTTGGCGCCTGCGGCCTTGGCCTGGTTACGTTGGCGATAGGGGACCGCCAGATAGACCTTTTCCGCTGCCTGCCGGGCCGGGACTTCGGCTTGCTGCACTCGCTCCCGGAGCGGTTCACGTGCCGCTTCCTGTGTGGTCTGCATTGTGGCTTGCATTGTCGCTTGCTCCTCGCGTTCTTGTGCCCGCTCCATGTCGAGCACGTAGTTCTTGATCTTTTCCGCGTCGCGGCAGGCGCGCACGATTTCGTAGGGGTCCTTCTCCAGGACCGTGATCCAGGAGTCCACATATGCCAGGTGCTGACCTGGATCGTGCCCCACACCGAGGTCCTGGCCGAGCATCCAGGAGGCGATTTCCGCGCGCAGCTCCTCGCGTGCGTAGACCTCGGAGCCGAAGGGGCCGAACTCCCGGTTCAGGCGTGAGCCATGCCCGGTCCAGTGCCCGAGTTCGTGCAAGGCGGTGGCGTAGTAGCCGTCGGCCGCCGCGAAACTCTCCCTGGGGGGTAACGAAATCTCGTCACGCAGCAGGCTGTAATAGGCGCGGTCGCGCTGGTTGTGCTTGATGGCAGCACCCGAGTTGCGCAGGATGACCTCGGCCTTCTCGTTGGGGTCCCAATCCACCCCTTGTTTGAGATCAAGCGGGGGCAGCCCCCCTTCGAGCTGGCTGGCGTGGAAGACCGAGGAGAAACGCACGATGGGGCGCTCAAGCTCGACCTTGTGCTTGAGCGCGTTGCCCTCGGCATCGAGCACGGGCTTGCCGTCGGCATCGAGGAGCGGCTCTTCCTTGCTGAACTGCCAGAAGACGATGGTCTGCGATTTCTCGCCCTTGCGAACGCGGCACTCCAGGCTGTTGGCCTGCTTCAGACTCATCCAACGCGGGTCCTCGAAGCCCTGGCGCGAGAGCATGACGCGGTTGATGCCGCTGTAAACCGTGCCCGAGACCGGGTTCCTGGGCGAGCGCAGTTGCCCCGGCCTCCAGGGGCGCTGCCAGGGCGCAGTGCCGCGCTTCAGGTCCTCGATGATCTTGGCCGCGAACTCCTCATGAAACGGGGGGCGTTCGACTTTACTCCTGGCCATGTACGCCCCCCGCGTCGTCTACGTCGTCAAGGTTCAGCGCGCCTTCCTCGAAGGCGCCCATGAACTCGGCCACGTCCGGATCGACCGGCACGCCCAGCTCTGGACTTTCGGTTGCCTGCACGTCTACGGCCCGGGCCGCTGCCTGCAAATACTCCTTGTAGTCTGTGTTCATTTCCTTTCTCCTTGTCATTCAAAGGTCATGACCGGCCGCGCTGGGCGTAGCGCGCGCAGGTCCACCAGGCCAAAGTAGCGGCTGTCGAAGCCGCCCTTATGGCTATCCGAGAGCACCAGGGCCTTGTTCGCGTGGATGGTGCCGGATTCCAGGCCGCCACGCGGCAAGGGGCGGCCGTGGCTGTCCAGAGTCCTGACCTGGCTGCAAGGCTGGAGCTGGCCGTTGATGCGCACCCCTTCCGGGGCGATGTCCAGCTGATCGCCCGGCAGGCCGACCAGGCGTTTGAGCAAGGGGCGCGTGCCCGAGTCGCAAAGGCCTGGGCGCAGATACCCCCGCTCCAGGGCCAGTGCGGCAAGCGCCCCTTGCTCTGGACAGAACGCAACGAGGTCGCCGCGTTCGGGTGCTCGGGATTCCAGGCGATAGAGCCCCACGGCCACGGACGGGGTGAGGTTCAGGCGAAAGCCCAGTGCCCAGAGAACCCCGAGCCAGAAAATCAGGCTCAGAGCCAGGACCAGGGCTGCGGGCAGCAGCCTAGACCTCGGCCAGATAGCGTTCATAGGACTTGTCCTCGCTGAGTTTTGGCTGCGACTTGTTTGAAGAGCCGGGACGCGTGCGCTCCGGATGCAGCGAATCGGACTTGCTTGGCGCCTCAATCCGCGCGCGCTGGGAAAACACCGGGTCCAGGAAGTAGAGAATCTGCTTGCCGTAGATGGGCGGCTGGCCGGCACAGAAGACGAGCATGTCGCCCGGCGCCGTGATGCGACAGGCCTCGTCCTTGGTGGGGCCGGGCAGGCGCATGCATTCGTCTTCAGTGAGCAGCGGTCGCGCTACCTCGTTTATACTGAGCGAGGCGTTCTTCAGCCCGCCACTGCGCGCGCCGGAGAGCGCGGTCTTCTTCTCGATCACCGTGGCCTTGCCGGTCATGGCCGAGAGGACGCGCGCGGTCTCCACGGTGTTCGGCGCAAAAGCCACGCGCACGTGGCAGTTGGCCATGAGGCCGTTGTCCTTGCCGTAGACCGCGTTCAGCTGCACGATGTCCTGGACGATGAAGTAGCCCTTGAGCCCGTAGCCGGCCATGTAGGCGATGGCGCGCTCCACTATGTCCAGCTTGCCCAGGGCCGTGAATTCATCAAGCATGAGCAGCACTCGCCGACGCTGCTCTGCGCCGCAGTCCAGACGCGCGGTGGCGCGGTTGAGCAGCATGGTCAGCACGATCCGCACCAAGGGGCGCAGCCGGTCGATGTCCGCCGGGCTTATCACGAGGTACAGATTCACGGGGCGCTCGTGCCGCGCGAGATCGTCCAGGCGAAAGTCGCAACGGGAAGTGTTCATGGCCACCACCGGGTCGCGGTAGAGGTTCAGGTTGGCCACGGCCGTGGAAAGCACGCCCGAAAGCTCCCGGTCCGCCTTGTTCAGCATCTCCCGCGCAGCGGCCGTGACAAAGCGGTGGATGTCCGCGCCGTGGCACCCAGAGACACCCCCCGAAAGCAGTGCGTCGAGCATGGCCGCGTGGTCCGTGGCGATCATCTCCTCGAACACATCCTGAATGGGGCGGTTCTCATCCGCTAAAAGACAGGAGAGGTCGCAGAGCGTGGCCGGGCGCCCTTCGGCGTGGCGCGTGACCACGAGGCAATGCAGCAGCGCGCCGGAGAGAAAGCCGAAGGCGGCCTTGTGCCAGTAGTCGGCCAGCCCCTTGCCTTGTGGATCGAGGATCATGCTGACCAGGTTCTGCGCGTCCTGCACCGCGTGTACGGTCTCCAGTCGGATTTCTTCAAGGGGGTTGAAGCATGCTGAGTTGCCGCTTGTATCCGAAGGGTCGAAACGCAAGACGCGGTGCCCTTGCGAGGCGAGCCAGCCTGCGGTCATGTTCCAGTTCTCGCCCTTGATGTCGAAGACGACCGTGGAATCAGACCAGGCAAGCAGCGTGGGTATGATTAGCCCCACGCCTTTGCCCGAGCGCGTGGGCGCAAAACAGAGCACGTGCTCCGGGCCGTTGTGCCGCAGATAACGCTGCACGCGCGCCGGCCGGCCACGCAGCGTGCGCCGCAGCCCTTCCAAGCCGCGATGCTCGTGCAGCCAGCCTCCCACGTACACGCCCTGGCCATCGAGCAAGCCCATGGCGCGGATTTCCGCGGCACGCGCCCAACGCGCCGACCCGTGCAGGTCCTCGCAGCCCTTGCTGAGCTTGCGACGCCCCACAAAGAGACTGAGGATGAGAAACTGCGGCAGGATGAACAGGGCCTGGGCAAAGGACAGGGACTGCTCCACGTAGCCCTGGGGGTCGGCCAGGCCGGGCATGGATTGCCAGGCGAAGATGGACCACGGCGCGTACCAGGCCAGATCCAAGGCGTGAGCGAGGGGCGCGCCGAGGGCGGGATGGAAGCCGTAGTACGCGGCCACGCGTTGCGTGGCAAAGCTCATGGACGCCAGGGCAAGAATGGTGACGAAGATGAGGTAGCACCAGAGCGCCACCCTGGAGCGCGCGGGCTTGGCCCGGCCGAGGCCGTAGGGTTTCTTGTGCTCAGGCATGGGCGTTCGTGAGAGTTTGATCTTGACTTGACACCACAAAATAGTACCATGTAGCCATGAACAACAAACAACGCCGGACACTGGAGGCGGTCTTCAGGGATCCGATCAGCCCGTCCATTGCCTGGGGCGACATCGAAAGCCTGTTCCGGGCCTGCGGTGCGGAAATTGCCGAAGGACGGGGCTCGCGAATCCGGGTGGAGTTGAACGGCAAGTACGCCGTGTTCCACCGCCCCCATCCGCAACCCGAGACAGACAAGGGTTCGGTGCGGTCCGTGCGGCGATTTCTCAACGATGCAGGAGTAACGCCATGAATATATTGAACTACAAAGGGTATCAGGGGCGCTTCGAGTACGATCCCGAGGCCGATCTGTTCCACGGCGAGGTGCTGCACCTGTCTGACGTCATCACCTTTCAGGGGCGCTCCATCGATGAAATGAAGCAGGCCCTGGAGGACTCCGTAGAGGATTACCTGGAGTTCTGCGCCCAGAAGGGCCGGCAGCCCGAAAAACCCTATTCCGGTCGTTTCAACGTGCGCCTCACGCCCGAGATGCATCGTCGCATCGCCTCCAAGGCTGCGGAAGACGGCAAGAGCCTGAACACCTGGGTTGCTGATGTACTGCACCACGCCGTGGAGCCTGAGCAGACCAACCATCACGGCAGGCCCTGAAGCGCACCTACTGCCACGCCACATACGGCGCCTCGAGCACGACGTCCTTGGTCACGATGACGTTGAACCGATAACCGGGGCGGATTTCCAGCGTGGGCTTGATGTTCAGGTTCTTTTCCAGGAGCTTGGTGGTGGTCTGGCCCAGCTGGCTGGACAGGGCCGAGACCATTGAATCCTGCATGGAGGGCGCGCTGCTGCTCGTGCTCATTCCGGCCGTGCCGCTGTCGTTGAGCGTGTCCATGGCATAGGCAGTGCCCCCGGAAATCAAGGACATGAGCACGGCCGAGCCGAAGATGCGCCAGTAGTGGTTGTCCACCTGGTCGTGAAATCCGGAGTAGCCGCTCATGTCCGCGCCGGGCATGGCGCCCAGGGTCATGGCAGAGCCGTCCGGAAAAATGAGCCTGTTCCAGGCCACGAGCACGCGGGACTGGCCGTAGACCACGCGCGAATCATACACGCCGTAAAGCTTCGAGCCCTGAGGGATGAGCAGGTGCGCGCCGTGTGCTGTGTCATAGACGTTCTGGCTGACCTGGGCGATGAGCGCGCCCGGCAGATCGGAGTTCACGCCCGTGAGCATGACGCCGGGGATGACCGCCCCTGTCTTGAGTTCGAAGGGGCGGCCGGGAGTACGCGAATCCGGCAGGTGCCATTGCGCGTCGGCCTTGGCGCGCCCGAAGAACGCTTCCTTGTCCTTGTCCGCGGCGGGGTTGTACTCGCTTTGGAGCAGCGCAGAGAGTTCCTCACTGTCGAACTCACTGTGCCCTGACGGTTTATCACGCCCTGCAGGGGCGGTTGCCGTCACTGCGACCGTGCCTGGCTGCGTTTGCTCGCCCTTCTTGACCACCAGCGGGGAGCGCAAGGCGTCGATGTTCTCCTGCACCTTGAGCCGACGCAGCTGCTCCTGCTCGCGACGTGCGTTGTCCCCGGCCTCGTCTTTCTGCGGCGCCAGCACCACAATCTGCTTTTCCGGCTGCACGGGCGCGGGAGCCTCGGCCGCTGGCGGCTCGGGGTGCAGGGCCAGACCAGGTCCGCCGTCTTCCGGCAGAAAGGGCTTTTCGGGCTGCACCTCCAGCGGGAGCGCTTGCTCCTCTGGCAGGCCACGCTCCATGAAGTTCACGCTGTAGATCAGCACCGCAGCCAGGATGCCCCCCATGAGCAAGACGAGCAGCAAAGGCTTCTTGCTCATGCGGGCCACAGGCAGGGCCGCGCCGCGCAGGGGGTTGAGTTCGTTGGGGCTGTTCATGGCTTCACAGGCGCTTCTATCGGGGGAGGCGCAACGGGCGCCCCGGTCTGGGCGACGCCCGCTTCAGGCGTGGTCCGCTCCCCAAGGATGTACACGCGGGAAAAGGCAAAGCCGTCCGAGAGCGCCATGTGCAGATACCAGGCCGCAGGCTCCTCCCTGATGGCGTCCAGGGTGTAGCTCAGTTCCACCACATCGGCGCCGGCAGCAGGCTCCAGGCGAAAGCCACGGGCGCGAAGCCCTTGCTCCAGGAGCTCGCCGAAACTGCCGCGCTGTGCTGGTACCAGATGCAGAGTGGTCAGGCCGGGAGGGTAGACATCTAGCAGGCGGGATATTGCGTCCGAGGCCATGACTTTTTCCTGCTCGGCCTGGAGCCCCTGGCCACAGAACGAACCTCCATGGCGTGCGGCGCAGCCGGAGCACAACGCCAGGCAAAGCAGCAGGATGAATGCGCGCATCAGCTGTCCTCCCTGGTGATTTCGATGGATTCCTGATCGCGCCCCACACCGACCACCAGGACGACCTTTTCAAAGAGCCCGTCCACGACCATGGCCTGGCCCTTGACGCGGTAGTTCACGAGCACGTCGCTGCCGGACTTGCGCACCAGCAGGACAGGCATCTCGTTGGTGGCCGGGGCCGCGGGTAACCGGATCACAGTCTGCCGGCCGTCGTCATAGACCTGCACCGGCTTCCAGGATGCCTTGCCCTTGACCACGTAGCGGAAGTTGAGCGTGCTCAGGTCCGCCTCACGGCCGTCTAGCGATGCCGTGCGCCAGCGCTCTTCCTTGGCCTCGTGTTCGGCCTGCTCCCTGAAACGTCGTACCTGGTCTTCCATGTAGAGGAAGCCCACGTAGGGCGTGTGCCCCTCGCGTTGGGAGATAAGGCGCAGGTGGTAGACGCGGCGGCTGGTGGTGACCACGGCCGAGCTTTCCAGACCGGCGTCAACAGGCTTGATCAGGAGATGCACGGTCTTGTTCTCCCCGGAGCCGGAGGTGGCCACGTCCACGAGCCAGCGGGCCGAGTCGCCCACCACCACTTCATTGAGGGTTTCCCCGGCCTGCAACTCCACGTCGCAGACATTGAGCGGCGCGGCGACGATGGTGGGCAGGCTCGCTCCGTGCACGTAGAGCACCTTGCCCGTGGCGTTGCGCACGGGCGCAATCGACTTGGCCGCCCACTGCCCGGCCAGCTCCAGGGCTTTGGTCTCGTTGGGCGTCAGCGCCACCGGCGTGTCACTGAGATAGTCAGGAAGGGGCGGAAAAGGCGCAGCGGATTGCTCCGCCTCAATTTGCGGCGCTTCTGAAGCATGCTCCGCAAGAGCAGGAGCGGGAAGCAAGAGCACAAGACAACATAACAGCAGGCAACGCATGGTCATGCACCTCATCGGGGTTGCGAGTTGACAGTGCCCGAGAGCACTTTGGCAAAGGAAATGCCTGTGACATGAACTCCACCAGGGTTCTTGATGATCTGATCTTCCGTATTCGGGGGGCGCACCTGGACGGTCAGCGTGGCCTCGAAGGACTGCGGCGGCTGCAGCTCCAGGCCGTTGAAGCCGCGCACTGTCTCTGTCCACTCCACACGCCAGGAATCCTGGCTCACCGGCAGGGGCAGCCCTTTGACCGAGACCTGCACCAGCTTGCCTTCCTTGGCGCGTTCGTAGGGGTTGTTCTGCTCGTACCACTGCCGCAGCTGCCCCTTGGCTGAACCGGCCATGAAGTAGGCCAGGCGTTCGACCATCTTCTTCTGCAGGTCCAAATCAGCGGTCACGGTTCGCCAGTTCACGATGACGCCGGCCAGCTCGGCCTGAATCAACCGCTGGGGCACCGGCGCGGCCAGGTCGGCACGGGTCACGGCCGCGGCCTTGCCCAGCTGGTCCACCTCCACCACATAGGGCACGACCTTGTACTGCGCGGCCATGATCACGTTGCCGGCAATGGAGCCGGCCGCGAGGAGCAGGCTGACGAAGGCGACCAGGCGCCAGTGGGCCGCGCGCTGGATGTAGCTGCCGTAGCGCTCCAGCCACTCCTCGCGGCCGCTCAGGTACGGATTGCGGGGCGTAGCCGCCTGCCTATTCGACATGATCTTGCTCCTTCATGGCGTTCTCCATTTTCTTGGCCTGGAGTCTCGATTGCAGCCGACTGTTCAGGCGCAGGCCGTAGCCGGCGCGCGGGCTCTCGGCCCGAGCCTGGGCATAGGCGCTGTAGAGGTTGCCGGCCATGTGGCCGAAGCGCCCCAATC
This sequence comes from uncultured Desulfovibrionaceae bacterium, assembly GCA_964455395.1. Taxonomy (GTDB): domain Bacteria; phylum Desulfobacterota; class Desulfovibrionia; order Desulfovibrionales; family Desulfovibrionaceae; genus CAYVWB01. Next base: position 8,186 of record CAYVWB010000025.1, read on the forward strand.
CGGTGGCGCCGCTTTCCTTGGCCAGTTGCGAGGCCGCGCTCACGCTCTTGACCCCCACGGCGGTGCCGGCCGTGGCAGCGGCAGCGCCCGCCGCGCCCCCCACCGCCGCACCGAGCACGGCGCCGGCCGTGGCGCCCAGGGCCTGGCCGCCGTGCACGTGGGAGCCGTTGATGATGCCGGCGCAGGCCTCGGGGATGGCGCGCACCAGGGCCAGGATGATGACGGCCACGCCGATGACCACGAAGATGTCCTGCATGGTGGCTTCGGCCAGCTCCAGATCGGCGATGAACGTGAGCGCGAGCCCCAGCAGCAGTTGCATGACGAATAGCTTGAAGGCCACGGCGAGCACGTAGCGCATGACGTTGATGGCGTACTCGCGGAAGATGGCGCTGCCCCCCAGTCCGAGCAGGATCACGCTGGCGTTCATGGCAATCATGGCCTCGCACTTGACGAAGAGAATCTGCGCGGTCATCAGCGCAAAGGCGATGAGCACCACCAGCGCGGCGACGATGTAAGCCAGGCTGTCCACCGGCGAGGTGATGGAGAGCTTGTCCAGGATGGTCATGACGATGGCGCAGCCGGTCATGAACGGCGCCTCCACCGTGGTTCTGGACGCGCCGAGGCCGTCGGCCGTGGCGGCCAGCCCGTTGATCAGGCTCCAGGACCAGGCGTCATAGTTTTTGATAACGGCGGCGATGAACCCGGCAAAGAGCAGGATCATCACGAACTGCCCCATGATGTCCGCAATCTGCGCCCGCTGCAGCGCCATGCGCACGCCGAAGAGACAGACTTCGAGGATCAGGGTCCAGCGCAGGAGCGCAAAGGCAAAGGATTGCAGGGTGCCGCCCCAGCTGGCCGTTCTGGTGTAGAAGGTCTCGACCAGTTGCGAGATGCTGCCCGGCGAGGTGTCGGCCAGGCCCTCAACGGGGCAGATCAGGACCAGGGCAGCAGCCAACACAACTGGCACCGCACCTGGCAAGGAGATGCCCAGCGACGGGAGTGTCATCTTCTGGAGCACGGGAATTCCAGCCGGTTAGAAAGGATCAGGCCGGGCATTTTCCATGCCCACCTTGCCTTTGAGCTTGTCCGTGCGCGTGGCCTCTTTCCACCACTGCGCGCGCAGCTCTTCCAGGCGCTCGGCCTTCATGCTCTCCTGGGCCTGGGCCTGGGTTGCGGTCAGCAGGAGTGTGCGCAACTGGCGTGCTTCCTCGATCTGCAGCGCAGCCAGCTGATTGCCGGCGTCGAGCGCCTGCACCTGCCCCTCGGGTGTGCTCAGCAGACTCTCGATGTGCTGATCAAAGGCGTCGGCGTCCTGGATCAGGTCATCCAGCTGCTGCCCCGATACCTGAAACACGGCCTTGGAAGCGCGCTCGACCTGATCCGACCAGTCGTTCCACTTTTCGAAGTATTGCGCGTTGGCCGGCTCGATGCCGTCGCCTTGCGCCGTGGCCAGGTCGTTCAGGAAATCCTTGTCTGCGTAGATTTCCTCGAAGAGGTTGCCCAGGGCCGCGATGTCACCCACCTGATTCTGGATGCTGCTCGTGAGCCCGGCCAGTTTTCTGAAGTCCCCCGTAACCTTTCCCAGCAGTCGTTGCGGCAGTTTGATGGTGTTCTGGACCATGTTGCGGTACTGGTCGATCTGGTTGGCCACCATCTGCATCTGGTGCATGGTCTGTGCGACCGATTCTTCGTAGTCCGCGGCCAGGGTCGCCAGCTCTTCCACGTTGGTGACGCGGTCGAGGATCTGAATCAACTTCTCGCTGCAATTGGTGCAGGTCACGGTCATGCCCGCGTTCGTAGTGGACGCCAGCAACAACATGAAAAGACAGCAAAGAAACACAATCCAAATCTTCATCTACAGCGCTCCTTTTTCCTTGAGCCAGAATGCAACCCAATCCCGGCCGTGAGTGGTGTGCAGTTCCTTGATGCGAGAGACGCTCTCCCTGTCCGAGACCCCCACAAAGGCCAGGGTCTGTTTCTGCAGCGCGAGCTGCACCAGTCGCCGCCCCGCAGGGGCGAGCACGTAGTAGTCGCGCTTGGGCGTGGCCGTGGCCACGATCTCGATCTGGCGAGCGTTCAGCCCCATGCCGGCATAGAGCTCGCGCTGCCCGTCCTGCCGGGCCGCGAGATTGGGCAGGAGAATCTTTGTGGGGCAGGACTCCACCAACACGTCGAGGATGCCCGAGCGCACTGCGTCGGACAGGCTCTGCGTGGCCAGCACTACCGCGCAGTTTGCCTTGCGCAGGACCTTGAGCCACTCGCGGATCTTCTCCCGGAACACGGCGTGGCCGAGCATGACCCAGGCCTCATCCAGCACGAGCAGCGCGGGCTGCCCCCGCAGGGCCTTTTCGATGCGATGGAAGAGGTAGAGCAGAACGGGCACGAGGTTCTTGTCGCCCAGCTGCATCAGGGCCTCGACCTCGAAGACCACGAAGGCCCCGCTGTCCGGCGTCGTTTGGCTTCCGAGTCCGAGAGTGTCCATGGCCGCGTCCAGCAGGCTGCCCATGGCGCCGCTTTTGGTGTAGTGCTGGAGCGCGGCCCTGAGTTCCTGATCCTGGACCACGTGCCAGAAATCCGTGAGGGAGCGCATCTGCGGCGGGTTCTGCCGCAGGGCGTTCATGGCCGTGTGGATGGCGTTGCGGTGGCCGGGCAGCACGGCCAGGCCTTGCAGTTCGGCCAGATCGGCGATCCACCCCTCGGCCCAGCTCTGCTCCGCCTCGGAGGCGTCGATACCCTGCAGGGGTGCCAGGGCCAGGCCGGTGTTTTCGGCCGCGCCGATATCGTAATGCGCGCCGCCAACTGCCAGGCAGAGAGGCAGCATGCTCTGCCCCTTGTCGAAACAGAAGACCTGCGCCCCTTTGTAGCGCCGGAACTGCGCCGCGACGAGCGCCAGCAGCGTGGATTTGCCCGAGCCCGTGGGGCCGAAGACCAGCGTGTGCCCCACATCGCCTTCGTGCAGGTTGAAGCGAAACGGCGTGGCGCCGTCCGTGGTGCAGACCATGAGCGGGGGCGAGTCCGGCGGATAAAACGGGCACGGGCACTGCTCATAGCCGGCCCAAATCCCTGCAAGGGGCAACAGGTCGGCCAGGTTAAGCGAATGCACCAGGGGGCGGCGGATGTTGGCGAAACCATTGCCCGGATGCGTCCCGAGCCAAGCCTCCACGGCGTTGATCGACTCAAGGCGGCAGCCAAACCCGAGCGTCTGCACCGCACGCCTCAGTTCGCGCGCCCAATCGAGCAGGACCTCGCGCTCCTCGTGCAGGAGCACGATGCACGAGGTCAGATAACCGGCGCCAACAAAGCCGGATTGCACCTCGACCAGTGCCTGCTCCGCGTCCTCTGTCATGAGCTGGGCGTCGCGGTTGGCGCGGGCATTGGGGTTGTTGAAGAACTGGTCGAAGAAGCGGAAGACCTGCTGCTGCCAGGTCTTGCGATAGGTTGTGATCTCACGCGTGGCGTCGAGCTGATCCAGGCAGATAAAGCGCGTGGAGAAGCGATACGGCAATTGCAAGCCGTCCAGGGTGGCCAGCATGGCCGGCCAGCTCTCCTGTGGCAGGCCGTCCAGGCCGAGCACCGCGATGTGCTGCGCGCCAATGCGCGGCGCCAGCCCTCCGACCAGGTCCTCGCCCCCCAAGAGCGCATCCAGATACATGGGCGTGCCAGTGATAGTTGGCACACGCACGGGGTGCTCCTCGCCCGTCAGGCAGTGCTGCAAATGCTCCAGAAGCGCGGAATACAGACGCGGCCGGCCTTCTTCGTCTTCTTCCTCGTACTCATCCAGCCGGTGCAGGCGAAGCACCGCTGCCAGCGCGTCCTCGATTTCCAGCAGGGTCTGCTGGAACTGGTTGAGGTTCTTCTCCAGGGCGTTGGCAGTTGCCACGCCGACCTGGGCGGCCCCGGCCAGCTTGCCGGCGTAGAGGTTCGGCTTGAAGCTGGCGCAGAGAAAGGTGCGCGTGCTGTAGCAGCGGTCGCCGCTGAAATAGGCGCGGCGCTCGGCATCGATGCGCCGCGTCACAGCGTCGGGGAAGTGGCTCGCGTCGGGGCGCGAATAGGCGCGCTGACGACAGCGCACGGCGTCCACGTGCAGCAGCCACCCCGTGCCCAGGAGTTTGATCGCGCTGTTGACCTGGGCTGAGACAAAGGCCAGCTCCTCGGGTGTGCTCGATGCCGTATCCTGGCCGCGAAACTCCCAGGCGGCGAGGAACGAGCCGTCCTTGCAGAGCACCACGCCCGGCGCCACGAGCGCGGCATAGGGCAGGAGGTCGGGCAGCCCCTTGGCCTTGTGGCGAAAATCCCGGAGGCGCAGCATCACGCCCTCCAGACCGAGGCGCGCGCCGGGTAGTGCAACTGGAGTTTGATGTGCCGCAGCCAGACCTTGCTCATGAGCGGGTCGGCCTTGGCCATGCGGCGCAGCACAAATACAGCCAGCACCCAGAAGCCGAAGCCGGCCACACCGGACAGCAGACTCAGGCCGCCGATGGCCACGAGCAAGGCGACCAGGCCGCTCATAAGCACGAGTTCGCGCTCCGCGCCCATGACGTGGCTGTGCCGGTGCAAGGATTGATGGATGGTGAGTGTCCGCATCGTCAGACCACTGCGCCGGAGAAGGAGAAGATGTTGTCCACGATGCTCGCGGCAAAGGCGATGAAGGAGATGCCGAAGACCACGCCCAGCAGCAGTTTGAAGCCGCCGGTGAGGTCATCCTTGTTGAAGATGTAGATCACGCCGCAGAGCGCCATGGCCACGATAGAGATCCAGCGTCCGGCCGGGCCGGTGATGGTGCCCACGACCTTTTCCAGCGGCCCGGAGAACTCGGAAATGCCCCCCGAGGCATGCGCGAGTTCGGGCAGCAGAGCCATTGCCATTGAAGCGAGAAGCAGCGGGAGCAGCTTTTTTGTGCGCATGCAGATACTCCAGTTCGAAGTTGCGGGTTTTGGGATCGATGCCCTTGACGCGGGCGATTTCCGAGACGCGCCGCCCCGCAGCACACGAAGGGGCGCGTTGGATGAACACGATGAGATCCACGGCCTCCCCAATGAGCGCGTGGAGCGCCTGCATAGGGGCGGGCGTGGCCTCGGCAATGAGCTGCTCCAGGCGCACGAGCCCGGCCGCCGCGCTGCCAGCGTGCACCGTGGCCAGACCGCCGGGGTGGCCGGTATTCCAGGACTTGAGCAGGTCCAGGGCCGAGCCGTCACGCACCTCGCCCACGATGATCCGTGTGGGGCGATAGCGCATGGTCACCTTGACCAGGCGCTGCATGCTCACGAAGTCCGAGCTGCGCAGGAACACGGCGTTGCGGCTGCGCGATTGGAGTTCGGCGGTGTCTTCCAGGATCAGCAGCCGATCCTCGGGGCACTGCACGGCCACAGCCTCCATGAGCGCGTTGACCAGCGTAGTCTTGCCCGAGCCCGTGCCGCCGACCACGAGGATGTTGCGGTGCTCGGCCACGGTCTGCTCCAGGACTGCGCGGTCGGCATTGTCCAGGATGCCGGCGGCCGCGTAGTCCTCCAGGGTGAAGACCTTGCTGGCACGCTTGCGGATGGTGAAGGACGGGCCGGCCACCACTGGGGGCAACAGGCCTTCGAAACGGCTGCCGCCCCCGGCGCTGATGGCGGGAAGCTCGCCCTCCACGATGGGGCGCTCCACAGTGACCGTGGTTTCCAGAGCGCTGGCCATGAGGGAGATGATCAGCCGCCCCTGAGCCGCGGAGAGGCTGCCATGCTGCGCCATGCCTTGCCCGAGGCGCTCGATCCAGAGCGTCTGGTCAGGATTGAGCATGATCTCGATCACGTCCGGATCGCGCAGGGCGTCCATGATTTCGGGACCAAGGTTGTGTTCAAGGCTGGCGTGCAGGCGGTCCACGTTACCGCCCCCCGAGGAATACGAAGGCAATGACGTTGACCAGGGCGGATACGACTACGATTCCTGCCAGCCACAGCAGATGCAGACGGAAGGCCTTCAGGGCCGTGGTATGTTGCTGCAGGACACCGCGCATGGATTCGATGGACGCGGCGGAAAGGTCCTTGCCCAGGGCCTCAGTGGCCTGGAGCACGCCGGCCACATACCCGTCCGTCTTTTCCGCGAGCAGGGCGGTGAGCGCCTTGTTGTGCCTGGCCAGGAGCCTTTCGTACTCGCCGAGGAAGGCGTTGTGCAGCGTCACGAGCATGAGCACCGGATCGTCCGCGCCGATGATGGTGTCGTGTTGCTTGGCCAACAACGTGCGTACTTCGTCCAGAGTCAGTCCGACGCCGTCAGGAACACAATAATCGTCTGCTCGATCAGTCTCATTCGAAGCTGTTGTTTCATCCACCATAATCTCTCCAGATCCACCCAAACTCAGGGGGTCTGGGGGAGATGATCTCCCCCAGCCGGGGTTTGGGGTGGAACCCCAAGACGTTCCGCCTTTGCCGCTCTCTCCGTTCAAAACAACTGCGCCTTGTCGATTTCTGCCACGACATCGCGCCAGAATCCGGCCAGGCGTTGGCGCACCATCAGCGGCAGCGTGGAGTTGATCGCGCTGTCGAAGCTCTGGCGGCGCGCAAAAAGTTCTTCCAGGTCCTTGCCGAAGGTGGCTTGCTTGCGGTGCGGGATGGCGACCACGGCGTGGAAGCTCGCGGCGTTCTCTACGTAAATTTTGAACTCGTGGAAGGCTTTGCCGTCGAGCGTGATCTCGCCGAAGAAGCGGTTCAACCAGACGACTATCCGATTGGAGGGAGTGGCCGGAAAATGCGTCACCAGGGACTTGAGCCCAGAGAGCGTGTCCAGGATGGCCTGGCCGCCGGTAACCACGGAGTGCAGCATGACCGTGTGGCCCTGGTCCTGGAGCAGCGGCAGGGCTTCGTTTTCGAGCAGGTAGGAGCCGAGGGGCACGAAGGACGATGCGCCGTTGTCCACGACCACGTGTGCGTCCTCGTCCAGGTCGAAGATGCTTTCCATGAGCCGGTCGAAGCGGCGCGGGTCGATGTCGTCTCCGCTCATGATGTCCAGGGCGGTGACCTGAAACTCCGCGTATCCGGCAAGCGTGGCATTGATGGGGTCTGTGTCGAAGCAGTGCACGGGCACGGCATTGGCACGCAGGTACTGTACGAGTAGCGCGGCCACGAGCGACTTGCCCACGCCGCCCTTGCCCTGGAGAATGCAGTGGATAGTAGCCATGGGGCCTCAGATCATCTCGCCGGATGATGGTTTCTTGTTCACGGCAAAACTGTTGTGGCCAGAACGCGACTCCTCGCAGGTCGAGGGCGCCTCTCGGTTCTGCATCCAATCACTGTGTGCTCTGTCGCTGGTGAAAAAGCGCTTCATGTAGCGGCAGAACGTCGCGTAGGCCATGGTCACGCGACCCTTGGCCACAAGCGCGTCATGGATTTTTCGGTTGTCGTAGCCCTGGCGGTGCATGGTCGCGATGCTTTCCTTGCAAGCCAAGAACTCCACGCGCCCCATGTTGCGGGGAATGCGAGACGTGCCTTTCCCGGAAGACATGACCTAACGTTCCGATCCGGTTCGCAAGCATGCGCCCATTGCTGGTGGCGTCATGATCGCTTGAGGCGGGTGCATGGAATTTCCTTGCAATAACTGGGCGCGAATTCGGATAAACGTGTCCACGCGCGGATGCAGCTCCTCTCCGCGCTCGACCTTCCGGCGGATGTTCAGATACTGTCTTTCCGTGTAGCCAAGCGCCCTGGCGACAGCGGCATACGTGCCCAACTGATGCAGGAGCTGGTCGAAGATATCTTTCATGTCACTCTCCTTGTGCGACAGGCCTAAAAGAATTTCCGGTGCAATGCAACAGGAAATTTTCGCTGGACAACGAAGGAATTTCCAGAGACAAGGGCGGTGGGAGGAAACCATGGATAGTTTTTCGCACCTATTGGAGCGGTCATTCGTGGAGCTGATCGACAAGCGCGCGGATGCCCGCGGTTGGGGCAAAGGGGAATTCGCACGGATGGTCTGGCCTGATACTCAACCCAAGGCCGCCGCAGCACGCTGGTCGGCCATTCGCGGCAAGGCCACCAACACCGGCAAGCCACAAGGGGTACTCATCGCCGACGCCCAGCGTATGGCCGAGGTGCTCGGGGAGGACCTTGCTTATCTGCTGGCCGTGGCCAAGGAGAATGCCAAGCAGACCCGCACCGGATTTGCCACCCAGGGCTGAGGTCAAAGATATCGGCCAAGGCGAACCTGCAGAGCCCCTTCAAGGGAGGCAAGGGGCGAGTGCATGGTTTTGACGATGCAACGATATTTTTTAGTTTATGCAAATTGCTTGGGAAAATTCTCACAAAATTATTGCATTCTTTTCATAATCTGGCATGAGACAGCCTTGACCAAAGGGGGACAAGTCTGTCGGTCATCCAAAACAACGAGGGGGGGACTGGCATAGGCGGAAGACATACATTGGTCACTGCATAACGAAAGGGAGGCATCGGTGGGCAAGCCCAAAGTTGAAGACGTCGAAAAGCAGGCACAAGAGCTGGTCCAAATGGTTTTTACGGCCAGCGATCAACATATGACCCAGGTAAACGGCACCCCCACGAACCTGCACAACGCGCTGAGCGCGGCTGCGCTTACGGTCCAGAACTCCGTGAAATCCTTTGTGGAGATTCTCCGCTCGTTTTCACGATGACACCCCTTGGCCGCTAAGCCCGCCGTGCGCGGGCTTTTTATGGCCTATTGAGATAGGAAATTCCTTTAAAATGACGTCAAGCATGGAAAGAAATTCCTGTGCAATGCGGAGTGGTTGCGTCCGGAAGTGCGGTTGAAAGCTGACAAAGGCCGGAGGCTGCTTGAAGAGTGAGCCGAACAACTGAAACCATCTGGTGCAATACTCCACATAGACGCGGAGAGCACATGAAATGAGTGGAAAAGACAAGGGCGGACCCCGGCAGGCCCGCCCATCATCGAAAGTCAAAACACATTCGACATGTATAGTGCACGCAGTCATATGGTGTGTCAACATGTTCAAGACGAGAAATTTGTTCTTGTCTGAAGTTTTGCATACGAATGTACTGATATCTTGTGAGAGGTTGCAATGCCAATCTGTTCTTTCTGGTGTAGCACCCCTGCTGCAAAGGGGGGCGTATGCAGTCTGAGCACATTGCGGCCATCCCGGCTGCCCTACGTGATATGCCGCGCTGGGTTCTCTGGAAGAGCGAGGAGCGCAACGGACGGCGCACCAAAGTCCCCTATGCTCTTGGGGGCAACCGTGCGCGGACAGATGCCCCGACCACTTGGGCCGCCTTCGAAGGCGTGCTCGATCGGCTTCGGGCAGCGCCCCACGAGTATGCCGGCCTTGGCTTTGTCTTTGCCAAGGAGGACGGGTTTGTGGGCGTGGATCTTGACCACTGCGTTGCCCACGAGACCAACGCGCTCATGCCCTGGGCGAGGCAAGTAGTGGAACTTCTCGGAAGCTATACGGAGTACTCCCCCAGCGGCGCCGGTCTGCACATCATCGTCAAGGGGCGCAAGCCGGACCTGCGCTGCAAGCAGACACGTATTCCTGGAGCTCCTGCCGGCTCTGCCTTCGAGTGGTACGACGAACGCCGTTTCTTCACCGTTAGTGGCCGCGTCTTTCCTGGCACCCCAAATGATATTCATCAGCGCAACGGGGAGCTGAGCCAGGTTCGGAACCTGATCTGGGGCAGCTCCCCGTCGGCATCCACTCTGCCGACTCGTAGCCCCTTCCGGGACCAGGACGCTGTGCTGTTCGAGCGTATTCGCACATCCCAGCAGGCTGCGCGGTTCGAAGTCCTTTGGCGAGGAGACTGGCAAGGCGCCGGCTATGCCAGCCAGAGCGAGGCCGATCTGGCGCTCTGTGCCATGCTTGCATTCTGGACGGGGCGCGATGTCGCCCGCATGGACAGTCTTTTCCGGCAATCCGGTCTCCACCGCCCCAAATGGGAGCGCAACGCCGGCGCCGGGCAGACCTATGGCGCTCGTACCATCGCTGCCGCATGCGCCAAGTGCCAGGACACATTGGAGCCCAGGCGCACTACCCCCTTGAGGCAGGACCTGGCACCACCCGACCTCGACAAAGCCAAGGACCTCGACCGCTCCCGCGAGCTGTTCCCACGACGCTCATTTCCCTGGCAGGTCTTTCCATCCTTCATCGCCGAAAGCATGCGGCAGCTGGCGCGCTCATGTGCCGGCAGCCCGAACCCGCTGCCGGGCACGGCTTTCTGTCTTCTGGGGGCTGCCCTGGGCCGCACCATTTCTGTTCTGCCCAAGGCATCCTGGCGCGAACCACTCATTTTCTGGCACCTGGACATCGAGGAGTCGGGCAGCGGCAAGACCGCCCCCATGTGGTTGCTGGCCGAGGTCATGAAGCGCGCCCAGGCCGAAGCTCATGAGCGCTACGCCGAGGAGTACGCGGCCTGGCGTGCCCTGCCCAGGGACGACAAACATCCCGAATCCGAGCCGGCGCCGGCGCGTGGCTACTTTTTGACAGACGCCACCCTCGAAGGGCTGCGCTGCGAGCTGGAAGCGCACACCACCGGGGGGCTGGCCATGCTCCTCAATGAGGCCTCGTTCCTGCTGAACTCGCACAACCAGTACAAGGCGCGCGGCACGGACCGCGAGGCCTGGCTCTGCCTCTGGGACGGGCACCCGGTGCGCGTGGTGCGCGTGGGCAAGACCGTCTATCTCAAGGGCGCGCGCGTGCAGGTCTGCGGCGGCATCCAGCCCGAGGTCTTCAAGGCCGCGTTCACAGCCAAGAAGGGGCTTTACCTCTGTGACGGCACTGCCTTCCGCTGCCTGCTGACCTTTGAGCCGCCAGCGCATTACGAACAGACCGAGGAAGTCTGGTCTGCCGCCCAGCGCACGGCCTGGGAGCGCACCCTCGCTGCGGCCATGGCCTGGGCGGATCAGCGCGCGGCCTTGGGCGAGCCTCTGGACCTGCACCTCGCCCCCCAAGCCAGGGCGGCGTTTCTGGACTGGCGAAACAGCCTGGACGCCCAGCGTGATGAACTGCCGGCACAGCTGCGCGGATTCCTGCCCAAGGCCTTCAGCTACGCCCTGCGCCTGGCTGGCGTCCTGCATTGCATCACGGCTTTCCACGCCGGCAGCGAGCCTGCGCCCGTCCTGGACACCCCCGGCATCCTGAGCGGCATCGACGTGGCTGAATTCTACCTCGGCCAGGCCGTGGACGCAGTGCGCCTCTTGGCGGACGAGCGAGGCGCACGCCCCACAGAGGTCTCGGATCGCATGCAGCTTCTGGCCAAGGTGCTCACGTCCCTGCGCCCGGACCTGGACAACGGCCGCCTGGCCGTAGGCTTCATCCAGGAGCGCTTCAACACCCTGGCCCCCGCAGAGGCCCGAATCAAATCTCCTCATGCCATGGGGGCCATGCTGCGCAGCGCTGGTCTGAGCGTCTCGGCGGGCAAACTGAACGCCAACGGCCGCCGCTCCACACGCTGTCTGCTCTGGGATCAAAAAAGCGAAGACTTTGTGCAGACATCGCTGCAGACATTGCAGACTTTGAAAAACCAAAGTCTGCACCCCGGAGCCCTCGTCAGTAAAGACTTTGCAGACAACGCGGACAAAGCAGACATAGTTTCAGGCAATGAGTGGAAGAATTGAAGCCCGTGATGGTCGAGAATCAATGAGCTGGTAAGCCAACTCAACGCTGAGCGTGAACAAGGAAATTTGAATCAATGAATGCTTTGCCACCAGTCGCAGACCTTGACACAATGGCGTCAATCCTGTGTATTTCACGGGAGACTGCCAAAAAGGAGTATCGCAAGTGGCCGTACTTCTATGTGTCCGGTGGCAGAACCGGCAAAAGCGTACGTTTTGTGCCGGCTGACGTTTTGGATTTCCTGAGATCACATCACGGGGTGAACTATGGCCATCACCAAATACAAAACCAAGCAGGGGCAGAAATACCAAGCCGAATTGTACCAGGAAGGCAAACGGGTAGCTTGCAAGCGAGGATTCGAGACAAAGAAGGATGCCAAGCGCTGGCTGGCAGATCAGGAAAGGACTCTTCTCGAACAGGGAAGCCTTCAAAAGACCGGCATAAGCTTCTTGGAATTGGCGAATAAGTACCTCGACGATGTGGCTGCACGAAGGCAACAAAATACGTATCGGTACAAGCGCTCAGTCTTTCAGAGGTTTCTAGCCCATGCAGGGAGCGACTTCTCTGCAAAGGAAGTCTCGACCCAGAACCTCGACACTTTTTTCCATTCCCGCTCCAATACAACGGGTCCCAAGGCGGCCAACAGGGATTTACGCGAACTCAAGGCCCTATACAACTGGGGAGTCCGCAAGGACCTCGTTCAATCCAATCCCTTCAGAACGTTCGAGCCCTTTGGTGAAGAACGGTTTGTTCGCAATGTTCCCACTGTGGAGCAGATCGCGGCAATCAGGTTGGCGGCGTATCCCGAGGAGCGCGATTTCTTGGATGTCCTGTACTACACAGCAGCGAGGCTATCCGAAGTTTGCCGATTGACGTGGCAGGATGTAAATTTCGAGCGTAAAACCGTCACCCTATGGACCAGAAAACGCAAACATGGCTCTTTGGAGCCCAGGACTCTGGCAATGGTGCCCAGTCTGTACAATACGCTTTGGCACCGCTGGAATGCTCGTGACAAGGATTCCCCAATAGTGTTTACGAATCCGGATGGCGGTCAGCTCCATCGCAACAGCCATTTCGTGAAATACCTCTTTGACCGGGTCTGTGAGAGGGCAGGCGTGGAGAAGTTCACGGCGCACGGTATCCGTCATCATATCGCCACGATCCTGATGGACTCGAAAAAGGCCACCCAGCATCAGATCAAGAATTTCCTTGGTCACAAACGTCTGACTACAACTGAGACCTACCTGCACGAACTCGATGTGGATCGGGATGTGGCCAGCATCCTTGAAGCCGATGAGGGTGATAACTGTGCAGTGAAATTTGCAGTGATCGATACCCGCGGAGGTACAAAATGAGACCCGAATCACTGCGTATTCACTGCAATAAATCAGCAACTTGCTGTTTTCTATGGCTTGGATAATCGCCTGCTAAGCGAGTATACGGTTAACCCCGTATCGAGGGTTCAAATCCCTCCCTCTCCGCCATATCATTGACTTTTTCAGGGCGGCGGGGATAGCCGACGGCGGCGCGATAGCCAAAAATCAGCCAACTTTTTTGGAATCCGCTGCATCCTCCCCGTCCCCGAACGCATCCAGCACATCACGATCCACGCCCATCTCATCAAGGCGGCGCTCCGCCGGCATGGGCCCGCTTGTCTTGATCAGGCACAGGCGATACCCTGTTTGGGCAGAGACCCTCACCCCGGCGACGGCAAGGCCGCGCTCCCCGGCCCTGTGCGCTCCCGGAGCAGCAGGGCGACGCCTTTCCAGCTGTCGCATCACATTCTCATGAGCCGTTTGCGCCTCGCGGCGCACCCATCGCAACGTCTCCCGACAGCCGTTTCGCGCTCGTCGAGCGTGGTGCGGCTTCACGCGTCGAAGAGCGCCCGGAGCCACGCCGGCGCGCGGATCAGCTTGTATTCCGGGGAGACGCACGCGTGCTGGGTATGCCCCGTGGCGAGCACCCGCTCACGGGATTCATCGCGGATTTCGTACTGGAACGTGACGGCGACGCGCGACCATTCGGAGACGCCCGTACGCAGCCAGATGAGGTCGTCGTACCGGGAGGGAAGGCGGTAGCGGCAGTAGGCCTCGCGTACGGGCAGCAGCACGCCGCGTCGCTCCACATCGGCGTAGCTCATGCCTTGCTGGCGGATGAACGCGCTGCGGACACGTTCGAAATAGTGAAGGTATTCGCCGTAATAGGCGAGGCCCATGGTGTCCGTCTCACCGTAGGAGACGCGGTGCTCAAGCCAGCAGTCCGGGGTGGGAAATTCCTTGACGCCTGTCATGCAGTAAAAAAATCTCCAGGGAATTCAGGGTTTGTGTGTGGGCTCAGCCGTTGCCCAGTTGTTCGAGGGCCCACGGCAGCAGCGCATGACCCGGACTCACGAGCAGACCGGCGGCGTTGGCGGTGGCTTCGGTGAAGCGAGCCACCTTCGAGGGCGATGTGCAGCCCGGCCAGGAGAGCGCGAAAGGCACGGCGTCCCGGGTGTGGGTGCGCTCGGCGACCGGGGTGTAGTGGTCGCATGTGACGAGGAAGGCGGCTTCGTCGCCGAACATCTCCACCAAAGGCGTCACCACCAGCGCGTCGAAGCGTTCCATGGCCTCCTTCTTCAGATGCGCGTCGCCCATGTGGCCACATTCGTCGGGCGCTTCGATGTGCACGTAGACGAACTCGCCGCCGTCGTGGAGGAAATCCGCCGCAGCCTGCACCTTGCCGGCGTAGTTGGTGTCCAGAAGACCGGTGGCGCCTGCAACGTCCGGCACGTGCATGCACGCGGCGCGGCCGAGACCTTTCACCAGATCCACTGCGGAGATGACAGCGCCGCGCAGGCCGAAGGCCTCCTCGAAGGGGGGGAGATTCATGGGCCGGCCTTGACCCCACGGCCAGAGCGCATTGGCGCGGGACTGCTTGGCGATGGTCGGCGTGGCGAGGAAATGCGCGGCTTCCCGCAGCATGCCGTAGAGCCGCGGGGACGCGGCGTAGGCAGCCAGGTCCGGGCCGATCGCCTGGTCCAGAATGTCATGGGGGGGACGAATCGCCATGCGTTCCAGGATGGAGCCCGCAGCCTGCCGCGCCACCAGCAGGTGGCGGTACTGTACGCCGGGATAGATCTCGAAGCGACCGCCATCCGGCCCGACGTTGCCGGACTGCAGGCTGGGCAGTTCGATGAGCATGGCGCGCAGCAGCGCGGCGGCTTCTTCCGTATCGATGTGGCCGGCGGCGTAGTCCTCCATGAGGCCCTGGGGCGCGTACGCGCTCACGGTGACGAGGTTCAGCCGGAAGATGAGGTCTTCCGGGTCGAGCTCCAGACCTTGGGCGGCGGCTTCGATGGGGCCGCGTCCCGTGTGGTAGGCGTCCGGGTCGAAACCGAGCAGCGCCATGTTGGCCACGTCGGAGCCGGGGGGCATGGCGGGTGGTACAGTCTGGCAGCGGCCCACCACGCCTTGCGCGGCCAGGGAGTCCATGGCCGGGGTGTACGCAGCGTCCATGGGGGTCTTGCCGTCCAGTGCGTCCAAGGGCCAGTCGCCCATGCCGTCTGCGACGAGGAGGAGGAGTTTCTGCGTGGCTTCTGGCATGCGTTCGATCCTTCTGAATGGGGGAATGGGGCGCTGCTACAGGATGCGGTAGTGCATGGGCGTGTCCAGCAGGAAGCCCAGCGCCTCTATCTCGCGCATGGCTTCGTGAATCTCGCGGGCGGGCGCTTCATGAGTGATGAGCACCAGGGGCACGCCTGCTTCATGGAGATCGCGCTGGATGACCTGGGCGATGGAGATGTCCCGGCTGGCGAGGACGCTGGCGATGTCGCGCAGCACGCCGGGCCGATCCGGCGCATGGAAACGCAGGAAGTGCTCGCTGACGGCTTCGTCCAGATCCAGGATGTCGGCTCGGGGCAGGTCGTCCTCGGCAAAGCCCAGATTATTGGGCGCGGCCCCGCGGGCGATGGCGGCGACGTCCGCCAGTACGGCGGAAGCCGTGGGCGCGCCGCCGGCGCCATGCCCGTACAGCATCACCGGACCGGCGTTGCCTTCCAGCCGCACGGCGTTGAAGGAGCCTTCCACCTTGGCCAGCAGGAAATGCTCTGGCACCAGCGCCGGGTAAACCCCCGCGGTGATGCGTCCATCTTCGCAGCGGGCGGCGCCCAGCAGACGGATGACGTATCCCATCTGGCGGGCGAAGCTGATGTCTTCCGGCGTGACGCGGGTCACGCCCCACACGCGCAGCGCCTCCAGCGGGTAATGCGCGCCGAAGGCCAGCTGGATGAGGAGGATGAGCTTGTGCGCAGCGTCCCAGCCTTCCACGTCCAGGGTGGGGTCCGCTTCGGCGAAACCTTTTTCCTGCGCCAGAGCCAGGGCTTCCTCGAAGGGCATGTCCTCTTGCGCCATCTGGGTGAGGATGAAATTGGCCGTGCCGTTCAGGATGCCCAGCACCGCGTGCGCGCGGTTGGCCGCCAGGGTCTCCTTGACGGCTTGGATGACAGGCACGCCGCCAGCCACGCTCGCTTCATACCCCAGATGGAGATTCTTCTCCCGCGCCAGGGCGAAGAGCTCGCGGCCGCGCTCCGCCAGCAAGGCTTTGTTCGCGGTGACCACGTGCTTGCCAGCGGCAAGCGCTGCGTGGATGAACTCGTAGGCGGCGTCCTGGCCGCCGATGAGCTCCAGCACCACATCCACTTCCGGGTCTCGGGTGGGAGCGAGGAGGTCCGTCTCCACGGCGGCGTCCCGGGCGGCGCCCATGCGGGGTTTATTCGGGTCGCGCAGGACCACCGTTTTCAGGCGCACGGGGCGGCCCGTGCGCCGGGCTATCCACTCGGCGTTGGCGGCCAACAACTCGGCCACGCCGGAGCCCACGGCGCCCAGGCCCGCCATGGCGATGACGAGAGGCTTACTCGATTGCACAGACGCCTCCTCCACTGAGCACTTTGCGGATGCCGCGCACGGCCTGCTTGATGCGGTGGGGGTTTTCGATGAGCGCGAAACGCACATGGTTGTCGCCGTAGTTGCCGAAGCCCAGCCCCGGCGAGACGGCCACATGGCCTTCCTTCAACAGCAGCTTGGAGAACTCCACGGAGCCCATGCTGCAGAATTCGTCCGGGATTTGCGCCCAGACGAACATGGTGGCTTTGGGCGGGGGCACGTCCCAGCCGATGCGTTGCAGCCCCTCGATGAGCACGTCGCGGCGCTCCTGGTGCACCTGCGCAATTTCCCTCACGCACTCCTGCGGGCCGTTGAGCGCCACGATGGCGGCGATCTGGATGGGCTGGAAGATGCCGTAGTCCAGATAGCTCTTGATGCGCGTGAGCGCGTTCACCAACTCCCGGTTGCCGCAGCAGAAGCCCACGCGCCACCCGGCCATGGAGTAGCTCTTCGTCAAGGAGAAAAACTCCACGCCCACGTCCTTGGCGCCTTCAGCCTGCAGGAAGGAGGGCGGCTGGTAGCCGTCGTAGGTGAGGTCCGCATACGCGAGATCGTGGATGACCCAGACGTTGTGCTCCTTCGCCCAGTCCACGATTTTCTGGAAGAACTCCACGTCCACGCACACGGTGGTGGGGTTGTGCGGATAACAGATGACCAGCAGCTTGGGTTTGGGCCATGTCTGCTGGGTGGCGAACTGCAGATCCTCGAAGAAGTCGCGGTCCTGGCCGATGGGGATGCGCCGCACGTCCGCTCCGGCGATGATGGAGGCGTACGGGTGGATGGGGTAGGCGGGGTCCGTGGCGAACACGACGTCCCCGGGGGAGAGCATGGCCAGCGCAAGGTGGGAGAGTCCCTCCTTGGCGCCCATGGTGACCACGGCTTCCTTCTCCGGATCCACGTAGACGTCGAATCGACGCTGATACCAGTCCGCGATGGCGCGGCGCAAGTTGGGAATACCCCGGGAGGCCGAGTACCGGTGGTTCTTGGGGTTGTGGGCGGCTTCACAGAGCTTGTCCACGATATGCTGCGGCGTGGGCAGATCCGGGTTGCCCATGCCCAGGTCGACGATGTCGACGTTCTGACGCCTGAGCTGCATTTTCAAGTCGTTGACAATGGCGAAAACGTACGGGGGCAATCGTTCTATGCGGGGGAAACCACTTTCCATATCCGGCGTTCTCCTGCGAGGCGGCGCGCCTGCGCTTGTGTGACGTTGCTCGGGCGCGGCGTGCGCGGCCGAATGTTCTTCCTATAAGGAGAGGGGCCTCGTGTCAAAATGCGATGGGCCGCATCCATGAAAAAATGATGCGGCGCAGGCGTTGCGCCCTTGTGGAGAGGATATGGAAGGCGTGTGGAGTTCGCTGCCGCGTGCGTAACGCCACGCCGGAACGCGCTCCCCAGAGGGACGCGCCCCCCTGACGCTGCGCGCGGAATTGACAGCCTCAGCGGTATGCGCTAGAGAACGCTCTATTGGTTGACGAAACTGTAATACCACTTTGAAATTGGGGGGTTGAAATGGGTAGTGAAGCCGAAGGCGGCGCGCCGCATACCATGCAGGGCACGCACGAATATCTGGCCTCGCAGGATCACGAACGCCTCGTGGTCGCCGGCAAGAGCGTCCGGGACGTCAACGCCATGTACATGGGCCGCAGCGCTTACGGCGAGACGACTCCTCCGGAGGGAGGCTCGTGCGGCGCCGTGCCGTATCCCACGGCCACGGCTTCTTCCAACGCCCAGACGGGGCCAGCAGTCGCGGCGCAACCCGACTCCGGCGTCCCGGACTCGCCGCCTGCAGTGCAGACTGCGCCTGCGACCTCCAAGAACGGCCTCATTCTCGCTATCCTCGTCGCCATCATCCTGGCGGCGTGGCTCATTATTTCGCAGACGAACTAGTCGCCTCCCGCGCTTTTCTGGCGTCTGCAGGGAGGCCGCGGCCATGGGGCCATGGTCTTCGTGCATCCACGTCTGTTCGGCAGGCGTCGCGAAGGAAACGGTGGCCGCCGTCCTCCAGCGTCATGCGTCCGGATCGGGCTGCGGCTGTGGGGCTGCGCGTGCGGAAGATTTTCGTAATCCTGCCGTAATGCTCGAAAAATGCTCGACACGACGCCTTGGATGTGTTGGAACGGGGGCCATATCCTACAAGCGATGCAGCGCGCGTCCGGGGATGGCCGCCGCATCGCAGTGTGTCCTCTACTGCAATGCGGAAACCCAGGTGTCGCCATGTCTCATCGTTTTTGCTGTCATATCGTGAAGGCGCAATCGCGTCAGTCGTGTTTGTGGTTGATCCTGCTCGTGGCGTCCGTGGCGTCCGTGGCGCTGTGGAGCTGTCTCACGGCGGCGCCTGCGCAGGCGCGCAGCCTCGTGGGCTCCATGGTCTACGCGCAAGGTGACGTCACCCTGCAGCCAGGAGACGAGGAGACGTGGAGGCCTGTCGCGGCGGGGGACGACGTCCTTGCCGGGGATGTGGCCCGCACCGGCGCCGATTCCCGCGCCGCCGTGCTCTGTGTGGATGAATCCCAGATCAAGCTCAACGCCAACACCATCATGCGTTTCACCGCTTCGGCGGCGTCCTCGCGCCTTGTCGCGCCTGCGGCGGCCAGCCGGGATGGGGACCGCGTCAGCCGCTACGCCATCGAAGCCGGTGAAGCGTGGCTCCGCAATTCCAAGGAAGATTTCGATTTCGAGCTGTCCACCCCGGCCCTCACCGCGGCCATTCGCGGCACGGAATTCACCGTCCGTGTGGAGGAAGACGGCGCCACCACCATCGCCCTGCTGCAAGGCGAGCTGCTGCTGAGCAACCCCTTCGGCGAGCTCTCGCTCTTCGCCGGAGAGGTCGGTTTCGCCCGTCCCGGGGAGGCTCCCTCCAAACGCGTGCTCGTCGACGCCGAGGGCGCCGTGCAATGGACGCTCTACTACCCCGGCGTCGTCAGCCTGCAGGATCTCCAGCTTGCCGGATTGGATGAAGCCACGGCCGCAGGGTGGGACGCCCTGCGTCGGCATCAACCCCGCCAGGCGCTGGAGGCCTTCGCGACGGCGCCCCGGGGACCGCAGGGGCTGCGCACGCCGCAAGCCGCGGCGGGGTACGCCTTGGCTCTGTTCCGCACCGGCGATGCGGCTGGAGCCTACGCGTCGTTTCGGCCGTATGTGGCGGACATCCTTGCAGTGACCGCAGCTGGCGCGCAGGCCGGGGAACTGGCGGGATGCCTGCTCTGCGGCGCCGCGGCGGCTGCCGGCGCGGCGGCGTTGGAGACGCCGCTTTCGCCGAATCTGACCGCAGTGGGCGGGTTTCTGGCGCTCATGGCCGGCCGTGTGGAGGAAGCCGAGCGGCTCTTCGCCGCAGCGTTGGCGCGCGACCCGCAGAACGTGCTGGCGCTCTCGTGGCGCGCACAGATGGCGCTGGCCATGAACGACAAGGCCGAGGCCCGTCGTCTGGCGGACCAGGCCCTGGCTGCAGATGGCGAAAGCCCCCTGGCGCTGGTGAGCTCCGCCGTGACGGCCATGGCCGAGTTCGAATTGCCCAAGGCTCGCGCCGCCCTGGAGGCGGCCTTGGAGGCGGACCCACAGTTCGTCCCGGCGCTTTTGTATCTGACCAGACTCCAACTCGGCGCGGAGGAGCTCTACGCCGCGCGGGAGACGGCGCGTCGCGCGCTGGCCATCGCGCCCATGCAGGCGGACGCCCTGGCCATGGCGGGCTTCGTGCGCCTTGCGTTCCGGGAGTTCGACGAAGCGGACGAGTACTTCACCCGCGCCATCCGCAGCGATGCGCGTTTCGGCGACCCCCATCTGGGCCTGGGGCAGTCGGCTTTCGCCCGCGGGGAGGAGCCCGAAGGATTGCGGCGGTTCCTGCTGGCCACGCTGCTGGACCCGCGCATCAGCCTCTACCAAGCCACGCTGGGCAAAGCCTTCTATGAAGCGGAAGCCTTCGACAAAGCCTTGGCCACCTACGACTACGCGCAGGAACTGGACCCGGACGACCCCACCCCCCACCTGTACAAAGGCATCGCCCTCACGGACCTGAACCGGCCGGGCGAAGCCGTGGAGGAGATCAACCAGTCCATCCGCAAGAATGACAACCGCGCGGTCTTCCGCACCCGGCTCATGCTGGACCGGGACCTGGCCGTGCGCAACTACGACCTGGCGCGCGCCTACATCCAGCTGGGCCTGGGGGAGTGGGTGGTGGGCAAAGCCCTGCAAGCCGTGCGCACCGACCCCTTGAACTCCTCGGCGCGGCTTTTCCTGTCCAATGCGCTCTCCGCGGGACGCCAACGTGTCGGGGCCGCCGGCTCCGAGCTGCTGCTCTTTTTACTGCTCTCCCCGGCGAACCAGAACACCTTTACTTTGTTCAACGACTACACCCCCATGTTCGAGACGCCCTATCTGCGTCTGAGCAACACCTCCGCTGGCGGCGCGTGGAGCTCCGGCAACGGGTTCTTCACCACCTCCACGGAGCTTTCGGGGGGGCTGCCCGGCTTCGCCGGCTCCGCTTTGACCTCCTATACCTACGACGGCGGCATTCGGGACTCCAACGGAGACCTCTTCCGCAACAACCATACACTGCTGCTCAAGTGGGACGGCTCGCCCAGCGACTCCTTCTCCTTGTCGGTCAATATCCTGAACGACCTTACCGGCGACATCGCGGAGCTTTCCAGCGACGACTACGAGAACTCCCAGCACTTCACCCAGCATCTCAACGCTGCGCAGCTGGAGCTGGGCTGGGTGCATCGCTTTTCGCCCACGTCCCGCTTCCTCGCGTACGGATTCTACCGACACGCCGGCTCCAACCTGGAAGACCGCACCTATGAGTCCGAGATCATCGAGCCCGGGTTCCCCAGCCTGGAGACAGCCACACTCACCAGCCGCGACGCTCCGCTGGAGACTTTCTCCTTCCAGACGCAGTACCAGCTCGCCTTGCAACAGACCGCCACAGGGGACCACACCTTCCTCGCCGGACTGGAGTTCTACGAAGGCGTGCTCCGTGACGACCTGGAGCAAGAGATCGTCTTCTCCCAGCTGGGCGAGGTCTTTCAGACCGAGGAACTCTCCCATAGCTACGACCCGCCTGAACGCTCCTTCAGCGTCTACGTGCTGGACACCTGGCGCGTCACCCGCGACCTCGTCATCGATGCGCGGCTCTCCTACGACTATGTGGAGGCCTCCCGGCTCGGCTTCATCGACTCCATCGAGAAGCACCAGCTGAGCCCGCGGCTCGGCCTTACCTGGGAAGCCACGGAGAAGGACACCTTCCGCATCGCCGCCCAACGCTACCTGAACACCAGCCTGGGCCTGAACAACACCCTGCAACCCTCCACCACGGCGGGCTTCTTCAGCCAGCTCAATGCGGACAGCGGCTCCTCCATCGTGGAGCTCGGCGCTGCGTGGGAGCGCCAGTGGAACGACAAGACGTACTCCATCGTCCAGGCGGATTTCCTCCGGGTGGAGAACCCCCAGTACGACTTCTCCGCCGGTTACGACCGCGAAGTCATCCTCAGCACGAACCGCAGCCGCGTCCTCGTGGCGGTGAACCGCATCCTCACCCCCTGGCTGGGCGCCTCCGTGGGCGCGTCCATCAAGCGGTTGCACCCGGACACAGCGGCTGCGCGTTTCTTCCCTGAGTTCGACTACTTCGAGGTGAACGCCCGCGCGAACCTGGTGGCGCGTTTCGAAAGCGGCCTCTTCGCCGGCTTGGGCGGCAGCCTCGTCCATCAGCACTTCTATGACGGTCGCGCCACGGCCCTATCGGGCGGCCCCAAGGAAGACCAGTTCTTCAGTACGGTGGACGCCTCCATCGGCTACGAATTCCCAGGCAAGCGCGGCTTCGTCTCCTGCACTGCGGAGAACATCTTCGACACTCGCTTCAACTACCAACTCGAGCCCGTGACCCTGGAGACCATCGTCCCGGCGCGGCGCGTTCTCTTCCAGCTGGGGCTCTACTTCTAGAGCCCCGGGGGCCTGCATGGGGACGTCCTCGAAGGCAGCGGACGCCCGGCAGGGGGGCGTCGTCCGGTGGATCATGACCCTCGCCCCCCCGTCGCGCGCCGCCTTCCTGGCGGCGCTCCTCGCAGCGGCGGCGGTCTCCGCGCTCACGGTGCTGCTCGGCCGCAACGAGTTCGGACGCTCCCTGGAGAACGCCGCCCTCGACATGGCCTACACGCTGCGCGCCACGGCCGCCGAAGCGCCCGCGTCCACCGACATTCTCCTCGTCGCCATCGACGAACCCTCCTTCCAGGAACTGCAACGGCCATGGCCGTGGCCTCGCAGCCTCCATGCGGAGTGCGTGCGCCGGTTGCGGGAGGCGGGCGCGCGGCTCATCGTATTCGACGTCATCTTTGCGGAACACGGCGACCCGGTGGAGGACGCGGCGCTGGTGCAAGCCGTGGCCGGAGAAGGCGCCGGGGATGTAGTGGTGGCGCAGACCATCGACCACGTGGTGACGCCGCAGTTCGAGCGGACCATCCTGGTGACGCCTTTCGATGCGCTGGACCAAGCCGCCGCAGGCAAAGGGCTGGCGCTGCTGGTTCCGGATGAAGACGGCGTGGTGCGGCGGCTGAAGCCCGTGCTGGGAGGGCTGCCCACCCTGGCGGCGCAAGCCGCGCGTCTGCTGGACGAACAGCGCCTCGTCACCCAGCTGCGCGCACTGGAAGGCCGCGAGGCCCTGCTGGACTACGCCGGGCCGGCGGGGACCCTCCCCGTGGTCTCCTATTATCAGGTGGTGGACGAACGTCCCCTCCCCGCGGCGCTGGTGCGCGGCAAGACGGTCTTCATCGGCCGGACCCTGGCCGCCACGGCTGCGCCGGAGGCCCAGGCCGACGCCTTCCGCACCCCCTTTCACGGCGTCCACGGTCGTCTCATGGCCGGCGTGGAGATCCACGCCAACGCGCTCCGCACGCTGCTCGCCGGGGGCGCCACCCCTGTGGCGGGGGAGGGGCTGCGGTTGGGCGTCACCGTGGCGTTGTTGCTGGCAGGCGCGCTCGCTTTCTTCGGTCGTCCACCCGTGACGGCCGGGCTGCGGCTTGCGCTTCTGCTGCTCCTTCTGGGCGGCGTCTCGTACGCGCTCTTTGTCAGCCGGACGCTGTGGCTCGCGCCGGCGCTCACGGCCGGCGGACTCGGCCTGCTCTTCGCCTTGGCCACGGCGTGGGGGCAGCTGGTGGAGATGCGGGAACGGCGCTGGCTGCGTGGAGCCTTCGGCCGCTACGTCTCCCCGACGGTGGTGGACGCGCTCATCGAGCAGCACGACCGTCTCGAACTCGGCGGCGAGGAAGTGGAGGCCACGGTGCTTTTCTCGGACCTTGCAGGCTTTACGGGGCTTTCGGAAACCATGACGCCGCGGGAGCTCATCGCCTTCCTCAACGATTATTTCACCCCCATCGGCGAAGTCATCAAAGCGGAGGCCGGCACCCTGGACAAGTTCATCGGCGACGCGGTGATGGCCTTCTGGGGGGCGCCGTTGCCCCAGCCGGACCACGCCCGCCGCGCCTGTCGGGCGGCTTTGGCCATGCAGACGACGCTGGCCGGCCTGCGCGACGAGTGGCGCGCGCGCGGCGAGACCGCCCGCGTCAACGCCCACGCGCGCATCGGGCTGCACAGCGGCGCGCTGGTGGTGGGCAACGTGGGCTCCCGCGACCGCTTCGACTACACCTGCCTCGGCGACGCAGTGAACCTCGCTTCCCGGCTGGAGGGCGTCAACAAGGTCTACGGGACGTCCATTCTCGTCAGTGAAGCCGTGGCGACGGCCTTGGGCGAGTCCACGGCGACGCCTGCAGGGGAGGGGACTCGTAACGCGGAAACGCCGCCGGGTGCCGTGGTCGGCGGTTTTCTGCTACGGGAGGTGGACCGGCTGCGGGTGAAAGGCCGCGCCCAGCCCGTGCGGGTCTACGAGCTGCTTGACGAGGTGGACTACGCCACGGACGTCCCCGCCTGGCTCACAACATTCCACGCCGCGCGCGCAGCCTACGGGAGCCAACGGTTCGACGAAGCCGAAGCGCTCTTTCGGGAAGTGCTGACCCACCGCTCGCCCGGCGACGCTGGGGAGGGCGTCGGTGAGCAGGACGGGCCGTCGCGGGTCTTTCTGGCGCGCATCGCCGCGTGGCGGGAGACGCCGCCTCCCCCGGACTGGGACGGCGTGCATACGCTCACTTCGAAGTGAGGGGGGCGTCATTCGTCCGCTCACATGGGTCTTTTCTGGCGCGCATGGACATGTCGCGGGCGAGACCGCGTTGACGTGGCGGCGGCGTCCACAGCGTCCGTTATATCAGTTGAAGATATGCTGATGCGTTCATTCAATATTGTTTTTCAGGGGTCTGGATGTCCAGCCGCCCTCGGGGATTGTCAGGACCGAGCCTCGCCAAGCGCCGCGGTTTTCTTTTTCCCCTTCCGCTTCCCCCAGGGACATGACGAAACGCACACGCCGCAGAGGTAGGGGTCGATGTGCGGGCGCACTGCATGGCGGCGCAGCTGCGCCACGCAGGCGTCCAGGTCCACAGCCTCGTTGCGGGTGGCGTAGTGGTGTTGCGTGGAGACGCCTTTCACCGCGCCGGCGGGGCATGCCTCGGCGCAGGCCCTGCATTTGCCGCAGCGGTTCTTCATGGGCGCATCCGGGGGCAACAGCAGGTCCGTCAGCACGGTGACGAGGCGGACGCGGGGCCCGTATTCCGGCGTGATCAACAGCAGGGACTTGCCTTGCCATCCCAGACCTGCGGCCAGCGCCACGGCCTTGTGCGAGATGTAGGAGTAAAAGCGCTCCTCGCAGAGGATCTGGCTGGCGGGGATGGGCGCGGCGGCGCCGCCGTGGGCTTGCAGGAAGGAAGCGGTGCGCGTGGCCACGTCGTCCAGCAAGGCGTTCACGCGGGAATAGTGCTGGGAGTAGAGGGGCGTGGGGCCGTCGGTCACGTCGTCGATGATCCCGTCTGCGAGGCGCACTGCGAAGATCACGGCGCGTGGGAAGCGGTCCAGCAGGTCGGGAGGAGTGGTCTCCAGACCGCACAGGAGCGCCGTATCCGCCACGGCGGCGAGGTCTGCGCCCCAGCCGCGGGCCGCTTCGAAAAGCTCGCGTTTCACATCATCCATGGTCGCTTTCCTCCGTCATTGTCCATCTGGTTGACGTCGCCGGAGGGCGGACGTCTGCGTCTCATCCTGCGCATCCTCACACGATGAGGCTGTCGGTGGCAAGCAATGCCTCCCCACGCTGAGTAAGACGCGCCGCGGCGCCCCCGATCTCCCCGTATTTCCCCCGAAGAGCCGGGTCGGCGTACTCCATATGCGCCGGTTGTGCGCGCTCCTGTTGCATAGCATCATGCAGTCAAGGACGTTTTCCATGTTGACGTCTTCCATCATGGTCCGGTGAACCACGACGCCCGCCGTTCCCCTTGGCTTTCCACAACACGTGCGTCCCCCACATCATGCCCGAATCAAAGACGACGCCGACGTCATCCCCGAAGAACGCCCCCCCCGGCGCGCAGGACGCATCGCAACGCAGAAGAGCGCTGTGGGCGTTGGCGCTCACGGTGCTGGTCCTTGGCGTGTTCACCTACTACATGACGCCACGATCAATGACCGTACAGTTGAACTATGATATTTTTCGAGATGAAGTACGTAAAAGGAATGTAAAATCGATACGGGTTCAGGGTCCTCGCATTGATGGAGACTTGACCACCAACCGTACTCGTAGCGTGGGGAATCAGACTGTTTCCTACGACAGCTTCTACACGTACACGCCCAGCTTCGGCGACGAGGAACTGCTGGCGCTGCTGGTGGAGAACGAAGTCGCCATCACCACCGAACCCGAGGAGGAGGGCGGCGGCTGGCTTGTGTACGGGCTCATCTCGCTGCTGCCGTTCGTGCTCCTCGTGGGTCTGTTCTATTATCAGTACAAGCGTATGCGTGGGAGCGGCGGCATGGGTGGTCTGTTCAATATCGGGAAGTCCAAGGCGAAGCTCTACGACAGCGCACAGGCGGGCAAGACCTTCGACGACGTGGCCGGCGCGGAGAACGCCAAACACGAACTCAAGGAGCTCATCGCTTTCCTGAAAAATCCCGTCAAGCTCATCCGCATGGGGGGCAAGCCCCCCAAAGGCGTCTTGTTGGTGGGGCCGCCCGGCACGGGGAAGACGCTCCTGGCCAAAGCCGTGGCCGGGGAAGCGGGCGCGCCGTTTTATTCGATATCCGGCTCGGTGTTCATGGAGATGTTCGTGGGCGTGGGCGCCTCTCGCGTGCGCGACATGTTCGAGAAAGCCAAGAAGAACGCCCCCAGCATAATCTTCATCGACGAGCTGGACTCCATAGGCCGACGCCGCGGCGCGGGTCTGGGGGGCGGCCACGATGAACGCGAGCAGACGCTGAACCAGCTGCTCAACGAGCTCGACGGCTTCGAACCCAACGAGAACGTCATCGTCATGAGCGCCACCAACCGCCCCGACGTGCTGGACCCGGCGTTGCTGCGGCCGGGCCGCTTCGACCGCCGCATTACCGTGGACATGCCCAAGCGTTCGGAACGGTTGTCGATACTGCGCATGTACGCAGCCAACAAGCCCACTGCGGAAGACCTGGACCTGGACGCCCTGGCCCGCGCCACGCCTGGCTTCAGCGGTGCGGATCTGGAGAACATGCTCAACGAAGCCGCACTGTTCGCCTTGCGCAGCGAGCGCGACGTCATCACCAACGAGGACGTGGACGCCGCCCGCGACAAGATCACCATGGGCCTGGAGCGTTCCGGCCTCTCCCTGCAGGAGGAGGAGAAACGGCTCATCGCGGTTCATGAAAGCGGCCACGCCGTGGTGGCGTTCACGTTGCCCCACGCCGATCCCCTCCACAAGGTCTCCATCATTCCCCGCACGCGCTCCCTGGGCGCCACGTTGCAACTGCCCGAGGATGAACGCTATATCTACAGTCGGGAATACCTGCTGGACCGTCTCGCGGTGATGCTGGGCGGCCGCGCGGCCGAGACGCTCGTGGCGGGCGTCGCCACCTCCGGCGCAGGCTCGGATCTCCACGAAGCCACCAAGCTGGCGCGCAAGATGGTGCTGGAGTGGGGCATGAGCGAGGCGTTCAGTCATGTGGCCCTGGGCGGCGAGCGCGAAAACGTCTTTCTGGGTGAGGAGATCGCCAGCCGGCGCGAGTACGCCGAGGCCACCGCCCACGAGGTCGACACGGCCGTCATGGAGCTGCTGGAAAACGCCTATGCGCGCGCCGAGCAGGCGCTGCAAGACAGCCGCGCCGCGCTGGATCGTCTCGTGGAAGCGTTGCTGGAGGAGGAAGAACTCTCCGGCGACGCCTTGACGGAGACGCTCCAGCCGGAGCGCGCCTGATTCTTCCTTTCCAGTGCGAAGTCTCTGGGGGCGTGCCTCAAAGCGCCGTTCCGACGCACCCTTCGTCATCGTCAATGTCAACAGTCAGGAGATGTTACATGCTGTACGCCAACAGAACCGAAGCTGGTGAAAAGCTGGCCGAAGCCCTTGAATCCCGGCTGGCCGGCAAGGATGTCGTGGTGCTGGGGTTGCCGCGCGGCGGCGTGCCTGTGGCGGCGCCGGTGGCGAAGCGTTTGAATGCGCCGCTGGACGTCTTCGTGGTGCGCAAGCTGGGTGCGCCCGGCAATGAGGAACTCGCCATGGGAGCCATAGCACTCGGCGGCCGGGTGCTCAACGAGGACATCGTCTCGCTCATGCGTATCCCCAACGAGGCCATCGAGCGCGTTGCGGAACAGGAGCAGTTGGAGCTCGTACGCCGCGAACGGGAATACCGTGGCGACAGGCCGCCGCCGGAGCTTTTCGGCAAGGTCGTCGTGCTGGTGGACGACGGTTTGGCCACTGGCGCCACCATGCGCGTGGCGTGCCTCGCATTGCGTCGGAGCGAGCCCGCGGCCGTCATCGCCGCCGCGCCTGTAGGCGCGCAGGAGACCTGCAGGGAGATGGAGCAGTTCGCGGACGAGGTTGTCTGCCTGGAGACGCCGGAGAACTTCCGCGGGGTGGGCGTGTGGTACAAAGATTTCGGCCAGACCTCGGATGAGGAGGTGCGGGCGCTGCTTGCCGGCTGAGAGCGCGACGCTTCGTCAGGCCGCTCGCCGAAGCGCTCCTGCTGGCGGCCTCCGTGTCGCCGGAGGGGCTTCGGGCGCCGTCTCGCCGTCAATGTTGAAGGGTGATCGCGCGGGGCGAGCCGTCATGGAAGGTCCCTCCCTTCCCCCTTCCCATCGCGGCCCTGGAGCCCAGAAGAGCGCGTCTTCGTGTCTCGCGGCATCGCCCGAGAGGGCAGGGCGACGCGTTTCGGGGAGCCGGGGGGGCTGCAGCGGTGCGGGCCCCTTTTCATTTGCGTCGATGCGGGCTAAGGGGATGTCTCGCGGAGGGATGGCCGAGTGGTTGAAGGCGGCGGTCTTGAAAACCGCTGGCCCGCAAGGGTCCGGGGGTTCGAATCCCTCTCCCTCCGCCATACCACACTTCCGCTCTCGTCCGCGCAAGTCCACGCCGCTCCAAAAATCCCCATAAAAACTGCTTTTTATCCACATCGTCCTTTCCAGGCTCGTCCGTCTTCCGCTTGAGCGGACCCTTTACATCCGCGCTTTTTGGGGGCACAGTCGGGGGCACAGAAAAATGTCCCACAATTTGATGCCCCCACACCCTACTGGGGGCACAGCGGAGATGCCCCCATGCCCCTCATCGACACCCAATGCAGGAACGCGAAATCCAAGGACAAAACCTACCGCCTCTACGACGCCGACGGCCTCTACCTGGAGGTCGCCAAGTCCGGCTCCAGGCTCTGGCGATTCAAGTACCGCTTTGGGGGCAAGGAAAAGCGCCTCGCCCTTGGCAAGTATCCTGAAGTTCCGCTCGGCAAAGCGCGAGAGAAGCGTGACGAAGCACGCGCTCTGCTACGGGATGGCGTCGATCCCAGCGCGGCCCGCAAGAGCAAGCGCGTCGAACAACAGCACGAAGAAACCCGCCAAGCGAACACCTACGAAGCCGTGGCCAGGGAATGGTTCGACACGTTTCTGGGGGCAAAGGCCTGGGGGCATCGCGAGACGGTGATCAGCCGTCAGGAGGGCAACATATTCCCCCACCTGGGGGCACGGCCCATCGACGAGATCGAACCCCGAGAGTTGCTCCAGGTCATCCGCAAGATCGAAGCGCGCGGCGCCCTGGAGACTGCCCGGCGCACCCTCCAAGTCTGCGGACAGATCTTCCGCTACGGCGTCGCCTGCGGCTACTGCCCCCGCGACCCCGCCGCCGACCTTCGCGGCGCCCTTGCACCTTCGCCCAGACCCAAGAGCCACGCGTCCATTACAGACCCGCGTGAGATCGGCCCGCTTCTCCGCGCCATCGACGACTACGCCGGCCACATGGTGACGCGCTGCGCCCTTCAGCTGGCGCCGTTGACGTTCGTCCGCCCCGGCGAGCTGCGCCACGCCGAATGGGTCGAGTTCGACCTCGACGCCGCCGAGTGGCGCTTGCCCCCCGAGAAAATGAAAATGCGGCGGCCGCACATCGTCCCCCTGAGCCGTCAGGCGCTCGCCATCGTCAACGCCCTCCACGCCGCCACGGGCGACGGGAAGTTTCTCTTTCCAGGTTTACGCTCTCCCTCGCGCCCCATCTCCGAGAATACGGTGAACGCCGCGCTGCGCCGTATGGGCTACTCCAAGGACGAGATGACCGGCCACGGCTTCCGCTCCATGGCCTCGACCATCCTCAACGAGCAGGGCTGGAACCGGGACGCCATCGAGCGCCAGCTCGCCCATGTGGAGGGCAATAGCGTCCGCGCCGCGTACAACTACGCGGAGTTCCTGCCGGAGCGCCGCAAGATGATGCAGGCGTGGGCGGATTATCTGGATGGGCTGAAAACCGGGGCGAAGGTGACGCCTTTACGCCGCGTCGCCGGCGGATAAACCTTCAACTATGTCACAAGCGTAGTTTTGACCGCGCCGACACCCCTACCGGGAGCACACATGCGACCCAAGCCAAACACACCAGAAATCCAGGCGCTCAAATCGCAACTGGCGCAGCAGCTCGACGAGTACGAAGGCGCTCCATCGGATGAGCAGAGCGAACGAC
Source organism: uncultured Desulfovibrionaceae bacterium (assembly GCA_964455395.1). Classification (GTDB taxonomy): domain Bacteria; phylum Desulfobacterota; class Desulfovibrionia; order Desulfovibrionales; family Desulfovibrionaceae; genus CAYVWB01. The sequence goes on from CAYVWB010000025.1 coordinate 38,701, forward strand.
TCGTTGATTGGTGCACGCGCTGGTGCCGCCATGCCGAGGGGTGCGCCGCGCCCGCAAGTCCAGACTGTGAACGCAATCCATACTCTTGGGAAGCCCCTTGGTTCGCCCACCCTACTCAGGAGGAGGATGGATTCAGCGAAACCCGAAATCCAAGGTATGCTTGGTTGCACATTTCGGAAATGCTTGAAAAAGATGCCCCACTTCAAGATTGGGCAAGGGATTACTTGCGAAGTGTAATGAAGTCGTTGCTCGAAGTAAATCACGCTTCTTTTTCGGGCAACCAAGGCTCTCACCGAAAGGCGTTGTGCAAGGCGCTGCAGATCGATGACTTGCGCCGGCTAAGCCAAGTTGCCACCGGTAAAGACGGCGAAGGTGCGCCCCATGCTGGTCACATTCGTGAATTGGAGCGGTTGCGAGCGAGTGAACGATTGAACTATACAGCCACACTGGAAAAATATTATGACGCGAGTGTAGAGGATTTAGGACCCATCTCATTCGAAGCCCTGGAGCGCGCGTGGCGGGATTGGCGTCGGAAGCGAGGCCCCCTGCACATCGATCGGCTGTTTGACATTGAGGACGGGCCGGAAGGAAAGTGACCCCGTTTCCCTTCCTAGTTTAAGGCTGCGCCCCCGGACTACAAAGGGTCGCGTCGGACGAATCCGGCGCGACCTTTTTTATTCATAACGGGAGGTATTCATGAGCTGTAGCTTGTTCTTCCAATCGGGGCGGCTTTACCGGCTTGCACAAGTCACTGAAGGCATTGGCCTTTCTCGATCCACAATTTACGAATTGATCAACAAGGGGCGTTTTCCAAAGCCCGTGCGGTTGGGGAAATCGTCTTGCTGGCGTGGCGCGGACCTGCTGGCCGTGGTTGAGCACGGCGAGGACTGGGTGCAGGTACTCGAGACCGAGGAGACAGCATGACGCAGAACCGAGAACGCTATGGCTCCACCCCGTGCACTGGGTTGGCCCGCAAACAGATGCTGAGGCGCCTTGCGTGCTGGTCGCGGTTTGCGACGATTGCTGGAGGGATGACCAGCAGCGAAGCGCGTTTGAAAGAGCCCTGTTTCAGCACCTCACAGAACATCTTGGCCCGGACCCGTGGGAACTGGACTGCATGACTCGGCTTGCCCGAGACGACGAGTGGTCCTGGCAGCAGCTGCCGCCCATGCTGAAAACGGACGAACCCGCCCCGGCTGCCACCGGGACGGGCTCTGAAGACTGGTAATTCATCAACTTGCGGAGTTAATAATGTGCATACTATCACCCATGATAGGCGTCAAGCGCCCACGGGGGTGCGACTCATGACGGCCCACACCCAACTCCCCCCTGCGCGGCTTCCCCAGGCCGCGCAGGCCTTTCCCCTGGCAGAGCCCCAGAACATGCTGGCACATGCGCTGGCATACGCCCGCGCGGGCGTCGCAGTGTTCCCGGCCAATTCGCGAACCAAGAGACCCCGCGTGGAAGGCGGGTTTTACGCCGCCACGACGGACGAAGCGCGCATAGAGGAGTGGTGGGGCCGCTGGCCTGACGCCGCAATCGCCGCCGCCACCGGCCGAGCCAGTGGTTTTTTCGTGGTGGACCTGGACGTGAAAGACGGCGTCGATGGCGCCGCAAACTTTGTCGAACTGGAGGCGGAGCACGGCGAACCGATCCGCCGCGATGTCATGCAGAAAACCGGAGGCGGCGGCCTCCAGGTTTTCCTGGCGATGCCTCCGGACGACCTGGGCTTCCGCGTGAAGTCCACCGCGTCAGAACTCGCGTCGGGCGTGGACATTCGAGGGGACGGCGGCTACGTGCTCCTGCCGCCTAGCGGCCACCCTTCAGGAGGGCGCTACACATGGCTGGGCGAGCCGCTTACCAAACGAGAGGGCGACCTCCCTGAAGCTCCCGCCTGGCTGCTGGAGCTGGTCAGAAGGCAGCCGCGCGACAAGAAAGACCAGACGCCGTTGTACGACTGGGACCACGAGACGGACATCCTCCTAGCGGTGCACTACCTCGAAAACGAGGCGCCCGAAGCCGTGGAAGGCCAGGGGGGCAATCTCACGACGTACCGTGTCGCAGCTGAGCTGAAGGACCGGGGCATCAGCGAAGACATGGCCCTGGAATTGATGGATAAATCATACAACCCAAGATGTGCTCCACAGTGGGACCTCGACGAGCTTCGAGTTGTTATCTCGCACGCGTACGAGTACGCAACCGAACACCAACCCGGCACAAAAAGCGTACAATGTTTTGATGTGCTGACTGCCGAAGAGTCCGCAAAAATTGATGACCAGTTTGGCCCGCCTGCGGCACAAAGCCTGTACGTCAGTTTCCCCACACCCTGGTCCGAGCTGAGTGAAGACGACCCGCCGCCGCGACGGTACATCTTCAAAGGACCGGGCGCGTTGCCGCGCGGCGTCGTGGGCTTCCTCGCGGGGCAAGGCGGCTGCGGCAAGTCCACGCTCGCGCTGTCGCTTGCCATGAGCGTGGCGGCGAGCGGCAGGGACTTCACGGACGGCCTGTTCCACGTCGCAGCGAAAGGCCCGGTGCTTTGCGTTTTCGCTGAAGACGACGAACCTGAGGTCCACCGACGCGCAAACAGGATTCAGCGACGCGCGGGCGTCTCGCTTTCGCGCGAGGAAAAGCGGAACCTGCACTTGCTTTGCGCCGGGGAGGCAGACCCCCGGATCATCGCGCGGACACGATCAGGCGGTCTGGAGCCCCGCCCAGGATTGACCCACCTCAAACGCCTTGTGCGCGAGCTGCGGCCCATCCTTGTAATATTGGACTCGCTCAGCGTGCTATGTCCTGGCGCCGAGGTGGACAACGAAGGCGCCGCCCAAGTCATGACCCTGTTGCGCCAACTAGTCAGTGCAGGCGATGAGGCCACCATCCTGGCGCTGACGCACGTCTCCAAGTCTTCGCTGAGCGAAAAGTCCCCTGGCGGCAAGAAGCCAAGCGTCGCGAACCTGGAGCGGTCTTTGGAAGCATCGGCGCTGCGCGGTGCGTCTGCGTTGGTGGACAACGCGCGGTGGGCTTCGGTCATGACAGCCGTGCCGCGCGGCTTGAACAATGCGCTGGCGGCGTCGTTCGACGCGAACCTTGCGGCGCTGGCCGTTCCGAAGACAAACTACGGCCCGAGGCTGGGCGCCACGTATATGCGGAATGAGGTGGGCGTCCTGCTCCGCCACGATCCGGCCAAGGTCCAGCAAGAGACCTTGGAAAGCGCGGTCACGCAAGCCATCCGCGATGCAGGCGGCGTCCTGCCTACAAGCGCCATCAAGCGTGACAAAGACGGCGTGGGTGCGGAAATCGCTGACCTTCTCGGCGTCTCCCGGCGAGTGCTGTGGGACGAGGCTGGCAAGCTCGTTGAAGCGGGAATTTTGAAGGAGGTTGTCATGGACCAACGCACCGGGCGAAGAGGTTTTCAGCTTGCTGACGAGTCACCCGCAGCGGAAGCGCTGTAACGCTGATTCACCGGGGTGACCAACCGATAACACCAACGAATAGCAGGACAAATGGGCTGACTTGGCAGACGCTGTTTCACGCTGTGTCACGCTGATTCAGCGCCTGGCGAAGTTGGCGCCGCTGATTCACAAGGGTGACCAGTCGATAAAACGCCGAAAATACTTGATAAACCATGCCTCCGCCGGTCGGTGGTTCACGCTGTGTCACGCTGAGTCACGCTGAGTCACTGTGTCGCTGAGTCACACTGTTTCACTGGGGCGCCCAACCGATAAGTTGCCTAAATTGCTTGATAAAGTCGCTGATTCAGTCAGTCGCTGAATCAGCGACTGGCCAAGCGTCCAACCCATTGAAATAATGTCGCTTTTTCGGTTGTTCACGCTGTTCCCCCTACGGGGGACGCCTGCGCCGCACAAGCGACGCGGCGCGGCGTCCCCATGGATCGTGGGTGCGGTCAAGTTTGACTCGTCGTGAAACCACCTCCCGCCACCCAGGGCAGGGGGTGGAGACTCAGCCACAGAAGTATATCCGCATTATGCTTCGAATAGCATAATAATCCGCCCCGAAACTTCCGGAGAACTGCACACGCGGGGGCCACCCCGGTCCCAGGAGATTTTTTCTCTAGGCTTTGACCCCCCGCCCCCGTTTGGGACACCGACAACATTCACTGGCACCGCACCACGCTGCCGCGAAGCCACCCTAAGAGCTGAAACGCCTTCTTGTGGCCCAAGTTATCCCAAGAAGGATTTTCGCCGCTTAGAATCGAACTGTGGGCGTTGGGCCTCCGGGACCGAACGAAATAAGCCCACCGTCCGAAAACAGTGGGCTTCCATGCCGTGCCCGGCCATGCCTCGCCTGGCCCTGCCATGCCTTGCCGCGCCTCTCCGAAGAGCCTAGCCGTGAGTTTAACCCTCGTCAAGACGTTGGCCTGAAGACGCCATCCGCGTCGATTTCCAGCGTTCGCGTCGCCCCAGGCTTGGCCTGTGGGGTCTCCGCAACGCATTGCAACAGCGCCCCAGCGATTACGTCAGACAGCGTTTGCCCTTCTCGCGCGAGCTGCTGAACGGCCTGCTGTGCTTCGGCATCTAGCGTGACGGTGACTTCTCGCGCCCCCGACTGCTTCAAGCGACGACGACGGTCGCGCTGTCTTTCTGCTCCGCTTTTCGCCATGCATGCCCTCCTGTTACAAGTAACACCGGTTTCGCTTATATGTAGCTCGTTACTTGTAACAATGCAAGGCTCGGATGCTGGAACAATTGGCCTCAACACGCGAAGTGGGCGATCCTGTCGCAAAGAAAACGTGTGGCTTGCCATCGTGAAACGGGGTCTTCCAAGGCGGAGCGAAGTATGATCCTTAAAAAAATATAACGGGCCTTCTTTCCGAGGGGATTACCGGTGCGCCTCGCGGATTTTCACCCTCAAGGAAGCGTCCTCAACAACCCGGCGGGAAGGTGGGCGATGGTTCCACGCATAAAAGCCGCTGGGGGAGACGCCCAGCATCGGGCAGAGCAAGGGGCAGAGCGTGGACACGGGGTATGCGGCCCGATTCGCCATCACGAACTCGAACGCCTGCGCGTGGACGAGTCGGTCTCCTTGGCGAACCAGGCCGCGGCTTTTGCCAGTATCTCCCGTTCCTCGCGCAATCGCTTGTTCTCGCGACGAAGCTTGCTGAGCTCTTCGCGCTCCGACGTCGTGAGCCCGTCCAGGTCCACTCTGGCGCGGCGTCCTTCATCAAGGTCGGCCTGACGGACCCAATTGCGGATTGTTTGCCCAGACGGCTCGAACTCCTTGGCGAGGTCGTCAGGGTTTCTGCCTGAGCGGACAAGATCAATCATCTTGCTCCGAAATTCAGCCGGATACGGGGGGCGTGGTGTTGACATCGTGAACTTCTCCTTCCCAAAGGATTACTTGTCCACGAAAGCGGGTCAACTCCAGTGCTGCTGGCGAGCGCCTAGTGGAGGGGTTCGCCAGAAATCCGGTGTTTCGGCTCACAATGGGGGCGAAAAGGCCGGATAAGGGTGAAAAGTGCAGAGAAGAGGCCTGCGACAGGCCCGAAAACATCCGAAGAGAAAGCGAATGTGCTCATTGACGGAAATGGGCAGAAGCCTCAAAAGACCACTGGAGGCTTCTCATGGATATCATCACGAGCGAAGGGCGCAGTCGACTCATGGCTAAGATCAGAGGCAAGGATACGAGGCCCGAGATGGTCGTACGCCGACTTGTACATGGGTTGGGGTATCGCTATCGGCTGCATCGCAAGGATCTGCCAGGATCGCCTGACCTTGTTTTCCCAGGGAGGCGCAAAGCCATCTTCGTGCATGGCTGTTTTTGGCATCGTCATCCGGGTTGCAAGCTGGCATACATGCCTTCAACACGCCGCAATTTTTGGAAGTCAAAATTTGAAAATAACATTGAGAGAGACCGAAAATCTGTGAAGGCGCTCGAGGAGTTGGGGTGGGACATTCTTCTGGTCTGGGAATGTGAGACGCGAAATCCTGACTCCCTTCCTGAAAAATTGACCAAGTTTCTTGAGCAGAACCCCTCATGAAGGGTGCAGAAGATACTATGTCAGCCTTTATTCTTAAAAAGTTTCAGCGGATACGGAGGGGAGGGACGCCTAAGGTCCTAGACCTTTTTTCAGGGTGTGGGGGGCTGTCATTGGGGTTTCATCGTGCCGGATTCGATATTTGGGGCGGCATCGAACAGGACCCGGAAGCCGCCGCTTCGCACGCCGTGAACTTCCATGGCGAGGATAAACCCTCTTCCCGCAAGGACATGACCAAGTTTGCCCGCGACATCCTGGAGGTGCAACCTGAAGAGCTGACTGCGTCCCAGGGGGGCTACGATCCTTCGATGGCAGTGGATATTCTTGTGGGTGGCCCACCTTGTCAGTCATATGCGCGCATCGGGCGGGCCAAGCTGCGAGAGGTATTCAACCATCCGCAGGCCTATAGTATCGATCCGCGCAAGGACCTGTACCTGCGCTATCTCGAGTATGTGAAGGCCCTGCGGCCCCTTGCGATTCTCATGGAGAACGTGCCGGATGCTCTCAACTGTGGTGGGCACAACGTTGCCGAGGAAACCGCCGAGGTGCTGGACGAACTCGGTTACGTCTGCCGTTACACCCTCCTCAACGCCGTTCACTACGGAGTTCCTCAGACCAGAGAACGCATGTTCCTTCTGGCCTTTCATGGTTCTTTGGGCGTCGAGCCCATATTTCCGAAGCCGACGCACTACTGGGAGCTTCCTTCGGGCTACAAGCTGGTTCATCATACTGCTCTTCGTCCTTTGCAGCTCAACGGAAGAAACAGATATGTGCCTGCTCCAGAGGCTGATCCGAAACATCTGAGTCCCGCGATCACTACAGAAGAAGCATTGAAAGACCTGCCACCGATCATGGGCCACCTCTCGGGGGCCATCGGGCGGGGGCCGAGGAAACTTGATGAGGGACTTCCCTACAAAAACAGCAACAAACCAAGTCCATACGCCTCAGACATGCGGAACTGGCCCGGATTTTTGGCTGGAAAGCTATTGACCGGCCACGTTATCCGATCTCTACCGCGTGACTACAAGCTGTTTCGACGCATGAAGCATGGCGACCAGTATCCCGAGGCCCATGCGTTGGCCGTCAGGCTCTTTGAATCATACGTTGAGCGCTGCCGTGGCACCAAGCGTCAAATAACTCCAGACAGCGAACGCTGGCATGAAGTGCGGGCCAGATTTGTTCCCCCCTATGATCCATTCAAGTTTCCAAACAAGTGGCGGAAGATGGCGTTTGACGAACCTGCGCGCACCGTAATGGCCCATCTGGGCAAGGACTCCTATTCCCACATCCACCCTGACAGCCGACAGGCCAGAACCATTTCGGTACGCGAAGCAGCCCGACTGCAGTCATTTCCCGACGGATTCTTCCTTGCGGGAGCAATGAACGCCGCGTTCAGACAGATCGGAAATGCCGTTCCACCTTTGCTGGCGTGGAGAATAGCGGAACAGATTCGGCAGAGCCTCTCAATGTGAGCGATTTCACAGGCGGATGCAGGCATTGCATTTTCTTGTGCCCAGGACTATATTGCGTGGCTGGTGTACCTGATACGGGGGGGAACAATGGAAAAAAAAAAGACACAGCCGCGTGCAGCATCCCTTATCGAATCCATGCGAGATCTTGGCTACTCACTTGAGACTGCTCTGGCCGATATCATTGACAACTCCATCGCTGCTTCTGCGAAGAGCGTTGATATTCATTTCGAGGCTGCTGGCGAGCCGTCCATCTGCATTGTTGATGATGGACATGGCATGTCCGAAGACGAGCTTTTCGAGGCCATGCGGCTTGGCTGTTTCAGCCCGATAGAACAGCGCAGTTCCAATGATCTCGGGCGCTTCGGACTTGGCCTGAAAACGGCTTCTTTTTCCCAGTGCAGGCAGCTCACGGTTGTTTCCAAAAAAAACGGAATCATTAGTGGGGCACGCTGGGACTTAGATGAAGTCGTTCGCGAAGATGAGTGGCTGCTGCAGATTCTGGATGATGAGGAGATTGAATCTACGGGCTGGTTCGACCGCCTGGACGGATCTGGAACTATAGTCATCTGGGAAAAACTGGACAGATTGACCGACCAGACCTCAGGAGCCAACCTCAAGGATCATCTTTACGAGAGCCTTGATGTGGCCAGAAAGCACCTTGCTCTCGTCTTCCATCGCTTTTTGCAGGGCGAAAAACCCTTTCATAAGATTGCGCTGCGCATCAACGAAGGACCGGTTGAACCTTTCGATCCCTTCAACAGCAGACACCCAGCCACCCAGCACCTGACTGAAGAAGTACACAAAATCGAGGGCCACAAGGTCAGAATCCAGGCCTTCATTCTGCCCCACCACAAGAAGTGCGCCCGAACCGAATACGAACATCATGCTGGTGAGGGTGGATATTTAAGAAACCAGGGTTTCTATGTCTACCGCAATGGCCGTCTGATTATCCACAAAACTTGGTTTCGGATTGTGAAGCAGTCGCAGCTGACCCAGCTGGCCCGTGTGCGCGTGGACATGCCAAGTGGTCTCGACCACCTCTGGAAGATCGATGTGCGCAAGGCCTCGGCCCAGCCGCCCTTTGCCGTGCGTGAGAAGCTCAAGCAGATCGTCGACCAGATCACGGGGGCATCAGGTCGGGTCTACACCTTCAAGGGAAAAAAACTTGTCGGCCCTAAGATAGATTCGCTGTGGATCAGAAAGGCGAAACACAATGAAATCGCATATGAGGTGAACAGGGACCATCCACTGCTCAAGCACTTCGCAACACAAATCGGGGTAGAGCATGCCCATCGATTCAATGCCGTGATCAAAGCCGTCGAGCAATGCTTCCCAGTCGATGCCTTTTTCGCCGATGCGGCTGGAAATGCCGAGGGTATGTGCTCTGGCGATATCCCCGAAGACATCCTGAAGGAACTGCTGGACATCGCTGTCGACAGTTTTCTCAGTCAGGGGCTCGAGGTGGATGCGATTCTTGAAATCCTCGCGAGAACTGACCCCTACCGAAATAATATGGAAACCGTCCAGGCACTGCTGGACAGGAGGGATGAGATCCAGAATGTCTGCTGAGATGCTGCGAGGCGCCGCCAGAGGGGTTCTTTACGAACTGAAGGCGGTAACCCCCGAAGTAATAAGAGAGACGCTGGCCAATTTCAGGAGGATCCCCGGATTCGAGGTAGGCGATGAAGAACTCGAGAATCTGGCAAGAGAGTTCGAGGGCAATCTGGATGTGACAGTTTCAGCTGGCTGGGTCATCCAGGAGGATTTCGCTCCGTGGCTGGCCGATGCTCGTCAGGAAATCGATTTCTACTACTGGAACCGCTATCGCCATTTACTGGCGCAGAAGAGCTTCCCCCCCCAAGTCATTGCCAAGATCGACGAGGTCACTGATCGCACGCTGGACCTGCTCGAGAATCCCAGCAAGGAAGGTGGATGGAATCGCCGTGGAATGGTCGTCGGTCACGTCCAGTCCGGGAAGACGGCCAACTACACAGGCCTCATATGTAAAGCTGCCGATGCCGGCTACAAACTCATCATAGTTATTGCCGGAATCCAGAACAGCCTGCGCAACCAGACCCAGGAACGTATCGACGAGGGCTTTGTCGGCAAGGACAGTTCGAGCATGGAAGCGAACCGTGACAGTCGTTTCGTGGGTGTCGGCAACATAGACAGAAAGCACAAGCCATTCACCCTGACTACATGTGTCAAGGATTTCAATAAAGCTACGGCCTCAGCAGTAGGAATTCAATTACGTGACCTTAAAACTCCGACCATTCTGGTCATCAAGAAGAACACCAACACCCTCAATAACCTCATCAACTGGTTGAAGGAGCACAACGTCTCGGGGGGGAGAATCAATTCTCCCATGCTGCTCATCGATGACGAAGCGGACAACGCGTCCATCGACATCTGCGCATCCCCAGACAAGGCGTCGAGAATCAATTCCCTGATCAGGGAGCTTCTCGAACTCTTCGAACGGCGCTGCTACGTGGGCTACACGGCCACTCCTTTCGCCAACATCTTCATTGACCCTGAAACAGTCAGCGATATGATCGGTGAAGACCTTTTCCCCAGGGACTTCATCGTCACTCTGGATGCACCTACCAATTACTTCGGCGCCAGCCGTGTCTTTCCTGAAGAAGAGGAAGGGGAGCATGTCAGGCACATCCAAGACAACGAAGACTTTCTGCCTTTGATCCATAAAATTGATCATGTCCTGGTCTCCATGCCCGAAAGCCTGAAGGAAGCCGTCAGGACGTTCATCCTTGCCAGAGCCATTCGCCTGCTGCGCGGTCATAAAGGCAGCCACAACTCGATGATGATCAACGCATCGCGCTTCATCTCGCTGCAGGGACAGATTCGTAACCATGTCCATGAGTATCTGTGGCGACTGGAGCAGAGGATTCGCTTCGAAGCCTCGAAATCACCCGAAAGAGCGCTGCAGAATGATCGTGTAGCCACCCTGCACCAGACCTGGGAGCGGGAGTTCAGCAATCTCGAATTCGACTGGCCGGCGGTGCAGTCCAGACTTCTCGAGTCCATCTCCCCTATCATGGTTATTGAGGTCAACAGCCGATCAGCAGGAGCTCTCAGCTATCGGGATCATGCGGATAACGGGCTGAATGTCATCGCCGTGGGCGGTTTTGGCCTCTCGCGCGGTCTGACCCTGGAGGGCCTTTCTGTCAGCTACTTTCTGCGAAATTCCATGATGTACGATACCCTCATGCAAATGGGCCGCTGGTTCGGCTATCGGTTTGGGTATGATGACCTGTGTCGGGTTTGGATGACCGAAGAAGCTGCTGGCTGGTATGAACATATTACAGGATCCCTGGAGGAGCTTCGCGATGAGATCCGAGAAATGGAACAAGTCAGGCTCAGGCCAATCGACTTCGGCCTCAAGGTACGCAGTCACCCGGATTCCCTTATCGTTACAGCCAGAAACAAGATGCGCAACGCCCAGCGGGTGACTGTCCAGATCGGCCTGTCCAACAGGTACATCGAGACACATACCATCTGGCGGAAGCCGGAAAAGGTAGAACACAATCGTCTGGCCATGGCGAGGCTAGTGCAGCGTATGGGGGGCAAGGCCACCTGTGATCCCGACAGAGAGCGCAGCCAAGACAATTATCTTTGGCGAAATGTGCCGGCCAAAATGGTTCTGGACTATCTGCTGGCCTTCGATAACCATTCCCTGAGCCTGAAAACCCAGATTGAGCCTGTACGGAACTACATTCTGGCGAGGCAGGAGGATGAACTGCCCTTTTGGGACGTAGTGCTCATCAACAAGGGCAGCATCGACGAACAGCCTTCCGACGGTCAGGAATACGTAGAGAGTGATCTGTTCGGATTTCCCGTCGTCTGCCCACGACGTCGAGCCGGCAAGAAGACCTGCAGCGAGTTCATCCAGATAGGCGCCAAACAGCGAGTCGCGAGCCGGCCGGTCGAACACATCGGCATGGATCCTGACTTGGTGAAGCAGATCAAACTCGATTTTCTTGCCTCTGAGGGCAACAGGGGCAGATCAGTTCCAGACCTTGAATTTCGCAGCAGAAGAACCAAGCCGCTCCTTGTGCTGCATGTGCTGCGCATTGCCGGAGGGGATTTCGGCCATGTGGCCGATGGTGTGACAACATGGGGCATCAGTTTTCCTGAATCGGAGCGTGAAGAGGAAACAGTAGGCTACGTGGTGAATACTACATGGTGGAATGAGCAGTTCCGCGCCGAGATGGACGAGGAGCTGGAGGATGTCGATGACTGACAATCCCTGGACTCCCATAGCCAGACCGGCCGACCCAGCCAACTACAGCGTGCGGCGAACCGACCCGAGCCATCCCTTCGAGTTCTTCTGGGGGCGGGACTACCTGCAGCGATGTCTTCTCATCATGCAGTTCGACCAGTTCTCAAGAGACAGGCGACTGAGCCTGCCAGTGGTCAAGGGACTGGAGCTTACCGAGCATCTGATACCGGACACTGGCAGACAGCAGATTGTCCTTGCGCTTCGTGAACAGGTCAACAGTGATCTCTTCTTCCGCCTGTGCTGCGATCTGCTGGATGCCACGCGGCACTGTCCGGACGAATCAACCGCCCTGGGCACAACCATCAACCGGCTCTGGCGTTGGCAGCAGCTCATGAAACAGGGGCGCACGGACAAACTCACCGAAGAGGAGCAGAAGGGACTCATCGGCGAACTCGTCTTTCTGCGGGATATCCTGCTGCCCCGCTTTGAACCGATGGAGGCCATCAGCTTCTGGCAAGGGCCGATAGGTGGTGAAGGAGAGAAAGATTTTTCAGTCTCGAATACGGCTGTCGAGATCAAGACCCGGGCGGGCACCTCCCCTGCCAGGGTCAGAATCAGCTCGGAGGGCCAGCTCGACACAGGTAATTACGCCCGCCTCTTTCTGGTAGTCCATGAGCTCAGCCGGTCATCAGGGGGGCAGCCCGACAGCTTCAGCCTGGATGACCTTGTGAAGCAAATGCGCGACACGCTCATGGGCAGGCAACCAGAATCCCTGGATCTCTTCGAAGGGCGGCTTACCAGCTGGGGTTATTCCGATCTGCACGATTATGAAAAAGACCTTTTCCTGCTGCTTGGACAGAGCACCTTTGCCGTGGAGGATTCATTCCCCCGCTTGGTTCCGGGCTCACTGCCCGCTGGAGTCCGGGAACTGAACTATACGCTCGATCTGTCCGCCTGCCGGGATTTCGAAATTGAAGCAACATCTCTGGTGACTATTCTGGAGGGTGCGTTGTGACATACGAAATAGACGAATTTCATAAGTCTTTCATGCAGGATGTCTGGGGCGCGGCAAGCGCTGACCGTCAGTTCTCAGAAAACAGCTTCGTTGAAATCTTTTCAGAGTACCTTCTGGAGGCCGGAGAGTTTGACGCCTTCGATCATACGCCGTTCCGTTCAACCATAAATCGCGGCATTCAGGTGGATGGCTACGCTGGGGATCCGGCCGAAACCGAAGGAATTTTGACACTTATCGCAAGTGACTTCAACCAGGATGATGCGCTGGAATCGCTGACCAAGACTGATATTGAGCGCATTTTCAGGCGGGTCGAACGATTTCTCTCCTTCAGCCTCAAGGACGATTTCTATACCAAGCTTGAGGAGTCATCACACGGATTTGGTGTCGCCCAGATGATCAACCAACGCAAGGGGATCATTCGCCGTGTTCGCCTGGTGCTGATCAGTAACCGTAACCTGAGCGAACGTGTCGAAGGTATGGAAGAGAGCAGTGTAGCTGGGCTCCCGGTCACCTACAATGTCTGGGACATTTCGCGGCTTCATCGCATGGTGATGTCCGGGAAGGGTAAGGAAGATCTGGATATCGACCTGGAAAAGGATTTCGAAGCGATACTGCCCTGCCTGCCAGCACACCTTGAAGATGCGCAGTACGAGGCTTATCTGACTGTAGTGCCCGGTGAGCTGCTGGCTGCAGTTTATGATCGCTGGGGCGCGAGACTGTTGGAACAAAACGTACGCTGTTTTCTGCAGTTTCGGGGCAAGGTCAACAAGGGCATGCGTAACACCATCCAGAACGAGCCGGACATGTTCTTCGCATATAACAACGGTATCACGGCGACGGCCGAGGCCGTAGAGACAAGAAACATCGATGGGACGATGCATATCACAAGGCTCAAGAACCTGCAAATCGTCAATGGTGGCCAGACTACGGCATCCATTTTTACTGCGCATGAAAAGGCCAAAACCTCTATCTCGAAGATCTTCGTACAGATGAAGCTCTCCATTGTGGAGCCCGATCGGGCCATGAAGGTTGTTCCGCGCATTTCGGAATACGCCAACACACAGAACAAGGTGAATGCAGCCGACTTCTTCTCAAATCACCCCTTCCACGTCAGGCTGGAGGAGTTTTCGAGGCGAATATATGCGCCATCTCCTGATGGTACCTTTCGGGAGACAAAATGGTTCTACGAACGGGCCCGCGGTCAGTACCTTGATGAACAGTCTCTCATGACGCCGGCCCAGAAAAAAAAATTCCGTCAAGAATACCCTCGCCATCAGCTCTTTACCAAGACTGACTTAGCCAAGTTCGAAAATGTATGGGAAGGCATCCCCCACATCGTGAGCAAGGGCGCTCAGTTCAACTTCGCCAAGTTCGCCAACGTCATAGGTGTCCGCTGGGACGCAGACAGTGACCAGTTCAACGAGTACTGGTATCGGTGTACAGTTGCGAGGGCAATAATCTTTCGCCGCATGGAGAAAATCGTCTCCAGCCAACCCTGGTATGATGGAGGCTACAGGGCGAATATAGTAGCCTATTCCATTTCCAAGCTCGCAGAAATGGTTTCATCCAAAGGTAACAATATTGACTTCGAAGCCATATGGAAAAGGCAAAATATTCCCCCCGGACTGCATGAGGCACTCGTGGAAATTTCATCCTGTGTGCATACAGTCATAACCAACCCTCCGGAAGGCATCAGCAATGTCACGGAATGGGCCAAGAAGCCAGGATGCTGGGACAGGGTACGCGACCTCCCTGTGGGCATTCCTGAATCTCTTGAAAAGGAACTGGTCAGCACTGGTGAGACAAGAGCCAGAAAGAAGGATGCAAAGAAGACACAGGAGATCGACAACACCGTCCTGGCTCAAGCAAAAGTTGTCGAGTTAGGCCCTATGTTCTGGAGAAGAGCCATGGACTGGTGTCGTTCGAACAGCTATGGGTCTCCTAAGGACCTGGAAATCATGCATGTTGCCATGAGTATCCCAATAAAAATTCCCTCTGAGAAACAATCCTTGCATTTGGTCAGACTACTCGCACGGATGACTAAAGAAGGCTGTCCTTTTGTGGAGGACGCATGACATGGTTTGCTCCTCACCTAAGTCGTGCGCTGCAGCCATTGCATGACCCTTCCCGAGACAGAATAGGCGCACGGAAATGCAAAAAGGAGCCGATCCTCACTTCTGGAGGGTCCAGTTGGCCACTCCTCTGGCTTTGGTTGGGCGGGTGGTTTGGTAATCCCCCCGCAAAAAAGTGGTTCTGAAAGGTAGAATTTTCTCGTACCATC
>CAYVWB010000026.1:0-53465 GCA_964455395.1 uncultured Desulfovibrionaceae bacterium
ACTTCGCCAGGACCATGTGGCCCAGCTCGTTGAAGACGGTGAAGCCGAGCCCTCCCGCCGTGATCAATATGATGAAGACGATGTTCACCCCCAAGGCGCCGGACCACGGCGTCAGGCTCTGCGCCTGCAGGGAAAAGCCAGCATTGCAGAATGCGCTCACGCTGTGGAACACCGCGGAGAACAGCGAAAAATCCGGGTAGGCTCCACCGCCGAGCGTGTAGAGCGCCGCTGCTCCGGCCAGCTCCACGGCCAACGCGCCGGTAATCATCAGCTTGAGGAAGCGGCCCAGATCGAAGGAGGGGTCGTGGAGCATGCTCATGCCCACGGCGAGCCGGTCTGTCAACGAGACCCGCCGTCGCAGCAGAATGAGCGCCAGGCTCGTGTAACTCATGATGCCAAGCCCCCCCAGCTGAATGAGCAGCAGGATGACGGCTTGGCCCCAGAGGGTGAAATGGCTCCCCGTATCCACCACGATGAGCCCGGTCACACACACGGCGGAGACAGCGGTGAAGAGCGCGTCCAGAAAAGCCATCT
Organism: uncultured Desulfovibrionaceae bacterium; assembly: GCA_964455395.1. Lineage (GTDB taxonomy): Bacteria > Desulfobacterota > Desulfovibrionia > Desulfovibrionales > Desulfovibrionaceae > CAYVWB01. The sequence continues at coordinate 535 of CAYVWB010000026.1, forward strand.
CCCCGGCGTGGGTGCATGCGGGCAGACAGAGCGCGCCGGCGCCCAGCAGCGCTGCGCCGGCGAACGCGAAGACCGGCAGGGAAAAAGGGGTGACGATGCGCTTCTGCATGGACTCTGCGCCAGGAACTCCTGGGGGTTGAGGGAGACGCCGGCTGGTTCGCCGATCTTGACAATCCCTCGGGTTTGCCGCATCAAACGAAGAGTCGATATCCCTTCAGCACGCCTTCCCATGAGGGACGAACGCGCGTCGTGCAGTTTTTCACGATAGCACGCCCCGCCCGTGTTGGGAACACTCCCCCGCCAGTGGCGGCGCGGCGTGCTCATGTCTCTGCCGGGAGCGCCTTCGTTCGTGTCCAACCGCACCCCCCCGCCACAGCTGGAAGCGCAGTACAAGGCGTTCTTCGAGAACACCGGCGCGCCCACGGTCATCATCGAAGCGGACGCCACCATCGCTTTGGTGAACAACGAGTTCGTCAAGCTCACGGGGTTCGCCAAGGAGGACGTGGAAGGCCGCTTGCCGTTCACCGAGCTGGTCGCCCCCAGAGACCGCGCCCGGCTGCTTCAGTACCACACCATGCGCCGCCGGGATCCAGCCTCCGCCCCGCGCACGTACGAATGCGACGTGATGACCCGCAACGGCGAGATCCTCCACGCCTCCGCCACCGTCTCCATGATCCCGGGGAGCGACCGCAGCTTGGCCTGCCTCATCGACGCCACCCGCCTGCCTGGAGCGGAGGCCAGCCTGGACGTCCAGCGCGCCTACTACCGCCAACTCTTCGAACGCTCCCCCCTCGCCATCGCCCTCATCGACACGGACAGCCGCATCGTGGACGTGAACCACAGCTTCGAAACGCTCTTCGGCTACTCCGCCGAAGCGATCTTCAACCAGCGCACTTTCGATATCCTCGTCCCGGAGGACTTGCGCGAAGAAGCGGAGTCCATCCGCGCCAGCGTGCTCGCCGGCGAAGCCGTTCGTCTGGAGACGCGTCGCCGCCGTCGTGATGGCGAAACCGTCCCTGTCTCCCTGGTGGAGCATCCGGTGCGTATCGGTGAGACCATTACCGGCGCGTACGTCATCTATACGGATATCTCCGAACGCAAGGCTTTCGAGAAACAGCTCGCCCACCAGGCGTTCCATGACGCGCTGACCGGCCTGCCCAACCGCGTGCTTTTCCTGGACCGGCTGGAGCGCGCCATGGAACGCGCCAAACGCACCCCGGAGCGACGCTTCGCCGTGTTGCTCATCGACCTGGACCGCTTCAAATGGGTGAACGATTCCCTGGGCCACCCCGCCGGCGACGCCATGCTCTGCGAACTGGCGCAAAGACTCTCTGTCTGCGTCCGCAACATGGACACCGTGGCGCGCCTGGGCGGGGACGAATTCGCCATCCTCCTGGAAGAGATCCCCACGCCCCGCGAAGCCACCACGGTGGCCAAACGCATACGCCGCGCCATGGCCCCGCCCTTCGTCCTCCAGGGGCGGAAGATATACAGCTCCGCCTCCGTGGGCATAGTGGCCAAGACCGCCGACTACGCCACCCCGGCGGATATCGTCCGCGACGCGGATATCGCCATGTATCGCGCCAAGGACGCCGGCAAGAACCGCTTCAAGTTCTTCTCCCCCTCCATGCGGCGCCGCGCCCGCGCGTTGGTGGAAATGGAAGGCGAGCTGCGCCACGCTCTGGAGATGGACCAGCTCACCCCCTACTATCAGCCCATCGTGGATGTGGCCACGGAACGGCTCATCGGCTTCGAAGCCCTGGCGCGGTGGCGATGCGCCGACAACAGCGTGCTCCACCCCAACGCCTTCATCCCCATCGCTGAAGAGACCGGCCTCATCATACCCCTGGGCGAAACCATCCTGCGCAAGGCCGCTGCGCAGATGCGCCGCTGGCTGGCGATCATCCCTCGGGAAAACGGCTTGCAGATCAGCGTGAACCTCTCAGCGAAGCAACTCCAGCAAGCCGACATCGTGGAGACCGTGACGACCATCCTGCGCGAAGAAGGCCTTGAACCCGGCCGGCTGCGGCTGGAAATCACCGAGAGCGTGCTGGTGCGGGACATGGAGCGCTCCCTGGAACGGTTGCGCCAGCTCAAGGCCCACGGCGTGCGGCTCGTCATCGACGACTTCGGCGCCGGCTATTCCTCCCTGGCGTACCTGCAGCGTTTCCCCGTGGATGTGCTGAAGATCGACCGCGCTTTCGTCTCCGACACCGCCAGACCCGAAAACCTCCAGATCGTGCGGACCATCATCTCCCTGGCGCAGTCGCTGGGGCTGCGCGTGGTGGCCGAGGGCGTGGAGCGGCAGGTCCAGCTGGACCACTTGCGCACCCTGCACTGCGATCACGCCCAGGGCTTCATGTTCTCCAGGCCGGTGGATTCCCCGGAAGCCGAAGCCCTGCTGCTTGCCGCCGTGGTCAACAACCCCGCGCGCCCAGCCCACTCGCCGGACCGACCGCCACAGGCATGAGCCGCCCCGCTTCATGCGATTCCGGGTAACGCGCCGGGCCCACGCGCGAAGGGTCAATGACGCGTCAGGCTGCTGCGTTCCCCTCTGCAACGCCGTCCAGGCCGCCGGACTCGTCCGGCCCAGCCGAGGGTCACGCTGGGCAGCTATCGCGGAATCGTCCAAAATCGGTCCTCCGCTTGAAGCCTTGGGTCCTTTATTGTATTGTTCATGAAGAATCGGCAGACTGCGCCGCTGCGCTCATGACGCGCGCGGCCCTTGTTCCCCCCTCACGCCGCCAAGGATTCGCCCCCAATGCAATCGCACGCCGCCCCCGCCCGCGCCAACCGCAAGCGCCTGGGGGAAATTCTGGTGGACGCCGACCTGCTGAGCCCCGCCCAGCTGGAACGCGCCCTGGTGGAGCACCGCCGTCGCAAGCAGCGTCTCGGACAATACCTCATCGACAGCAAGATCCTCTCCGAAGACGCCATCCTCCAAGCCATCGCGCAGCAGCTCCGCGTGGATATCTACACCCCGCAGAAATACCACGCGGACCCGAGCCTGAAGGCCCTTGTCCCGGAGGAAGCCGCGCGGCAGCACATGGTCGTCCCCCTGCAACGCTCGGGACGCCTCCTGCGCGTGGCCACCACGGACCCCACGGACATCTTTGCGCTGGACCTCGTCACCGAGGCGACCCGCCTGGACGTGGAGCCGGTCATCTGCACCCAAGCCGAGTTCAAGACGCTGGTCAAAGCGTTGTACGACACCGAATTCCATGAGCCGGAAGCGGACATCCTGCACGATTACGAAATGGAAATGGATGACGTGGAGGCCCAGCGCGACGAGGACGAAACGACCCATCATGCGCTCTCCATCACGGCGGAAGCCGCCGCCGAGGAAGCGCCCATCGTGCGTCTCGTCAACTCCGTCCTCCTCCAGGCGCTCAACCGGAAAGCGAGCGACATCCATCTCCAACCGGAGAAGGAGCGCGTGAGCCTGCGCTTGCGGCTGGACGGCGTCCTCCACGAAATCCTCGCGCCGCCGCGTTCGGCTTACCCGGCCCTCGTCTCCCGGCTCAAGCTGCTCTCGAACATGGATATCTCCATCACCCGCGTCCCACAGGACGGCCGCTTCACCTTCCGCGCGCAGGAACGCGAAGTGAGCGTGCGCACCTCCACGTTCCCCACCATCCACGGGGAAAAAGTCGTCATGCGGTTGCTGGACCAAAGCGCCAAGGCCTTGAGTCTGGATGAGCTGGGTTTGCACCCCGGCGAAATGGAAAAACTGCGCGAGGCCTCTCACAAGTCGTACGGGATGGTCCTCGCCACGGGCCCCACCGGCAGCGGCAAGACCACCCTGCTCTATTCGCTGCTCGCCGAGGTGGCAGATCCCGAGATCAACGTCATCACTCTGGAAGATCCGGTGGAGTACCAGATGCCCACGGTGGCGCAGGCGCAGTTGAACCGCCGCGCGGGCATGACGTTCGCTTCGGGCTTGCGCTCCATCCTGCGGCAGGACCCGGACGTCATCATGGTGGGTGAGATCCGTGACGCGGAGACCGCCAACGTGGCCGTGGAAGCGTCGCTCACGGGGCACCGCGTCTTCTCCACCCTGCACACCAACGACGCCGCCGGCGCCGTGACCCGTTTCGTGGAGATGGGTGTGGAGCCCTACCTCGTGGCTTCCACGCTGCTGGCCGCCGTGGCGCAACGTCTTGTGCGTCGCATCTGCGCGGACTGCGCCGAGAGCTACGAACCCAACCCCGAACACGTGAAAGCGCTGGGCGCGCGCCTGAAGCAAGGCGAAACCCGCTTCCACCGCGGCCGGGGCTGCGCCCAATGCGGTGATTCCGGCTACAAGGGCCGTCTCGGAATCTATGAAGTCTTGCGGGTGGATGCGCGCGTGCAGGATCTCATCCTGCGCAACGCCTCCAGCGTGGAGATAGCCCGCGACGCCGTGGCGCGGGGCTCCTTGCGGACGTTGAAGATGGACGCCGCCGTCAAAGTGCTTTCTGGCAAGACGACTTACGAGGAGTTTCTCCGCGTGGCCGCCACATAGCGTGACGCGGATCGCTCCAGGAACAAGAAACAGGAGTGATGATGACGACGCGCCACCGCTTCCTCCGTTTCCATCGAATCGGGCGCGACCGCGGCGTCCGCCGCCGGCTCGCCTGCGCCGCCGGTTTCGTGGCCCTGACAGGCCTGCTCGTCCTGGCCGGGTGTCCGAAACCGCCGCCGCCACCGCCCACCCTTGCCGAGCGCTATGAAACCGCCTGCCTCCAGGTGGTGCGCGCGCGGCTCCCGGAGGGGCAAGCCCGGGCCGTCTGCAGCCGCCTTGCCAGCAACCACGCCGCCGAGCTGGACGACAGCGAGTTGCGCTTTCTCATCCATGTCTACGAAAACGACCCCGACCCCCGCCGGTTCACGGACACGCAAGCCATGCTTGTCAACTACGATTCCACCCTCGCCCTGCGTTTCGCCGAGGAAGCCGCCCACGAGTGAGGAAGCCGGCCTACAGGGGAAGCGCACCGCCTTCCATGAGGGATGAAGACGGCCTCAGAACCCTTGCGCCCAGGCCTGGATGTGCGCGGCGTTGCCGCGTTGCGCCAGCCGCGCCGTCAGCGCCGTGAGCTTGCGCCGCTGGGTCTGATCCACTCCGGTGAAGGCGAGCCGGAGGTTGCCGCGCGTCTCCTGCACCACCACGGCCGAGAGCACGCCTGCGCCGTCCAGCAGCTCGCGGGAGGGCGCGGCCTCTCCGTCGAAATTCCCGAGATCGTCCCCTGCGCCGGGGGCCGGCAGGAGACGGAGTCGCGTGGCGTCGCCGGCGCGCAAGGGCAGTCCCCAGCGCGCTATCTCGCAGCCGCCGGGATGGATCGAGCGCATTTTGACCACGCCGAGTTCGTTGTCCAGCAGGGCTTGCAGGCACGAGGCGTCCACGCCGGGGGACCAGCCGTGATCCTCTGCGGACGTCGCGCCCACAGCGACTTCCCCACGCGATAGGCCGTCCTCGGTGGAAGGGGGTGCGGATTCTCCTTCTGGCGGCGCAGCAGCGCGGCTGCGCGCCTGGAGCACAGCGCGGCGTACGGCTTCCAGATCCACGCCGCCGCCCAGAACCGGCTCGCCCACCACGCGGATGGCTTCACACTGCGGACAGACGGCGCGACGGCCGCGCAGTCGCTCGGGTGCGTCCACACCATAGCCGCACGCGCACAGAAACGGCGCGGTGAGCGGTTCGTTCGGCCGGGTGTCCGCCAGATCCGCCAGATCCGCGGGGGCTGCAGGGGCTGCGGAATCCGCAAGGCCCGCATGGTCCACAAGATGATGATGCGGCGCATGGTGCGCCTGTGCAGGCGCATCGACGCGACCGGGACGCCGCATGGCTTCGCCCCACGTCTCCACGAGGCGTTCCGGGGGCAACCCGTCGATGAGATTCGCCAAGTCCTCCAGGGTGCGGGAGGTGGCGGCAAGGTCCGGGGCTTCGGCGCCGTCCCAGAGGCCCGCGCACGCGGCGGCGGGTCCGTTTGTCGGCTCGGCCTCCACTGTCATCAACTCGGCGAGTTCCGATGTCGCAACGTGGTGGGGGACGTCGTCCGTCTGGGATTCGAGAGCGTCGAAGAGCTCCGGGACGAGGTTGGCGAGGCCGCCGGGACGGCGCGCGGCGTACCCCACCGCGCCGCATCCCGGGCACTGGATGGCGTGACCTTCCAAGGAGTTCGGGGCGGCGCCTTGCATGGCGCAGACAGGACATTGCAGTCGCATTGCTTTCTCCTGATTGGTCTGACGCAGGGGGGAGTGGGCGGATTTTTCCCCCCAGTGAGCTGGATTCAGAAGAGAGCAAGAAATCTGCCAGAGAAAAAAAAACGTTGGCGCGACGGCCGGTCATCGGACCATCGCGCCAACAGCAGGCGGCGGAAAGCGGGTGGGTGTCGGCAAAATGTCGGGGTGGGCTGGGTCCTCAGGTGGGCAAGTTGTCCATCAGGACGCTGTCGCCGTCCTTGCGCTTGCGCTGCTCCACCACGCCAAGCTGAAAGGCCTTCTGGTCCAGGGCTGCTAGCCTGTCCATGACGTCGCTGGCCTGGTCCTTGTCCACCACGCAGACGAAACCGACGCCGCAGTTGAAGACATTGAACATCTCCCGCCAGGAGAGTTCGCCTTGCTCGCGGACCCAATGGAAGACGGGTGGAATTTCCCACGCGCCGAAGGTGAGCTGCACCTGCACGCCGCGGGGGAGGGAGCGGGGGATGTTCTCGAAGAAACCGCCGCCGGTGATGTGGGCCATGCCTTTGATGTCGAAATCGCGCATGAGGTTCTGCATGGTGCGCACGTAGATGACCGTGGGCTCCAGCAGAATGTCGGCGAAGGTCTTGTCCGTGCCGGGGAAGGGGTCTTCGCCGCGTGCGCCGTGTTCCTCCAGCAAGCGACGCACCAGGGAGTAGCCGTTGGAATGGAGACCGGAGGAAGCGAGACCGATGACCACGTCGCCGACGCGCGTGGAGGAGCCGTCCACGATCTTGGCGTCATCCACAATGCCGACGCAGAAGCCGGCGAGGTCGTATTCCCCTTGGGGATACATGTCGGGCATTTCGGCGCTTTCGCCGCCAAGCAGAGCGCAGCCGGCTTCCTTGCAGCCGTCCGCCACGCCTTGGATGACTTGTTCCGCCACGCCCACATCCAGGGAGCCAGTGGCGAAATAGTCCAGAAAAAAGAGGGGGGTGGCGCCTTGCACCAGGACATCGTTGACGCTCATGGCCACCAGATCGCGGCCCACGGTGTCGTGACGGTTGAAGGCGAAGGCGAGCTTGAGCTTGGTGCCCACGCCGTCTGTGGCGGCCACCAGCAGGGGGTCCTTGAACTCGCCGAGATCCGGTCGGAAGAGACCGCCGAAACCGCCGATGTCCGACACGACGCCTTTGGTGTGCGTGCTGCTCACCATGGCTTTGATGCGCTTGACCAGGTCTTCCCCCTTTTCGAGGCTGACCCCGGCCTGCGCGTACGCTTTGGAGCGTTCAACCATTCTGGAAACTCCTCACTTTCTCACTGACGGGAAGCGATGCAGGGTATTTCTTTTCGGATGGGTTTTCAAGTCTTTCCATGCGAGGTATAGTACCAATTCAACAGACGCACCACAAGGAGACGCGCATGCGTGACGGTTCATCCCTGGCTGACCGCTTGTCTTTGCAATCCATCCGCCGCGCCATGCGGAAGGCCTCCCTGCTCGAAATCACGGCCGTGGCGGTGTTGCTGGTCGGCGCAGCGCTTTCCGTGGTGGGCGAAACCCCGGCGCGGGCTCAGGAACGGGCCGCCTCCGAGGCGGCCGCCATGGCTTCCTCGGCAAGCGAATCTTCCGAAGACGCGCGCTCCCACGCCGCCCCCCGTCGCGACACCCGGGTGGGCACGTTCTCGGATACGGACTCCATGATCATCCGTTCGGGCCCGGACCAGGACACCGTCATCCGGGTCCGCCCGGACGCCAAGGACGACGACTCCTCCAAGGGGTCCTCGGATGGTTCCACTGCTGGCTCCAATGACAGCGTGGTCCCCAACCAGTACATCATCGTTCCGGAGATCCCCGTCCCCGCGCCCCGTTGATGACCGTCCTTCGTACGATTCCCGCTGCTTCCCCACGCCGCCAAGCCTCCAGGAGCCGCCATGCATCCCGCCCTGCTCTGGAAGAATCTTCCCGATTCCACCACCGTGCTCTGCCACCTCTGCCGCCAGTTCTGCCGCATCCAGCCCGACGAAACCGGCCTGTGCGGCGTGCGCATCAACAAAGACGGCGAGCTGAAGACCCTGGTGATGGACAAAGTGGTCGCGCTGAATCTGGACCCCATCGAGAAGAAACCGCTGTATCACTTCCATCCGGGCTCGCACAGTCTTTCCCTGGGAACCATGGGGTGCAACCTCTCCTGCGAATTCTGTCAAAACTACTCCATCTCCATGCCGCCGAAGGAGCGTGGTCCCGACGCCGTGCAAGGAGAAGCCATCGCGCCGGAAACCATCGTGGAGAAAGCCCGCCAGGTAGGCGCAGCCTCCATCTCCTATACCTACACGGAGCCCACCATTTTCTACGAGCTGGTGCTGGCCACGGCCACGCTCGCCGTGGAAGCCGGGGTGAAGAACGTGCTGGTGAGCAACGGCTACATGTCGCCGCAGTGCCTGGAAAGCCTCGCCGACGTGACGCATGCCGCCAACGTGGACCTGAAGGCCTTCACCGAGGAATTCTATGCACAGCGCTGCAACGCCTCCCTGGCTCCCGTGCTGGAAAACCTGAAGCACATTCGCAAGCTGGGCTGGTGGCTGGAAGTGACCACGCTGCTCATCCCCGACGCCAACGACAGCGACGAAGAGCTCCGCCGGATGGCGCGCTTCATCCATGACGAGCTGGGCGCCGAGACGCCGTGGCACATCTCCCGGTTCCACCCCACCTACAAACTCACCGACCGCGGCTCCACCCCGGTGGAACGCCTTGAGCGCGCCTACGCCATCGGCAAGGAGACCGGCCTGCGCTTCGTCTATGTGGGCAATGTGCCGGGACATCCCGGAGACGACACCTTCTGCCCGGACTGCGAGGCCCTGCTCATCAAACGTCAAGGGTTCCGCGTCACCCCCGGCGCCTACGCCGCCTGTCCGCAGTGCGGCCGGGCCATCCCCGGCGTCGCCATGAACGCCCTCACGAGCTGAGGATCAGCGGCTGACGCCTCACTCCGTACGCACGCCCAAGTCCGGCGTCCGCAGTCGTTCCACCATGGCCCGTGACCCGGAGGACCGCGGGACACGAGCCGGCCGCGTTCACCCCATTCGAATCGATGACCCGAGCCCCCTTCGCCTGGCGACGCCGAGGTCGGGGGAGCGCTCCCTCCAAACCACCGTTCACCCCCCAACGAGTATGAAATGATCATCGTGAACACCGGCGAAGGCAAAGGCAAGACCACCGCGGCGTTGGGTCTGGTAATGCGCAACCTGGGCCAGGACGGACGCGTCGCCGTGGGACAGTACCTCAAGCGCGACGACGCCGCCGGGGAACAGGCTTTTCTGAAGCAGACCCTGGGCGAGGCGTTCCTGCCCGGCGGTCTGGGATTTTACAGGAACGAAAAGGACTTCCCACGCCACCGTGAGGCGGCGCAGCGTGTGACCGCGTGGGCGCTGGACAAACTCGGCGCGGCGCAACCGCCGACCTTGCTGGTGCTGGATGAAGCACTCTACGCCCTGGGCTCCGGCCTGCTGATGCGGGAGGAACTGGAGAAGGTGCTGGCGCTGGCCGGCGTCGTGGCGGGGAAGGAAGCGCCGCCGCCGCACGTGGTGCTGACAGGCCGCGGCTTGCCGCAGTGGTTGGAGGACCGCGCGGACCTCGTCACGGAGATGGTGAACCGTAAGCATCCCGCGTCGCTGGGACTGCCGGCGCAGCACGGCGTGGAGATGTGAGCGTCCCGCGGGATCAATCGGCGCCGGCCTGTTGTTGTCGTTGCTGTTGATGTGGTCGCGCCGGCGCCACGGTTGTCGCGGTCAACGCCATCCCATCACGCAGACAGCGGGCGCCTTGGTTTTTGGCGGCGGTTCTGGGCGTCCCCGGACGGAGCGGATATCGCGTCAAGGGAGGGTCTCGACGGCAGGCCCCCCGACCCAAGGGACGGAGTTCAACCATGCCCGCATGTTTTCCCAAAAAAACGCCGCCCTGGCCAAGCCGGGGCGGCGTATTGCATGCAAGGCGGCGAGGGGCTAGAAGGTGTAGCCCATGCCGAAGGAGCCGCCGAGCGCGTCAAGGCCGTCTTCATCCATGGGGCCCATGTGGCGGTATGCGAGGCGGATCATGAAGGAGATGTGGTCTGTGATGGCGAGGTCTTGCCCGAGTTCCGTCTTGAAGGCGAACAAGGACTCGCCGGCTTCGTAGGGCACGGGGTGCTCGGTGAAGACGCCGCCCACGCCGGTGGAGATGTAGAGGCTGCCCACTTCCGAAGGGAAGAAGTTGTAGCGCGGTCCCACCATGAAGCCGAAGCCGGAGGTTTCCTCCCGACGGCTGGGCAGGAAGAGATGGGAGGTATCCTCGCCGGCTTCCTCCAACTCGGCGCGCTGGTTGGCCAGGAAGTTCGTGACGTCGTCGGAGATGTCGCTGTTCATGTAGAAGTGGTGTCCCAGCAGTTCCAGTTCCGCAGCCCAGTGTTCATTGAAGAAGTAGGCGCCTCGCACGCCGTAGGTGACCACGGCGTCCACGTCGTCATGCACCACGTAATACGCGCCGACGGTGGGGGAGAGCATGAAGTCGTTCTTGATGTGATACTTCTTCTCCGCAAAGGCGTGCTCCGGCGCAATGAGAGCGAGCGAGGCCGCGGCCACCAGCAACGCGACGAGAACGCGGCGAAAACGCAGCGCCACACGGATGCAGGGGCGCATGCGGCAGTTCGTGGAATCCATGATCATGAGAGCTCCTCAGCGCGAAAGTTCGCCACGGGGTCACGGAATGCAACGCCGCGTGTGGGACGTCTGCACCGTAAAGTATAAGCATGCCCTTGTCCAGACTCCGAAGCACATTCGTCACGCCTCGGGTCGCATGGACCTGCAGGCTGGCGGACGAGGGAGTGTCCAGCGCGCTTGCCGCGTCCGGCGCTTTGCGGTAGAGCGTTGCGCAGCGCTCACCCCGCAAGGACTGACGATATTCATGAGCTTTACCCTATGGTTCACCGGTCTTTCCGGCTCCGGCAAGACGACGCTCTCCCGGCGCGTCTTTCTGGAGCTCAAACGCCGCGGCTTGCGCGTCGAGTTGCTGGATGGCGACATCATTCGCACCAACTTCGGCCAGGAACTCGGTTTCACCAAGCGCGACCGCGACATCAACGTCAAGCGCATCGGGTTCGTCTCCCATCTGCTCAACAAGCATAAAGTCATCAGCGTCGTGGCGGCCATTGCGCCCTACGCTGAAACCCGCGCGCTCAACCGACGGCTTATCGGCAACTACATCGAAATCTACTGCGCCTGCTCCCTCGAAGCCGCCATCCAGCGCGACGTCAAAGGCCTCTATCAACGCGCTCTCGCCGGCGAGATTCCGCACTTCACCGGCGTCTCCGATCCCTATGACATCCCCCAGCAGCCGGACGTGTTCGCCGATACGGAGCATCTCACGGTAGAGCAGACCCTCAGCGAGACGCTCCGCGCTTTGGAAGCCTTCGGCGTCATCGAGCCCATGGACGACCTCCTCGACCTCACTGTCACGGAGGAGGAGGAGTTGGCGTGGCGGCGCCGGCTCTGGGAGCTGGGCTTCGCCTCCAGCTGCGACGACGTCTTCGTGGACGGCGCCCCGGATACATGAGTGATGCTTCAATGGTAATTGCTCCATATTGTTTCGTTCCCCTATTATAACGTCGACGTTAAACGTTTGACGTCGACGTGGAGATCGCGCCATGACCACCCTCCTCAGCCTCTGCGAAGCCCTCACCCGAATGGACGATGTCAGCCAGAAATGCCCCATGCGGTTTGCGACCCTTTTCTTGATGCTCGTCCACATGGAACGCGAAAAGGGCGGCGCGCTCCGTGAACTCGATGTCGGCGCTGCTGCGGGCTACCAGCCCATGGTCGTCAATCGCGCTTTCAAGAAGCTTGCACTGGACGGCCTCGTGACCCGGCGCAAGGAGTCCCCCTACCCTGCCCGCAACGTCGTCGCCACCACGGCCAAAGGCCGGGCGCTGGCCGCGGAGCTCGAAGCCGCTTTCACTCCCTTCCATGAGGAAGACGACGGACACAGGACCACGCTCACCATGGAACGTCCGCCGGGAACGGTTTGAGAGCGCCCCCGGATAACACATGTCACGACGGAACAGACGACGCAGCCGGCAGCGGGAAGACGCCATCCCCCACCACGAAAAGCCGATCTCCGGAAGCGGGACGCACCCGCGCAAGTCCGGTGAACTCACCCAGCGCCGGCGCCACCGTCCGTGCAGGACCCGAAACGAAACACGGCAGCGTGAGTCGCTCGCGCCCGTATCCCACCACACACCCGGGGTGGACATGGCCGCACAGCACGTGCAACGTCCCGGCGGCGTCCTCCACAGAAGCCGGACCAGCCGGTTCGTCATGCCGGGCGAGGAACGGCCCCACCACCACCGGCGTCGACGAATACCCCGCGCCCCAGGCCCCCCAGACGGTCGCGTCCACGTTCGCCCGACGGTCGTGGTTGCCCTCCACCACAAGGATTTCCCGTTCCTTGCCCAACGCAGCGCGCCACGCTCCGAAACGCGCCCCCGCCCACGCCAGGGCTTCCGCGTCGTGGAAGACATCACCCAGCAAAACCACACGCGCCGCGTCCACACGGCGCACGGCTTCACCGAGTTTCGTCAATGTCGAAGCCGTAGGCCCCTCCGGCGCAGGCACGGCGGCGCGCCGGAAGGAGGCCTCCTTGCCCAGATGCAGATCCGCCGCGAACAAGGTGCGCCCCCGCTCCCAGAACAGGGTGCGCTCTTTCATGAACCGTACGGCTTCTCCCGCCAGCACCACGCGGTAGTCATCGTACGCGCTCACTACGGCTTCCCCCGATCCGGAAGATCGCCTTCATCCCTCGCCGCAGACGTACCCCCTTCGGCGTGATCCTGCGCCTCGAGGGAGACGTCGGCGGCGCGCTCCAGTTGAGTCGTGAGCCGGGCGATGCGATCTGCAAGCTTTTCGGAACTGATCGTCCCGCTGCGCAACCGCTCCACCATGAGCGGGAATCCCAGAGGCGTCACCCGTTGGGGCTGCGTCCGCTTCAGGGTGGCGACCTCCATCCGCCCCAAGGCCTCGACGAGACGGCTCTGTTCCAGCTGCCGCTCCAAGACCTCGCGTCGGGCCTGCAGCAACAGGAGATTTTCGGGATCGTACTTGGCCAGCACGTCATAGAGGAGTCCGCTGGTGGCTTGCACCTGCCGCGTCGTCTTGTTCTTGCCGGGGTATCCCGCAAAGACGAGGCCGGCCACCCGGGCGATTTCCCGGAAACCGGCCTTGGCCAGCTCGCTCCGGTTCAAACTCGCCTCCAGGTCCTCCACCAGGGTTGCGCGACTGAACAGGCCCTGCGCCAGGGCTTCGTCCAGGGGCGCTGGTTCCGCGGAAAGCAACTCCACGCCGTAATCGTTGGCGCTCCAGGTGTATGTGCGCGGCGCAAAACGCGAAAGCCGCAGCGAGAGCAACGCCGCCAATCCTTCATGGACCAGACGCCCCTCGAAGGGGTAGAGGAAAAGGTGATGGCCCTCGCGGCTCGTCGTCTCCTCGATGAGCAGCTCTCCCATGGCGGGAATGCGCGACCACCGCGCCTGCACGGCGAAAAGCGGCTGCATCCACGTCATCTCCGGCCCTTCGAAGACACCGCGACGCGCTGCGTCCAGCCGACGCCGCACGGCCCGGCACAACTCCGTGGACAGAGGCATGCGTCCCCCCTTCCAGACCGGCGTGGCCGTAGGGCGGCCCGTGGCGCGCTTCACGTAGGCGGTCATCTCCCGGACGCGGACGAGCTGCAGCACCCGCCCCGCGAAGAGGAACCTGTCCCCGGGACGCAGCTTCGCCACGAAGGACTCCTCCACCGCGCCCAGGCAAGGCCCCTTCACCAACCGCACCTGCACCGCGGCGTCGCTCACGATTGCTCCCAGACTCATGCGATGCCGCGCGGCTATCCCCTTGTCGCGCACCACATAGACGCCGTCTTCGTCCACCACGCGCCGATACTGCGGATACGCAGCGAGCGACCGCCCTCCCTGCGTGACGAACTCCAGCGCCCACGCCCACTCCGCCGGGGAAAGCGAGGCGTACGCCGCCGTCGTGCGCACCTCAGCATACAAGGCTTGCGCGGTGAACCCCTGCCCCAACGCCACCGTCACCATGTGCTGCGCCAGCACGTCCAGCGCGTTGAGAATTGGGCGACGAGGCTCGACCTCCCCGGCGGCGGCCGCGTCCTGCGCCGCCACGGACTCCACCAGCTCGAATGCATGGGAAGGCGCCACCGTGGCCCGACTGACGCGTCCTGGACCGTGCCCGGAGCGGCCCGCCCGCTGCAGCAGCCGCGCCACCCCCTTGGGACTGCCCACCTGGATGACCCGCTCCACGGGCGTGAAGTCCACCCCCAGATCCAGACTGGAGGTGCAGACCACGCACTTCAGCGCTCCGGATGCGAGCCCGACCTCGGCGGCGGCGCGCTCCTCCCGGTCCAGGGAGCCATGGTGCACGCCAACAAGTTCGGTCCACTCCGGCCGCGCTTCCAGGATGGCTTGCCGCCACAGCTCGCACTGGTTGCGCGTGTTGGTGAAGACCAGCGCGGAGGCCGCTCCCTCCAGCTCGTCGAGCACCGCCTCCAGCATCACCAGTCCCATGTGTCCGGCCCAGGGAAACCGGCCGCGCCCGGCCTGCGCGCCGCCCGATGGTTCCGGCGGGATGAGCGAATCGAGCACGATCGTCTTGGGGACCTCCCCGCGCACCAGTCGCCCGGGCCGCGCCAGGCCTTCCTCGTCAATCCCCAACAAATGCGCCCGCGCTTCCTCCAGATTGCCCAGGGTGGCGGAGAGCCCCCACGTGACCACCCCCGGCGCCAAACTGCGCAGCCGCGCCAGTGCGAGCTCCGTCAGGACGCCGCGCTTGGAGCCCATGAGCTCGTGCCACTCGTCCACGATGATCCACGTGAGCCGGCGGAAGAACTTCGGCGCAGCGGTCCGGGTGAGCAACAGGCAGAGGCTTTCCGGTGTGGTGACCAGCGCTTCGGGCGGCCGCTTCTCCTGTCGCTGCTTGACGTGCGAGGACTGATCTCCCGTACGCAGCTCCACCCGCCAAGGGACGCCGGCGTCGTCGCACGCGGCGGAGAGGGCCCGCGCCGTGTCCGTGGCGAGGGCGCGCAGGGGCGTCACCCACAAGGCGAGGGGCCCGGCCGAAACGTTTGCTTCGGACGCATGCGCCGCGCCCCAGGCCATGGGTCCGCCCCACACCGCCAATGTCTTCCCCATGCCCGTGGGTGCGTGGAGCAGCCCGGACGTTCCGGCGAGCTGCGCCGCCCAGACATCCTCCTGAAAGGGAAACGGCCTCCAGCCGCGCGTGACGAAGAGTTTCCGCAGCGTCGCGTATTCCTTGGTGAAATCGCTCATGCCGCGGTCTCGGAGGAGGGGGGGACCAAGGCCAGCACCGTGGTCAGGGTGTCGGCCTCGGCGGGCGGCTTGTCCCGCCGCCAGCGGGCGATGCGCGGGAAGCGCACGGCCACGCCGGACTTGTGGCGCGTGGAGGGCCGGATGTTTTCGAAAGCGATTTCCATCACCAACGCCGGCGTCACGCTGCGGACCGGACCGAAACGCTCCGTGGTGTGCCGGCGGATGAAGCGGTCCACCTCCCGGATTTCCGCGTCCGAGAGCCCTGAATAGGCTTTGGCGAAGGGGACCAGGACATCGCCGTCCCAGACGCCGAAGGTGTAATCCGTGAAGAGCCCCGCGCGGCGACCGTGCCCCGGCTGCGCGTAGAGGAGCACGGCGTCCACGGCAAGGGGGTCCACCTTCCACTTCCACCAGTCGCCCCGGGGGCGGCCCACGCCATACGCGGAATCCAGCCGCTTGAGCATGAACCCCTCCACCCCCCGTGCGCGGCTGGCGTCCCGCAAGGCCGCAAGGCTCGACCAGTCCGGCGCGGCGGCTGCGTCCACCAGAGGGGACAAGGTGATGACCCCGGCCGGCGACTCGCGTGGGGACGCCTCCGGAGATGCGTTCCTCAGAAGCGTCTCCAGCCGCGTGCGACGCTGTGCGAGGGGAGCGCTGCGGATGTCGCGGCCGCCCTCCTCCAGCACGTCGTACGCGAGGAAGCGTACGGGGTGGGAACGCCGCAGGGCCTTGCTGACGGTCTTGCGGCCCAGGCGTTTCTGCAGATCCGCGAACGGCCGCACGCCGCGTTCGGGCTTCTGGGGATCGACCTCGCCCCAGACGAGGATTTCGCCATCCAGCACCACGCCGTCAGGCAGGGTGAGAGCGGCCTCGGCGATTTCGGGGAAGCGGTCCGTGACGAGTTCCTCCCCCCGGGACCAGAGCGCGACCTCCCCCGCCCGGCGTACGAGTTGGCCGCGCACGCCGTCCCACTTCCACTCCACGAGCCATGCTTCCCGCGGCCCCAGCGCCTCGGCCAGGGCGTGCGCCTCTCCCTCCACCAGAAGCGGATGCGCGAGGAAGAAGGGGTACGGCCGGCTGGCGTCCACATCCGTGGCTTCATGCGCGATGAGCGCTCGATAGAAGGCGGCGTCCGGCGTCCAGTCGCCCATCAGGCGCAGCGCCACGGCCTCGGCGGCGGCGCCGCTGGCCTCGGCGAGCGCGCGCGTCACCAACCGCTGGGAGACCCCCACGCGCCACCCCCCCGTGAGCAATTTGACGAAGACGAAGCGTTCCACCTGGTCCAGGTCCAGCAAAGTCTCCACGATGGCGGCTTTGCGCGTTGCCTCCTCCATGCCGGCCAGGGGCAGCAGCCGCGTACGGACCACTTCGGCCAGGGAAGGCGGTTCTGCGCGGCCCTGGCGTGGCAGCATCAAGGCGACGGTTTCGGCGAGGTCGCCCACGGCGTGGTAACTCTCCTCGAAGAGCCACGCCGCCACGCCGGCGGTCTCGGCGGTCCATTGGCGCAGTTTCGTTCCGCTGACGGGGGTGCGGGGCTTGCGTCCGGTGAGGAACGCCACGGCCCAGGCCGCGTCCGCCGGATCCGCCGCAGTGAAGTACGCCACCAGGGCGCGGACTTTCTCCCCGGTCTTGTTGGTGGCGTCCAACCGCATGAAGAGTGTTGCGAAATCGCGCATCTAGCTTTCGTCATCCCATTCGCTGCGCACGCTCCGGCCAGCCTCGGCGTCGTCTCTCTCCGTATTGTCCGCCGTGCGCTCTGCGCCCCAGGCCACGGCGTCCAGGCCGTACGTCTCGGTGAGATGGCGCGCCAGGATGGCGGCGTAGCCGTGCATGACGCGCACGTGGGCCGCGCCGGACTCCCGCATGGTGTCGAGCAGGCCCGGCCAGTCCGCATGATCCGAAAGGACGAACCCCGCATCCACGGCGCGCCGGCGGCGATGCCCCCGCACCCGCATCCACCCGGACGCCGCCCCTGTGGCGTGCCGGCCGAGACGCCGCGTCCAGGTGGTCCCGTGTGCGGAAGGCGGCGCCACCACCAGACTTCGAGCAATGGCGCGCTTGTCTTTCTCCTGCAACAGATCGCGCGTCGGCGGCAGGGAGACGCCGGCTTCGGCGTAGGCTTCGTTCATGGCGGCGATGGCCCCGTGCGCGTAGACGGGGCCCGGCAGGTCGCGGCCTTCAAGCATCTTCAGGATCCGCTGCGCCTTGCCCAAGGCATACGCCAACAGCAGGCTCGCGCGGGGCGAGGCGTCGGTCCCGAGAGCGTTGCCGCGCCACCAGGCGAGGATTTCCGCTGCGACCTCCTCCGCCGAGGGCCATCGGTACACCGGCAACGCGAAGGTGGACTCCATCACCAAGGCGTCGCATGGCACGGGCTCGAAGGAATCGCAGGTGGGGTCGGGTTCGCGCTTGAAGTCCCCTGTGACCACCCAGACGCGACGGTCCGCGCTTCCGACCGCCCCTGCCGCCCCGACTGCGTCCGCCACGGCCTCCAGCCGGATCTGCGCTGAACCCGGCACATGCCCCGCCGGGTGGAGCGAAAGGCGCACCCCGTTCACCGTGAGGACTTCGCCATAGGCCAGCGTCTGCAACGAGGCTTCCGCTCCCAACCGCCGGCGGAAGAGCGGCGCGCCGCTCGCGCTGACGAGATACGACGCGGAGCCGGCGCGGGCGTGGTCGCCGTGGGCGTGGGTCAGCACGGCGCGCGCCACGGGGCGTGAGGGGTCGATGTGGAATCCGCCGGCCGGGCAATGGAGACCGGCGTCCGTCATGACGAGGAGATCAGCCATCACCCCATTCTACACGGCGCCGTCCGGGAGTAAAGCGCAGCGCGCAGGCGGGCGGTCCTCCGGCGCGGTGTTCATTCACGAACGGCTTCCGACGGCTTCCATCCCACTCCAGTCGAATTTCCGGTGGGCGAACTGATGGCGGGCGAGCATCCGACGACACGCGCCGAAGCCGTCAAGCCTCACGGAATACGGAGGCCGGCGCGGGTGTGGACGTCGAGGGCGTGGGCAGAAGCAGCTCGAAGGCGGCGCCCATCGTCCGGGACTCGGCGGCGGGCTCCGACGCCGGATCACGATCGCTTCGGAACCAGGTCTGCGCCGTCTCCGGGGAGACGAACCGGATGCCGCCGTGGTGCGCTTTGAGCAGCGCCGCCGCGATGGCCAGCCCCAACCCCGTGCCGCCAGCCTCGCGGCGTGTGGTGAAGAAAGGCGTGAATATCTTGGGCGCGTTGGCCGGGGAGACGCCGGGGCCGTCGTCCGCCACCCGCACGGTGACGCCGGGTTCGGCGTCCTCCGCCAGGTTGGTGACGACTCGGATACGGAAGAGGGAGGCGCCGTGGGCCAGACTGTTGTCCAGCAGATTGCAGAGCACGGATTCGAGGGCGTCCTCGCTCATGGCGATGGTGGGGAGCCGGGTCGACAGCTCGGCATGGACCGTGAGACCGCGGTCGGCGTAGCGCGCAGTCAACCGTTCCACCATGGGCTGGAGGCTGGCGTGTTCGTCCTTGCCGGGCTCCCAGGCTTCGGCTTTGGCCAGGTCGTTGAGCCGGGTGACCAGGGCGTGCATGCGCGCGGCGTCCTCTCCCAGCATGTCCAGAAACCGGTCGCGACGGGCGGACTCCATGGTGTCGATGTGGTCCTTCAGCAACTCCACGGTGCCGGTCATGGAGGTGATCGGCGTCTTGAGCTCGTGCGAGACGTGGGAGGCGAAGGCGCGGATGGCGCGACCGCGCGCCGTGACGGCGTGGGCCATCTCGAAGAAGGCCATGCCCAGCTCGTCCAGCTCGCGCGTCAGGGCGTGGGGCGGGTGTTCCGGATTGTCGCCGTGAGCGATGCGACGGGTCATGCGCACGAGGTTCGTCACCGGTCGGGTGACGGCCACCCCTGTGAGCCACGCCAGCCCCCCCGCCATGAGCAGCAACGCCGCGAAACTCACATAGAGGATGTGGCGTTTGTCGTACAAGGCCTTGAGCACGTCGCGCGGGGTTCGCGAGAGCACTGCCGCGCCCACCACGCGGTCATCCAGCACGATGGGCAGCGCCACGTGTACGCGCAAAGTGTGGCCCCGACTGATGGACGCCAGCGAGGGCGTGGGCTCGTCCGGAATGCGCTTGCGCAGCCGCCGCGCTTTTTCGCCATCCAGGGCCTGGGCGGTCTCCTCCAGGTGGTAGAGGGAACGCCCCAGCTCCGCGCCGCTGGTGGCCACCACCACGCCGGCGGGGTCCACCACGCGCATGGCCGCCAGGGTGGTGCGCTGGACGCTCTCCAACAGCGGGATGACCCGTCTGCCGGCTTCCAGGGCGATGGCGTCTGCCGGTCCTTGCATGGGCCGCGACTCCGGGGACTCCAGCACGGGGTCGATGGTCAGGTCCAGCCGCGGCGGTATGGGGGTGAAATGCATGTCCGGATCGCGCCGCGCTTCGGGGGGCGCAAGACGGCCGTAGTCGATCATGCTGACGCCGCGCTCGGTGAGCACCTCGGCGAGGCTGTCCTTGTAGATCTCGCGGATGAACGCAGCCTGCGCCACGAGCTCGCTTTCCGTCTCGCGGATGAGTTCGTTCTCGAAGAGCCGCAACAGCACGATGGAGCCCAGCGGCAGCAGCAGGATGATGATGTTGACGCCGGCCAGCAGCACGGGGAGCCGGAGTATGGGGCGGCTGCGCAGCCACGTCATCTGCATGCTCCCAGCCGGTAGCCGAGGCCATGGGCCGTCTCCACCACATTGGCGGCGCCGAGCTCGGCGAACTTGGCGCGGATATGGCGGATGTGGCTGTCGATGGTGCGCTCGCTGATGACACCGTCCGGCCCCAGGGCCGCGTCCATCAGCTCCTCGCGGGTGAAGATCTTGCGGGGCCTTCGCGCCAGAGCGGTAAGCAACGCAAGCTCCGTGGCCGTGAGCGGAACTTCCACGGCGTCGCCTCGCGCATCCGAGGGCTCGTGGGCGTCTGTGTCGTCACTGTCGGAACGCCGCCAGATGGCCGTGTGCGCTTCGGGATCCACGGTGAGGCAGCCCCGCGCATACGTCACGGCGGTAGACGAGGACGGGGCCTCCTGTCCGGCCCGGTTCGTTCGGGACGCATGAGCGCCCTGCCCGGCGCCGGCCGCCATGGCGCCTGTCCGGCGCAGGATGGCGTGGATGCGCGCCACCAGCTCCCGTGGGCTGAAGGGCTTCGTCATGTAGTCGTCGCCGCCGAGCTCCAGCCCCAGGACGCGGTCCACTTCCTCCGTCCTGGAGGAAAGAAAAAGGATCGGCGAAGCGCACCCCGCCCCTCCCGACGGCTCATCGGACGTTTGTGCGCGCACGCGGCGACACACTTCCAGACCGTCCAGCTCCGGCATCAACACGTCCAGCACCACGAGGTCGTAACTGCGTCGTTCCAGCATCGCCAAAGCGGCTGCGCCGTCGGCGGCTTCCTCGACCACCATGCCGGCTTGCTCCAGAGCGAATCGCAGGACTTCGCGGATGTGGGGATCGTCGTCCACCACCAGAATGCGTATGGGCTGCATGCTGAGGACTCCTGCACACGAAAACATCAAGGGTTGAACACACCGCTGCGCGACGTTCATGGCCGCCCCCACCAGAACTCGTGGGAGACCGTGGGCGTGGGACCGCGCTGACCGTGGACGCGCCAAGGGTCGTGACGCGACAGCAATCGCCAGCCTTCCCCCGTGGCTTCCTTCCAGTTGGCCTGCTCGCGCCGCAGCGTCTGGAGCAGATCCGTGCGATACTGGACAGCTATCTTCGTCCGCCATGGCGAAGTGTTCGTCGCCAAATGGGGGAGCGCCTGTGTCAAGGCCGGTATAGCCGCTGGACCGAGCTGACGCAAATGCCACGTGTCCAAGGGCGGCCCCGAACCGGCGACCTCCTTGCAGTGCGCCACGTTGTAACGGGCCACGAAGCCTTCCCAGTTCATCATCGGCGTCGTCAGCAGAAAACAGGTCAGCGCCGCGGCGTTCATCCCCACCAGTTTCGAACGAGGCCAACCCCGCCGGGCGCACAGGAAGACGGTGGTCAAGGCGAAGGCTGTCAGCCCCATCCAGGTGAGCGCCGCCAGCCGGAACACGGTGAGATTGTACGCCTCCACGTAGAGCACGGTCCGCTGGATGGCGAAAGCCGTCAACACGAGGTTCTGCAGAACCCACACCGCCACCAACCGTCGCACCCATGGCGAGGTGGAGGCCGAGGCGGAGGCCGAAGCGTCGTCATCCCCCAGAAAGACCAGCGCCATGACGCCGGCGAGCGTCGCCGTGGCGAGCAGAGGATACGCTCCCCGGTGCGCATATTCGGCGAAGGTCATGCCTTCGGGCAGGCCGGCGCCGCCCAGCAGCACCATCACGTCCAAAGCGTTGTGCACGGCGAACAGGATGTTCACCAGCCACAGCGTCTTCAACGCCGTGTCCTCCCGACCCAGCGTGGCGAGCAACCGCCGCGGCGAGGCCGGGCGCGTGCGCACGGCGCCCCACCAGCCGAGCCTGGGCGTGACCACCGCCAGGAGCACGGCGAAGAAGAGGCCCCGATAGATCCAACGGCCGGGCCCCAGATACTCCATCACTGTCTCGAAATCCCACAGCAGCCGCTCGAAGAAGGGGTTGGCCTGCCCCAGGAGCATCGCAAAGACCGCCACCACCGCCGCCGGCGTGGCCCATGCCCGGAGCATGCGGATCGTCCGCCGGCGTGCGCTTGTCTGCTCGTTGTGCGAGTGCTGCGAACCCGGCGCACGTCGGATGCGTCTCCACCGTCGGAACACTATGAACGGCGCGCGCAAGGCTCCCGGCAGGAAACACGCCGCCGCCGGGACCAGCCGGATGGCCCGGCGGCGGCCTTCAACACTCACGAGACACGCTGCAAAAAGCGACAGCGCGGTGAGCCATGCGTGCAGGGGCCCTCCGCGCCACGCCAGCCATGCTCCGCACCACAGCACGGCGCCGGCCGCCAGCCACTCCGCCGTGGACCGCGTCGGGCAGGGCTTGCGCCACTCCAGGACGGCCAGCGCCGCCATCGCGACGACGCCCAGCGTCCATGTGGAGAAATGGGGATAGACGAGCGCTTCGGCGAAGAGCGTCAGCGCCACGGTGAAGAGCAGCCCCACCCAGGCGGCGCCCAGCCGAAACGGTCGCGCCGACGTGATTTCGAAGCGGAACGTGTGTGAAAACGGGACGCCGGAGACTTCGGCGTTCGAGGATGTGGTGTGCGACATGGCGTTCTCCTTTGCCTGGAGAATCCTCCTCCGTGGTGGAGCGGCCTTGCAGGGGATGTGGAAATCCGTGGCGCGATGGTGCAGAATTCATGACGCCGCACTGTGCTTCCGCACCCTCACAGACCCACACACCCGTGCGCCACACGCGCCCACGCCCTCTGGAGGCCCCATGCCCGAACCACCCCCACCTCACGATGCTTTGCCCCAACGCCTGGCCGAGATGGTGCGCGCCTGGCTGGAAACGCCGCGCACTCTGGACGACGACATCATCCACTATATGGAGACCACTGCTGGCGAGGCGGCCGCTGCGCTCGAGGCTCTGGAGGAAGACGAGACCCTGCGCGAGCTGCTCGTCTTCCCGGATGAGACGCTGCGTATCTCGATTGAACATGTATTCATGGATCATTTCGAACAGGAGCCGAACCGCCCCTGCGCACCCGAAACCGTGGCGGCGCTGCTCGGTCCTGATGAGACGCTGCTCGTTCATGGTGAGACCCCCTTGCGGCTGCGTCGGGAGCTCCCGGCCTCCGCCTGGGGCGCGGCCTTCCCCGTCGAGATGTCGGTGACGCCCTCAGAGGCGTCGGCGCTGCTGGCGCGGTGTCGCCTTGCATGGCGCCCCTGCGAAGCCCTCACTGCGGGCGCTGCAACCCTGGCGCCGGACCGTCGCGCGCTGTTCTACACCCGCTGCCGCGCGCAAGGTGTGGGCGACGCCGCGCACGCACGTCCCGAACATGGCGTGGACGCCGCCGTGGATTGCTTTCTCGGAACATTCGCGCGCCGGCTGGGCGCAGCTCCGGACTTCGAGGAGTTGGTTGCGGTGACGCTGCCATTGCTTCCCCGTGACGCTCCGGGGGCGGAGGCCGTGTCCCCCGGGTCCGCTCTTTCGGAGGAGGCGGGAGTTTCAACCGACCCTGCAAATCCGGCAGTCTCCGCAGATTCCCCAGATTTTGCAGATTTCGCAGACGGGGTCGTCTACGCCGCGCTGCAAGCGCAGAAAGCCGCCTTGTTGCGGGGACTGAAGGAGAAACGCGCCTACGAGGAAGCCCTGGCGCGGTCCAACTTCGAGACGCTTTCGCTGACAGGGTGGCGACCGCCCACGGCGCCGACGGCCTCCGCAGCCATGGTGGAAGCCATCGACCGGGTGTGCGTGGCCGTCTACGGCCGCACGGCAGCGCACGCAGCAGACGCGCCGCCGCCCCTGGAGACAGACCTGGGCGCCTTCGACCCGGACGACGACCTGGACCGCCTGATGGACTACCTGGGATAGTCAGCGACGGACCACCACAAAAAGAGCGAGGAACCCGTCAGCCGGATTCCCCGCTCGCATTCGATGGCAGCGTTCGCTGGTGAAGGCGCGGCTCCACGAGACGCATGCAGCGCATGCCGCAGCGCTTCATGGGCGCCCTGCCGTCTACTTCTTCACGTCGCCGGAGCGGCTGTCGTCACAGGGCTCGATGGAATCGTCGGGCCGCACGTGCTCGGGCGTGGCGGTCAGCTCGCACTGCTCCAGCTCCACCTGCTCGTCGGCGGGACCGGTCGTGGCGTAGGCCGCCGCGTTTTCCGCCGCAGCGAGATGCTGCAGGATGCGGAAGCGCTCGTTGACTTCCCGCTCCATCTCCGCGCGCAGTCGCTTGGATTCCTCGGGAAGCAGCTTCTCCAGCATGGCGTAACGGGTCTCGCCGGAGAGGAACTCCTGCAAGGTGCCGTCCGGCGCCTTGGACTCCAGGACGAAGGGATTCTCGCCCTTGTCCGCCAGACGGGGATCGAAGCGGTAGAGGGGCCAGTAGCCCGAATCCACGGCGAGTTTCATCTCCAGCTGCGAACGGCCCATGCCTTTCTTCAAGCCCTGGTTTATGCACGGCGCATAGGCGATGACAAGCGAGGGGCCGGGGTAGCTCTCCGCTTCCTGAATGGCCTTGAGGAACTGGTTCTTGTTGGCGCCCATGGAAACGGAAGCCACGTAGACGTACCCGTAACTCATCACCATGCGGCCCAGGTCCTTCTTGGCGGTCTTCTTGCCGGAGGCTGCGAACTTCGCCACGGAGCCCACCGGCGTGGCCTTGGAGGACTGCCCTCCCGTATTGGAGTAGACTTCCGTGTCCATGACGAGGACGTTGACGTCCTTGCCCGAAGCGAGCACGTGGTCCAGGCCGCCGTAGCCGATATCGTACGCCCAGCCGTCGCCGCCAAAGACCCAGACGGACTTCTTGGCGAAGAGGTCCGCATTGGCCTTCAGCTCCGGGATGAGATGACAGGCGGACTCGTCCACCTCGCCGAGCACACGCTTGAGCTCCGCGCCGGCCACGGCTGAAGCGTCTGCGTCGTCAAAAGCGTCCAACCACTTTTTCAAGGCGGACTTGAGCACCCGTACGGCGTCCGGCACGCCGCCGGATTCCAGGGCATGTCGGGCCTTGCGCGCCAGACTGGCGCGGCGGTGGCTGATCGCCATTTCGATGCCGAAGCCGAATTCCGCAGCGTCCTCGAAGAGGCTGTTGCCCCAGGCGGGGCCGTGGCCGCGCACGTTGGTGGTGTAGGGCGTGCTCGGCGCGGAAGCGCCCCAGATGGATGAGCAGCCCGTGGCGTTGGCGATGATCATCCGCTCGCCGTAGAGCTGCGTCAGCACCTTGACATAGGGGGTTTCGCCGCAGCCGGCGCACGCGCCCGAGAACTCCATGAGTGGCTCTTGCAGCTGGCTGCCTTTGACGGTGGTGCGGGGCAGGAGGTCCGTTTTGGGGGTCAGGGTCATGGTGAAGTTGAAGTTGGGGACTTCCTTCTCCGTCTGGGTGTGGATGGGCCGCATGACCAAGGCGGATTCCTTGGCTGGACAGATGTCCGCACAGTTGCCGCAACCTTGGCAGTCCAGCGCGTTCACCTGAATGCGCAAGGCCATACCCTCCATGCCCTTGCCTTTGGCCTCCAGGGTCTCGAAAGCGGCGGGGGCGTTGGCCATTTCCTCCGTGGTGGCCAGGGCGGGCCGGATGGCCGCATGCGGGCAGACGAAAGCGCACTGGTTGCACTGGATGCAGTTTTCCTTGATCCACTCCGGCACGTTGATGGCCACGCCGCGTTTTTCGTACTTGGCCGTGCCCACGGGGAAGACGCCGTCCGGATTGAAGACGCTCACGGGGAGATCGTCGCCCTTCTGGGCCAGCATGGGCCGCATGATGGTCTTGACGAACTCGGGGACGTCCTCTTCCGCCGTGTCCGCGGCGGCGGCTTGCGCCCAGCTCGCCGGGTACTCCACCTTCCAGAGGCCGTCCATGGCGTTGTCCACTGCGGCGATGTTCATGTTGACGATCTTGTCGCCCTTCTTGCCGTACGTCTTCTTGATGGATTCCTTGAGCAGAGCCACGGCTTTTTCGAAGGGGATGACGCCGGCGAGCTTGAAGAAAGCCGTCTGCATGATCATGTTGATACGGCCGCCCAAGCCCACGTCCGCTGCGATCTTCACCGCGTCGATGGCGTGGAGCTGGATCTGCTTCTCGGCGATGGTCTGCTTCAGGGAGGCGGGGAGCTCCTCCTCCATCTGCTGCAGATCCCACGGACAGTTCAACACGAAGACGCCGCCGTCCTTCACGCCGTCCAGCAGGTCGTAGAGATTGACGTACGCCGGGTTGTGGCACGCGATGTAGTCCGCCGCGTTGATGAGGTAAGTGGACTGGATGCGCTGTTCGCCGAACCGCAGATGCGAAATGGTGACGCCGCCGGACTTCTTGGAGTCGTAGGCGAAGTAGCCTTGCGCGAAGAGCGCCGTCTCGTCGCCGATGATCTTGATGGCCTGCTTGTTCGCGCCCACGGTGCCGTCCGAGCCCAAGCCCCAGAACTTGCACTGCACCGTGCCTTTGGGCGTGGTGTCCAGCGTCTTGTCGTACTCCAGGGAGTGCTTGGTGACGTCGTCCGCCACGCCCACGGTGAAGTGGTCCTTGGGCGTCGTCTGCGCCAGGTTCGCATACACGGCCTGCACCATGCCGGGATTGAACTCCTTGGAGCCGAGACCGTACCGACCGCCGATGATGGCGACAGCCCGGCCGGCGTCGTGGAAAGCGTCGCGCACGTCCAGGAAGAGAGGCTCGCGGCCGCCGGGCTCCTTGGTGCGATCCAGCACGGCGATGGCTTTGGCCGAAGCGGGCACGGCTTCCAGAAACGCTTTGCGATGGAAGGGGCGATAGAGCCGGACTTTCACCAGCCCCACGCGCTCGCCCTGCTTCATGGCGTGGTGGACGTACTCCTCGATGGCTTCACAGCCGGAGCCCATGGCCACGATGACACGCTCGGCTTCCGTGTCGCCCACGTAGTCGAACAGGTTGTAATGACGCCCCGTGAGCGCGCCCACTTTGTCCATCACCATGCGCACGGCTTCCGGCACGAAGTCGTAATACGGGTTGATGGCTTCCCGATTCTGGAAGTAGATGTCCGGGTTCTGCGCCGTACCGCGAAGGGTGGGATGCTCCGGGTTCATGGCGCGGGCGCGGAAGCGGGCCAGCTTCTCCATGTCCACGAGGCCCTTCATGTCCGCATAGTCGATGACTTCGATCTTCTGGAGTTCGTGAGAGGTGCGGAAGCCGTCGAAAAAATGGAGGAACGGCAGACTGGTCTCGATGGCTGCCAAATGCGCCACCAGCGCCATGTCCATCACTTCCTGCACGGAGTTGGCGGCCAGAAAGGCGAAACCCGTCTGCCGACACGCCATGACGTCCTGGTGATCGCCGAAAATGGAAAGCGCGTGGGAAGCCAACGCGCGCGCTGATACATGAAAGACCCCCGGCAACAGCTCCCCGGCGATCTTGTACATGTTCGGGATCATCAGCAGGAGCCCTTGCGAAGCCGTGAACGTGGCCGTGAGCGCGCCCCCGGCCAGAGCGCCGTGCACGGCGCCGGCTGCGCCGGCTTCGCTTTGCAGTTGGCGGATCTCCACCATGTCGCCGAAGACGTTCTCACGCCCTTGCGCGGCCCATTCGTCGGCGATTTCACCCATGGGGGAAGACGGCGTGATGGGGTAGATGGCGGCGGTTTCCGTCAGCGCATACGCCACGTGGGCGGCAGCGGTGTTGCCGTCCATGGTTTTCATCGTCGGGGGCATAGCTCCTCCTCGTTGCACGCTAGAAGTTTGCGTTCGGGGGGCGCTGCTGGTGCGCTCCAGGCGGACCGGCTGCCGCCATGGGACGTCGCCACTGGCAAGCGCCGTGACGCGGTCAAGAAGCCTCGGGGCCAGGGCGCGTTCTCAAGACCATGACGCGCTGGCAGGCGCGAGGACGCGGCGACGACCGGAAACGCTGAGGCTCGGCGACACGGACCAGACGAACTGGAGATGGCTTCGCAGTCGGGCTTCACGCGCGGAAGCCTCTGGTCCATACAAGCTCCCATAGCAACAAACACACGCCGCCGACAAGCGCCAAGTCACGTGAATGATTTCACATTGACAGGATATTGCATACCCGACCCAAGCCCGTGCAACCACCCTTGCACACGACCGGAGCCCCTTTCACCCAGCATGCGGGGATCAGGTCGATACAGCCCGATACTGCCCGGACGCGCGCCAATCCCGGCGTCTCGCCTGAGCGGATTCTAGCAAACGACCGCAGGAAGAAGCGGCGGGGAAATTCCAGGCAGCTACTGGTCCCACGTGACGGCGTTTTCCGCCTTGCGACGGGCCTCCGCTTCAGAGGGCAAGCCCGCGCCTTCGTGGGTCAACTGACCCTCTTCGTCCTTGACCACGAACCCGAACTGCCCTGCCGTGGTGTCGTGGACGATCTCGATGGTGAAACTGCTGCCGTTGTAGAAAAGCGAATACACCCCGATGGTTTCCATGGTGGCCTCCCTGGCTGCTGGTGTCCTGAAGGATGTCGAACGCGGAAGACGGCCGCTTCCCGAAGCTTGCCCGCGCGTCGGCGTGATATGACGCAAACTGGCGCAAACTGGCGCACACGGATGACATGACCCGACGACGCCTCCGCCGAGACCGTGCGATTACACTCGCAATGCCGCGGCGTTCGCTGCGCTGGACGCCCTCGGCGGGGCCTCCCGGCGCGGTGGGGTAATACGCCACCCGTTCCGCATTGGCAAGCGCGAGCAGTGTCGTGCGGATGGTGAGCGATCGCATCCTGGACGTGGCGCGGACGCATGCCGTACATGGCGGGCCATGCCCCTCTTCGGTCTCCGGGGAAAAGCGGCGGCGCGCTACCGGGGCCAAACGCGCACCAAAAAGCCCGGAGCGGCTCGAAAGCTCCGGGCTGAATGGGCGTTCTTCAACAGGACGCAAGGTTTCGCGGTCCGTCTTTGGCGCAAAGGCCTCGCGGCTGAAGAAACGCTGGTCCGCCAAGTCCGCACCCGCCACAGGGCGTCTCGGAGGACTGTCGACGCGTCGTCTTCGCCCGCACGGAGGCTGGCGCGCGGACGGAATCAGGACGTCGTCTGCGTCGACCTTGGGAATTTAGTCACGATGGCGGGGTCGTCAAGGGGTGAGCGCCCATGCAGGAACGGACGCTCGCTCGGTGGCGCAGGTGGATCCGGAAAATCGAACAGCCCTACTTCCTCCAGAATTCCGGTATGAAAAACACCAGCACCGTATATATCTCCAGGCGTCCCAGCAACATGCAGAACATCAGCACCCACTTGCCCAGCGTGGGGATGTGCGCGTAGTTTTCCGCCGGCCCCACCGAGCCCAGGCCGGGGCCGATGTTGCCGATGCACGCCGCCACGGAAGCGAAGGCCGTCAGCACGTCCAGGCCCAGCGCCGCCATGACGAATGACGCCAACACGTACAGCAGCATGTAGAGGATGAAAAAGGAGACCACCCCCGCCACCACGTCGTTGGGCACGACACGACCGCCTATCTTCACCCGCTTCACCGCCCGGGGATGCACCAGCCGAACCAGTTCCTGTCGGCCTTGCTTCAGCAACACCAGCAGACGCATGTGCTTCATGCCGCCCCCCGTGGACCCGGCCGAGCCCCCCAGGAACATCAACAGAAAAAGCAACGCTTGCGGTAGCGGCGTCCACAGTTCGTAGTCCGCCGTGGCGTATCCCGTGGTGGTGCAGATGGAGACCACCTGGAACGCAGCCATGCGCAGGCTCGTCAGCAGGCTGTCGTAGTTCGTCCCGTAGATGCAGAAGGTGACGATGGCCGTGACCACCAGCGTGACGCCCGCGTAGAGGCGGAACTCCGGGTCCCGCAGCACGGTGATGGGTTTGCCCCGCAGTGCGCGGTAGTGGAGGGCGAAATTCGCTCCCGCCAGAAACATGAAGAGCACGATGACCCAGTCGATATGCGCGGAATCGAAGGCGCCCACGGAAGCGTTGCGGGTGGAGAACCCCCCTGTGGCCATGGTTGCGAAGGTGTGGCACACGGCCTCGAAGACGTCCATGCCGCCCAAGAGCAGCAGAAGAAACAACGCGCCGCTGAAGAGCAGATAGACTTTCCAGAGGAGCATGGCCGTGTCCTTGATGCGGGGGCGCAGCTTGTCCGGCGCGGGGCCGGGGGCTTCCGCCTTGTAGAGCTGCATGCCCCCCACGCCCAGAAACGGCAAAATGGCCAGCGAGAGCACGATGATGCCCATGCCGCCAAGCCAGTGCGTCAAGCTGCGCCAGACAAGCACACCGCGCGGCAAGCTCTCGATGTCCGTCAGAATGGAGGAACCCGTGGTCGTGAACCCGGAAACAGACTCGAAGACCGCGTCCGTGGGGCCCATGTAGCCGCCGATCCAGAACGGCAGAGCGCCCACCAGCCCGGCCGCCAGCCATCCCATCACCACGATGGCCATGCCCTCCCGCAGCCCCAGCATGGGCGGCGTGGTCTCCCGCAAGCCGAAAAGCGCTCCGCCCCCCAGCAAGAGCGAGACCCCCATGGAAAGCGCCAGCGCAGGCGCGGAGCCCTCCCCGTACCACAACGCGAACGCCAAGGGCAGCGCCATGGAAAAACCCACGCAGCAGACGATGGCGCCCACCGCGTAGAACACGTAGCGATACCGCACCTTACATGTACTCCAACGTGACCGTGAGCGCGTTCTCCACCTTGGGCACGGCCTTGCGCAAAGCCAGAATCACCATGCGGTCCTGCGGTCGGATGACGGTGTCGCCCGTGGGCACGATGACCGCATCCCCACGAATCAGACAGAGCACGATGGCCCCCTTGGGAAAATGCAAGTCCTTCAGCGGCTTGTTCACCACTGCGGAGTTCTCTTGCGCCACGGCTTCCAGCGCTTCGGCTTCCTCCCCTTTGATGGAGACCGTGGAGAGCACCTGCCCCTTGCGCACGTGATGGAGGATGGAGTTCACGGCGGAAAGCCGCGGCGAGACGCTGTGCTCGATGCCGATGGCCCGCACCAGCGGCAGATATGCCGTCTTGTTGATGCGGGTGATGGTCTTCTTCGCGCCCATGTTCTTCGCCAACAAGGAGGAGAGGATGTTCGTCTCTTCGTCGGAAGTCAGGCTCACCACCAGATCCATGGCCGCCACGTTCTCCTCCACGAGGAAATCCTGGTCCGTGCCGTCGCCGTGGAGGACGATGGTCTTGTTGAGCTTCTCGGCAAGCTCCTCGCAGCGTGTTTCGTCGCGGTCCACGAGTTTGACGTGGTAGCCTTTGCGCTCGAAGAGCACGGCGAGTTTGTAGCCGATGTTGCCGCCGCCGATGATGAGCACGTCCTTGATGACGAGATTCTGGCAACCGAAAGCGTTGGAAATTTTGGGCAGATCCTTGTGGTTGCTGACGAAATAGATCAGGTCGCCGGCTTCCACGGTGTCTGCGCCGGTGGGGATGATGAGCCGCTCCTCCCGCACGATGGCGCCGATGACGAGCTTCAGATCGCCCATTTTCTCACGCAACTTGATGAGGGAGAGCCCCGTGAGTTCGCTTTCGTCCACGCGGATGCCCACCATCTTCACCTTGCCGTCGCCGAATTCGTTGTACTCCAGCGCCCCCGGCACGGTGACCATGCGGTCGATGCTCTTGATGATCTCGACCTCGGGGTTGATGGTCATGCCGATGTTCATGCCCTCCCCCATGAGCGCTTCGCGGTAGAGGGAGTACTCCTCGTTGCGAATGCGCGCCAGCTTCTGAGCGTCCGGGTTCAGGATGTTGGCGAAAAAGCAGGCGATGATGTTGATCTCGTCACGGTCCGTCACGGCGAGGAAGACGTCGCAGTCGCCGGCGCCGGCTTCGTCCAGCACTTTGGGGGAAGCGCCGGAGCCTTGCACGCCCTGCACGTCGCTGCCTTCAGCCACGCGCTTGAGCGCAGCGGGGTCCAGGTCCACCACCACCACGGACTTGCTCTCGCGAGCGAGCCGCTGCGCGATGTGATAGCCCACTTCCCCGGCGCCCACGATGACGATTTTCGTCCGCTCGGCTTTGGGATGGTCTCTGCGCCAGAATGTTCGCATGGGGGTGCTGTTAAACGAAAGCGGAGCGGGAATCCAGCGTCAATTCGAATACACGGAACGCCGCAGCACCCTGCGGCTGCGGTCCCGAACGAAAAACGCAAGCAATGGAGAGACCTTGCCGTCAAGGATCACGGCGCGCAAACTCGCTGCGCACACGGACGCGGGGGCGTGTCGGCGGGAAGACGTGTCGGGAACAGCGCATGCGCCCCATGAGCTGGACGCTTCAGCGCCCAAGGGAAAGCCCACGGCGTGGAGAAAGGGAAGACCCCGCCGTGGGAGCCTCCCCTTTCGAAAATCCCGATGCGGGAAAGCGCGTGTCTGCGCTAGGAGGACGCTTTGCCGAGCTTGTTCACCGCGTCGTGCAGACGGGAGATGCGGCGCGCGGCCTGCCGCCAGTGGATGACTTTCTTGGTGGCGGCCTTGTCCAGCATGGAGGTCGCCTGAGTCAGGGCCAAGCGGGCTTCGGTCTCGTCACCTTGCTCCACGGCGGTGCGGACTTTCTTCACCAGGTTCTTCACGCGGGTTTTCACGGCGCGGTTGCGCGCGTTGGCTTTCAGGCTCTGGCGGTGGCGTTTCAAGGCGGACTTGTGATTGGCCATGGAAATCTCGCTCCTTATGCTCTGGGACGCTGAACGGTGCAGCGTCTTCTCGTCTACGCTATGAGGCTCTGGGGCTACTGCGCCATGGCGCGCTGGCGGGGAAGCCGCCTTGGCGCGCCGGTCGTCTCACGGTCGGGAAGCCGCCCCTGCAAGGGCTGAGGGTCGGACCTTTCCCGGAGTTTACTTCCGTATCACTCTCGACGGAGGCGCACGCCGCGTCAGGGGCGCACGAGCGCCACCGCTGCAGGCGAGAGCCTTCGGGGAAGCAGGCTACTTACCCCCTGGGCGCACCCTTGTCAATCGTTTTTCCGGCTACATCTGCAACGCGTTGAAATCCGCCAGTCGACCCAGGCGGTCCACCAAAGCGGCCAGCAGGTTCAGCCGGTTGCGACGCAGCGCCGGGTCCTCGGCCATCACCATCACGTGGTCGAAGAAGGCGTCCACTGCGGGCCGACATTCCAGCACCAGCGCGAAGCACGCGGCGTAGTCGCCTGCAGCCATGTGCGCGTCGAACCGCGGCGCCACGGCCTCCACAGCGTCAGCCAAGGTCCGCTCCTGCTCCATCTCGAAGCGCGCGGGGTCGTACGCGCCGGAGAGCGCTTCCTGTTCCGCTTGTTTGCGGATGATGTTGCTGGCGCGTTTGAAAGTGAGCGCTGCGTGCTCGAAGCCCGGCTCCTTGCTGAAGGCCTCCAGCGCCTGCAGCCGGCGGCGCGCGGCGGCCACGTCGTGGAGGGCGCCGCCTCGAGACTCCAGAATGGCCTCCACATGAAGCGTCTCGAAGCCTTGGGAGATGAGCCAGTGCTTCAGCCGCGCGGCGATGAACTCCAGAATCTGGGCGTTGCGGACAGCGC
Source organism: uncultured Desulfovibrionaceae bacterium (assembly GCA_964455395.1). Taxonomy (GTDB): domain Bacteria; phylum Desulfobacterota; class Desulfovibrionia; order Desulfovibrionales; family Desulfovibrionaceae; genus CAYVWB01. The sequence continues at coordinate 34,091 of CAYVWB010000026.1, forward strand.
GGTCCGCTTTGCCCTTGGCCCACAATTCGTCGGGGTAGGCGTCCATGGCTGCAGCCACCAGCGCCGGGACATCCACGCGCCAGCCCCGTTCCACCAGAATGCGACACACGCCCAAGGCGCCGCGCCGCAAGCCGAAGGGATCGTTGGCGCCCGAGGGGATCTTGCCTGCGGCGAAGCAGCCTGTCAGCGTATCCATCTTGTCCGCAATGGAAAGGATCGCGCCGAGATCGCTTGCAGGGGGAGAGCTCTCGGGACCGACGGGGAGGTAGTGTTCCGCCACGGCGTGCGCCACGGCTTCGGGTTCGCCCTGCTTCGCTGCATAGACGCCGCCCATGATCCCTTGCAGCTCGGGGAATTCGCCCACCATCTCGCTGACGAGATCCGCCTTGCAGATGCGGCCGGCGCGCTTGGCCTGGGCTGCGTGCGTCCCATCCAGCTCGAGGCGCGTCGCCAGCCAGCCGCACAGCGTCTCGATGCGGCGGCTCTTGTCGCCCATGGAGCCAAGCGGCCCAAGGAAGACCACGCTCTCCAGGGCCTCCAGCCACGTCTCCAGGGGAGCGTCCAGGTCCGTCCTCCAGAAGAAGCGCGCGTCCTCCAGGCGGGCTTTCAACACGCGCTCCCAGCCTTTCTTGACGAGGGCTTCGTCGCGGGGCTCCAGGTTCAGCGTGGTGAGGAAATGGGGCAGCAGCGCGCCCTGCGCGTCTTGCACGCCGAAGCTCTTCTGGTGGGACTCCATGGAGGTCAACAGCACCTCCTTGGGCAGCTCCAGGAACGAGGGGTCGAAGTCGCCGAGCAGGGGCACGGGGTGTTCCACCAAGCCCGCCACCTCGTCCAACAGGGACTCCTTCCACACCACGGAGCCCCCGGCGTCGCGCGCCAGCGTTTCCCCGCGGGTGACGATGACGCCCTTGCGCAAGGCGGACTCCAACGTGACGCGGCACCGGTCGTGAAGCGTCTGTTCGTAGTCCTGCGCGCTGGCCACGGCGAAAGGCCCTGCGCCGTGCACGCGGTGGCCCCAGGTCTCCCGACCGGCGTCGAGCCCCGCTGCGCGGAAGTCCACGATCGTCTCGTCCACCAGAGCGAGAAGCCAGCGCACCGGCCGACCGAAGGCGAAGTCCCCGCCGGCGCCCCAGCGCATCTTCTTGGGGAAAGTGAGGCCGGTCAACGCCCGGGGCAACAACTCGCTCAGCAACACGGCCGCGGCGGCGCCGCCTGTCTGTTTCTTGAGGGCCACGTACGCGCCCTTCTCCGTCTCCACGGTGTAGAGATCCTCCACGACGCAGCCTTGGCCTTTGGCGAACCCCTCGGCGGCTTTGGTGGGCTGCCCCTCCTTGAAGGCCACGGCGGCGGGCGGGCCGGTCACTTCCTCTTCACGCACGGGTTGGACGGCGTCCATGGCCTCGACCCGGGCGGCGAGACGTCTGGGGGTGGCGTCCACCTTGACTTCGCTGAAGGCGAGTCCCGCCTCGACGAGGCCATGGTGGAGGGCGTTGTGGAGTTCTTCCATGAGACCCGGCAGGAACCGCGCGGGCATCTCCTCGAAGCCGATTTCAAAGACGAGCCGGGCCATTACGCGGCCTCCTGGGGAGCGGCTTGGAGCATGGGATGGCCCATGGCCTCGCGCTGGGCGGCGTAGAGCCGCGCCACGGCCGACGCGAGTTCCCGTACGCGCAGGATGTAGCCCATGCGTTCCGTGATGGAGATGGCCCCGCGCGCCTGCAGCAGATTGAACGTGTGGGAGCACTTCATGCAGTAGTCGTAGGCGGGCCAGGGCAGCTCCTGCTCCAGACAGCGCTTGCATTCCGCTTCCTGCGCGCTGAACTGGTGGAGCAGCATGGACTTGTCCGCCACCTCGAAGTTGTAGGTGGAGTGTTCCACCTCCCCGCGGTGGTGCACGTTCCCGTAGGTGACATGGTCGTTCCAGGTGAGGTCGTAGACGGATTCCTTTTCCTGGAGATACATGCAGATGCGTTCCAGCCCGTAGGTGAGCTCCACGCTGATGGGCGCGAGGTCGATGCCGCCTACTTGCTGGAAGTAGGTGAATTGCGTCACTTCCATGCCGTTCAGCCAGACCTCCCAGCCCAGCCCCCAGGCGCCCAGGGTGGGGGATTCCCAGTCGTCCTCCACGAAGCGGATGTCGTGCTCCGCGTAATCCACCCCGAGGGCCGCCATGCTCTCCAGATAGAGCTCCTGGATGTTGCCCGGCGAAGGTTTCATGATGACCTGGAACTGATAGTAGTGCTGCAGCCGGTTGGGGTTCTCGCCGTAGCGGCCGTCCGTGGGCCGACGGGAGGGCTCCACATAGGCGGCGTTCCACGGCTCCGGCCCGATGACGCGCAGGAAGGTGGCGGGATTGAAAGTGCCCGCGCCCACTTCGACGTCCACCGGCTGCTGGATGACGCAGCCGCGGCTGGCCCAGAAGCGCTGGAGGGTGAGGATGACGTCTTGAAAATGCATGGTGACGCTCTGTGGTGTGGAAAGACGTGAATGGAATGCGGCGCTGATTGCAGACAGCCGCGCTGCCGTGGTCTGGTGAATTCGGAAACGCTCGCGTTGCCGCCGACGAGGCCTCCGGATCACGCGATCACGCGACCGCGCGTAAACGATTGCGCGACTACGCGGCCGGGCGCGTATACGAACCACGCGACCACGCGATCACGCGACCGCGCGGCAAGGGCTCGTGTACGCTCCTTTTGCGGGATATTCAAGCTCTTGGCGCGACGCGCAACGGTGGGCCTGTCCGCGTTGCCACGCAATGTGGGCGACCGACGTTCGACCGACGTTGGGGGGGACCGAGGACGCGCCCTGCGTCCTAGACGTTGCGAAACCGCGAACCCGACCAGCGCAGACCCACATGGCGCTCCACCAGCGCGTCCACCACGTCCACGCACTGACGACGCGTCACGGTGGGCGTATCCGCGTGGGACCAGGCTGCCGGCCCCGCCGTGGCCACAGGGCCCAGCAAAGCCAAGCTCTGCGCGGAAAGCGGCAACGGCCGTCGGCCACGGGACGCATGACCGAGCTCCAGGCGGGGGCCGCAGGCGTGACAGCTCACCCTGGCTTCCTCCACATGGAAGAAGCCGTCGCCGCCTTCCAGGGAGGCGCCGCACCCGGCGCAGTACTCGAAATCCGGCCCGAAGCCCTGCTCCCGGGCTGCCTTGGCGCGAAAAAAGTGCGCGAAGAGCGCGTCCGGGGCGGGCTCGTCCTCCAAGGCGGCGACGGTGTCCAGAGCCAGACGGTAGGCCCGGGCGGCGCCGTCCACGCCGCTGTCGAGGGCTTCCAGGAACTTGAGACAGTTGACGGCCAAGCCCAGCCGACGCCAGTCGTGACGCAAACGCCGGGGGGCGTCCAGCAAGGCGCCTTCCTCCAGACAGAGATACGCGCCCCGCCGTGTGGACTTCACCCGCACATGCACATGGCAGAGCGCATCCAGACAGCCGCAGAAACGCCGGCGGCTCTTGGCCCCGCCGAAAGCGAACGCCGTGAGCACGCCGCGGCTGGGCGAGAGGAAGCGCACCCACAGGTCCGCTTCCCGAAAGCAGCCCACCCGCAGCACCAACGCGTGTTCAGTGAACTCCACGGAGCGTTCCGACCGTTCCCGGCGTGTTATTCAGGCGCGGGAGGAAAGCGCACCTCGCGCACTTCGCCGGAGGCGTAGTCCGTGACGATGGGTTTTTCGTTGTAGAAGAAGCGCACCCCGCCGGCGTTGCCCAGCCGCAGCACCAGCGTCTTGTCGAAACGCAGCACGGCGCGTTGTCCCGCGTAGAGATAGAAGTCCTTCTGGGCATCCTGGTCGATGGTGAAACCGATCCAGCACGGCTCCACGGCGACGACCTCCACCACTTGCTCGCCGCCGTCCGTGGGGGCTTGCACCACCACGGGTTGGGCGTTGCGGGCGCGCTCCAGAGCGGCTTGTTTTTCGGGGTCGCTTTCCGGGGGCAGCGTTTCCGTGGGCGCAGGCGCGTCTTCGGATGCGGGCTCGGGCTGCACGGCTGCGGCGCTGTCGGGTTCGTCTGCGGTGAGTGGCGGCAGGGCCGTGGCGTTCCGGGGCGGCTGGAGACGTTCGTCCACGGCCTCGGGGGAGATTTGGCCGGGTTCGTCCACAGCTGTCTGGTTGGCGGCTTGCATCGCCATCTGGGCGGCGATGTCCCCTTGGGACGCATTGCCCACGGTGGTGGGTCGGGCTTGTGCGGGATTGAGGGGCGCATTCGCAGGCTGCGCAGGACGGCGCGGCGCGCCGGGAGCGACCCCGCCGGTTCCGGGCGAACCTGTCGCATTGGCGTCGTCAAGGACAGCCGGCGCGGATGCATTGGTCGCATTGTCTGCGCGCAAGGATTTGAGGATGGGCTCTTTGGCTGCTTGCCAGAGGAAGTAGCCGCCCACGGCGAGCACCGCCACGACCAGGAGGATGACAAGCGGCTTGGAGCCGCTGCGGCGTCGCCGGCGGCCCTCCCTCGTCTGCATGGGATAGGGCGTGACTTCGGTGAGCGGCCGTTCGCGACGGTCGCTGCGATGCGAGGAGTCGAAGCCCTCCATGGCGGTGATGAGGCCGAGTTCCGGGTCTTCGGGATCCAGCCCGAGGACCTGCGCATACGTCTTCAGGAACCCCCGCACGTACACCTGGTGCGGCAGGATGCCCAGATCGCCATCCTCCAAGGCGTTGAGCATGGCTTGATTGATCTTGCTGCGCCGTTCGACTTCTTCAAGGCTCAGGCCTTGTTTGATGCGCTCTTCCTGGAGTTTTTGTCCGACGTCTTTGAGGGACATGCGCCGTCTCCGCGTGGCTTGGGTCGGTTACAAGTTGATGCGCAGCACTGCTTTTTCGCGCAGCTTCTGCATGTAGGAGGAGAAACGCTCCTCGATTTTCTGTTGCTTGAGTCGTTCGCGCACGGCCTCTTGTTCGGATTCGGAATAGCCGGCAAGGGTGGCGGGCTCGGCAGCCGGCGCGTCCGGGGTCTCGGCAGGGGCTTCGGCGGCGGCCGGCGCTGCAGAGCGCTCCACGCCTTCCACCCGCACGAAGGCGTATTGTCCGGCGAGGTCGAAGACTTCGGAGATTTCGCCGGCGTCTGTGGCGCGCACGGCGTTGCGGATGGGACCGCCGAGATCGGCGAGGGCCATCTCGCCCAGGGAGCCGCCCTCCGTCGCTGCGGGGCCTTGGGAGAACTCGCGTGCGGCTTGCGCGAATTCCCGTGCGCCGGAGGCCACTTCCCTGCGCAGCTGTTCGGCGTCGGCGCGGCTGGCGGTGACGATGATGGAGAGCCGCACGGCCTCCTGCTGGGCGGGGGCGGCGGGGTCCGGCGCGCTCATGGCGGGGTCCGCGAAGTCCGGCGCGGCCATGAAGGCGCTTTGGCCCGCGTTTTCCAGGTATTCCGCCACGTCTTCGTCCGTCACCACCACGCGCTTGTGGACCATGATGCCAAGCAGCCGTTGTTTGACGATCTGCTCCGCGATGTTCTTGGCGTACTCCTCGCGGGTCAGGTTCTTCAGAGCGAGCTGATTGCGGAACTCCTCCTCGGTGAGGTCGTTCTGTTCCTTGAAGCGGCGGATGGCGCTCTCCACGTCGGTGGTGTCCACTTCCACCCCAAGGCGTTCGGCTTCCTGCCGCAGGAGGATGTCGTTGATCATGGTGTCCAGCACGCGCTGGCGGCCCATCTGGCGCAAGGAGTCCATGGTGTGGCCCGGCGGCGGTTCGTCCATGCCCTTGAGGATGGCGTCCACGGCGTCGTCCAGTTCGCCGAGAGTGACGATCTCGCCATTGACCACGGCGACGATGCGGTCCACCACCTCGGCGGCGGACGAACGTTGCGGCGTGCACAGCGCAATCACGAGGACGAGAGCAAGGAGGCTCAACAAGCCCGGAAAGCGTCTCGCGCCGAAAGCGCGCAGCAAGTGGGATGCGGTATGGTGCATAGTCTTCTCCACAGGAAAGAGGGGAACATGCGTCGCGACGGTTCCTGCGCCGTCAGGACGCGGTGGCGTTCTCCGCCGTGGTTTCGTTGTTGGCGGAAGGCAAGGCGTCCGGCCGCATGTCTTCTTCGTCGCCGGCGGTTTCGTCCATGGAGGATTCGGTCGCCTGCGTCGGGTCGGTGGCGTTGTCGCTCCAGTAGACGGCTGGCGCGGCGTCGCCGCCTTCCAGAGCGATGAGTTCGTCTTGCGCTTCCATGCGCGGGGTGAGCTGTGCGCTCACGGATATCTCGGCGTGCTGCAACGCGGTCTGGAGCCAGTCCCGGAAGGCGGCTTGGAGCTTGTCCCGCAGAAGCAAGGCTTCCACTTGCGCGTAGGCGCGGCTCACGTCCATGTCGTCTGCAGGCAACTGCTCTTCGAGGATGAGCGCTTCGTAGCCCACTTGGCTGGCGGTCACCTCGCTCACTTCGCCGGGCTGCATGGTTTCCAATCGTTCGCGCCAGCGCGGGGGCAGCCTGTCCACCCGCAGCCGGAAGCGCTGCACGCTGACCCGGGGGACGGTTTCGTGCACGGTGGCGGCGGCTCCGCCGCGACGCAGCAGCTCCATGGCCTGCGTCACCTGCTCGCGGGAGGGCCCGGAGACGAGTTCGAAGTGGATGCGCGCCGGCATGCGGAAGCGCTCCCGGTTGGCTTTGTAGTAGGCTTCCACCTCGTCGTCGTCGAGCCGCACGCCGGGCCGCAGCACTTCTTCGATGAATTTGCGTCGCGCCACCATGCCGCGCAGATGTTCGCGCCACTGGTCGATGTCGATGTAGGCTTCCACCAGCGCTTTCTCGAAGTCGCCTTGGGGGTAGTCCACCCGGGCTGCAGCTTCGGCGCGGTTGAGTTCCTCGTCCGTGACGGCGAGATTGCGCGCAGCGAGCTCCTGCGCCACCAGCTCGCGCACGATGAGGTCCGAAAGCACCCGGGAGTACCCTTGGCGGATGGCTCCCACGGTGAGGTCGGGCCCGCCGCTCCAGCTGAGGTGTTCGATGTCGTAGGCGGCTTCCAGCTCGTGCAGGAAGATGGGCGCGTCGTTCACGCGCGCCACCACACCCTGCTCCACGGGTTTTTTGTAGTCGCAGCCGACGCTCGTCAGCAGCAGCGACGCCGAAAGCGCGCAGAGCAGCGCCGTGAACGCGCAGGGGAGGCGGTGCGGAAAAGGACGCCGGGGTATGTGCATGCGGTCTGTCTGGATCGGTTCGCTCTGAACGTCTGACGCCGTGAGAGGGACGCGCGCCGACGGCTGACAGGAGTGTATGACGGCAGTTGTCTGCGTCAAGAGCTTTTCTCGGAGAAATCCGCGGCGGACGAGGCTGCGACCGGGGCTTCGCCCTACTCCTGTGGTCCCTGACATCCCGTACGTCCCATGACATCGTGTGACGCTTTGGGACTGCCCGAACCAAGCCGCCATGCCGAGCCAGCAAAGTTCGACGCCGGGGGCGTCCGGCTCACCGAGGGCGCGCCGCCTGTTGCAGTCCGGCGAGTTCGGCCGCCGCCGCATCCAGTCGGGCATTGATAGCGCCGTTTTCCTCCAGGCGCAACTCCAGGGACGCCGGCGGGGTGAGCTTGGCGCGCTGGCCGTGGTCGGCCACCCACGCCACCAGGGCCGTGGGCTCGACAATGCCGGCCTCCTCCATGAAATGCAAGCGGATACGGTTGGGGTAGAGTTCCGCTTTCTCCACGCCGAGGGCGGCGCAACGGCTCTTGAGCTCCAGCACCGCCAGAAAATTGATGACCGGCTGGGGCAAGACGCCGTAGCGGTCGCGCATTTCCGCCTGCAGGTCCCGCCGGGCGTCGCTGCTGCGCGCCGAGGAGAGCCCTTTGTAGAAGGAAAGCCGCTCCCGGGCGTCTTCGATGTAGGTTTCCGGGATGTTGGCTTCGAAACCAATGGCGAGTTCGGGTTCGATGTCCTGCTGCACGGGGCCTCCTTTGAGCTTGGCCACCTCCATCTCCAGCATCTCCAGAAAGAGGTCGAGCCCCACCTTGGCGATGTGGCCGGACTGGCTCTCTCCCAGGATGTTGCCTGCGCCGCGCAGTCGCAAATCCTCCATGGCCACTTGGAATCCGGCGCCCAGATATTCCAGATCCATGATGACCTTGAGCCGTTTGCGCACGGTGTCCGAAAGACGCTCCTGGTCCGGCGTCAGAAAATAGGCGTAGGCTTGTCTGTCCGAGCGACCCACACGGCCCCGGAGCTGATAGAGCTGCCCCAGCCCGAACATCTGCGCCTGGTCCACGACGAGCGTGTTGGCGCGGGGGAAATCCAATCCGGATTCGATGATGGAGGTGCACACCAGCACGTCCGTCTCACCCCGCCAGAAAGCGTGCATGGCCTCCTCCAGCTGCTTCTCGGGCATCTGACCGTGCGCCATGCCCACGCGCGCCTCCGGAGCCAGGGTTTTCACGAAGTCCCGCACTGTCTCCAAGCCGCGCACCCGATTGTAGACCCAGAAGACCTGCCCTTCCCGGGAGAGCTCCTGGGCGAGGATGGCCTTGAGCATGCCGGGTTCGCGGTTGACGATGGCTGTCTCCACGGCCTTGCGGTCGCGGGGGGGCGTCTCGATGACGGAGAGGGAGCGCACCCCGGAGAGGGAAAGCTGCAAGGTGCGGGGGATGGGCGTGGCCGTGAGGGTGAGCACATCCACATTTTTCTTGAGCGCTTTGAGCCGCTCCTTGTGCTTGACGCCGAAGCGCTGTTCCTCGTCCAGGACGAGCAGGCCGAGGTTGGGCGTCTCCACGTCCTTGGAGAGCAGTCTGTGCGTGCCGATGAGGATGTCCACCTGACCGCGCTTGACGTTCTGGAGGGTGGCGCGCTGGGCTTCCCGCGGGACGAAGCGGCTGAGCATGGCCACGTTCACGGGGAACTCGCTCATGCGGGCGCGGAAGTTCTGGTAATGCTGTTCCGCCAGCACGGTGGTGGGGCACAACACCACCACCTGACGACCCTCCATGGCGGCGCGGAAGGCCGCGCGCATGGCCACCTCGGTCTTGCCGAAGCCCACGTCCCCGCAGACGAGTCGGTCCATGGGCTCGGGTTTTTCCATGTCGCTCAGCACGTCGTTGATGGCGCGCTCCTGATCCGGCGTTTCCTCGAAGCCGAAGGAGGCTTCGAACTCACGGTAGATTTCGCCCATGGGTCCATAGCTGTAGCCCTTGGCCACCTTGCGGTAGGCGTACATCTCCACTAGGTCGTGGGCGATCTGCTCGATGGCCTTCTTGGCTTTCTCCCGTGTTCGGGACCAGCTGGCGCCGCCCAGCTTGTCCAGCGTGGGCTCCATGCCTTCAGGGCCTTTGTAGCGCTGCACCAGACCCAGCCGGTCCACAGGGAGGTAGAGCTTGTCGTCGCCTTGATAATGGAGGAGCAGGTAGTCGTTGCCGCCGCCTTCGCCTTGCACGTCCAGCCGGGTGAGCCCCTGGAACCGTGCGAGGCCGTAGTCGCGGTGGACGAGGAGGTCGCCCGGGTTCAGGTCGTCGAAGCTCTTCATGCCCACGAAGTCCCGCCGGCTGGGCGCGGGGCGACCCACGCCGCTGGGCTGGAGCACGTCTTCTCCCAAGACCACGGTGTCCCGCCAGAGTACGTCCGCGCCCCCCTGGAAAGCTCCTTCCGGACAGACCAGCGCGTAGAGGCCGCCTTCATGCAGGGCGTATTGGGTGCGAGCGCGCACGCCGTCCGGTTCGGCCAAGGCGAGGAACTTGCGCCGCGCATGTTCACTGTTGAAAGCGAGCACGGTCTGGAAGCGGGTCTGCCGCAGGTGTTTCAACAAGGCGACCAGGGCGTGCCAGGGTCTGTCGCGCTCGGCTTCCACGTTTTCGCGCAGTTCGTCGCCGCCGAGTCGCAGCAGGAGCTCGTCGAAATTCTCCAGCCGACGCTCGGGCAGCGCTTCGCCTTGCTTGTCCACGCCCAGGACGAGCTCTTCGAAGACCACCGCCGGAGACGCCGCCAAGGCTGCGCGCACGGCCTCGCGGTGGCGGGTCACCAGGGGCCGGAGCCCTCCGCCCACGACTTCCGCGCCTTCCTCCGGGTCACGCTCCTGCGCCAGGTCGGGTCCTTCACCCGGCGCCAAGTCGGCGCATTCATCCAGTCCTTCGCAGATGACGCGCCGCCACCGCCACAGGGTTTCCTCCATGGCGGCGTCGTGCGCTTCGGGGGAGCCCGGCAGCATCACGTGGTCCTTGGGCAGCCACGCCTCCAGGAAGCAGGCGTCCTCATAATAGAGACCGGGGTGCAGGCCTGCGGGGTCGTCTTCCAGGGCGCGGGCCGTCACGTAGCGCGCGCTCTCGCTCACCGCGCCTTCGGCTTCCAGGCGGGCCATGCGCTCGCGCGCTGCGTTGATGTGTTCGTCGTCCGCCACGGCCGGGGTCACTGGAGTGATGACAGCATCCTGGCGTTCCTCCACGGCGCGCTGGGTGGCGAGGTCGAAGAGCCGCACGTCCTCCAGGGTGTCGCCGAAGAACTCCAGGCGCAGCGGGTGCGGGTAGACGGGACAGAAAATGTCCAGGATGTCGCCGCGTTGGGCCAGTTCGCCCGGTCGGGTGACCATGGAGACGCGTTCGTAACCCCAAGCCACGGCCTGTTCCAGCATGAGCTCCGTGGAGAGCTCTTCGCCCACGGCCAGTTCCAGGCTGTTGGCTTCCAGTACGCGCCGGGGCGGCCACTTGGAGAGGAAGTTGTCCACCGTGCAGAGCACGCCGAAGGGACGGGAGTCGACGCTCATGCGACGCAAGGCGGCCATGCGTCGGGCCCACAGCGCGCGCTCCCGGCCGCCTCTGCCCTCGAACGCGAAGGGTGAGGACGGTGCGAAGGCGGGCAGCTCCACCCATCGCCAGGGGTTCTGTTCGCGGTGACTGAACAACAGGGCGGCGGCGCGCAGTTGAGCGAGCTCGGCGCTTCCCCGGGCGATGATGACCGGCGAAGCCCCGGCTTCCAGCACGGCGAGGGCTGTGAGCGCGCGGCTGACAGCGCCGCTTTTGAGTACGCGCAGCGAACCGTGGCGGCGCGCAAGAAAGGCTTTCAACGTGGGCGGGAGCGTAGGCATGGGCGCTTCGGGAAACAAGAAAACGCCGCCGCCGGCGCGGCGGCGGCGTTTCTGCTGGGTTTGGCTGACGAGGCGCGTCGCCCCGTCGGGGGAAATCGCGTTGGCAGCGCCCGCCGGTTTACGGCGGATGCACTACCCCGGGATTGCAGCCGGGGTTTTCGCTGTGCAACGAGTAGGCTCGTCGCTGCAGCGAGGCGCTGAGGACGCGTCTAGAGCGCGGCGGTGAGCATGTCCTGTTCCTCGCCGGAGAGCAACCGGTCGAGGTCCAGCAAGATGAGCAGCCGATCTTCCAGCTTGCCCACGCCGCTGATGTATTCGGATTCCAGACCAGCCACCACGGGGGGGGGCGGCTCCACCGTGCTGGCGGGAATGCGCAGCACTTCGGAGACGGAGTCCACCACGAAGCCGACGATCATGTTGTTGATCTCGATGACGATGATGCGCGTGTGCTTGTCGTGCTCACGAGACATGAGGCCGAAGCGTTTGCGCAAGTCGAGGATGGGAATGACCTTGCCGCGCAAGTTGATGACCCCTTCGACGAAATCGGGGGCGCGCGGAACTTTGGTGATCTCCATGGTCCGGATGATCTCCTGCACCTTGAGGATATCCACACCGAACTCCTCCTCGCCGATGGAGAAGGTGACCAGCTGCAAGAGCTCGGCGTCTTGACGCTTTTGCGTCTCGTCCATGAAAATCCCCCTTGCGTCACCCGACGACGGCATGGGTCGTCGGCGTTGGCTTTGGCTGTACCCGTCGTGATGCGAGTGCGTTTGGCGATGGAACGTCCCCGTGGCGCGCCACGGAGTTTGAGAATAGCCTTTCATCGGGAGGATTGCAACGGGTTCGGTCCCTTGCAGCGCCACCAATTCTTCGTCAGGCGCCGCCGCTGGGACGTCCTTGAGGGTACACGCCGGAACTTTACGCCGAACCCTGCGCCGAACCCTGGACAGCCGGCCGGGCGGGTGGTTGTCTTGCGCTGCCGCTTCAGGTATGGATGGCTCCATCGCGAACGCGCCCTGCTGCTGCATTGTCCCCTACGTTTTGAGCGCGCGTCATCCGCACGCGCCAAGGAGCACTTCCCCCCATGGGCAAATTCTATTTGGACGCCGACGAGCTGTCCATCGCCGATCAGATCAAAACCCTCTCCGACGAAGAGCTGCTCGATTTCTGGGAAGAGACCCAATATCTGGAGCGTTTCCTCGAAGAGGAATTCGCGGGAGACACCATCCAGTCCATGGAGTACGAACGCATCATCATTCTGGAGCTGCACGTGCGCACCTGCATGCGCGCCATCAACCCCGGCGCGGAGTAGCGCGCCCTCTTCTCCACAGCCCACACACCAAGCGCCCCGACTGCAGCGTCTTCATGGACGTCACGGTCGGGGCGCTTGTGTTGCAGACAGAACCTGCGCTGAACAGTACGGGGACGCGCGCCCGTGCGCAGCCGGATCACGTCAGTTCGCGAGGGGGGGGCCGACTCGGGAGACGACGCATCCCTCATTCCGGAATCCCCCCCCCGGAAACCTGCAACGCTAGGCGCGACGGCCGATGCAGAAGTACGCGAAGCCCAGCTCCGCCATGAGCAGCGGCGCGTAGAGGTTGCGGCCGTCGAAGAGCAGCGGCGCGGAGAGGCGCTTCTTGATGGCGTCGAAGTCCGGGTTGCGGAACTGGTTCCACTCCGTGACCACAGCGAGAGCGTCCGCGCCGTCGAGCGCGGCGTACTGTTCGTCCACCACTTCCAAGAGAGGCTGGTCCGCAAGCTGCTCCTTCACATTGGAGCCGGCCACGGGGTCGAACGCGCGGATCTTCATGCCCCGATCCATAAGCGCCTGCGCGATCTGCAGGGAGGCGGCTTCGCGGATGTCGTCCGTGTTGGCTTTGAACGCGAGGCCCCACATGGCGAGGGTCTTGCCTTCCACGCCGCCTTGGGGTTCGAAGTAGTCGAGAACCTTCTGCGCGAGGACGAGCTTCTGGCGGTCGTTGACCTCGTCCACGGCGGCGAGCAGCTCCGGGGGATAGCCGTTCTGCCGCGCGGTGTTGATGAGCGCCTTGACGTCTTTGGGGAAACAGGAGCCGCCATAGCCCACGCCGGGGTAGATGAAGCTGTAGCCGATGCGGGAGTCGCTGCCGATGCCCATGCGCACGTCGCGCACGTCCGCGCCCACGCGTTCGCAGATGTTGGCGACCTCGTTGATGAAGGAGATCTTGGTGGCGAGCATGCAGTTGGCGGCGTACTTGGTCATCTCCGCGCTGCGCACGCCCATGACGATGAGCTTGTCGCGACTGCGGGCGAAGGGCGCGTAGAGCGTCTTGAGCAACTCGGCGGTGCGGACGTTGTCCGTGCCCACCACCACACGGTCGGGCTTCATGAAGTCGTTGACGGCGTCGCCTTCCTTGAGAAACTCGGGGTTGGAGACCACATCGAACTCCAGGTCCACTTGCCGCGCGTCCAGCTCTTCCTTGATGAGCGCGCGGACCTGATCCGCCGTGCCCACGGGGACGGTGGATTTGTCCACGACGATCTTGTAGTCCTGCATGGCGCGGCCCACTTCACGCGCCACGCCGTGCACGTAGCTCAAGTCGCAGGAGCCGTCGGGCTGCGGCGGGGTGCCCACGGTGATGAAGACGAAGAGGGAGCTCTCCAGCCCTTCCGCGAGCTCGGTGGTGAAAGTCAACCGGCCTTCGGCGTAGTTGCGCTTGACCAGCTCCTCCAAGCCCGGCTCGTAGATGTGGACCTTGCCTTGCTTGAGCGTCTCCACCACATTGGGGTTCACGTCCACGCAACAGACGTTGTTGCCCATCTCAGCGAAACAGGCGGCGCTGACCAGGCCTACATAGCCGGTGCCGACAATACAGACATTCATCGTATTCTCCCGAGCGAATTGATCTTGGTGAAGGGGGGTGAGCAAGCGCGCGCAGCGCTGGATGTGTGGCCCCGCAGGACCCGGCGATATGAAAAAAATGCTACATAGAAGCGCGGCGTTGAGGAGTCAAGCAGTTTCTGGTGACGTTTTGGCGCCAACCCTCCAACCCTTGACTTTCATCCTTTGAAAGGGGAATGACTGGGGATGCTTGCCGATTCACAACAGGAGCAGACCATGCCCACCCTCGCCGTCAATGTCGATCACGTCGCAACACTGCGCCAACAGCGCTGCGTCGGCTTTCCGGATCCCTTGCGCGCCGCCCTCGTCTGCGAGGAAGCCGGCGCCCACGCCATCATCGCCCACCTCCGCGAAGACCGCCGCCACATCCAGGACGAAGACGTGCGCCGACTCGCCGCTGAAGTGACCACACGCTTCAACCTGGAGATGGCCGCCACCGACGAAATGCGCAAGATCGCTCTCGAAATCAAGCCCTACTCCGTCTGCCTGGTGCCTGAGAAACGCAAGGAGCTCACCACGGAGGGCGGCCTCGTCATCGCCGGTCGCGAAAAGGCCTTGCGCGAATACATCGCCCCCTTGCAGGACGCCGGCATCCGCATCTCACTCTTCATCGAAGCCGCCGCCGAACAGATCGAAGCCAGCGCAGCCCTCGGCGTGGAATTCGTGGAGATTCACACCGGCCACTACGCCGACGCCGCGGAGTACGAGTCCCGCAAGAAGGAGCTGGAAAAAATCTTCGTCGCCATCGGCCTGGCCCAGGACGCCGGCCTCAAAGTCAACCTCGGCCATGGCCTCGACTGCGACAACATCGCAAGCTTCTCGAAAATTCCCGGCATCAACGAATACTCCATCGGCTTCTCCCTCATCGCGGAAGCCGTCTTCGACGGCCTCCACAACGCCGTGCGCCGCATGGCCGACCAGATCGAAGGCTTCGCGCCATAGCCTCCTCCCCGGTCCAGAAACGCATCACCCGCCATGCACCGCTCCGCCGCCGTCGCCACGCCCACCCCGTCGGACGCTCCCTGCGTCCCAACCCGTCGAGCCATATGATGATCATCGGCCTCGGCATAGACGTCGTGGAGCTCGACCGCATCGCGCGCGCCATGGCGCGACACGATGGCCGCTTCCCCCGCAAGGTCCTGACTGCCGAGGAATACGCCGCCATGCCTGCGCAAGGCCCCGCCGCCGTCAACTGGGTGGCTGCGCGCTTCGCCGCCAAGGAAGCCGCTTCCAAAGCGCTGGGCACGGGGTTCCGCCAGGGCGTCACCCTCCAGACCGTGGCCGTGGCGCCCCAGCCCTCGGGCAAGCCGGAGCTCGTCCTCCACGGCGCAGCCTTGGACTTGGCCCGGGAACTCGGCGTCACCCACGCATTCGTCAGCCTCACCCACGGCCGCGACGTCGCCGCCGCCGTGGTGGTGCTGGAAGGATAAGACAGCCCCACCGCCCACCCCAGAGGAGCCCACAGGAGGAATACGCCATGCCGCTGCATCCGGTCCTTTGCGCAACGCTCTTCGAGCGCCCCCTGCTCACCCCGGAGCGCATGCTCCAGTGGGACCGCTGGACAATGGAGACCCTCGGCCTGCCGGACTCCTTGCTCATGGAAAGCGCCGCCCGCGAATGCGCCGCCGTCCTGGAGACAGCGCTGGGCGGCTTCGCAGGCAAACGCGTGCTCTGCCTCGCCGGGCCGGGCCACAACGGCGGAGACGCCATCGCCATGGCCCGCTGCGCCCACGACCGCGGCGCCGTGACGGCGCTCCATCTCGTCAAACCGCAAAGCGCATATACGGGCTCGCCGCGCAAGCATTTGCAATGGGCCAAAGCCGTGGGCGTCCCCGTGGCGCCCCTCGCCAAGCTGGACTGGCGCCGGCCCATGGCCGCCTCCGGCAACGCGGATGCTTCGGAAACAGCCGGCATGACCGTGGCGCCCCACACGATGGGTGCGGACCATCCGCACCATGTGGACGTCGTGGTGGACGGCCTGTTGGGAGCAGGGTTCGCCGGCGAACTGCGGGAAGAGTACATCGCCTGGGTCGAAGCCATCAACGCCTTGCGTCGCCGGCCCGCCCCACCCCTGATTTTCGCCGTGGACATCCCCACAGGCCTCCACGGCCGCACGGGCGCGCCCTCCCCCGTGGCGGTGCGCGCGGACATCACCGTCTGCATGGAAGCCGCCAAGACGGGCCTCGTCATCCCTGAAGCAGCGCCCTGGGTGGGACGGCTGGAGGTGCGGCGCATCGGCATTCCCCAACGGGTGAAAAACGCTCTGCCCACGCCGCGTGGCGTACTGGGGGACGACGTGGTCGCGTTGTGGGAAGCCCCGGAAGCCTTCATCCACAAAGGATCAGCAGGGCGCGTGCTTATCGTGGGCGGCTCCCCGGGATTGACCGGAGCCCCTGCCCTGGCGGGGCTCGGCGCCCTGCGCGCCGGCGCCGGCCTGGTGAGCGCAGCCTGCCCCGCCGCCGTCACCGGTGAGGTCAAACAAGGCCTGCCTGAACTCATGACCACGCCCCTCTGCGACGATGAACGGCCCGGCGCGCTGACGCCGGCCTGCCTGGACGCGCTCGGCGAGCTCCTGCCCGCCACCGACGCCGTGGCCGTGGGCATGGGGCTGGGCCGACGGCCCGAAACCACACGGTTCCTCGCGGAGTTCCTCGCCATGGAACGCCCTCCCACTGTGTTCGATGCGGACGCTCTCTACCACCTCGCAGCGGCGCCAAGCCTCATGGAACGCCTGCGGGAAAGCGACGTGCTGACGCCTCACCCCGGCGAAATGGCTCGGCTGATGACTGCGCGCTTCGCCGGCGCCGGCCTGGACGAAGCCGAGGCCATGCGCCGGATCAAAGCGGACCGTTTCGCCGTGGCGGAAGCTTTCGTCCGCGACCAGTCCTTCACCCTCGTGCTGAAAGGCGCAGGCACGGTGGTGGCGCAACACGTTCAAGACTATACATTTGTTGAGGACGCACACACCCCGGTAAGCCTCTACTGCCCGGAAGCGCACGCCGTGCTGGCCGTGGGCGGCTCTGGAGACGTGCTGGCCGGCGTCATCGCGACGGCGCTCGGACGAGGGCTTTCCCCCTTGCCTGCAGCATGCCTTGGGGTGTATTGGCACGCCACGACGGGCCGCGCGCTTTCACGTCACGCGCCCGGACGGGGCGTCATGGCGCGGGAAATCGCCCACGCCCTGCCCCATGCCATGAAGGAGTTGCTTGCATGCAAACAGCCAAAGACATCATGACTGCCGACGCGGTCACCGTCTCCCCCGACACGCCCGTCATCGACGCGGCGAAACTCATGCTGGAGCGCCATTTCAACGGCCTCCCCGTGGTGGACGACCAAGGCCAGCTGGTGGGCGTCATCTGCCAGAGCGATCTGGTGACCCGGCAAAAAACCCTCAAACTGCCATCCTACTTCGTCATTCTGGACACCATGATCCCCCTCTCCGACACGGACGCGGCGGAGCAGGAGTTCAAGAAGATCGCCGCCAGCAACGTGGAAGGCGTCATGACCTCCAAGGTCATCACCGTCTCGCCGGAGACGCCGCTCGCCGAGGTCGCCAACCTCATGGTGGACAAGAAGCTCCACACCCTCCCTGTGGTGGAGAACGGCGCGCTGGTGGGGGTTATCGGCAAGGAAGACGTGCTGCGCACGCTCCTGCCGGAGGCGTGACGGCTCCAACCGGGAGCCCACGCGCCCCATGAGAAAGGAACCCACGCCGTGGCGCAGCACCGCTCGGACAAGGACGCCGACAACAGCCCCGGCCACGAGCTCTGCCGTCTCCTGCAAGGACCGGAAGACGCCGTGGCCTTCGGTCGCGCCTTGGGTCGCGCCTGGAGCCAAGCGTGCGCGAACGCTTCGGCGATGGGGACGCCACCGCCGCCGCGGGTGTTGCTGCTCTTCGGCCCCATGGGCGCCGGCAAGACCACCTGCGTCCGCGGCGTGACGAGCGGGCTCCCCGGCGGCGACAAGGCCGAACCCGCAAGCCCGAGCTTCACCATCGCCAACCGCTACCCCACCACACCGCCGCTGTTGCACGTGGACCTCTACCGGGGGGAAGGCCTGCCCATCGACGACGACGTCTTGGAAGCCCTGGAGCACCCCGAAGGCTTGGCTGTGGTGGAATGGAGCGAGCTTTTGCCTGAAGCGGACCGCCCCCCCGCACGGTTGGAACTGACGCTGGCCCTCCCCGACGACAACGAACCGGACGCGCCGGAGTCCGACCCCTTCACCCGTCGCGCGCGCCTGACCGTGGCGCCGACAGACCACCCCGGCGGCAGGGCCGTGCTGCACGCGCTGGCTGGCGCCGTGCGTCGATAATGAAGGGGAAACGCGTCCCCTTGAGCAAACTGGACCAGCGTACGCCTGCGGCGTGCGCACAAACGAAACGAGGACTATCCCATGCGCATCCTGGTGCAGAAGTTCGGCGGCACCTCCGTCGCCGGACTGGACAACATGCGCCTCGCCCAGGCCAAAGTGCAAAACGCCTTGGCCGAAGGCTTCAAAGTGGTCGCGGTGCTCTCCGCCATGGCGGGGGAAACCAACCGACTGCTGGAGCTGGCGCGACTTTGGTCGAAGCGTCCGGACCCGTGCGAACAGGACGTGCTGGTGGCTACCGGCGAACAAGTCTCGGTGGCGCTCTTCACCATGCTGCTGAAAGACGCCGGCGTGCCTGCGCGCTCCCTGCTGGGTTTCCAGGCCCCGCTCCTGACGGACAAAGCCTTCGGCAAGGCGCGCATCATGCGCATCGACGCCGAACGCGTCACCGCCATGCTGCTGGAGCACGACGTGCTGGTGGCCGCGGGCTTCCAAGGCTGCGACACGGAACAACGCATCACCACGCTGGGCCGCGGGGGTTCGGACACCTCCGCCGTGGCCATGGCCGCAGCGCTGCAAGCCGAACGCTGCGACATCTTCACGGATGTGGAAGGCGTGTACACCACGGACCCGAATCTGGTGGCCCGGGCGCGCAAACTCGATCGAATCGCATATGACGAAATGCTGGAAATGGCGAGCATGGGCGCCAAAGTGCTGCAGATCCGCTCAGTGGAGTTCGCCAAGAAGTACAATGTTCCCGTCCAGGTGCGCTCCACCTTTTCGGATGCGCCCGGAACCCTCGTGACGAAGGAGGACCCGTCCATGGAATCCGTTATGGTATCCGGCATTGCATACGACAAGGACCAAGCGCGGGTCACCCTCCGCGATGTGAACGACAAGCCGGGGGTGGCGGCGTCCATCTTCGTGCCCCTGGCCGAAGCCGGCGTGCTGGTGGACATGATCATCCAGAACGCCAGCCAAGACGGCGTGACGGACATGACCTTCACCGTCTCGCGCGGAGACGTGGAGCGCACCCGGGAAATTCTGGAGCCTGTACGACAAGAGCTGGGCGCGCGCGAAGTGGTCATCGACGAGGACGTCTGCAAGGTCTCCGTCATCGGCGTGAGCATGCGCAACAACTCCGGCGTGGCTGGCCGCGCGTTCCAAGCGCTGCAAGCCGAAAACATAAACATCCTCATGA
>CAYVWB010000027.1:0-33412 GCA_964455395.1 uncultured Desulfovibrionaceae bacterium
CTGTCGCCGGCGTGAAAGGCCGGTGTCCTGGACCAGGCTAGACGATGGGGACGCGGTTCTCACTCTTGCCGCTGGGATGCTGCGCAATGCGCCTGGCAGGCGTGCGCCCCGTGGCAAGAGCGACGTATCTACACAAACCTGCGGGGGGGCGTCAACCGTTTTCTTTCGATTTTTTTGGGGAGCGCGCCCCAGCCCCCTCCCGGGCGGTGCGCTGCATGTTGCTACACCGCGCGCGCCAGGCGGCGGGTGCGCTTCTTCAGCTTGTTGATCTTCTTGCGCAGCGCTTCCTTGTCCTTGCGCGCCTCGGCTTGGGCCTTCTGTTCGCGCAGGGAGCGGATCTCCTTCTTCGTCGCGGAGATCTGCTTCTTGTAGGGCGAGACCTGCCCTTTCTCTTCGGTGAAGCCGAAGACATCGCGAATGGCTTTGACGAGCGCTTCCTTGTCCATACCGGAAGCGCCGGTGATCATGGGAATCTTGTCCATCACCAGCTGGCGCAGTTCCTTGGCGGTCATCTTGTCCAGAGACTTGGTCAAACCGAGGTCTTCAAATTGCAACTCTTGCTGTTCATCGCTCATGGAAATGGTCGTCCTTCAGCCCCACGGGGCCATGTTGCGCCTTGTTGCGATCTCGTTACTGATCGAAAAAGGCCAGGTACTTGCGATAGCTTTCCGCAACAATCTTCGCCAATTCGCCGCCGCCTTCGTCCGCATCCTCCTCGAAGCGATGCCGCGTCTCGCCCAGCCGAGTCGGTCGGGTCGGCGCACGCTTGGACGGCGTCGCCACACCCACCTCGTCCAGACCGGGGCGGCCACGCAGCAACTCGCCCTGGACGGCGTCGAAGAGGGGCTCGCCAAGGAAGTCGTGCGTCGCCTCCAGAATCTGCGGCGCCAGAAACGTGACTTCCTGCATGGCCATGGCGTCCTCCACGCCGACGCGCAACACCGTCTTGCGCCGCCCCAGAGGGCGGCACACCGCAGCGACTTCCGGCCCTACCACCTCGTCCCAACAGCGCCACAACATCACGAGTCGGAACGGCAGGTCCGCGCCGAGCTCGCGACGCACGAAGCGAGGCAGGAGATGCGCCAGTCGGTCCATATGTGCATGCGGCCAGAGGTGAGCAGACGCACCGAGCGCCCCGCAAGGGAAACTCGCGCGCAGCGAAACGTCGATCCATAGCCAAGGCCGTCCTTGGCGTCAAGCAAAACCACGCCGCCGTGTGGTCCCCCCCATACAGGAGAAGGCCGGTCTCCTCAAAAAAAGGAGGAACGCCGCCGCGGCTCCAGGCGCGCCCACTAGGGTGTGATTCTAAATCTTTTCCGGGGGAGAACCCTTTTTAAAGGGTTTCCCCCTCGCAGATCCTTTCCTGAACTCATTTGGAAACAGCCCCTAGTAAGGATACCCGCGATGCATCGCCAGTAGCTGCGGCCACACACGATCCACGAAAAGGAAAAAGGCGACTCCACACGGTTGACAGCCGCGGCGAATCCGCCTAGATACTTTCATCAAGATATCTTGATTCGCGCGATTGCGCATCTATGGATATCTTGATTCAACTGTCCCCACCACCCCAACGCACCCCCGGAACTTTTGCCCTCAGCCCCCCTCATGCTCGACGCGCTGCCCTACTGCAAGGCGCTCGGCGACGCCACCCGGCTGCGCCTGGCGCGCATTCTTCTGGACCATGAGCTCAACGTCAACGAGCTCGTGGGGGTCATGGAGATGGGCCAGTCCCGCATTTCCCGTCATTTGAAGATACTGGCGGACGCCGGTCTCGTCACGCACCGTCGCGACGGGCTGTGGGTCTTCTATCGCGTGACAGAGGAAGGCGTGGGCCGGGACATGCTGGAGGCCTTGCACGGTCTTTTCCCGGACGACGACGCCACTGCGGAGGACATTGTCGCGGCAGAGCGTTCCATGCAGGAGCGTCGTCGGGCCACCACCCAGTTCTTCGACGCCATCTCGGACAAGTGGGACCAGCTCTCGCGCGAGGTGCTCGGCGGGCTGGATCTGGCCAACGCCATCGACGAGCGACTGCCCCAGTGTGGCGCGGCAGTGGATCTGGGCTGCGGCACGGGTCGGCTGTTGCGCATCCTTCAGCGCAAGGCGCAGTTCGTCATCGGGGTGGACAGCTCCCCGAACATGCTGGAAGCCGCCCGCGCGCAGCTCCTGGCTGACGGCGCGCCGGTGTCCTTGCGACTCGGGGCCTTGGAGCATCTGCCTGTGCTGGACGGCGAAGCAGACTGCGTGGTGACGAGCCTAGTGCTGCACCACCTGGACCAGCCCGAGCGCGGCGTGGCTGAAGCGGCGCGGGTGCTCAAGCTGGGGGGGCATTTTCTCGTGGCGGACTACGACAAGCACGCGCACGAAGCCATGCGTTCCCGCTACGGGGACCGCTGGCTGGGTTTCAGCGCCGAAGAGCTTCGGGGGTGGCTGAGCCAGCATGGCTTCCGCATCCTCGAAGAGGCTGTCATCCCTGTGGAGCATGGCCTCGCCGTGCGCATCACGAAAACGCAAAAACACGCTTGAACGCAAGGAGTTCACTCATGGTGAAGCCCATCGCACCTGCTTTGGATCTTTCTCTGGACAACAAAGTGGCCGACATGTCCTTGGCCGACTGGGGCCGCAAGGAGATGCAGCTCTCCGAAAACGAAATGCCCGGCCTCATGGAGCTGCGCCGCAAGTACGGTACGGAGAAGCCTCTCAAGGGTCTCAAGATCACCGGCAGCTTGCACATGACCATCCAGACCGCCATGCTCATCGAGACGCTCTCCGAACTCGGCGCGGACATCCGCTGGGCATCGTGCAACATCTACTCCACCCAGGACCACGCCGCCGCGGCCATCGCCAAGGCTGGCACGGCCAAAGTCTTCGCCTGGAAGGGCGAAACCCTGGAAGAGTACTGGTGGTGCACCGAGATGGCTCTCACCTGGCCGGACGGCTCCGGGCCCGACCTCATCGTGGACGATGGCGGCGACGCCACGCTGCTCATCCACCAAGGCAAGAAAGTGGAGGAGAATCCCGCGCTGCTGGAGGACACCCCCACCAACAAGGAATTCCGTCTGGTGATGGAACGACTGGCCACCTCCTATGAGCAGGACAAGACGCGTTGGAGCCGCGTGGCCGCCGCGTGCCAAGGCGTCTCCGAGGAGACCACCACCGGCGTCAACCGTCTTTACCAGATGCAGAAGGACGGCTCTTTGCTCTTCCCTGCCATCAACGTCAACGACTCCGTCACCAAGTCCAAGTTCGACAACCTCTACGGGTGTCGCGAGTCCCTGGCGGACGGCATCAAGCGCGCCACTGACGTGATGGTGGCGGGCAAAGTCGTGGTGGTCATCGGGTACGGCGACGTGGGCAAGGGCTGCGCGCAGTCCATGCGCGGGTTCGGCGCGCGCGTGCTGGTCACGGAAATCGACCCCATCTGCGCGCTCCAGGCCGCCATGGAAGGCTTCGAAGTGACCACCATGGACGACGCGTGCACGCAAGGCGACATTTTCGTCACCTCCACGGGCAACTACCACGTCATCACCGGCGCCCACATGGAGAAGATGCGCAACGAAGCCATCATCTGCAATATCGGCCACTTCGATAACGAAATCGAAATGACCTACCTGGAAGACAACGACTTCTGCACGTGCGAGAACATCAAGCCCCAAGTGGACAAGTGGACGCTGAAGTCCGGCAACAGCGTCATCGTCCTCGCCGAGGGCCGTCTGGTGAACCTGGGTTGCGCCACGGGCCACCCCAGCTTCGTCATGTCCGCTTCCTTCACCAACCAGGTGCTGGCGCAGATCGAGCTCGCCACCAACAAGGATCTGGAGAAAAAGGTCTTCGTCCTGCCCAAGAAGCTGGACGAGGAAGTGGCCGCGCTGCACTTGGCGCGTCTGGGAGCCACTCTGGAGAAGCTCTCCCAGGAACAGGCCGACTACATCGGCGTGCCCGTGGAAGGCCCCTACAAGTCCGACCACTACCGCTACTAGAACTGAGCGAAGCGGCGGGGCCGTGCGCTGGAGCAGAGCCCTCCGGCGCACGGCGCGCCCTTCGTCGTGCAGACGCCGCTGCAGGTCTCGATGAAGCCCTGCCGGCGCCGAGCGAAACCCATTCAAACGATCCGACGACGCATGCAGACCTTCACCACCCCCGACGCCCTCGCTGCGCAATGCCACGACTGGTTCCGCGCGCAAGCGCGCACGGCCCTGGTTCCCACCATGGGCGCGCTGCACGCCGGCCACGCGAGCTTGCTGGACCATGCGCGGCGGACGGCGGACACGGTGATCGTCTCGATCTTCGTCAACCCCACGCAGTTCAGCGCCGGGGAAGATCTGGATGCTTACCCCCGCGCCCTGGAGGCGGACGCCGCCACGGCGCAGGCGCACGGCGCGGACGCGCTCTTCGCGCCCACGGTGGAAGCCATGTATCTGCCGGGTCACGCCACTTGGGTGGAGACGCCTCGGCTGGCCGCTGGTCTCTGTGGCGCTTCGCGACCCGGGCACTTCCGTGGAGTCTGCACGGTGGTGGCGAAACTGTTGACGCTCACGCTCCCGACCCTCGCGGTGTTCGGGGAGAAGGACTGGCAGCAGCTGACCATCATCCGCCGCATGACGCAGGACCTCCACTTGCCCACGCAGATCGTGGGGCGCCCCACGGTGCGCGAGGCGGACGGCCTGGCCATGAGTTCCCGCAACGCCTACCTCGCTCCCGAGGAACGGCGGCAAGCGCCGGCCTTGTTTCAAGGGTTGGAGCAGGCCAAGGCGCTGGTGGACGCAGGCGAAGAGGACCCGGACGTCTTGCGGCGCCGCGTGGGGGCGTTCTACGCCGAAGCGCTGCCGCTTGGCCGGCTGGAGTATCTGGAGTTCGTGCACCCCGAGACGCTGGAGCCCTGCGCGACAGTGACCGGGCCTGTGCTGGCTGCCGTGGCCATGCGTCTGGGCAAGGCTCGGCTTATCGACAACCTGCTCCTCGTGAGCGCATGAGGCGCCGGCAAGCCGGCGGTTGGTGCAACGCATGTCCGTATTTCAACGACTCAAAGAAGAGATGAAGACAGCCTTCAAGGCAAACCTCGTCGCCGGCATTCTGGTGCTTGTGCCCTTGATGGCGACAGTGTTCTTCCTGAGACTCTTCGTCACCTGGGTGGACAAGATCTGGACCATCTTCCCGGACGGCTGGCGCCCCGACGAGGTGCTGCCGTTCCAGATTCCGGGGCTGGGCTTGCTCTTTCTGCTGGCGGTGCTGTTCGTCTCCGGCGTCTTCGTCCGCAACTTCATCGGCAGCAAGCTGCTGGCGCTGTGGGAATGGTTTCTCTCCAAGATCCCCTTCGTCAGCTGGTTCTACATCGCAGTGAAGCAGCTGCTGGAAACCATCGCGCTGGGCACTTCCAAGGAGTTCAAGCGCGTCGTCTTGGTGGAATACCCCCGGCGGGGCATCTATGCGCTGGCGTACGTCACCGGCACAGCCACCGGCGAGGTGCAGCAGAAGACATCGAAGGACTGCATCAACGTCTTTCTGCCCACCACGCCGAACCCCACCTCCGGGTTCTACCTCATCGTGCCAGAGGACGAGGTCATCACCCTCGAAATGTCCGTGGAGGACTCGTTCAAGCTGCTCATGTCCGGCGGCATCTTGAGCCCCGAGAAGCTGGGGGCCAAGAAAGTGGACGAGACATCCTTCTTCACCTTTCCCGGCTTCAAGAAAAACAAGCAGGAGGAATCCTCATGATCCCCAACAAAGGTAAATACCATTTCACGTCCGAGTCCGTCACCGAAGGCCACCCCGACAAGGTCGCCGACCAGATTTCCGACGCCGTGCTGGACGTGTTGCTGGAACAGGACCCCGACTCCCGCGTGGCGTGCGAGACCCTGGTGACCACAGGTATGGCCATGATCGCCGGCGAGATCACCACCAAAGGGTACGCCGACCTGCCCTCCGTGGTCCGCGAGACCATCAAGGAAATCGGCTACACCCACTCCGACATGGGTTTCGACTACGAAACCTGCGCCGTGCTCTCCACCATCGACAAGCAAAGCCCCGACATCGCGCAAGGCGTGGACCGCGCCACCCCCGAGTCCATGGGCGCCGGCGACCAAGGCATGATGTTCGGTTTCGCTTCCAACGAAACCCCCGAGTTCATGCCTGCGCCCATCTTCTTCGCGCACAAGCTCTCCAAGCGGCTTGCTGCGGTCCGCAAGGAAAACATTCTGGACTTCCTGCGCCCCGACGGCAAAACCGAAGTCTCTTTCGTCTATGAAGACGGCAAGCCCAAATTCATCGACACCGTGGTCGTCGCCACCCAGCACAACGAAGGCGTCTCCCAAGAGGACATCGTCGAAGGCGTGCGCGAGGAAGTGATCTTCAAGGCCTTGCCCGAGGAGTTCGTGGACCGCAAGAAGACCCGCATCTTCATCAACACCACAGGTCGTTTCGTCATCGGCGGCCCCATGGGCGACTGCGGCCTGACCGGCCGCAAGATCATCCAGGACACCTACGGCGGCATGGGCAACCACGGCGGCGGCGCTTTCTCCGGCAAGGACCCCTCCAAGGTGGACCGTTCCGCAGCGTACATGGCGCGCTACGTGGCCAAAAACGTGGTGGCCGCCGGTCTGGCCCCCCGCTGCGAAGTGCAGGTGGCCTACGTCATCGGCGTGGCCGAGCCCGTCTCCGTGCTGGTCACGTCCTTGGGCTCCGGCGACGTCCCGGACGACGTGCTCACCAACGCCGTCAACGAAGTCTTCGACATGCGGCCCTACCACATCCTGAAGCGCCTGGACCTCAAGCGGCCCATCTACAAGGATTCCGCATGTTACGGTCACTTCGGCCGCAAGAACCCCAATTTCACCTGGGAACACACCGACGCAGTGGACGACCTCAAGACCGCGGCCAAGGTCTAACCGTTTCCGCGTGAACCTTCGCCCTTCTTGCCGCGCGCACGGCGGCTGACGGGCGAGACATGACGTCGGCGCCGTGACCCTTCGCACTGGGGGTCACGGCGCCTCTTTTTGTACCGACTGCACCGGAGACAGCACGGCGTCGGGCCTCAAACCGCAAGCATACCGCAACAACCGAGCGCTCTTGAAGGCGCCTTCCCGCCGCGACCACGGCTTCGGAAAACCGGCTATCACAAAGCGTCGGTACTGGATCAAGCGATGCGTACGCGCTGTGGCGAGAGGGCGTCCCGGCCGCCTCGGACAATGCGATTCCACGAAAATCGCAACACTACCGCAGTGACTCAGCAATACCGGACGAGCTCCAGACACAACCCGACGGCCGGCGCCGTGGCCGGGGCGAGACGAGATTCGCTCCTGCCGCACGGGACGCCATCGACGCGCACTGCACCGGAGACAGCACGGCGTCGGGCCTCAAACCGCAATCATGCCGCAACAACCGAGCGCGCCTGAAGGCGCCTTCCCCGCCGCGACCACGGCTCCGGAAAACCGGCTATCAAAGAGCGTCGGTACTGGATCAAGCGATGCGTACGCGCTGTGGCGAGAGGGCGTCCCGGCCGCCTCGGCAATGCGATTCCACGAAAATCGCAACACTACCGCAGTGATTCAGCAATACCGGACGAGCTCCAGACACAACCCGGCGGCCGGCGCCGTGGCCGGGGCGATGGTCCGGTCGCCGGACGCAAGCAAACGCGTGACGTCCTCGGGCGTTCGCTTGCCACGCCCCACAGCCACCAGACATCCCATGAGGTTGCGGACCATCTGTTTGAGGAAGCCTTCCCCCTCGAAGACCCAGACCTGCTCGGGCCATGCCGCCTCGGACAGTGCGCCGGACGCTTCCTGCCGCCACGCCAGGCGCGCGGCCTCCACAGATCCGGCAGCATCGCCCGCCGTGGCAGGGAGGAGCCCAGGCAATCGCTCGATGCGGGTCAAGCGTCGCACCGTGGAAAGGTACTCCACGCCGGCGTTGGCGAAGGCCGCGAAGTCCTGCTCCCCGACGAGGCGCGCGGCGGCGGCGTCCATGGCGTCCAGGTCCAGTCCCGGTGCGGTCCGCCAGACATAACGGCGCTTCCAGGGCGGGGCCCAGGCGCGATTCAACCAGAGCGAGTAGGTGTAGACCTTGCCGATGCTGTCGAAGCGGGCGTGGAAGTCGTCGTCGACACGCTGCGCATCGAGGACAGCGATGTCACGCGGCAGAAGGTGGTTGAGCGCCATGCGCCAGTCGATGGGTTTCTTGCCGGGCCGCTCCGGCGCATCCACATGCGCGACCTGTCCTGCAGCGTGGACGCCGGCGTCCGTGCGACTGGCGCCGTGCACGCGGCAGTGGACGCCCGTGAGCTTGGCGAAGGCGGTTTCCAGGTCGCCTTGCACGGTCCGCCGCCGGCTGGAAGGACACCCACTGCGGTTTTGTTGCGGCAAGCTGCGGCTTGTGGCTTTCGGCTGAGCTTCCGAGGCTATCAAGCCATGCTTAGACTTGCTTGATGCAACTTGGCCCTGATTGCGGTCCAACTGCGATTTTAATGCGGTCTGCTCATGTCGGGGTGGTTCCTGAACTTGCCAACCACAGAGACGCGTCCCGTCGTAGGCGATGGTGAGTTTGAGCCGAGGCATGGCGGCGCCTGTACCGTGTTCGACCTCGCGCGTCCAGCGCTGACAGGCGTTCCCTGCGAGCGCGCCGCGGCTCGGCTAGTTGAACGGCGTCTGGATGCGGGTGAGCTTCTCGGAGAGGCTCGCAGCCTTTTCCGCCTGGACATAGCTGAGGATCTCGCCGGCTTGCCGGCCGCGCATGCCCGACAGGATCTTGACAGCGATATCCTCGTCCAAGGTCTCCAGCACGGTGGCGGCCTGTTTGGCTTTCATGTTGGAGTAGACGTCGATAAGATGTCGCAATTTCTTGTCTTGTTGCTGCTTGGCTTCTTCCAGCATACGGCTTAGACGAGCTTCCATCTCTTGCATGCGCTTGCGTTTCGCTTCGAGATCCCGCTCCAGCTGCTGGAGCTCTTTCTCGCGGCGGTCGAGTTCGTCACGCATGTCGTTGAGATTCTGGCCGCCGGTTGCAGCCGATTGCGCAGCAGGTTGCGCCTCGGGCTGCGCATTGGGATCTGCCGGAGCGTCCTGGGCGTAAGCGGGCTGAGCGGCGTACGCGTAGCTGACGAAAAGGCTGTTGCGAGTGACAGGACCGCGGACGTAGCGATTCGGCTCATCGCACTCGCTGCGGGTCGGCTCATCGCGGCAGATGGCAGGCTCGACAAGACGTACAGGCGCGGAGTCAGTGGTCAGACCTGCGAGTCGGATGGCGTGGTCAAGCTCCTGGAGGGGAGCGTCCACCACCATGGCGGCCATGATCATGACCTTCATGAAGACAGTGAGGAGGAGGAGCGTCAGCAGTCTAGAGATTCTGGGGGCTGTAACGGAGCGTTGCCGCTTCATCGAACTCTTTCTGCTCGCGTTGCGCTTCTTCTTCATCGTGGCGTCTCTTTTGCTTGCTTTCGAGTTTTTCCAGCAGGTTGCGATCCTTGGCGCGGACCACCGCCTCCTTGCGCGCGTGGTTCAGCGACTGGGCGCGCTCCATCATGCGGCGTTCAGCGTCGGCAACTTCTTGCACAAGCCGTGCCTTGTAGTTGCGCCAGAGCCACAATTCCGCTGCGGACATGGCCTTGGCGCCAGCGGCGTCATGCGCTTCCATCGCCTGCCGCGCGCGCCTTGTGTGCGCCACGGCGTCGCGGTAGGCTTGCTGGGCCCCCGCCAGAGCGAGCTTGGCTTGCTCCTCCAGCTGGCGACGATATTCCAGCACGGTCTCGAGTCGGAAGCGGAAGGGTCTTGTCATGACGCGCCTGCACTGTACTCCATCTGTTTCCCGGTCGGCAACCGGCTTGCCGAGTCGATGGTCTTTGGCGCGCTCTCTAGCAACAATGGCGCCCATTCCGCGACCCCAACAAAGCCGCAACCAAATCGCAATTTAACCGCAACTGAATCACAATCATTTGGTTCAACGATTTCAACATACTTTTTCAATATTATGGATCGCAATCGAACCGCCGCAATGGACGCCATCTTCCTCCCGTCCTTGTCGGACGCCAGACGATCAGGCGAAGACGACGCGTGAGGTCAAACCTTTGGCGGCGGGTTGTCAGCCCATCCGTGCCGCGCTACATCCATCGGGTCACCAACCTGCAACCCCGAACCTCGCATGCTGTTCTTCTCCTTCCTGTTGATGGCTGCGTCCCTGGCGCTGCTGACGTGCATCCTGTGGGCGGGGCGCGCGCACGTGCGCATGGCCAACGCCGGACCACGCCCAGCCGAGGACCCCGCCTTTCGGCCCTTCACCGAGGGATGGCCATCCCTGGCGCTCATCATTCCCATGCACGGCGACCGGCCCGGCATGGCGGCGGCGCTCGATTCGCTCATCACCCAAGACTACCCCGAGGCGCGGGTCGTCCTGGTGACAGAGGACGCCGCCGACCCTGCCACGGCCCTGGCGGCGCAGCTCGCCGAAGACGCGCCCCATGTGGATCACGTTCTGGCCGGACACGCTGCGACCACGGCGCAGAAGCTTCATAATCAGTTGGCGGGCATGGCTTTTCTCCAACAACGCGGCGCTGCTCCGGAAGTCTGGGCCTTCGCGGATTCGACCCATCTTGCGCCTCGGGGCATGCTGCGCGAACTCGTGTCGCCCATGGCGAACCCATGTGTGATGGCGACCACGGGCTACCACCGCGTGCGCGCAGAGGACGCGGCCCTTCCCACCTTGATGCACGCGGCGGCGGTGCTCGCCCTGCATCTGATGCAAGGCCTGCCCCGGTTGTGTCAGGCTTGGGGCGGCGCAATGGCCGTGCGCCGGGACGCCTTCGAGCGGTGCGAGGTGGCCTCGCTGTGGGCTGCGGCCATCGTGGACGACGTGACCTTGACGGCGCGTCTGAAGCAGCGCGGCGAACGGCTCGTCAACGCCTCGCGGGCGTGCCTGGTCACCCCTTTGGCGCACCAGACTCGACAGGGCTTCATGGCGTGGCTGATCCGGCAGATCCACTACCTGCGGTTCTGCATGCCCTGGTTGTGGGCAGCCGCGGGGGCTGGGTTCCTGGCGCTGGGGGGCGCGCCGCTCTTGGCGGGCATGGCGGTGGTGGGCTGGATTTTCGGACTCGGGGGAGGAGGACTCGCCCTCGTCGGCGGGCTCTATTTCGTGCTTGCCGGGGCGTTGCTCCTCTGGGCGCGGCGGTTGCTGCCGGAACGGCCGCCGCTGGCGCGATGGCTCCTCGCCGGGGGAGGAGCCGCGGTGAGCGCCTTGGCGGCTTACGGTCTTACCTGGACGCGCCGGCGCATGGTCTGGGGGACCAAGGCCTATGTGGCCGGCTGGGGCGGCGGCGTGCGCCGCGTGAAGTCCCTGGATTCATCCCCCTGAGACGTTGGTGGCTCCGGGGCGCCCGCGTCTGTTTGCGAGGTCGTCTCCGGGCGCAGCGCAGACTTGTAGCACGACTCCACCCCTGATAAGGAGAACGAAGTCCGCGTTGCGGTCGGGGGACCGTTCCTCCTCGTTACCCCCGGAGTCCGCCCATGCCCCGCCCGGGATGGGGTCGTGCCGGATCAGGCGGGATTGCCTGAGACAGCACGCGGCCCTCCACTTCTCGTTGATCACCTGAGCCGGGAGATGTTTTTCACGCATGCATCCTTCGTACGCCCACGTCGCCCACAACATTGCCTGTATCAGAGATCGTCTGAATGACGCGTGCCGCCGCGCCGGCCGTGACGCCGCGGAGGTGACGCTCCTTGCTGTGGCGAAGCGTCACCCAGCGGAGGCCGTGGCGGCGGCAGCCGCCGCCGGGGTGCTGGACATCGGCGAGAGCTACCTGCAGGAGGCGCTTGCGAAGCAAGCGACGCTGGCGGACGACCGGCTGCGCTGGCATTTCGTGGGCGGCTTGCAGAGCCGCAAGGCCAAGGAGATTCCCGGGGCGTTCCGGCTGCTCCACTCGCTGGACTCGGAGAAATTGGCGCGGAAACTGCATACAACAGCGACAGCACTGCATGTGGTCCAACCCGTGCTCATTCAGGTGAACGTTGGCGAGGAAACGCAGAAAAGCGGCGTGGCGCCGGAGGCGCTGCCTCGGTTGGCCGAGGCCATCGCCGGCATGGACGGCCTTGCGCTTCACGGGCTCATGTGCTTGCCGCCGTTCACGGACGACCCGGACGAGGCGCGGCCGCATTTCGCAAGGTTGCGGGAGTTGCGCGACGAGCTGTCGCAGCGCCTGAACGTCAGCTTGCCGACGCTCTCCATGGGCATGACCGGGGATTTTCCGCAGGCTGTGGCGGAGGGCTCCACGTGTGTGCGGGTGGGCACGGCAATCTTCGGTCCCCGGGACGCGCCAGCGTGCTGACTGCGCCGGACTGCGGTCCTCGGAGGCAGGACGACAGCGGCGCGCCGCCGCGTCTTTCCGAATGATGCTGGCGCGATGGCGAGTCTGCCCGGCAGAGCGTCACAAGCGGCCCAGCCTTCCGTAGAACGTTGACGAGAGGTCCTTCGACCCCATGGATATCGCGACTTTCATAGGCATCGTGTTGTCCTTCGGCTTGGTGGTTTCGGCCATCGTGCTGGGGGGGGACCTCCTCATCTTCATCAGCATCCCATCGCTGCTCATCGTGTTGGGCGGCTCCGTGGGCGCCACACTGGTGAACTATCCCCTGGGCCAGGTGCTCGGCGTGGCTGGCGTGGCCAAGCACGCGTTTTTCGCCAAGGTGGAGTCCCCCTCCTCCATCATCGATCAGTTCATGGACTACGCCAGCCGGGCGCGCCGGGAGGGCATCCTCTCCCTGGAGCCCGTCATCCGCGAGATCACGGACCCCTTCCTGCGCAAGGGCCTCCAGCTCACCGTGGACGGCTTGGAGCCACAAGCCATCCAGGAGATTCTCGAAAAGGAGATCACCTACCTGGAGTCGCGCCACGAGACGGGCGTGGACATCATGAACGCCTTCGGGGCCTTTGCGCCGGCCATGGGGATGATCGGCACCGTCATCGGCCTCATTCTCATGCTGCAGACCATGGACGACCCCTCCACCATCGGGCCCTCCATGGCGGTTGCGCTCATCACCACGTTCTACGGCGCCGTGCTGGCCAACCTCGTCTTCCTGCCCATCGCCGGCAAGCTCAAGCACCGCAGCAAGGAGGAGATCGTGATCAAGGAGATGATCATGGAAGGAATCCTGGCCATCTCCAAAGGCGAGAACCCCCGCATCATCGAGGAAAAGCTCTCCTGCTTCATGCCGCCCAAGGCGCGCAAACAAGGCGAGTAGGCGTACGGCCGTGGCGCGCACGCGAAGAAAGAAGGCCGCGGGCGGGAGCTCCACATGGCTCGTGACATTCACGGACATGATGACGCTGATGCTCACCTTCTTCGTGCTGCTGGTCAGCATGTCCGTCATCGACGAACGCCGCAAGCTGGTGGTGCTGGGCTCCATCTTCGGCACGTTCGGCATCGGGGAAGAAGGCTTCGACCCACGCTCGCGCTTCGACCAGCGCCAGAACGTGGAGCCCGGTCCCCTCGAAAATCTGGAGAACCTGGAGCGCATCAAGGACCTCGTCTGGGACGACTTGGTGGAGGACGTGGAGTTCCAGGAAAACAAGTACGTGCAGATCCTCTCCATCAACGCGGACGTGCTCTTCACCCCGGGCTCCACGGAGCTTTCCCCCCGGGGTCGACAGGTCGTGGACCGCATGCTGCCGGCGCTGCTCGCCATGGAACACCCCTTGCTGCTGGCGGGCCATACCTCCGTCCGCCGCGAGGAGTTCGACGACTACGACATCCGCTTCGATGACGACGTGCTCGACTTCTCCTGGAAGCTCTCCTTCCACCGGGTGATGCGCCTGTACACGCACTTGCTGCGTCGGGGCGTCTCGCCGGAAAAGCTCTTCGTGGAGGCCTTCGGCCGCTTCCGCCCCCGCGAGTCCAACGAGACCCCGGCGGGCCGCAAAGCCAACCGCCGGGTGGACATCGTGCTGGACAAGCGCAACGCCAGCTGGATCGCCATGCTGGAACGCAACCCCATGGAGGAACGTCGCCAGGACGAGACCTTCGTCTACGAGGATTTCGAGTTCCAGCTGACGCCCCCCCGCCGGGAAGCGGCGCCCAACGGCGGCCCGGATGGCGGCGCAGACGGCGGCCCGGATGGCGGCCCCCCGCAGGAGGGCTCCTGACATGGCGCGCAAGAGAAAAGAGGAGCAACCCAAAGGCGACCCCATGTGGCTCATCACCTTTTCGGACCTCACCACCTTGCTGTTGACTTTTTTCGTGCTCATACTCTCCATGTCGTCCATGGACCGCACCGTGCTCACGCAGGTCAACGTCTTCAGCCGCAGCGTGGCGTTCACCTCGCCGCGGTCGGCAGGCCGCATCCCGCAGGAGATCATGCTCGTCCTCAGGCTGGTGGAAGAACCCCTGACCATCATGGAGAAGCCGAATCGTTTCAAGGATCTGCTTTTTCCGGACTACATCATGCCCGAGGGCATGAACCGCTCCACGCTGTATGCGAACATCCAGGTGTTGCAGCGGCCGGAGGGCGTGGCCCTGGTGCTTTCGGACAAGCTGCTTTTCGCCCCGGCCAGCAGCGAACTGACGCCCCAGGCCCGCTCCTTGATGCGGCATCTGGCGGAGCTGGTGCTCTACATGACGGCGCCGGTCAACATCTCGGGCCACACCGGCGTCGGTGGAGACCTCTGGGACCCGCGCACGCAGACGCCCATCGACCCCTACGAGTTGTCCATGGACAGAGCCATGGCCGTCATGGCGTACTTCGTGGAACACGGCGCGGAGCAGCGGCGCTTCTCCCTGTCCGGCTACGGGCCGCACTGGCCGTACGATCCGCCCCCGGGCGAAGCGCCCCCGCCCAACCGGCGGGTGGAAATACTGTTGAAGACGCAGCCCTACCTGGGCGGTTACTGACTCGTTCACCCCGACCCCCCTGCCTGTCGCAGGGGCTTGCGCATCGGCCAAGGAGGCCCCCATGGCGGAAGCCATCGAAGGAGGGCAGCCCAAAAAGAAGGGCTCCCCGCTCAAATGGATCATCCTGTTGCTCTTGCTGCTCCTGCTCGGCGGCGGCGGCTACTTCGCATACACGCACTTCATCGCCAATAAGGAAGAGCCCCCTGCGCAAGAGCAGGCCCAAGCCGAGCAGCAAAACGCTCCGGGCGCCCCCGTTTCCCCGGAGGATGCGCAGATCGTCTCCCTGACGCCGTTTCTGGTGAACCTCGCCGACCCCCTGGGACGTCGGTATCTGAAACTGACAGTGGATGTGGAGCTCATCAACCCAGACGCAGCCGAGCAGCTCAAGCAGAGCGAAGCCAAGGTCCGGGACGCGCTCATCCTGTTGCTCTCCAGCAAGACCTTCTCGGAGCTCGCATCCCTCGAAAGCAAGATCCTGTTGAAACAGGAGATCGTGGAGCGCTTGAATCTTGTGCTCGGGGGCTCTAAGGTGTCCCAGGTGTATTTTACCGAAATGGTGATCCAGTAACCCGAGCGCCGCGCGCGGCCAGACCCGAAGCGGACGCCGCACCCCGCGCGGTCAAGCAAGGACGACTCCCATGGCGGACGAAACCGATCAAGACAAACTCGCAGCGGAATGGGCTGCAGCCCTCGCCGAACAGGACAGCCTCGACGACGCCGACTTGAGCGACGCCATGGTGGGCCTTGGTGGCGACGACGATGACGGCGGCGGCTTCGGGGGCGGCGGCGTGGACTTCCCCGGCGGCGGCGGCGGCGATGACGAAGAACTCGCCGATGAATGGGCCAAGGCCCTGGCCGAAGAGGAAAGCCAGCAGCAGACCAAGAAGAAAGTCGCGCAGGAGTCGCTTTCCAGTCAGGCGGCCACCGCGGATTTCAAGGATCTGACGGAAGAAGCCAAGTCGCCCCGGCCGGACAACACCCGCCACGAGCTCGACTTCATCCTGGACATCCCTCTGGACGTCTCCGCCGAGCTCGGCCGCACCCGGTTGCTCATCAACGAGCTGCTCCAGCTCGGCCAGGGCTCCGTGGTGGAGCTCAACAAGCTCGCCGGCGAGCCTCTGGAGATCTACGTCAACGGCAAGCTGGTGGCGCGGGGCGAAGCCGTGGTCATCAACGAGAAGTTCGGCGTGCGTCTCACGGACATCATCAGCCCCATCGAACGGGTGAAGCAACTTGGCTGACCCATCGCGCATCCCCAACCGCATGAAGCGCTTCTGCGGCGGCCTCGCTCTCGTGACGGCTGTCACAGCGGCCTGCATCGCAGCGGTCGGGCTGGTAGCGACGCCGGCGTGGGCCCGTTTCGCCGCGCCGCCTGCCATGCCCGCCCAGAGCGCTGCTCCGGACGCCTCCCCCGACGGCGCTGACGCTTCCACAGGCGCGGTCAACGCCACGGACCCAGCCTTCGAGGAAGCCGTGCGCCAAGCCCTGGGGCGCATGGCGGAGAACGCCACCCGCGATCTTTACGGCCTGGACGGCGCGCTTGACGACGTGGCAGGTGTGACGCCCATCCCGGTTGCAGCAAACGCGACGGCGACGGGGAACACGACGCAGGGTGCGCGCATGGAGCTGGCGGCGCCCCCGGCTGCCCCCTCCGTCAAGAACCCGGCCGAGGAGCAAGGTGTTCCGACAGGCGAGAAGACGGCTGATGCGCAAGGCGAGGCCTCCCGCGGGAACGCCTCCATGGAGGATGTCATGCATGGAGCGCAGGGCGACAAAATTTCGACGGACGCCGGAACGCCCACGTCAGCAGACAACGCCACGCCGGACCCTTTCTTTGCTGATCGGGAGGCGACTGACGGTCCTGCGCCGGCCATCGGGTGGTCCGAGTACATCCAGGCGCTCGGCGCGGTCTTCACCGTGTTGGCCCTGGTGGTGGGCGGGTTCTGGGCGCTCAAGCGTTTCGGGCCCGGGGCTCTTTCGGGTCGCGCGCTGGGACGCGGCGGCCTCGCCATGGAAGCGCAGCTCGCGCTTGGCCCCAGGCGCTCCATCGCAGTGGTCCGAATCTTGAATAAGCGGCTCGTGCTGGGGGTGACGGACTCCCAGATCACCCTGCTTACCGAGATGGAGACCGACGGCGATGAACTTCCCCAAGACGCACCCCCCCATTCACCGCACGCGCCTTTCTCCCAAGCCTTGGCCAAAGCCCGCACCCGCGGCAAAGGATAGCCGGGGCTTCGGGTCCCGGGCGCTCGCGTGCTGTCTGCTCCTGCTGACCACGCTGGCGCCGGCGCTCTGCCTGGCGCAAGGCCCCACGTTCCCCGACGTCCAGCTCACCCTTTCCGGCGGCTCGACGGAGCCGGAGAAAGTCTCCACTGCGCTGGAGATCCTCTTCCTGCTCACGGTGCTTTCCTTGGCGCCGGCCATCATGTTGACGGTGACGTCTTTCACCCGCATCATCATCGTCTTCCACTTCTTGCGCCAAGCCATGGGCACGCAGATGCTGCCACCCAACCAGGTGTTGGCGAGTCTCGCCATCTTCATGTCCATTGTCATCATGACGCCGGTGGGGATGCAGATCAACGAAGAGGCGCTGCAGCCCTACATGGACGAGCAGATCGGCTTCAACGAGATGCTGGACCGCGCTCAGGTCCCCTTGCGCGAATTCCTCTTCAAGCACACCCGCGAGAAGGACCTGGCGGTCTTCTACGGCATCACGGACATGGCCAAGCCCCAGTCCCGTGATGAAGTCCCCACCATCATGCTGGTGGCCGGCTATGTCATCAGCGAGTTGAAAACAGGGTTCACCATCGGCTTTCTCATCTATGTGCCGTTCCTGGTGCTGGACATGGTGGTGGCTTCCATCCTGCTCTCCATGGGCATGATGATGCTCCCTCCTGTCATGGTCTCGCTGCCATTCAAAGTGCTGCTTTTCGTCATGATCGACGGGTGGGGACTGCTCACCGGCTCCCTCGTCAACAGTTTCATGTGAACATTACAGGAGAACGGACATGACTGAAGACTTCGTCATCGGCTTCACACGCCAAGCCATCGAAACGGCTCTTTCCGTCTCGCTCCCCATGCTCGGCGTCGGCCTCATCGTCGGCGTGGTGGTCAGCATCCTTCAAGCCGCCACCCAGATCCAGGAGCAGACGCTCGTCTTCATCCCGAAGATCGTCTCCATCTTCCTGGCGTTGCTCATCGCCTTCCCCTTTGTTCTGGAGACCCTCTCCGACTTCACCGCCGGCGTCATCACCAACATCCCCAACTATATTCGCTGACATCCAGCCAAGCCTCCCCCCCTTTGAGGGGCGGCCTTGACGCGCTGCCCCTTCAAAGGGGGACGAACGCCAGCTCTGGTGCGCTCTCGACGAGGCCATGGCGCGCGAGCGCAGCATAAAAGGCCCGGAGCCCGGCTTGCTCCAGAGGCCCCAGGTCGTAGACGAGCCCGGCGAAGTAGCTGGCGATCTCCTCCCGGCTGAGGCCCGAGGCCAACGCAGCAAGCGGGTAGAGCGCCGGAAGGCGCGCAATGCCGTGCCGCTTGGCGGCGAGCAGTGTCCGACACGCTTCGGCAAGACGCGTCGGCGCAGCAGCGTACGCTTCCCGGGAGACGGCCCAGAGCCCGAAGATGAACGGCAGCCCGGTCCAGACGCGCCACGCCTCGCCCAGATCCAGCTGGAGTGGATAAGCCGGATGCCGGCGCAAGGCCAGGGCCTCGTCGCCGATGGCGAGAATGGCCGCTGGCGCGTCGTGCCCCCCGTCGGTCGCCGAACGTTTCCCGCCCATGGCGCCGATGGACTTGGCGGCGTCCATGGTTTTGACGCCCTCCGAAGCCTCCCCCACGATATACCGCACATCCCGAAGGCCGTAGCGCTCTTCCAGGAGCAACCGGAGCAGCGCGGCCGAGGTGTGCGTCTGCGAGCTGACCAGCACGGCGGCGCCTCCCAGGCTCTCCGGGGGCTGCTTGGAGAGCAGCAGGACAGACTGCACCGGCCCCCGACTGCCGATGGCGATGTCCGGGACGAGGAAATACCGCTCCGGTCGGCGTGCGTACTCGATGGATGAAACCGCGGAGAGGGGCAGCCGCCCTGCAGCCATGCGCTCGTTGAGAGCCGCCGGAGGGCCGGTCACGATCTCGAAATCCGCGGGGACCTTCCCTGTCTCCAAAGGGTGGTAGATGGGCAGCACGTTGAGATAGCCAATCTTGCCCAATGGCAGCGGCGAATCAGCCATCCCACGCCTCGTCGTCGTTGCCGCCGCCAACGTTGCCTTCCTGGTAGTCGTCTTCGCGCAGTTCGTACGCCATGCGCCGGCGGCGGGGCTCGAACCCCGCTTCACGAATGAGCCGACGGATGGTCTCTTCCGGCAGCTTGAAGGAGACGCCGGCCGCGGCCACCACGTTTTCCTCGATCATGGTGGAGCCGAAATCGTTGGCGCCGGCGGTGAGCGCGAACTGCGCGATCTGCGGTCCCATGGTCACCCAGGACGCTTGCAGATTCGCCACGTTGTCCAGCGCCAGCCGGGAGACGGCCAGCATGCGCACGTAGGCGCAGCTGGATGCCGGACGACGGGGGGCGCCGGCTTCGTCCAGGGCCATGGCCGTGTGCGCCGGCTGAAAGGCCCAGGGAATGAACGCCGTGAAGCCTCCCGTCTCGTCCTGCAGCGCCCGCACCGCCAGCAGGTGCTCGATGCGCTCGGCCGGCGTCTCCTCATGGCCGAACATCATGGTGGCGGTGGTGCGCAGCCCTTGCGCGTGCGCTTGACGCATGACGTCCAGCCAAGCTGCGCTCGAACATTTGTTGGGCGCGG
Organism: uncultured Desulfovibrionaceae bacterium; assembly: GCA_964455395.1. Classification (GTDB taxonomy): domain Bacteria; phylum Desulfobacterota; class Desulfovibrionia; order Desulfovibrionales; family Desulfovibrionaceae; genus CAYVWB01. Next base: position 19,673 of record CAYVWB010000027.1, read on the forward strand.
TGAGACGCCGCACCCGGTCCACGAGGATCTCCGCCCCGCCGCCGGGGATGGAGTCCAGCCCCGCTTCCCGCAGACGACGGATGACCTCGGTTGGCGTCAAGCCCGCCTGCTCCGCGAAGTAGACGATCTCCGGAGGGGAGAAAGCGTGGATGTGCACCTGGGGATACGTCGACTTCAGGAAGCGCAGCATGTCCTCGTAAAAGGAAAGGGGCAGCTCGGGGTGATGGCCTCCTTGCATGAGGATCTGGGAGCCGCCCAGCGCGAGGGTCTCCTCCACCTTGCGGGCCAAAGTCGCTCGGTCCAGCACGTAGCCACGCTCTGCGCCGGGCCCTGTAGGCGGCGCGAAAAACGCGCAGAACTTGCACCCGCAGCTGCACACGTTGGAATAATTGATGTTTCTATCGACCACATAGGTCACCACGCGCTCGGGATGACGCCGCAGCCGCACGGCGTGAGCCAACGCGACGAGGCTGTGGAGATCGAGCTGCTCGTAGAGCGTCAAGGCTTCGTCGCCGGCGAGTCGCTCTCCGGCGAGGGCTTTCTCGCCCAGGCGGGCCAGCGCCGGAGGCATGTCACGGGCCAGGGGGTCGTTCATGGCGGAGGATGTCATGCGGAGGCCTCCGCGGGGTTGCGGTCCCGGAAGAGCGCGTCGCGTTCACGAGGGGAGAAGCCGCAGTCGCGGATCATGGCGGCGATGTCCTCCGGCGTGTGGCCTTGCTCGGAATCCGCGCCAGCCATGTGACCGATCTTCTCCTCGACCACGGTGCCATCGAAGTCGTCGGCGCCGTAGTGGAGCGCGACCTGCGCGAGCTTGACGCCGAGCATGACCCAGTAGGCTTTGACGTGCGGGATGTTGTCCAACATGAGCCGGCTGAGCGCGATGGTCCGCAGGATCTCCAGACCGGAGGGACCGGCCTGGCCCTTCGGCAACGTCAACGCGCTGTTTTTCGTCAAGAACGGCAGGGGTATGAAGCAGTTGAAGCCGCCGGTGGCGTCCTGCTGACGGCGCAGGCGGTCCAGATGGTCCAGCCGATGCTCCAGATTCTCCAAGTGCCCGAAGAGCATGGTGCAGTTGGTGGGCAAGCCCAGCTCGTGCGCTTCCCCCATGACGCGCAGCCAAGCGTCCGCATCCGCCTTGTCCGGACAGATGCGCCGACGCACCTCGGGGTGGAAGATCTCGGCGCCCCCGCCGGGGCACATGGCGAGCCCCGCCGCCTTGAGTCGGGCGAGCACTTCGCGGGTGGTGACGCCTTCCATGGTTGCGAAGTGGACGATCTCCACGGGGGTGAAGGCCTTGAGGACGAGATGGGGCGCGCGCTCCCGGATGGCGGCCAGCGCTTCCTCGAAAAAGGCGAGCCCCAGGTCCGGGTGGCAGCCCCCCACGATGTGCGCTTCCGCGGCGTCCTCCACGCTCACGGCCTTGGCCACCATCTGCTCCATCGTGAGGGTGAAGCCGCCTTCCTCGCCGCGGTCCCGCCTGAACGCGCAGAACGCGCAGTGGTTGGCGCAGACGTTGGTGTAGTTCACGTGGCGGTTGCGCACCCAGGTGACGGCGTCGCCGTGGCGGCGCGTCTTGACGTGGTGCGCGAGGGCTCCCACGGCCGCGAGGTCCTCGCAGCAGGCGAGTCGGCGGCCTTGCTCCAGAGAGAGCCGGCGCCCCGCCCGGACATCCTCGTGGACGTCTTCAAGACGCAGGTCGGCATAGCGTTGTCGAGTCATCATGATGATCAGCCTGTGCGGGCGTCCGGCGCGCCCCGATGTGGTTGACGGTCTCCGCCAGCAGGGTGGCCACGTGTCGCGCCGTGGCGTGGGTCTGCTCCCTGCTGGCGTCGTGGAGGCCCAGGGTGTCCATGTACGGCAAGCGCCGGGCTTGCAGCGCGCGGTCCAGGGCTGCATCGATGAGGAAGACGGCGGTCTCCACTTCGTGCGCGCCGGCCTCGCCCGGATCGATGGCGTCCTCCACCAGAGAGCGGATGTAGCGCGTGGAGAGAGTCCGCACCTGGGCCAGCAAGGTCGCGCGCAGGGGGAACGTCTCCTGAAAGAGCATGCGCAGGTAGAGCCGGTAGACAGCGGGGTGGGCGTCCACCAGCGCCAGACCGGCGCAGAGGGCGGCCTCCAGACGCTCCGCCAGGGGCCTGCCGCGGGTGTCTTCCCGAGCGACGCGCAAGGCTTGGCCGAAGTCGTGGGCGGCGCGTTCGAAGACGTAGCGGAACAAGCCTTCCTTGTTGCCGAAATACTTGAACAGCGAGCCCTTGGCGATGCCCAGCGCCTTGGCCATGCGGTTGGAGGAGGCAGCCTGGAAGCCGTGCGCGGCGAACTCCTCCAGCGCAGCGGCGTAGACGCGCTCCTGCTTGTGGGCAGGGAGCTTCAAAAACGTGGCGGAAGCGACTTCTGCGTCTTGCCTCACCGTCTCTGTGCGGGTATTCTCGGGGGACATGAACCGTGTGTGTTGTCGGACAGTGACCAGCTGGTCACTCTCTACCTTGTCCCCTCGCCGGCGTCAATGACCTCTGCGGCGTGCGTCCTGGCGCGCGCTGAACCCAAGGATTGCTCATGCGTCTCACCCTCGGCGTTTCACCCTGCCCCAACGACACCTACATCTTCCACGAGCTCCTCCATCCCGCAGACCCCGACGCAGCGCCTTTCCAGTGGGACGTGGTCATGGAAGACGTGGAAACCCTCAACGGCATGGCCATGGACGGCGCGCTGGACGTCTGCAAGGTCTCGGCGCACGCAGCCGCCTTGCTCGGCGACGAATACGTGGTCCTGCGGGCTGGCGGCGCGCTGGGCTACGGTTGCGGCCCCCTGGTCGTCACCACGCCGGGGCGTCTGCCGGCTTCCGGGAACGGCGACGTGTCGTCCCGGTCGGCGCAACAGTTGTGGGAACAGCGCATCGCCATCCCCGGAACCATGACCACCGCCGCGCTCCTGCTGGACCTCTTCGGCGCGGACCTTGGGCTGCCTCCTGCGCGCGCCGAGCACCGGCCCGTCTTGCGGTACGACGCCATCATGGACGCAGTGGCCCAAGGCCAAGCGGACGCCGGCGTCATCATCCACGAGAGCCGCTTCACCTACCAGGAGCGGGGCCTGGTCGCCGCGCTGGATCTGGGCGCCTGGTGGGAGACGGCCTTGGGGTTGCCCATCCCTCTGGGCCTCATCGTCATGCGCCGGGACCTCCACGCGCCGGCGCACTGGGCCGTGGAGCAAGCCATCCGCCGAAGCCTCCAGGCCGCCATCGCCGATCCGGAGCGCAGCGCCGCGTTCATCGCCGCGCACGCGCAGGAAATGGCGGCGGAGATCTGCGCCTTGCACATCCAGACCTTCGTCAACGAGTTCAGCATGGCGCTCGGCCCCCGCGGCGAAACCGCCGTGGAAGCCATGGTGGACCGCGTGCGGGAACGGCGCGGCCTCAACGCTGTCTGTTCCGTCTTCCCGGAAGACGACGAGGACGACGACTGATTCCATCGCTTGGCCCCATCGCTCGCTCACGACGGCAGGCGACGGCGAATGTCTGCGAATGCATCCCGAAAAAGGGGTGGGCGCGGCGGCGCGCCGTCCGCCCTGTTGACGAGGGATTCCACTGCGTGAGCGATGGGGATCGCGCCAGTCGTTTGACGACCCTGTCTTCACGCGCAGAAGAGCGGACGGCCCCAGGGAAGATAGCGCCTCGGCACGACGACTCTTCCCGGCGCCGCCCCCCTCAACCGGCGCCGGAAGCCAAGCCTAGTTCAGCCGCAGGGTGAGCGTGTCGCCGGGACGGAGCGTGGCGTCGCGGTCAAGCTGATTCCAGGCGAGAATGTCCAGAGGCGAGAGCTGGAACTTGCGCGCGATGGACCAGATGGTGTCCCCCGGGGTGACGGTGTAGCTGGCGGCGGAAGAGGCCGTCTCCGTCTTGGGCGCAGCAGCGGGCGCGGCCTGCTTGACGGGCGTGGGCGCAGCGGCGACGGCCTGTTGTTTCGCTGCGCCCGGCAGCACGAGGAGTTGCCCCGCGCGCAAGGACTGGGGCTTGGCTAGGCCGTTGGCCTCCATGAGCGCTTTCAGGGAGACGTCGAACTGTTTGGCCAGGGAGTAGAGCGTATCCCGAGGCTGGACCCGGTAGACGTTGAGCCCTTTGTCCGGGATGGTCGGCGCGCCCTCGGAGGCGTTGGGCGAAGCGGCGGCGCGGGCCACGGCGCTGGAAGCGCCGGGCTTGGCCGGCGTGCGCAGCCGCTGGCCGATGCGCAAAATGGGCGTGGTGGCCTTGTTCAGCTTCATGAGCGCGGAAGTGGAGACGCCGTACCGCGCGGCGATCTTCGAGTAGGTGTCCCCGCGGGTGACGACGTAGACGCCGGTTTCCGGCTGACTGGCGCGCTTGGGGTTCCCCTTCAGATAGGCCACGCAAGCGTTCTGCTCCGCGCGGGGCACGTAGACCACGCAGCTGCGGTTGGGGGGGCTCTGGTCGCGGAGGATGGCGGGGTTCATCTCCCGGAACTCGCTCCAGGGAATGCCCATCTCCTTGGCCATGTGGCGCAGGTCCACGTCCGCAGGCACGGTGACGGCGTTGCAGGCCAGGGCGCGATTCTCCCGCACGGGGGTATAGCCGAGAGCCGCGGCGTTCTCCGCGATCTTGACCATGGCGAGGAAACGGGGCACGTAGTGCATCGTCTCCTTGCGCAGGCGCTTGTCTTCGGGAATGCTCTCGTTCTGGGCTGCGATCTCGAAGAAGTTTTTCGCGCCGGTGATGTCGATGATGCGCTGGATCTTGCCTTCCCCGGCGTTGTAGGCCGCCAGGGCCAGGGTCCAGTCGTTGAACATCCGGTGGAGCTTGCTCAGATAGCTCGCGGCGGCTTCGGCGGCTTTCAGATGGTCGCGGCGCTCGTCGATGTACTTGTCGCACGCCAAGCCGTGGTTGCGGCCTGTGGACGGTATGAACTGCCACGGCCCGGCGGCCCCGGCGTGGGAGACGGCGCGCGGGTTGTAGCCCGACTCGATGAAAGGCAGGTAGGTCAGCTCCAGGGGCAGGCCTCGGCGCTGGAAGATGCGCCGCGCGTGCGGCAGGTAGCCCTCGCCACGGCGCAGCCAACCCTGCACGCTGGTGGTTCGCTCCCGATGCAGGAAGAGGAACTGTCGGGTGATGAGGAGCCGACTGTACTCGTGGTCCGGGTAGGTCACCTCGGTCTCGAAGGTCAGCGCGGCTTCTTCCGCAGGCGTGAGGGACATGGCGTTGGCGGCTTCGGGGCCTTCGGCTTCCAGCGCGCGGTCGAACTTCTCCAGATCCTGGAGGCCTTCGATGCCGAAATCGGGTCGCCAGTCGTCCATGGCGACTTCCTGTTTCTGCGCACAGCCGGCGACGCCGAAGCAGAGCGCCGCCACCGCGCACATGAGCGCGAAGCGTGAAGGAAGGATGCGGGGCGACGGACGGCGTGACCGGCGAACACTGGCCATGGAGCGCGCTCCTTGCGGGTAAATGGGTGCGGCGGCTGCTTGCTGACGGGAGCGCAGCAGGGCCCGCCCGGAGTCTTTTTCGACGTCGCGTGAACGCAGACGCGTGCGGTTGGCCGAGGCGCAGGACGCGTGCTGCGCAGCGGTCTCGGCGGGGGCGGCGGGGCGGCGTTTCACGGGAGACACAGCGTGCAGTCGCACTGCGTCTTCACCTCGTGGGACTCCGGCGTGGGATCACCTCTCAAGACAAGAGGTCCGCCACCGGACTCACCTGCCCACACTCAAAGGCGCCTGTTACCATATCGTCAATCAAAAGTGAAGATATGCCCGTGCGAAAAACAAGGATAAGTCCATGTCGAAACATGTAAACCCCCATGGCGCGTCCACAGACGATTCTGCTCGCCACACGAGCCGCCCGCAAGAAGGTCTTGTGCCCGGTCGCAAGCCCGTTCTGGATCTGGTGCGGGACCATCCCGAACGCATCGAGCACGTGGTGGTTCAGAAAGAAAAGGCGCACAAAGAACTCGCCGGACTGTTGAAGCACTGTCGCAACCAGGGCGTGCGTTACTCCATGGCGCCCAAGACAGCGCTGGACGCCATGCACCAAGGCAACCATCAAGGCGTGGTGGCGCGCGTCTTCCAAGCCGGCTTCGTGGAGGAAGCGACTTTTCTGCAGTCCATCGCCCACGCGCCGCTGCCCATAGCCCTCGCCATGGACCAGGTCCAGGATCCCCACAACGTCGGCGCCTTGACGCGCACTCTGTACGCCATGGGCGGCGCAGGCGTGCTGGTCACCAAACACAACGCCGCCGCGCTCGGCTCCGGAGCCATGCGCGCCAGCGCCGGCGCCCTCATGCAGCTGCCAGTGGGCCGCGCCGTGAACCTGACACGCGCCCTGGAAGCGGCCCGCGCTCTCGGCGTCTGGGTGTACGGCCTTGCCAAGGACGACGCCGCGCTGAACCTCTTCGAGGCCCCCCTCGCCACACCGGCGCTTTTCGTGCTCGGCAACGAGGACAAAGGCCTCCGGCCATCCGTGGCCAAAGCCTGTGACGCCCTGCTGGAGATACCCTTCGCGCGCCAGTTCGATTCCTTGAACGTGGCGCAAACCGGCGCGCTGGTCATCGGCCGCGTCGCCGCCCTGCGCACGTCGCAGGGGTGATCATGACGCGTCCCCACAGGCGATTTCCCGCTGCTGACGCCCTCCGGACGCGGCTGCGTTCTTTCTTTGACACCACACCGCGCTGCGGTCATGGTGTCCACGAATGATAGGGGGCGAGACCCAGCGCCGCGCCCCCCACGCCTTCGAGTGACGCCCCATGCCCCGACGCACCCCCCTGCCACTCCCCACCGCGCCTGCCGACGCCGCCTCCCACGAGCACGCAGAGGCGGCCTTGCCACGTGGCGACATCGCCGAATACGTCGAGGCGCTCAAGGCCTCGCCCAGGTTGGGGCCGCAGGTGGTCTGTCACCGCGTGCTGCCCCACCGGGAAGCGGTCTTCGCCGAACCGACGCGGCCCTGGCCCAAGGCTCTGGGCCAGCTGCTGGAAAGCCGCGGCGTGGACCGTCTGTACAGCCACCAGGCGCGCGCCATGGACCTGGTCCGCGCCGGGCGCCACGTGGTCGTCGCCACGCCCACGGCCAGCGGCAAGACCCTCGTCTACAACGCCCCCGTGCTGGAGCGCTGCCTCGCCGACCCCGAAACCCGCGCCCTCTACCTCTTTCCCCTCAAGGCCTTGGCGCAGGACCAACTCCGGGCCTTCACCGAGATCACATCCTCCTGGCCGGAGGAGGCGCGTCCCCGCGCGGCCATCTATGACGGCGACGTGAGTGACCACTTCCGCCGCAAGATTCGCGAGAACCCGCCCCATGTTCTGTTGACGAATCCGGAAATGCTCCACCTGGCCTTGCTGCCCCATCACGAGAAATGGGCCGCCTTCCTTGCGGGCCTGACGTATGTGGTGGTGGACGAGACGCACACCTACCGCGGGGTGATGGGCTCGCACATGGCGCAGGTTTTTCGTCGGCTGAACCGGGTGGCGGCCCGCTTCGGCGCCGCGCCCAGCTTCGTCTTCTGTTCCGCCACGGTGGGCAACCCCGGCGAGCTCGCCCAGCACCTCACCGGGGTGGAGGCCGCCACCATCGCCGAGACGGGAGCGCCCCAGGGCGCGCGTCATTTCCTCTTTCTGAATCCATTGGAGAGCGCGGCCCAAGCCGCCATCATGTTGCTGAAATCCGCACTGGCGCGGGGCTTGCGGACCATCGTCTACTGTCAGTCCCGCAAGCTCACGGAGCTTGTCAGCCTGTGGGCTCAGGAACGCGCCGGCGACTACAAGGACCGCATCAGCGCCTACCGCGCCGGCTTCCTCCCCGAGGAGCGTCGGGAGATCGAAGCCCGCATGACTTCCGGCGAGCTCCTCGCGGTCATCACCACGTCGGCCCTGGAGCTGGGCATCGACATCGGCGCGCTGGATCTCTGCATTCTCGTGGGCTACCCCGGCACGGTGATGAGCACTCTGCAACGCGGCGGTCGGGTGGGCCGCGCTCAACGCGAATCCGCCGTCATTCTGGTGGCGCAGGAAGACGCGCTGGACCAGTACTTCATGCGGCATCCGGAGGACTTCTTCAACCGACCGCCCGAAGCCGCCGTTCTCAACCCCTACAACGAGGTCATCCTCCGGCGACACCTGGAATGCGCCGCCGCCGAGCTGCCCTTGCGCGTTGCGGAACACGACGGAACAGTCGATGCGGAGCCATGGCTCGCAGCCCCGGAAGTGGCGGCGCAGCTTTCCTGCATGGAGGAGCGTGGCGAGCTGTTGCGCAGCAAGGAGGGGGACCGGCTCTATGCGCGACGCAAGCGGCCTCATCACGAGGTGGACCTGCGCGGCTCCGGCGGAACCTATCGCATCGAAGCAGACCCCGAGGGCCGCTCCGTGGGCCAGATCGACGAGCAGCGCGCCTTCCGGGAGACGCATCCGGGCGCAGTCTACCTCCACCGCGGGCAGACGTTCCTCGTGCGGGAGCTGGACATCCCGGGGCGCACCGTTCGCGTCACCCCCGCGCGGCTGGACATCTACACCCGTGCGCGTGGGTCCAAGACCACCGAAATTCTCGACGTGCGGGAATACGGCGCCGTCTGGGGCGCACGGCTGTTCCTCGGCCGCCTGCGCATCACCGAGCAGATCACCGGTTATGAGAAACGCCGGGTCCGCGGTGGAACGCTGCAGACCATCGTCCCCTTGGACCTGCCCCCCATCGTCTTCGAGACGGAGGGCCTCTGGTTCGAGATTCCCCGCGTCATCCAGCAACGCGCCGAGGATGGCTTCCTCCACTTCATGGGCGGCATCCACGCGCTGGAGCACGCCATGATCGGCATACTGCCCCTGCTCGTCATGACGGACCGCAACGATCTCGGGGGCGTCTCCACACCCCTGCACCCCCAGATCGGCCGCGCCGCCGTCTTCATCTACGACGCCGCGCCGGGCGGCGTGGGCCTCACCCGCCTCGCTTACGGGCAGGCCGAGGCCCTCTTCGAGCGCACCGCCCAGGCCATTGCGGACTGTCCTTGCGAACTGGGGTGTCCTTCCTGCGTGCATTCGCCCAAATGCGGCTCCGGCAACCGACCAATCGACAAGGCCGCGGCTTTTTTCCTGATGCAAGAGCTGCTTGGCGCGCCGACGCCGGCCGTGGGCCCGGAGCACCTGCCCCAACTTCCCGAGCCCGAGACCACTGGGTCTGCGCTCGATTCGCTCCCACCCGCCTTCCCGGAGCCCGTGGCGAACGCGGCGCATGCACGTGTGCAGATGACCTCACCCACCGCCGCGCCCCCCGTACACGAAGCGCCATCCCCGGCGCCCCTAGCCACCACTTCCCCCGTACACGAAGCGCCATCCCCAGCGCGTTACGGCGTGCTTGATGTGGAGACCCAGCGCTCCGCCAAGGAGGTCGGGGGGTGGGGCAACGCGCACAAGATGCGGGTATCCTGCGCCGTGCTCTATGACGCCGAAACGGACGCCTTCCTCGACTATACGGAGGCGACGCTGCCGGCGCTCTTCACCCGGCTGGAGTCCCTGGACCTCGTGGTGGGCTTCAACATCCTGCGATTCGACTATGCGGTTCTCGGCGCGTACACCCAGCGCAATCTGCGCGCGTTGCCCACGCTGGACATGCTGGACCACGTGCGCCAGCGGCTGGGGTATCGCCTCTCTTTGGACAGCCTGGCGGCCGCCACGCTCGGCGCCGCGAAATCCGCCGACGGCCTTCAGGCGCTCGCCTGGTGGAAGGAAGGCCGCCTGCAGGAGATCATCGACTATTGCGCCAAGGATGTCGCCATCACCCGTGACCTCTATCTCCATGGCCGCGACCGCCGATACCTGCTCTTCACCAACAAGGCGAAGCAGACCGCGCGCCTCCCCGTCTCATGGTGAGCGTGGCGCGCGCCGCCCGTGGTGAATGGAGCGAGCAAGTGCTCGCCTCCGGCATATGCCGCCGTATCCCTTGGCCCGCGACATCACGGCTTCGGCGACGTTACAGAATCAGCGTGGCGTCGCCGTAGGAATAGAAGCGATAGCCCGCGGCTTGGGCGTGCGCATACGCGTGGCGCATACGGCGGCGACCGGCCAGAGCGCAGACGAGGATGAACAGGGAGGACCGCGGTTGATGGAAATTCGTGAACAGACCGGTGGCGACCCGGGGGGTGTACGGCGGCCGGATGTAGAGATCGATCCAGCCGGCGAAGGGCTCCACGGCGCCGCGTCTGGCGGCAACGCCCTCCAGCGTGCGCAGGCTGGTGGTGCCGACGGGAATGACCGGCCGGCCCTCGGCCTTGGCGCGGGTCACGGCGGCCGCCGTGGGCTCGTCCACCGCAGCGTACTCGGCGTGCATGACGTGGTGGCGGATGTCTTCCGCACGGACGGGGCTGAAGGTGCCGTACCCCACGTAGAGGCTCACGGCGGCCATCTCCACGCCGTGGGCCGCCAGCGCGTTCCGGAGCGCGTCGTCGAAGTGGAGTCCCGCTGTGGGCGCGGCCACGGAGCCGGCTTGGCGTCGTCGGCAAAGGCCGTCTGGTAACGGGCGATGTCCTCGGCGTCCGCCTGCCGGCCCAGATAGGGCGGCAGCGGGGGGGCGCCGTGGGTCTCCATGAGTCGAACCAGATCGCCCCGCCAATGGAGCAGCACGCGGCTGCGGCCGTATTCCATGCGTTCGCGCATTTCCACCTGGAGGCCTTCGCCCAGCCGGACCTTCTCTCCCGGCTTGAGCGCCTTGCTGGAGCGCACCAGCCCTTCGGCCTCGGCTGCGGACCAGCCCGGCTTCCCATCCAGCGACGTCGACGGTTGCGGCTCCAGGCACGGCGGCGGCGTCAACAGCAGGAACTCCACGGCGCCGCCCGTTTCCCGTTTGCCTTGCAGGCGCGCCGGCGTCACTTTGGTGTCGTTGACGACCAGCAGCGCGCCGGGGGGCAGCAGGCTCGGCAGGTCGCGGGTCATGCGGTCCTGCAGGCAGGCCTCGAGAGGCGCGTTCCGGTCGATCACCAGCAGACGCGAGGCGCTGCGCACAGGCAAGGGCCGTGCGGCCACGCAGTCGTCGGAGGTCTCGAAGTCATAGGCCTCCAAGGCGTGCACGTTCTCGGCGTCGGAGTTGTCACTGCGGGTGGGTGTGTCGTGTGTCATGGTCGTGTGGCGTCCTGTCATGTTCGTGTGTGGGCCCCTCCATACCCGCAGCGGCGACGATTGCCAATCACCCGATCCCGTACTATGAATCTCCACCAATGCACGCATTCGCGGCGACCACGCCGCGCATCCCCTTATTTTCCGCCTACGCTGGAGGTGCTCATGCCCGTCCATCCCCCTGCTCTCCGTTTGCTTGGAACCCCCACGCGGCGCCTGAGCCTTGTCGTCCGGACCGCGTTGCTTCTCGTGTTCGTCCTTGCCCTCGCGTTGGGTCAGGTCGGATGCGCCAACATGGAGACCGGCTCCCACGAGGTGGAGACGACCCAGGTCCCGCCGCCGCCCATGGACAACTACTATGACTTCGACGACGTCCCCGTGCCGCAGGAAATGGAGTTGGAGACGAAGGAGTCCTTCATTCTGGAGACGCCCAACGAGAAGAGCGGCGTGATGGTGTTCAGCGGTCCCGTCGAGATCCAATCCCTACGTGATTATTACATAAACTCCATGGCTCGCGAAGGCTGGACCATGCGGAGCGCCATCAAGAGTTCTCGGACCATCCTCGTGTTCGAAAAGCCTGCGCGGTATTGCATCGTCACGCTACAGGACAATCGTTTCAAGACCTCCATGGAGATCTGGGTGACGCCTCGCTCCGGGGCCCTGGGCGCGCCCATGCCAGCCTTTGGCGACGGGCCCGTCTACAACGAACAGCCACTCCCACAGTAGATGCCCCCTGTTCCCGGCGATCTTCCCAGCCATCTTGCCTTCTCGGGCTACCATGACCGCCGTCTCCACCTCGGTGTTGCAGGCAGCGTGGCGGCTTTCCGCGCTCTGGACCTGTTGCGATGGTGGCGCCGCGCGGGAGCGGCCGTCACCGTCTGCATGACCGAGGCGGCGCAGGCGTTCGTCACGCCCCTTGCCTTCCAGGCATTGGGAGCCGCCCAGGTGGACACGCGCATGTACCCCGCCGGGGATTCGCCTTTTGCGCATCTCGCACCGGGACAGGAGGCGCACGCCTTCGTCATCGCCCCGGCCACGGCCAATATTCTGGGCAAGCTCGCCCATGGCTTGGCGGACGACATGCTTGCCTGCCAAGCCATGGCCTATCCCGGACCGCTTGTGCTGGCGCCGGCCATGAATCCCAACATGTGGCTGAACCCGGCCACTCAGGCGAACTGGCGTCTGCTTGGCGAGCGTGACGCCATCCTGGTTGAACCGGACAGTGGTGAAGTTGCCTGCGGCGACCTGGGCCAGGGCCGGCTGGCGCGGCTGGAGCTCGTCTATTTGCACGGCTTGCGCGCCATGACTCCCCAGGATCTGGCAGGCCAACGCGTTCTCGTCACCCTGGGTCCGACGCGCGAATTTTTCGATCCCGTCCGGTTCTGGTCGAATCCGTCCACGGGAACCATGGGCGCGAGCTTGGCTGTGGCGGCGTGGCTGCGCGGCGCCGACGTCACCGCCGTGACTGGTCCGGTTTCTCTCTGGACGCCGCCCGGCGTCACCCGCGTGGACGTGACCAGCGCTCAACAGATGCACGACGCTTGCGCCGACTGTTGGCCAACCATGGACGCCGGCCTTTTCACCGCAGCGGTGGCGGATTTTGCTCCAGAGCCTTACGGCGAAACGAAGTTCAAGAAGACGGATGCGGCCCCGCTCTCTGTCTCGTTCACCCGGAACCCGGACATCCTGGCGACGCTGTCGGCCGCCCGTCGTCCCACTTCACCGCAACGCATACTCGGTTTCGCCGCGGAGACCGGCGACTTGGCCGCCCACGCTCGTGACAAGCTGACTCGCAAGAACATGGACCTCATCGCCGCCAACCTGGCCACTGCGCCGGACGCCGGTTTCGGATCGGCGACCAACGTCGTCAGCGTGCTGGACCGACATGGCCGTGAAGAGACGTGGCCTACACTGCCCAAACCCGAAGTGGCATGGAGGCTTCTGGATTGGCTCTTTCGGATGTGACCTCCCCTGAGGCCGTTCGGCTGTGGCGAGCGGCCGGGCTACGCTACGTCCTGCTGCCAGCGCCCGACGCCCCTGGCGGCTGCGAAACCGATTGCGTGGACAGCGATGTTTCACGTGAAACAATCTCTACACAATCTCTAGATGCTTCTCCCGAGGTGCTGTTTCAAGGCGCTCCGCCCCGTTCCGCCGCGCTGTTCACGGCAAACGCCACCGCTCCAGACATTGCGTCTCCGGGACCAGACCTTCCGCCCCATCCCCAGGAAACCGAAGCTGTCGGCGCATCTTCTCAGCCTCCGACGACGCCAAACGACGTTGACTTCCCGCCGCCATGGGACATTTACCTCGGCAAGCTGGCGCCGGCCTCGGTCGCCGTGTTCACCTATTGGGAACTGGGTCGCGATATGGCTTCCCGTGCGCCCGACGCCGCACGCCGCGCTCTGCTCCAGAAGCTCATCCATCAGCTCAGGCTGCCCAAAGGGACGCTGACGTTCTGGCCACCCGCCGCCCATGTAGACGAGTCGCTCCACTTCGACCTGCCCCGCTTCCTCGCCGGGCTGGAACGCGCCGGTTCGCCTCACGTGGTCTGCTTCGGTCCTGAACTTTTCGGACGGCTTTTCCCTGGCGAGGTCTATGCGCCCGCCCCCCGCGACGCCTACGGCAGACGGTTCCATTTCATGCCGCAGTTACGACC
>CAYVWB010000027.1:33512-51083 GCA_964455395.1 uncultured Desulfovibrionaceae bacterium
GGACGACTCCGCCGCCGTGGCGGCCCTTGTGGAACGCCTGCGCGCCGCGCTGCCCCTCTGATCGTCCTTCGCATGCGCCGTCGCCTTGCGGGGAGTCTCCGCCCCCCGCGACGCCTACGGCAGACGGTTCCATTTCATGCCGCAGTTACGACCTTCCCTGCTGGACGACTCCGCCGCCGTGGCGGCCCTTGTGGAACGCCTGCGCGCCGCGCTGCCCATTGCGCCGCGCCGCGGCTGTGGTATGATGGCGCCAAGACCAAGGAGCCGTCATGCCCTACCTTGTTTCCTTCGACACATCAGCACCCCACGCCCCGCTTCTCCGTCGCCGCGTGTACTTCGCGCTTGCGGTCCTGTTCGCCGTGGCGATGGCCGTCTCGCTTGCAGGCTGGGTCGCCGCCGAGGAGGAGCGTGGCGTCGCGCCGGACCGACTTGGCGACGTCCTCGACCCATCCAAGGGCGATGCGGAAGACGTCACGCTCCCCACGGGGAGCGCCGTCACCGTGGTGACAGCCGCCATGACCGGCGGCATCAGCCCCCTCCAAGCCGATCTGCTCGATGACGCGTTGCGGCTGGCGGAGGCTGAGGGAGCGTCCTTGCTCGTGCTCAGGCTGGACACCCCCGGCGGTTCGCTGGAAGCGACCCGGGACATCATCAAGACCATGCTGAACGCGCCGCTGCCCATCGCGGTGTGGGTGGGTCCGGCCGGCGCACGCGCCGCCAGCGCCGGCGTCTTCATCGTGGCGGCGTCCAGCTTCGCCGGCATGAGCCCTCAGACGACCATTGGCGCCGCGACGCCTGTCACCATGAGCGGCGGCGAAGTCAACGGGACCATGGGCCGCAAGGTCAAGAACGACATCCTGAGTCTGGTGCGCAGCCTGGCGCAACGTTCCGGCCGCACCATTGAATGGTACGAACAGGCCGTGGAGAACGCGGACTCCATCACAGCCAGCGAAGCCGTGATGGAGGGCGTCGTGGAAGTGCTGAGCGACTCCATGGAGGACTTCGTCGTGCAGGCCGGGGCGCATGGCGTCTCCACGCAGGTCGGAGCGCTGCGTTTCGACGGCGAAGCGGTCACGATGGTCCAGCACGACCCCGGCCCCCGGTATCGCATCCTGGCGTGGCTGGTGGCGCCCCAGGTGGCGTATTTCCTCTTTCTTGGCGGCGTGGCGGGTTTGTTCTTCGAGGTGTCCAACCCCGGCGCCATTTTCCCCGGGGTCACCGGCGCCATTCTCATGCTGTTGGCCCTCTACGCTTTTTCCGTACTGCCTACCAACGCAGCCGGCGTGTTGCTCATCCTGTTGGCGCTGGGACTCTTCGTGCTGGAAGTCTTCGTGCCGAGCTTCGGTTTATTGACGATCGGCGGTCTCGTGAGTCTTTTTCTCGGGTCAACCATTCTTTACAAGGAAGGCAGCGGCATGAGCTTGCCCCAAACCACAATCATCCCCACGGTGCTCGTGCTCGGCGTCATTGTGGCCGGTGTGCTGTATCTCGTCGGGAAGGCGCAGCTGAAGCGACCCATCTCCGGCGAGTCGACCATGGTCGGCAAGACCGCCACGGTCCGTCGCTGGACCGGCGCCGAGGGACGCGTGCATGTGCGGGGCGAACTCTGGCACGCCGTCTCGGAATCCTCATTGGTGCTGCAGGAGGGCGACGCCGTGCGCATCGTCCGTGTCGACGGCCTTACCGCCGTCATCGAGCCGCTCAACACCCATACCGCCTAGGAGGGCGCCATGCCATTTTCCGGACTTGGTCTCGCCATCATCGTCCTGGTGTTCTTGCTGTTTTCCGCCATCAAAGTGGTGAAGGAGTACGACCGCGGCGTCATCTTCCGGCTTGGACGCGTCATCGGCGCCAAGGGTCCGGGCATCATCCTGTTGATCCCCGTGGTGGATCGAATGACCAAAGTGGACTTGCGCGTGCTGACGCTGGACGTGCCCCACCAGGACGTCATCACGTTCGACAACGTCTCGGTGAAGGTGAACGCTGTGGTCTACTTCCGTGTGCTGGAGCCCATCAAAGCCATCGTGGAGGTGGAGGATTACCATTATGCGACGTCCCAGCTGGCGCAGACGACCTTGCGGTCCGTATGCGGCGGCGTGGAGCTGGACGATCTCCTTGCGCATCGCGAGAAGGTGAACGATGACATCCAGGCCATTCTGGACAAACAGACCGACCCATGGGGCATCAAGGTCATCAGCGTGGAAGTGAAGCACATCGACCTGCCGCAGGAGATGCAGCGGGCCATGGCGCGCCAAGCGGAAGCCGAGCGGGACCGTCGCGCCAAGGTCATCAACGCGGAGGGCGAATACCAGGCCGCCAATCGTCTGGCCGAAGCGGCTGAGATCATCAGCAAACATCCGCAAGCGCTCCAGCTGCGGTATTTGCAATCGCTGGTGGAAATCAGCTCGGAGGGCAACACCACCATCGTCCCGTTGCCGCTCGACATTCTCGGCGCGTTGAAGCAGTCCTGAGGCGTGGGGGGAGCGGGCGCGTCTTTGCTTCGTCGCGGTTTTCAGGTATCACCATGCGCGTTCCCCCAGCGCTTCCGCACACCCTTCAGCGAGAAAGGACCTCCTTCCATGCGTCTACTCGTCACCGGCGTCGCCGGTTTCATCGGCCACCAAGTGGCGCGCGCCGCGCTCCAGAGTGGCCATACCGTCGTTGGGTTGGACAATCTCAACGACTACTATGACGTCTCCCTGAAGCAAGCCCGGCTGACCGAGTTGACGCCACATGAATCGTTTCAGTTCGTGCGCGCGGACCTGGCGGACGCCGCCGCCGTCAGCGGAGTGTTTCAGGAACACGCCATCACCCATGTGGCGCACTTGGCGGCGCAAGCCGGCGTGCGGTACAGCCTGAAGAATCCTGCTTCGTACGTGCGCTCCAACCTGGACGGTTTTTTCAATATTCTTGAAGGGTGCCGCCACAGCGCCACGCTGGAGCATCTCGTTTATGCGTCCTCCAGCTCTGTGTATGGGTTGAACACCACCGCGCCGTACAGCGTCCGGCACAACGTGGACCATCCCATAAGCCTCTACGCCGCCACGAAGAAATCCAACGAGCTCATGGCGCACTCGTACAGCTATCTGTATTCCATTCCCACCACGGGGCTACGGTTTTTCACGGTGTACGGGCCGTGGGGTCGTCCGGACATGGCGCTGCATCTTTTCACGACAGCCATTCTGGAGGGTCGGCCCATCGACGTGTTCAACAACGGCAAAATGCGGCGTGATTTCACATATATAGATGACATCGTCGAGGGCGTGACGCGAGTCCTCGCCAAGCCGGCGCAGCCCAACCCGGCATGGGATGGCGCAAGGCCTGATCCTGCGTCGAGCCCAGCGCCATACCGAATTTTCAACATCGGCAACAACACCACCGTCTCCTTGGAAGACTTCATCGCAACCATCGAGTCGGCTTTGGGCGAACAAGCAATCAAGAATTACATGCCGCTGCAGCCCGGTGATGTGCCGGAGACCTACGCGGATGTGGACGAATTGATCCAATATGTTGATTTTGCGCCAAAAACGCCATTGGAAGAGGGCGTTCGGCAATTCGTGACATGGTACAAGGCGTACTACGGGAAGAGTTGACATCCCCCACACGCATCCACTAGCTAAGGCGAGACACACCAGGACAGACCGGAGTGAGAGGGTATGAACTTCAAGACGCTGAAGGCCAAGATGGAGGAGCATTTCGACACGATTCAGGAGTCGGCTTCAGCAGGCGAAATGCCTCCAATTACGGAAATTGAAGCATTCGAGCGCCTTGTCAAGCGCATGGCGTCATTTGTCCAGGACGATTGGGCAGGCGAACTGGAGGATTTTCACCACATGACGCGCCAGCTGCTGCACTCCGCGCGCAAAGGTGAAGTCCAGGAAGCGATCCGCATCGTGGAATCGTTGAACGATGCGCAGACGTTCTGCCATCAATCGTTCCGTTACTAGACTGCTCCCGCAGCGTCTCGCGTGCGACATCCTTCGATGTTTCACGTGAAACACTGTGCAAACCACACAGGGTAAGCCGATGGCGCGCAGAATCGTCGTTGCCAACCAAAAAGGAGGCGTGGGCAAAACCACAACCTCCGTGAACCTCGCTGCGTCCCTCGCGGTCATGGAAAAACGCGTGCTCGTCCTTGACTGCGATCCTCAAGCCAACGCTTCCAGCGGCTTGGGCGTGGACAGCGACACCGTGCCGCGGTCGCTCTATTCCACATTCTTCCAACCCGCGGAAGCCGGCGACGCCATCGTGGAGACGACCTCCCCTTACGTCTGGCTCCTCGCCGGCTCACAGGACCTCGTCGGCGTCGAGCTCGAACTCATCGACAAAATAGGCCGCGAATACTACCTGCAAGACGTCATTCAGCATGTCGAGGAAGATTTCGACTACATCATCATGGATTGCCCCCCCTCACTGGGCTTGCTGACACTGAACGCCCTCTGCGCTGCGCGGGAGCTGCTCATCCCTCTCCAGTGCGAATACTACGCCCTGGAAGGCATCGCAAAGCTCCTCCACACCTATGAGCAAGTACGCGCTCGACTGAACCCGCAACTCCATATCCTGGGCGTACTCCTCACCATGTACGACATGCGCAACAAACTCTCACGGCAAGTCAAAAAGGAAGTCACGCGGTGCTTCCCGGAGCAGATCTTCGAAACCATCGTGCCCCGGAACGTCCGCCTCTCCGAAGCGCCCAGCTACGGCATGACCATTCTCTCCTACGACATCAAGTCGAAAGGGGCGGAAGCCTATCTCGCGCTCGCCAAGGAAGTCGTCATGAGGAAGCCCGCCATGGCGATCTAGTCGCACACGACGGGCCCACGACCATCCATCAACGCTGGCGAACCAGACGCGCCTACCGCTTCGTCTCCATATGCGGCTTGCACTCGAATTTGTAGTGGTCTTTGAAATGACGCTTGATCACGCGGGACTTGCAGTTCATGCACTGGAAATTCACCAACCCCCCAAGGTTCGCCGCTTTCAGGCGGAAATTCTTGCCTTCGGGATTGGTCCAGTCTTCGGTGGCGGCGCCGCAGTGCGCGCACTCGACTTTGGCGTCGGGCTCGTACTGGAAGTCCCAGTAGTCCAGCAGCATGTTCCAGTCTGCGATGGGCTCAGGCATCTCCGCCTCGGCGGCAGCCTGCTCCGCAGCGAGCAGCGGCTGCAACAACGGCTCCGCTTCCCGCCAAAACGCCGGGTCCAGCAACACGCCGTAGAGTGTCCCGCGTTCGTCGTACAGCTTGATTATGGATTGGGTGTCATTGCTCATGACGTCTCCATGGGTTTGATTGAAACGATTGCTTGTAACTAGATATTTAACGGCTGCTGTCAAGGAGGTTCTATGGCGACGCCGTCTCGAGGACTCGGCAAAGGCCTGGACGCTCTGCTCAAAGGGTTCAACGAAGTCGCACACGACGCGGAGGTGAAGACCATTCCCATCGCGTCCATCGTGCCGAACCCCTTCCAACCCCGCAAGGAGTTCAGCGAACAGGCGTTGACCGATCTCGCGGACTCCATCCGCGCGCAAGGCGTTTTGCAACCCATCCTGGTGCGTAACGCGCCCGACTCCAGCCCGGGTCACTTCGAGCTTGTCGCCGGGGAACGCCGACTCCGCGCTGCGAAACTCGCCGGCTTGCAGGAGATTCCCTGCCTGGTGCGCGCCCTGGACGACGACCAGAGCCTGACCATCGCCATTGTCGAGAACCTGCAGCGTGAAGACCTCAACCCCGTCGAAGAGGCCCACGGCCTCAAACAGCTACAGGACCGCCTCCAGCTCTCGCAAGAAGAATTGGCGCAGCGTGTAGGCAAAAGTCGACCGGCCATCGCCAACACGCTCAGGCTGCTCCAGCTGCCCTCGGACATCCTGGACGCTGTGCGCCTCGGCGATATCACGGCAGGACATGGGCGCGCCTTGCTGGCCCTGGACGATTCCGACGCCATGATGGAACTTTTCGAAATCGTTCGCACAGAGCAACCTACCGTTCGTGACGTGGAAAAACTCGTCACCCACTGGAAGGAGCATGGCGAGTTCCCTGCGCTCTCCGCCGCGCGAAACAAGCGCCCCCCTCGTCTCAAAACGCCGACCGCCAAGGACGCGTCCTTGCAGTCGCTTGGCAAGCAGCTCAAGTCGACGCTGGACCTGCGCGTCTCCGTCAAGGGATCCATGGAGACCGGCTCCATCGCCTTCAAGTACAATTCGCGGGAACAGCTCAAGGCGTTGATGCAACGTCTCGGTGTGGAGCACGCGGAGTAATCCATGGACCAGGAACTGCTCGTCGCGGCGCTCAGACGGTTTCAAGGGAGCCAGGTGCTTGTCATCGGCGATGTCATGCTGGACCATTACATGGTCGGCAAGGTCTCGCGGATATCTCCTGAGGCTCCCGTCCCCGTCGTCAACACGACCTCCGAACATGTACTGCTCGGCGGCGCCGCCAATGTGGCGCTCAATATCAAACGACTTGGCGGCGAACCGCACATCGCCACCGTGCTTGGTTCTGATGACAACGCCGCCGTGCTCGCCGCCATGCTTGAATCGGAAGGCGTGCCCCTGGAGTGCGTCCACCACGCCAACAGACCCACTACGGTCAAGACGCGGGTCATCGCGCAGAACCAACAGATCGTCCGCATCGACAAGGAATGTGCAGCGCCAATGGAAAAACATGTCACGCAGGCTCTGCTCGACGCTGTGGAAGCCATACTGGACGAGTTCGATGTGGTCGTTCTTTCGGATTATGGCAAAGGCCTTCTCACGCCCGATTTCATGGAGGGTTTGCTCAAGCGGATAACTGCCCTGAGCCCCACGCCGAAGCTCCTGATCGACCCGAAAGTCAGAAATTTTCATCTGTACAAGGACGCGTACTGCCTGACCCCCAATTCAAGTGAAGCCTTGGAGGCCACGCATCGCCACTCGCTGGAGTCGCGAGCGGATATCATCCGATGCGGCGCGGCCGTATTCAGGCAACTTGGGTGTGAACATCTGCTCATCACGCTGGGACCCAACGGCATGGTGCTCTTTCTTGAACCTGGCGAGGTCTACCATTTTCCCACGACGGCCAAGCGCGTCTACGACGTCACGGGGGCCGGCGATACGGTGATCGCATCCATGGCCTTGTCCCTGGCTGGCGGCAATGACCTCATCACCTCGACCATGCTTTCGAATTACGCCGCCGGCATAGTCGTCGGCGAGGTGGGCACCGCCACGACAACCGTGGAGCGCATGACGCAGGTTATTCTGCAAGAACCGCCGCATGAAATCGTGGAATGGTTGAAACAACCACACCCTGGGGCCGGTCGGTAACATGTCGACACAGTCTCAAGCAGGACGGCTGCAGTCGCTGATCGAAGCGAATCGTGCGCTCGCCGCCATCGACTCCTTGGAAGAGCTCCTGCCGGAGCTCCTTCGGCTCGCCCAAGATGTCACCAATGCGGAAGGCTCCTCCATCCTGCTGTACAAGGCCTCGGAGGACGCCCTGGAGTTCACGCTCGCTCTGAACGACAGCAATCCAACCGCCGCCAAGCTGGCGCAAAGCGGCATTCTCATTCCCATGGGTCAAGGAATCGCCGGCCATGTGGCGCAGCACCGGGAGTCCCTGAACATCAAGGACGCCTACCTCGACGAGCGGTTTTTCAAGAAGGCGGACAAGGCCACCGGGTACATCACCCGCAGCTTGCTCTGCGTGCCGGTGACGAACCACGATGCTTTGCTGGGCGTGGTTCAGACGGTGAACGCCAAGCAACGCGACAATTTCGACGCCGAAGACCTTGCCATCCTGGAGAGCTTCGCAGCGCTCGCGGCGGTGGCGTTGGTCCGCGCCGATATGCTGGAAGCCACTTTGCGGCAGGAGCGGTTGCAGGCCCAGCTCGACATCGCCTCGCGTATCCAGTCCTATTTTCTACCCACCTTGCCGGACTTGTCCCCCAGCGCAGGCCTCTGGGCTGCGACTCGACCAGCTGTCCACGTGGGCGGGGACTTCTACGACTGCATTCCCTTGGACGACGGCAGCTTGCTGCTGACGGTGGTGGATGTCTCCGGAAAAGGACTCCCTGCAGCGCTGGTGGCCACGACTCTGTGGACCCGCCTACGTAGCGCAGCCGCGCGGTTGACGGACCCAGGCGAGCTGTTGACCCGTTTGAATAACGAGCTGTGCGCGCTGCTGAAGCAGGAGCTGTTCGCCACGGCCACGTTGCTGCGATTCTGGCCGACGTCCGGGAAGGTTTCCGTCGCCAGCGCCGCCCATCCAGCCCCCATGCGGGTGGATGGCGCGGCTTGTGTGGAAATGGAACTGAAGCAGGGGATGCCCCTTGGCGTCTCCTCCGATGAAGTGTATACGGAGTCGCATATAGAGTTGATCAGTGGGGAAAGTCTTGTGCTGCTGACAGACGGCGTGACCGAGGCCCGAGCGCCTTCTCGTGAATTTTTCGGAGAAGCGCGTGCGTGTGAAGCGGTGATTGTCCCAACGACGCCACGTGGTCCGCACCTGTTCGAGGCAGTACAACGCTGGTGTGGCGAGACGTCTCCCAATGATGACATCACTGTGTTGGAAATCTGGCGCCAGTAGCATGTTTCACGTGAAACATTGATGAGGATGAATGCATATGGCGGAGTCCAAGGAAGTCTGGTCACTGAAAGTCGACAAGAAAGGAGCCGTGTGGCTGGTGGGCGAAGTGGACTACACAGCCACCCCCAAGCTGCGCAAGAGCCTCATCGCGTTTCTGGAAAAAACGCAAGGGGATGTTCATTTCAACCTCTCCAAACTCACGTACCTCGACAGCTCGGGGCTCGCCGTCATCATCGAGGCGCGCCGGATTCTCACAGACAGCGAACGCAAGCTGGTGATCGACGCCATCACCCCCGAGGTCAAGAAGATCTTCGACCTCACCCAGGTGAGCAAACTCTTCAATCTCTGAAGCGAATGAAGAATCATGCGTGGTGAACTCCATGAATTGGCGTGGTTGGTGAACAGTCTGCTCAAGTGCAGCCTGTCCGTCTTCCGCGTGCCCAAGCGCTTCTATCTCTGGCAAGTCTGGCGCAGTATGACGCAAGTGGGCTATGGCTCCATCGCCATCGTCACGGTCATCGCCTTCTGTGTGGGCGTCATCCTCGCACTGCACGCCGCCAACCAGCTGGAGCGTTTCGGAGCCACGAGCTACGTCGCCAATCTCGTGGGCGTCATCATCATCACAGAACTTGGCCCGCTCCTCACTGCTGTCGTCATCACAGGACGCTCCGGTGCTGCATTTACTGCGGAAATCGCCACCATGAAAATCTCCGAGGAGATCGACGCACTGGACGTCATGGGCGTGGACGCCGTGCAGTTTCTTGTCTGGCCCAAACTCCTCGCCATGGTC
Organism: uncultured Desulfovibrionaceae bacterium; assembly: GCA_964455395.1. Classification (GTDB taxonomy): domain Bacteria; phylum Desulfobacterota; class Desulfovibrionia; order Desulfovibrionales; family Desulfovibrionaceae; genus CAYVWB01. The sequence goes on from CAYVWB010000027.1 coordinate 42,861, forward strand.
ATCATGCTCCCTGTCCTCACGGTGTGGGCGGACTTCGTTGGCATCGGTTCCAGCATGCTCTATTCAGGCGTTTTTCTGAGCATGAGCTTCAAGGAATACTTCCTCCAGTCAGCCAATTTTCTGCGCATGTCCGATCTGCTCTCGGGACTCGTGAAAAGCCTCGGGTTCGGCCTCGCCATCACCATCATCTGCTGCTGGCAAGGCTTCCTGGCGAGAGAAGGAGCTGCTGACGTGGGCCGTCGCACCACACGCTCCGTGGTGCAGTCCATCTTCGTCATCATCCTCCTGGACCTCTACTTCACCGCCCTGACCTATGCCTTTAATTGAACATGAAACAACCTTCAAACGCGCGCCGGACATCGCGCTGGACAACCTTGTGCTGGGTTACCCGGGACGAGTCATACTCCGCGACGTCAACGCTCTGCTCCCCGCTGGAAAGATTTCGGTCATCCTGGGCGGCTCGGGCGGTGGAAAGTCCACGTTGCTGCGACACATCCTGGGACTGCAGGCCCCCATGGAAGGCCGCATCCTCATCAACGAGCGCGACATCTTCGCACTCTCCCCGCAAGAGCGGCACAAACTCCGCAGCGAGATGGGCGTGTTGTTCCAGAATGGCGCATTGCTCGGCTCCCTGCCGCTGGGTGAAAACATCGCCCTCCCCCTGCGAGAGCACACGGAGCTGGACGAAGAAACCATTGAGACTGTCGTGCGGCTCAAGCTGAACCTGGTGGGCCTGGAGCCTTTCATGGATTACTTCCCCAGCCAGCTCTCCGGCGGCATGCGCAAACGCGCCGGCTTGGCGCGTGGTCTTGTGCTCGATCCGCATATCCTCCTGTGCGACGAACCCTCCTCCGGCTTGGACCCCATCACCGCCGCCGAATTGGACCAGCTCATCATCGATTTGCACGAAACCTTCGATATGACTATTGTCGTGGTCACGCACGACCTCGACAGCCTCTACGCCATCGCTGAAACCGTGGTCATGCTCCACGAAGGCGGCATCCTCTTCCACGGCGACCTCGACGAACTCAAGGCCTCCCCCAACGACTTCATCCAACAATTTCTCGGCAGGAAACCGGGTGAACGCCACGCGCCCGACTTCCTCTGACCCACCTGAACCAGACCCGATGGGCGCCCAGCCATGCAGACAAAACAGAAGTCCACGTTTGATCTCATCAAGGCCTTTGTGACCTTGCTCCTGGGCCTCATCGTTCTGGGCGGCTTCGTTGTCGCTTTGGGCGGGCACTTCTTCTGGGAAAACCTGGATACCTACAAAGCTCGATTCAACACCGTGAAAGACCTGGAAAGCGGCCGCCCCGTGAAGTACGACGGCGTCGGCGTGGGGCGGGTTGTCAGCGTCGCCGTAGACAAGGAAAATCCAGCATATATCGTCGTGGAAGTGGGCGTGGAGCCGGGCTTTCCGCTCTACGAAGGCACCGTGGCCCAGATCACCCAGAAAGGCCTCGTGGGTGACAACTACCTCCTCCTGACGCTGGATGAACAAGGCGGCGCCCAGCTCTCCCCGGGGGACGAACTCCCCACGCGCATCACACCCTCCATGGCGGATCTCGCCGCCGTTGTCGGCGGCGCCGTGGAAGAATTGCGCCCCAAACTGCATGCTGTGGCCGATGGCCTGCAGGAACTCTTCAGCGAGGAAAACGCACAACTCACACGGGATGTGCTCTTTAAGGCGCAAGTCTTCCTGGACGAAGCGTACACCCTCACCACCCAACTGGAAGACGAACTCCAAGGCGTGGGACAGGACGCCAAACGGACCATGGCCAGCGCCCGGGAAACCTTCGACACCGCCACGGGGACGCTCCGCCGCGGGGATGACGTCCTCCGCAATGTGGATGAAAACCTCGGCGATGTCTCAAAGGACATTTCCACCCAAGTGAATCGGGTGGGCGACTCGGTCACGGCGCTTTCCGAACAACTCCGGACTGACCTCGATGTCGACCAACGCAAGCTGGAGCGCGTCCTCGATGAAATGTACGCCCTCGTCAGAGACCTGCGACAACTCTCCCGTAGCCTCCGCGAACGGCCATACCAGCTCATCTACCCCCCGGAGGAACGCCCCTGATGCCTAGCGTTTTCCATACCATGATGCGGCCTGTGAAGCAGACCCTGCCGCGTGGAGCCAACGGCCTGAACAGCCGGCGCCGCCGGCAGGTCACGCATCTTTTCCGGGGCATGACCCTGGCCTTGGCCATGCTCCTCCCCCTCGGCGGCTGCAGTGCGCCTTCCAAGGAATACGTGCTTCGCCTCGATCCCATGGACTGCGCGGCCCTTCCACACAAGAACGAGTCCTCCGACGCCGATGTCCTCATTCTGGAAGAAGTGCGCGTCCTGGCCGGACTGGACCGCAACGCCGTCTTCATCGCCCAACGCGACGTGCTCTCGCCCTCCACCATATGGTACTGGGAAGGACCCCCCGGCGAGGTGCTGCTGCAAAGCCTGCTGGAAAGCCTGAATTGCTTGGGACCGTATCGAGTGGTGTGGCCCTACCGGTCCCGCATGGAGCACGAAGGGGTCTTACGAGGGCGCATGGAACGCTTCGAGCTGCGCACCGACGCCGATGGTGAAGCTTCAGTCTTCGCTGCCCGGTTGGTCATGGAGCTGTGGAGTCGCGATAACAGGAAACTTCGCCGCAGCCGCGCTTTCGAAAGTGTCGTCCCCACCACGGCCATGACGGCCCAGGCCACTGCCGTCGCCGCTTCCGAAGCCACGCGCGAGCTTGCCGCACAGATCGCCGCATGGCTGGAGGCGATTCATCAGGACCGCTCCGTGGTGAGTTTGCCTGACGACGACTCCTAGTAGACGACGCCCCCCAAGGTGTCCGAAACATCCCAAACGCCAGACGGCGCCACTGCCATGCGCGGGCATGGCTGCTCATGACGGGACGCCGCGCAGGAGACCCTCATGACCAAGGAATTCGACGCCGGCGGCTGGTCAATCATCGAGCGCATCGCAGACGACAGGATTCAACGCGCCATTGACGAGGGCGCATTCGACAACCTCCCCGGCAAGGGCAAGCCGCTGGATCTGGAGGATGATTCGTGGATTCCCCATGAGCTGCGCATGGCCTACAAGCTCCTGAAGAACGCCGGATTCGCCGTGCCTGAGGTGGACCAGCGCAAGACCTTGAGCTCCCTCGCCGACGCCCTGCCCGAGGATACCGCAGCGATGTCCGCACGTAATGCTCATTGCGAAGGCGCACGCGAAGCTCCCCGGACGCCTCCTCGTGATGACGAGGCGCGCCGCACCCTGGAGACAACGCTGCATGACGCCATGGATCGCAGGGACGACGTCAAGACACGGTACCGCCAGATCCACAAGTTCCAGGTCCTGCTCGGCCGGTTCCGCAGCCAACGAGGCGGGGCGCTGCAGGTGGATGAAGACTCGAACTATTTTGACAAAATTATCAAAAAAACCTCGCTCCAAGTGGTCAACCGCCACTCTGCAACGACGCCCGAGGACGAAGCGTGACCAAGACCGGTCTCTGCCGCCAATCTTTCTTTATAATTATTTGAAATATCGATTAAATTCTGAGACCGAGAAACACCGCGCCCGAGGATTCGTTCTCCGGGGCGATAGCGAGAATTCCGACCCCTACATCGTCTTTTCCAGTAAAACGCCGTAGAAAGACTCCTGCAGGCCCAGAGCGGGGTCCGTCGTCGTCTCGACGCAGAGACGGGCCGAAGCGCCTTGAGCCTGGAGAAAATCGCACACGCCCAACTGATTTTCCCGAGGCGTCACCGTGCATGTGATATAGATCAAGCGACCTCCTGACGGCAAGGCCGCAAAAGTGGCGTCCAGCATGCGGCGTTGCAAAGCGGGTAACGCGGCCACGCCTGCGGCCGTAAGATTCCACGCCAGGTCGGGACGCCGACTGAGCACGCCCAGGCCGGAACATGGCGCGTCCACAAGGATGGAGCGGCATGCGCCATGTCGGAAAGGCGGCGCCGTGGCGTTCGCCAGGCAGATGGGAATGGCGGGCAGACCCAGGCGGCGTGTTTCGTCCGGGAGGCGGCGCAGACGGCCACGGTGTACATCGCTGGCGAAGAAACCTTCGGGTTGTACCGCGCGTTCCGCCAAGGCGAGGATCTTGCCGCCGCTGCCGGCGCAGGCGTCCCAGAGCGGCGTGGGGGCCGCCCTGCCCTCCTCGCCAGCCAACGCCGAAAGAATCAACTGGGAAGCGAGGCTCTGTCGCGTGAGCAGACCGTACGCCTCCAAGTCCCGCCAGCTCGCTGTCTGATCCGCGGGGAAGGGCGCGAGGTCCCGGACGATGGCTCCCATGGCGTCGCCGGGCGTGGCGGTGGGCTCCAGCGCCCCGCCCCAGGGTCCCTTGACGAGGAGTGCGGGATGGTTGCCCAGGGTGGCGTTCATGTCGTCATACGCGGCGCCAAGGGTACGGGGGTTGAGACGAACGCCCAGGGGGGGGCGCCTCAGCCGCGCCTGCAGCACGGCCGCCGCCGCCGTGGGGAGGCCGTCCCCGTCGCGTTCCCCGTCTTGAACCCCCTCGGACCTGTGGAACGAATCTGAGGACGCCGGCTGGAACGACTCGACAAGGAACGCCACCAGCCATGGCGGGACGCCGTACCACGCCGCGAGGCCTGTGCGCCGGTCCGACGCATCGGCAAGGTAGAAGGCCTTGTCGGCGGCGATGTCGCGTTCGCGGTCCAGGGTGCGCAACACGCCGTTGGCCACGCCGCCCAGTTTGGGGGCCACGCCCTTCACCGCGCGGACGGCCCAGTCCACGGCCGCGTAGGCTGGGGTTTTGTCGAGAAACAACATCTCGTACGCCGCGACCATGAGCGTCGTCCACACCACCGGAGGGAGCTTGTGCGGCGCCTGCAGCCGACGGCGCAGCAGAAACTCCAGACGGCCGCGCAATCTGGCGACCCCGTACGCCGTCTCCGTGGCGAGGGCCGCGTCGCGGGGGTCGATGCCGGGCGCAGCGACGAGAGCCGCATCCAGCGCCTCCTGCAAAGGCGTCCTCTCGTGCAGCATGGCGCCGCAGGCATGCACAGCGGCGTGACGCGTTCCGAATGGCGACTTCCGCCCTCCCCCATGCGGAAGACGTCCGCCCCCTCCCCCGGCGGTCCGCGGTCGATGCTTGGAGCGGCTCATGATGGCTGCTCAGGCATGGTGGCGGGATCGACGAAATGGTCGAGCACACGTCGCAGGGAAGCGATGTCCACGATGGTGTCCAGACAAGGGCCGCATGGCCGATCGTTCAGCACGCCGAAAACGGGAATAGGATAGGTATCCTGAATGCCGCTGGCGAGGTCACGGTCGCACGCCACCGCCACGATGAGACGGGGTCGGCTCTGGACGACGATGCGCCGCGCGATGGCGCCGCCCGTGGCGATGGCCAGGCGCACGCCGTAGCGGTCTCGCAAGGCGAGCAGCGCGTCGATGGGGCAGCGGCCGCAGCGTCGGCAGTTGTCCGTGGCGTACGTGAGACGCATGGCGCATTCGCTGGACTGCAGACAATGCGGCATGAGCAGGAGCACACGGTCCGCGCTATGACGCGTCTGTTCCTGGAGGACGAGCTCGTTGTTGACCTTGATGAAGGATAGGCGGACCTGGTCTCGCGTGACGCCCACCAGACGGCCGATTAGCGCCATGAGCGGCAGGAAGAACTTGATGGTGACGCCGCGCATGCGTCGAGAAAGAAGCACCGGTCGACCCAGCGTGAGGTTCAACACGAGACTGAGACTGGCCCAGCAGGTGAACCCGATGAGCACGGCGAAAACGCCACCGAACAGCCACGGCGCCAGGGGGTGGATATTGGGCAAGCCGACATAGGGGATGACCCACAGCGCAGCGCAGGTCGCCACCACGGTGAGGCTCGTGGCGATGATCAGCCCGATGAAAAGCCGTTTGCGCACGTCCATGCGCACGTCCATGCGCAAGTCCACGCGCGCGGGCTCGGCAGGCGCTCGGGCGTTGGGGTCGGACGAGGACGAGTGCGGAGTGGTGCTCACCATGCTGTTCTCGCACGGAAGTATGCAGAGTATATGGAAAGACGGCACGCGGCCGCCCGGAGATCGGAGGAGGCGTGGCTCGCGGGGGAGACGCGCCGAAGCCGTCGGCACGAAAGTCCTGCGCCGGAGGTCGTGGCGCAGCAGGAAGACGGCTGGGGCAAGGACGCTCGAATCAGGAGCCGGCGCAACGATTCAGATACCCGTTGCAGAATGCCTGCGCGTCGATCAGGCACTTGCCTTCAGGACAGAGGTTCGGCGTCAGGTAATAGCGGTCCGCACAGGCCACGGCCAGCATCCCCTCATGCAGACCGACGATGGTTCCGGGCTCCACACACCCGGCAGCGTCGTCAAGCGGGTCCCCCACCCGCCCGGGCAGCACCGTGAGTCGCAAGGGCTTGTCGGCGCCCAGGCCATCCCAGAAGAAAAACGCCCCGGGCCAGGGCGTCACCCCGCGCACGTGGTCGTGCACCACACGGGCAGGTCTCGCCCAGTCTATCTCTCCCTCCGCCTTGGTCAGCTTCGGCGCATACGTGGCGCGCGCATCATCCTGCGGCACGGGCTTGAGGGCGTTCTGCTGCGCCAACGTCAGGGCTTCCACCATGAGCGTGGCGCTCAGCGTGGCCAGCTCGTCGTGCAAGGCCCCGGCCGTGTCGTCCACGCCGATGGCCATGGCCCGCTGCAGCACCATGGGCCCGGTGTCCATGCCGGCGTCCATCTGCATGATGGTCACGCCGGTCACCTGCTCCCCGGCCATGATGGCGCGCTGGATGGGCGCAGCGCCACGGTATTTCGGCAACAGAGACGCGTGTGCATTGAGACACCCCGAACGGGGCGCGTCCAACACCGTCTGCGGAAGAATGAGGCCATAGGCCGCCACCACGGCGATGTCCGCCTCGAAAGCGCGCAAGGCCTCCACCGCGTCGGCGTCCTTGAAGTGCAACGGCTGCATCACCGTGAGTCCGCGCGACACGGAAAGGTTCTTCACCGCGCTGTACCGCAGTTTCTTGCCACGGCCGGCAGGCCGGTCCGGCTGGGTGTAGACGGCGACCACTTCACCGCCTTCCCACGCCAGCAGCGCTTCCAGAATGACGGCGGCGAAATCCGGCGTGCCCATGAAGACGATTTTCATGCCGAGCCCTTGTCCCCGTGATCTGCAGCGCCGGATGGCGATTGCTTGGCCTGCTTGAGGTGCTTCTTGACCCGTTTGTCATAGAGGGCCTTCTTCACACGGCCCACATGATTCAATAGAAGCGTGCCTTCCAGATGGTCGATTTCGTGCTGCAGACAGATGGCGAGCAAGCCCTCGGCTTCGATCTCCACCGGCCGGCCCTCCAGGTCCGTCCCCGTCACGGTCACGCAAGCGCTGCGCTTCACCACGGTGGAGAACTGGGGCAGGCTCAGGCAGCCCTCCTCGTACTCCATCTCGCCGGCGCAGGTCTTGATCTCCGGATTGACGATGGTGAAGAGCTGCTCGCGCAGTTCCGGACCGGTGACGTCCACCACGATGAGCCGGACGGACTCGCCCACCTGCGGCGCAGCCAGGCCGATGCCGTTGGTTTCGTACATGGTCTCGGCCATGGACTTGGCGAGCGCCACGAGCTCCGGGGTGATCTCCTCGACGCGCTGCGCCTGCTGCGCAAGCACGGGGTTGGGATAAGTGCAGATTTCCAGGGCCATGAGGGACTCCTTGCGAACCGCCGGTACGCCGGTACGTCGTTGCGCAGCTGCGCAGCTACCCCGTGCGGCGGTCGGTGAGGTGCTCGGCCGGGCCGGCGGCCTTCGTCTTGGCCTGTTCGCGCAACTTGATGTGCAGCTCCCGCAGTTGCCGCGTGGAGACGGCGCTCGGCGCCTGCGTCATCAAACAGGACCCCTTCTGCGTCTTGGGGAAAGCGATGACGTCCCGGATGGACTGCAGCCGCGCCAACAGCATCACGAGGCGGTCGAACCCGAAAGCGATGCCGCCGTGCGGCGGAGCGCCGTACTCCAGCGCCTGCAGCAGGAAGCCGAACTCTTCGCGCGCAGTGGTTTCGTCCATGCCGAGCGCCTGGAACATCGCCTGCTGCTGCGCCACGGTGTGGTTGCGGATGGAGCCGCCGCCGAGCTCGTAGCCGTTCAGCACGAGGTCGTAGGCGCGCGCCAGAGCGGTCTCGGGCGCGGCGAGGCCGCCCGCCAGTGCGAAGCGCTCGGCAAGCGGCTTTGCCACGAGCTCGAGTGGGAGCGCGCCTGCCGC
>CAYVWB010000028.1:0-22803 GCA_964455395.1 uncultured Desulfovibrionaceae bacterium
TGTGCGGCGCTGTGCACGCTTCCGACATCGGCCTTGTGGGCATCCACCGCAAGCCCCCCATCATCGACCACGCCGTGCTCGCCAACGTCTGTGAAATCCCGCTGGCGGTGGCTTCCTGCCCCCTGGGCGCCATCAAGCCCACCACCACGGAGCACAACGGCGAGAAAGTGAAGACCGTGGCCGTGAACAACGACCGTTGCATGTACTGCGGCAACTGCTACACCATGTGCCCCGCTCTTCCCGTCTCCGACGGCGAAGGCGACGGCGTCGCCATCATGGTGGGCGGCAAGATCTCCAACCGGATCTCCGAGCCGAAGTTCTCCAAGGTCGTGGTCGCCTACGTGCCCAACGAGCCGCCCCGCTGGCCCACCATGACCAAGCTGGTCAAGAAGATCGTCGAAGTCTACGCGAAGGACGCCCGCAAGTACGAGCGTCTTGGCGACTGGGCCGAGCGCATCGGCTGGGAGAAGTTCTTCGAGAAGACGGACATTCCCTTCACCCAGCACTGCATCGACGACTTCCGCGATCCCGCGTACTACACCTGGCGTCAATCGACCCAGTTCAAGTTCACCAGCCACCTCAAGTAGGCTCGCTGAACTGCTACGCACGCACACTCCCGGGCGCAGTCTCTTCAGGCTGCGCCCGGCCAACACTCAAGCCAAGGGGCTCCGTCATGGACGAAGAAAAACAAAAAGTAATCGAGTTCCTCCAAAGCAAGAAGGGCAAGACCAAATTCTACTTCAACGACTTTCTCAAAGTCTTCCCTGACAAGAAAGCCCGCGAAGTCAAGAAGATCCTCACTGCTCTCGTCAACGAAGAGAAACTCGAGTTCTGGTCCTCCGGCTCCACCACGATGTACGGCCTCAAGGGCGCCGGCATCCACGAAGAGGGCTAGCGAACTCCCGCGCGACGCCGCGACGATCCCCATCGAACCGCTGCGGCTCGGCCTTCGGCGCGCCGGGGGAGCCGCGGCGCCTGCGCATGATGCACGCGACGCCACCACGGCCAGACGACACGTCGCCCAGCGAGACTGGTTCCGCAACCACCAGACCGCGGCTCATCGTCTCGGGGCTCTCGGGGGGCGGCGGCAAGACCATCGTCTCGTTGGGACTCGCCCGCTGCTGGGCCGCCGAAGGACGCCGCGTTCAGCCGTTCAAGAAGGGTCCGGACTACATCGACGCGGCGTGGCTCTCACTCGCAGGCAAACGCCCCGCGACGAATCTGGACCCTTTCCTTTTCGACTCCGACACGCTTCTCGCCCTCTTCGAGCACCGCGCCAATGACGCGGATCGCTCCCTCATCGAAGGCAACCGCGGCCTCTTCGACGGCAAGGACATCGACGGTGTGGCCGCTACCTCCGCCCTCGCCCGCACCCTGGATGCGCCTGTCATCCTCGTTCTCGACATCACCAAGATGACCCGCACCGCCGCCGCCGTGGTGGCCGGGGTGAAGTCTTTCGAGCCGGGGTTGCGCCTCGCCGGCGTGGTGCTGAATCGTGTGGCCGGCGAGCGCCATCGCGCGTTGGCCGCGGCCTGTATCGAACGGGACGCCGGCGTTCCCGTGCTCGGAGCCATCCCCAAGCTCCCCGAGAATCCCATCCCCGAACGCCACATGGGCCTCTATGGCGCGGAGGACGTGGAGGCGGACGCCGTGCTCGACGCCTTGGCCGCCGTGGTGGCGCGTCACTGCGACGTGGCGCGGCTGAGTGAAATCGCCGAGGCGGCGCCGCCGCTTTCGAAGGCTTCCCCCATACGTCCTCTCGTCATCGCACAGCCGCCGCGTACACCGAAGGTGCGCATCGGGCATCCCCAGGACGCCGCCTTCTGGTTCTATTATCGGGAGAATCTCGAGGCGCTGGAGCAGGCCGGCGCCAAACTGACGCCGCTTTCGTTCCTGAAGGACACGGAGTGGCCGGAGCTCCATGGTCTCTACATCGGAGGAGGGTATCCAGAGCTCATGGCCGCGGAGTTGGCGGCCAACTCGCGCGTTCGCCAGCGCGTGCGCGCCATGGCGGAGCTCGGCATGCCCATCTATGCGGAGTGCGGCGGGTTCATGTATCTGGGGGAGGCGCTCATCGTGGATGGCCAGGAGCACCCCATGGCGGGGGTCTTTCCGGTGCGGACGGAGCTTTGCGGCAGGCCCCAGGGCCTGGGCTATGTGGAAGGAGTAGCCATTGCGGACACCCCGTTTCTACCGAAGGGCGCCACATTGCGGGGCCATGAATTCCACTATTCCCAGTGTCTTGCCGGCGACGGCTCTGTCCTCAACTTCGCTTTGCGGTTGGAGCGCGGCGGGGGCATCCTGGCAGGACTGGACGGCTTGATGTACAAGAACGTCTGGGCTTCCTACACCCACATCCACGCCGTGAGCGAACCCGCTTGGGCGGAGCGCTTCGTGGAAGCCGCCAAGAACTTCCGACGCCAAACCCAGCCGCAGGGGCGCCGCGTCTGAGGTGTACAGCCGGGCCGCACCCTGCTACCATGGCGAATGCGCTTCGCCATCTGTTCAGACATACACGGAAATCTCGCGGCTTTCGAGGCGGTGCTGCAGGACATCGACGCACACGGCGTGACGACGATCTACTCGCTTGGCGACAACATCGGCTACGGCCCCGAGCCTTCCCGAGTCCTCTCACTTCTTCGGGAGCGCGGCGCCGAGTCTGTCTGCGGCAATCATGAACTGGGCCTTGCGGATCCCGAACAGGCCGCCTGGTTCAACGCCCACGCTCGCGAAGCCTTGCAGAAGACCCGGGAACTGCTGACCGAGGACGACCTCTCGTTCATCAAAACCTTGCCGCTCGCGATGGTCCGCCATGGGGCGCGCATGGTCCACGGCGCGCCGCCGGACTCCGCTCTGGCGTACCTTTTTCAATTCGACGAACACGACCTCGCAGCCATGTTCCGTCGCTTGCGTGAGCCGCTCTGTTTCGTGGGGCACACCCACGAGCTGGAGCATATTCTCTGGGATGGGGAACGTGTCCGCCGGCTGCCTCTGCCGGAGCGACTGCACATGGACCTCGGAGGAGATCGCAAGCATATCGTGAACGTGGGCAGCGTCGGACAACCCCGCGATGGCGACAACCGCGCGAAATACATCCTCTTCGATCCTGACACGGGGGAGCTCGCCCTGCGTCGCATCCCCTACGACATCAAGAAGACGGCGGAGGCCATTGTCGCCAAGGGGCTCCCCAAGCGCTACGCCGACAGGCTCTGGTGACCCATGCGCATGATCGGCCGTTACCAGGTGCTCGGGCTGCTCGGCAAAGGCGGCATGGGGGCCGTCTACAAGGCGCAACTGCCGGGGCTGGGGAAGATTGTCGCCCTCAAACGGCTCGCTCCGGTGGATCACATGGTGGACCTCATGGGGTGGGAGACCATCCGCAGCCAGTTCCTGGCCGAGGCGCGGCTCATGGCAGGGCTGCGGCACCCGCATCTCAGCGAGGTCTGGGATCTCGATGAAGACGCCGACGGCATGCCCTTCTTCACCATGGAATACGCATGCCACAATCTCGGCGCCATCATCGGCGAGAGCTATCGCGTGGAGGCCCAGAGCCGACCCTTGCAGCCGGAGAAAGCCTTCCGCTATGCGCGACAGACTCTGGAGGGCTTGGCGCGATTGCACGCCGCCGGCGTCGTCCATCGCGACATCAAGCCGTTCAACCTCCTCCTCTCGGACGAGGACACGGTGAAGATCATCGACTTCGGCCTCTCGCGCTTGCGGGGCGAGGCTCCTGCGCAGAGGCCCGGGGGCATGAAGATTGGCTCGCCGTTCTACGCCGCCCCCGAGCAGGAGCGCGACCCCGAAAACGTCGGGCCTGGGGCGGACTGCTACGCCGTGGGCGTCACCCTGTACCGGATGCTCGCCGGGCGGCTTCCCCACGCGGAAATAGGCGTCTGCGGCTTCGGTTTGCCGCCCGGCGCCGAACCCGACGCTCTGGACGAGGACGGCTTGTCCCGTGAAGCGCCGCTGCAGCTGGACGCCCTGAGCGAGGAGCTCTTCACCACCTGCGAGACGTTCTTCCGCACGGCCCTCGCCAGGCAACCCGAAGCGCGCTACACCACGGCCGAGGCCATGGCCGAGGCCATGGACGACCTGGAGGCGCGGTGGCGCGCAGAGGTGGAGGCCATCTGTCAGGCCCCGCTGGAGCTTTTTGAAGAGGATCGCAACGAGACCGCAACCGAAACCTCAGCCAGAATCTCGGGGGAGGAGGATGCGCCGCGCGCCATCCCCATCAAGACAGGGCCGCGTCTCGCCATGGAGGCGCTTCGCTTGGACGACCTCGGCCGCCCTCTGGCGCCGCCCAACCCTCGATTCATTGTCAACAACGGCGACGACACCGTGGTGCGTGACCCCTCCGCCGGCCTGCTGTGGCGACGCGGCGGCTCCCGGTATCCCATGACGTGGCGTGACACGCACGCCCATATAGCGCGGCTCAACGCCGCCGCCTTCGCCGGCCGCACGGGCTGGCGTCTTCCCACGGTGGAGGAGCTCTGTCGTCTGCTGGACCAGGGCGGCAAGGCCCGCGACTACTGCATGGACCCGGTCTTCGAGACCGCGCAACTCTATCTCTGGAGCGCAGACCGCCGCACCTTCACCCAGGCGTGGATGGTCAATGCGACCATGGGCTACGTGGACGCTGCGGACATGACATGCCGACTGTGGACACGCGCCGTCTGCGACCTCGAACAAGGATGATAAATCAGCATGATGCGAGACGATTCCCTTTGTGAACGGTGCGGCGAATGCTGCCGCCACGGCGGCCCCGCCTTGCACGAGGAGGACCTCGCCCTCTTCGGTGAGGGAGTCCTGGGGCTGGAGCACTGTATGACCCTGCGGCCGGGCGAACTGGTCCGCGACCCCCTGCGCGACAACGTCCTCACCCCGCTGACGCACGATGTGGTGAAGCTGCGGTCCTCGGGGGCGGACTGGACGTGCATGTTTTATGGGGTGGACGACGCCGAACTCGCCACGTGCGCCCTTTATGAATCCCGGCCTCTGGAATGCCGGTTGCAGTACTGCCGCTCCACAGGCGGACCGCCGGCGGAATACGCGCGTGGCCACTTGAGTCGGGAAGAGTTGCTGGCGGAAATGCCTGCCTTGCAGGAGCTGGTGGCGATCCATGAGCAAGCGTGCGGCTACGCCATGCTGGCGCCCCTTGCCAGGCGATGGCGCGCCTTGGGCGATCAGGCTGCCGAACAGGCCGTGCTGGAAGCGATCGAACATGACCGTACGTTGCGGTCCGCCCTTGTGGAACGCTTGCGATCCAGGCCGCCAGAGCAGGTTGCAGGTGTGGTGGAGTGCGTGCTGGGTCGCCCTCTGGAGCAGACCATCGTCATGTTCGGCATGTCCCTCGCCCCTGGCGAGGAACGCCGTCTCGAGCGGAACGGCGACTGGGCGTATCCACTGTAATCATTTTACAAAATGTGAGTCCGCGCGTAGGGATGCGCACCGGAGGGACGCATGTATATCGTTACGGGCGGCGCCGGCTTCCTGGGCAGCTCCATCGTCTGGAAGCTCAACGAACTGGGAGAGGACGAGATTCTCGTAGTGGATAACCTCGGTGAATCCACCAAGTGGAAGAACCTCGTCAATAGACGGTTTGCTGAGTATCTTCACAAAGATACGTTCATGGATATGCTGCTCCACGGGGAAGCGCCCTGGAAGCCCAAAGCCGTTTTCCACATGGGAGCCTGTTCCGCAACCACGGAACGCAACGTCGAGTACCTTTGGGAGAACAACACCCGGTACTCGCAGACGCTCTGCGCCTGGACGCTCGAACACGGAGGCCGTTTCATCAATGCGTCCAGCGCCGCCACTTATGGCGACGGCGAAGCAGGCTTCGATGACGATCCGACTCAGCTTGAATCATTCAAGCCCCTGAATCCTTACGCATTTTCCAAGCAACGCTTCGACCTGTGGGCGCAACGCGAAGGCCTTCTGGATTCCATCGTAAGCCTGAAATTCTTCAATGTTTTCGGGCCAAACGAGTATCACAAGGACACGATGCGGAGTATGGTCTGCAAGGCGTTCGAGCAGATCCGCAACACCGGCGAGCTGAAGCTTTTCCGGTCCTATCGCGAGGCGTATGAGGACGGCGGGCAGATGCGCGATTTCGTCTGGGTGAAGGACTGCGTGGAGGTCGTACGCTGGCTTGCGGAAAACCCGGCCGTCAACGGCGTCTTCAACGTGGGCTCCGGGAAGGCGCGTACCTGGAACGACCTTGCGCGGGCGGTCTTTTCGGCCATGGAGGCCCCGGAGCGTATCGAATACATTCCCATGCCGGAGGTTTTGCAAGGGGCATACCAGTACTACACCCAGGCGCCCATGGAGCGTCTCGCGGCTGTGGGCGCGCCGATGCCGTCGACCACGCTGGAAGACGCTGTCGAAGAGTACGTGCGCGGGTATCTTGCACAGCGTGATCCGTATCTGTAGTATCCTTTTGGGACTGCGGTCTGATTGCGATTCAAAGCTGCTTATTGCGGTCCATGGCGGTCGTCTTGGCTGCGGAGTTCTGGCGATTCAGTTGCGGTTTTGATTGGCCAGCTACCCGGAGCGCTTGAATCGCTTGGCGAGTTCTCCCAGTGTAATGCGGATGAGCGCTGGTCGTCCATGCGGGCAGTAGTCTCGACCAGGGCATGCAGACCAAGCTTCAACAAGGGCGAGCGCTTCGCTTTTCGCCAGGGATTCTCCGGCTTTGAGCGCAAGACGACATGCCAGCTGCGCCCAGACCGTGGAAAGGTCGTCCAGGCGTTCGCTTAGGCACGCTTTGATGAATTCCTTGGCTTTCGCCGGGGTCAACCCCCCGGGTACGGCGTGGACCTCAAGGCCGTTCGGAGTGGTGGCGCTTTCGAAGCCCAAGCGCGCAAGCTCCGGCGCAAGCTCCATCAATCGCTCCCGTTCTGTGGCATGGAGCGGCATGAACATGGGCGTCGCCAGCGGCCGGGAAGCATCACGTCTTTCATTCTGAAAAGATTCGTAAAGAATACGCTCATGCGCCGCGTGCTGGTCAAGGATTGCGAGGCCCCCGTCGTCCAGCTTCAGGAGCAAGTAGGTGTCACCTAGTTGGCTGAGATATTCGTACTGGAAGCTCGGTCTGGCGGTGGAGGGATCATCAGCGAGAAAGGGTGGCGCTTCCAACGGGGCCTGCGCCTGCAGCCCGGCGTGTTGACTAAAGTTTTGAGATGATTGAGGAAAATGTATCGATGTGGGGGGCGTCAGGGGCAGAGTCGTCTGTGTGTCCACAGCATGATTCACCGCTGAGGGCTGCATCATCTCATATTGTAGATTGTCGTATCGTGTGCTGGATAAAGCGTCGTGCGAGTTGCGGTTTGGTTGAATGGTCGAAACGGAAGCAAGCTTATTGCGATTTTGTTGCGGTTCAGACGAAGCGGGCGCACCCGAGGCCGTCTCCCCATAGCCGGAGGACGACTCTTTGAATGTTGCCTGATGGGTGCGAAGTTCTGGCGGAAGCGGCTCTTGAGGGTGGGTTGCTTGGGGTTGCATTGCGGCGACAGCGGAGGCGGCGTTGTTGTCAAGCGGCTTCGAGACGGCGCGTCGGATTGCAAGAAACACGGCGCGCTCGTCGCTGAAACGGACTTCGGCCTTCGCCGGGTGCACGTTGACGTCTACCTCATTTTCTGGAAGATCAAGAAAAAGAATAGCTTGAGGGTGCTCACGAGCGAGGAGTCTGCCTGAGTACGCGTCCCGCAGCGCCTTGAGCATGAGCTTGTCCTGAACAGGGCGACCGTTGACGTAGAGAAATATCCTGTCGGGGCGGCTTTGGGCTGCCTTGGGGTGGCCGAGCATGCCGTGAACTCGATAAGGCCCATTGGAATCATGAATATGAATCATCGGATCAACGATAGCAGGAGGCCATATCGTGGTGATCCGTTCGCGAAGGCTCTGCTTGGGAAGGAATCGTACGAGCTCTCTGTCTCCGCTGGTCAGGGTGAAATGGACATGCGGACGCGCGAGAGCCGTGCGAATGAATACGTCGACGCAACGACGAGTTTCCGTGGCGGTGGTTTTGAGAAATTTCAATCGTGCTGGTACGTTCGCAAAGAGATCACGCACAGTGACACGGGAGCCTCGAGGAAGCGCTGCCGGCTTGATTGCACGTGGCGCGCCATGAATGACATCGATGGCGAACCCGCCGTCCTCGTGCCCGGGGTTGGAGGCCAATGTGAATCGGGAAACCGATGCGATAGCGGCAAGCGCCTCGCCGCGAAACCCGAAACTGTTCACGCGCATGAGCTCTTCAAACGTGCGCACCTTGCTCGTGGCGTGCCGGGTGACCGCAAGCTCAAGTTCGTCCGCAGCCAAACCGCAACCATTGTCGAGGATTTCGAGAAGTCCTTGCCCTCCATGCTCAATACGTACCGCAATGCGGTCCGCGCCAGCGTCCAGGCTGTTCTCCAGCAACTCCTTGAGCGCGCTGGCAGGACGCTCAACCACCTCGCCAGCGGCAATCTGGTTTTTGAGCTCAGGGGGAAGCAGTTGGATCCGATGGGACGTCGTGTTGGCTTGCATATTATTAGCGTCACAATTTCATGAGGAGGGGAATGGTGTCAAATTACAAACCGCAAGCATCCGCAATCACCAAAAGGATCGTATAATGAATGAGCTCGCAGCAACAAGCGCGCAATTCTCTTTACGCAATGTCTGTTTTTCCTATGCCGATAAGCTTGTCTTGCACGATGTATCCTTTGAGATGCCACAAGGAGGGTATTATGTTCTGAAAGGCCCCTCCGGAACTGGCAAATCCACCTTGTTACGATTGTTGTGCAAACTGGAGCATTGCAGTAGTGGAAGTATATGGATAAATGGTCGACGAATCCAAGAGATCGAGGGGTCTTTGCTCCGTTCAAAGGTTGTCTACCTTCAGCAAAAGCCTGTATTGCAGGAAGGAGACATCAGAAGTAATCTGCTAACGCCGTTCAGACTGGGTGTTCATCAGTCAAGAAATCGCCCTGACGACGCTACTCTTGAAGGCTGGCTTGAACGGTTGCGTCTTGGAGATGTCAAACTGACAAGCGAAGCGTTAAGTCTTTCTGTTGGCCAACAACAGCGACTGTGTCTGATCCGTGCGCTCCTGGTGAATCCTGAAAGCTTGTTGCTGGATGAACCCATCAGTGCTCTGGATGAAGAGAGCGCTACGGCTGTCATGGCGGAAGTGGAACGAGTCAACAGAGAGTTGAACGTCACGGTAGTCTGCGTGACGCATCAGAACACAGGCGCGCCATTGCGAGCAAGAGTCGTCCACATGTCGAACGGCGCTGTCCAATTGACCTGACGTGGCGCGACAGCAATTGGCCACAGCAGAAACCGCAATGCGGTCCAAATTGCGGCAGGCGCGCAGAATGAAGCTGCGATGCGACCTCATGACCGCATTGCGGTCAGACCTTTGTCCGCAATATCACGACGCACATAGGCGCCTTCGAAGTGGATGCGATCCACGGCCTCGTATGCTTTGCTCTTGGCCGACGCCAAATCGTCGCCAAGGGCTGTCACGCCAAGGACTCGACCGCCCGTCGTATAGTATGCGCCATCCTTCAGCACGGTACCGGCGTGGAATACCGTAACGCCATCCAGCGAATCCGCGTCCTCCAAGCCGGTGATGCGCTTTCCTTTGGCATAGGCGCCGGGGTACCCTTCGCTGGCCATGACGACGCAACAACTCGCTTGCGGTTTCCATTGCGCCATGGCCGGGGTCAGTCGTCCTTCCACGCAGGCGAGCATGAGTTCTGCGAGACTCGAATCCAGCCGAGCCATAAGGGGCTGGCACTCGGGGTCGCCGAAACGAACGTTATATTCCAGGACGTTGACGTCGTCCCCTGCGATCATCAGACCGGCGTACAGCACGCCTATGAAAGGATGCCCGGAAGCAGCCATGGCGTCCACGATGGGTTTGGCGACCTTGTCGCACATCGCAACGAGCTTCTCCTCGGGCAGGATGGGCGCGGGGCTGTATGCGCCCATGCCGCCCGTATTCGGGCCGACGTCACCTTCACCGATGGCTTTGTGGTCTTGTGAAGTGGCCAGCGGTACGACTGCGGTTCCATCACAAACCGCAATGAGTGACGCTTCTTCGCCACGTACGACCTCTTCCACCACGAGGCGATCCCCCGCCATGCCGAAAGCGCCTTTCACCATGCATCGTTGCGCAGCGGCGAGCGCCTCCTCCGGCGAATTGGCGACGGTCACGCCTTTGCCCGCAGCGAGACCGTCGGCTTTGACCACGAGCGGCCTGTCAGCCTCCTGGATGAACGCCTTGGCGGAGGCGAAGTCCTCGAACACGTGGTAGTCCGCGGTGGGCACGCCGGCGTGTTCCATCACGTGTTTCGCGAAGGCTTTGCTTCCTTCCAGCTGGGAGGCGTAAGCGTTGGGTCCGAAGCATGGAATCCCCTGCTTTTCCAGTGCATTGGATAGGCCAAGGACTAGGGGAAGCTCCGGTCCGACCACCACAAGGTCCACCTTGCGTTCCTTGGCGAGGGCGACGATGCCCGGGATGTGGCTTACCTGAAGCGGGATGGTTTCGCCCAAAGCAGCGGCGCCGCCGTTGCCGGGAGCCACCAGCACTTCCTTGACGATAGGGTCCTGCCGCAACTTCCAAGCCAAGGCGTGTTCACGGCCGCCAGAGCCGATGATGAGTATTCGCAAGGCGCATTCCTCCTGATGATGGCGCGCGGAACGCCTGCGCGCGGGTTCAGCCGACCTGGTGACGCGCTCCCGGGGCGTTGACGCAACGCTTTCCCGCAACGCGCATCCGTGCTAGGGGTGTTCACCCCGGCGCGTTGGGAACGCTAATGAATTTTCGCCGGGGATACAAGCGCGCCGCACAGATTGCGGTTTATTCAGAATCGCATTGCGGTTTACGTCAACCCTCACCCGGTTACAACCATGGAACACTCCCGCCGGTTCATCCCACACATGACGGAGGAAGCCCTCCTGGCGAAACAGAGCGAAGGACTGCGTTGGACCGTGGCCCACGCGCACGCCAACAGTCCTCAACTCCGCGCAATGCTTGACGAAGTAGGTATTGCCCCGGAGGACGTACGCTCCCTTGACGACCTCCGTGCGCTGCCCTGCTCCACGGTGGAGGATTTGCGTCTGGGCTATCCTCTGCCTTTGCTCGCCGTCCCGGAGGAGGACATCGCGCGCGTCCATGCGTCCTCGGGCACCACAGGCA
Source organism: uncultured Desulfovibrionaceae bacterium (assembly GCA_964455395.1). Taxonomy (GTDB): domain Bacteria; phylum Desulfobacterota; class Desulfovibrionia; order Desulfovibrionales; family Desulfovibrionaceae; genus CAYVWB01. Next base: position 11,189 of record CAYVWB010000028.1, read on the forward strand.
AGCGTAAAGTCATGGCGTATACGCAGGGCGACATAGAAACCTGGAAGCTGATGTTCGCGCGGTGTTACGAGCTCGCCGGCCTCACCGCGCTGGACCGCGTCCAGATCGCGGTGGGGTACGGACTGTGGACGGCAGGCGCCGGGTTTCAGCTCGGTTGTGAACATTTTGGCGCCATGGCCGTCCCTGTGGGGCCGGGCAACCTGGAGATGCAGCTCGCCCTTGCCGAGGACATGCAGGCCACCTGCCTTTGCGCCACCGCCTCCATGGCGCTGCTCATGGCGGAGGAGGCGGACAAGCGAGGTCTGGTCGACCGCCTTGCGCTCAAGCGCTGCATCTTCGGTGCGGAGACGCACAGCCCCAAAATGCGGGAGGCTTTCATGGCCAAGCTGGGCCTGGAGGACGCCTTCGACATCGCCGGCCTCACGGAGCTCTACGGCCCCGGCGCGGCGCTGGAATGCAGCGTCCACCAGGGCCTCCACTACTGGGGGGACATCTACATCCTCGAGGTGCTGGATCCGGCCACGCTGGAACCCGTCCCCCCTGGCGCAGTGGGCGAGATGGTGGTCACCACCCTCTGCAAGGAGGCGGCCCCGCTCATCCGCTACCGCACGCGCGACCTCACGCGGCTCATCCCCGGGACGTGCCCCTGCGGCGTGACCATGCCCCGACACGACCGCATCCTGGGTCGTTCGGACGACATGATCATCTACAGGGGCGTGAACATCTATCCCGGCCAGATCGCCGACGCCTTGGAGTCTGTCCCCGAGCTCTCTTCCGAATACCGCATCCAGCTGGAGCGCCGCGAAGGCCGCGACGCCATGACCGTCAGCGTGGAGCGCGCTCCCGGCGTCCCGGCTGGCGGCGACGACGCCTTGGCCAAGACCTTCGAGTTGCGCCTGCGTGACGCTATCCTGGCGCGAGCCGCCGTGGTCATCGTGGATCCGGGCGAGCTGCCCCGCTCCTTCGCCAAGACGAAGCGCGTGGTGGACAACCGGGAGTAGCCGCCTTGCGCATTCCGCAATGAAGCGCAGTCAAACCGCAATCGAGCGCGCATCAGCCGTCTTGTATCGAAAGGTTGCGGTTCGGTTGAGACCGCAACGCGACAGCGCACGCCCGCAGGCCTGAACCGCCGGCGCAGCGTTGAAGAGACTGAAGGCCGTCAGCAGGGTTCGGTGCGCCATGGCGGGGTTTCGCGTCCCCCGGGTTCTCGCGTCCTCACAAAGCCAGGGAAGCCTTCGGGATTTCGGGCGACGAGGATCGCAGCAGAATCGTAGCAAGACCGCAATGTCATGCATGGGGCCCTGCGCGGGCGTCGCGTCTCAAGGTGGTGTGCTTTCGGGTGATCCGCAGTCGGACAGCAGCCAGACCGCAGCCTGATGGTTACGGCATGAACGGCGCCAGCCGCAGGCCTGCGCCCAGGTCCAGGCCGGACATGAGGTTCGCGCACGCCACCGCCTGCCCCGAGGCGCCGCGGCAGACGTTGTCGATGGCGGAAACGACCACCACGCGGTCCGTGCGCGGATCTACCGTCACGCCGACATCGCAATAGAGCGTCCCCCGCACGAAGCGGATCTCTGGCAGGCGTCCGGGAGGCTGCACCCGCACGAACTCATGGTCGCGATACGTTGCTTCGTAAAGCTCCGTGAGCGCCTCCGTGGTGGGCGTCTCGCCGCGGAATCCCGCATAGATGGTGGTGAGAATACCCCGGTTGATGGGCAACAGATGCGGTGTGAAGGAGACGGTGAGCGCCGCCCCGGCGATGCGGCCCAGCTCCTGCTCGATTTCCGGCGTATGGCGGTGCTTGCCCACGTTGTAGGCCCGGAAGGTGTCCGAGACCTCGCAAAAGGCCGTGCCCACATTGGCTTTCCGGCCCGCGCCCGTGGTTCCGGACTTGGCGTCTGCGATGATGGTGCGCAGGTCCGCCAGCTCGTGCTTCAACAGCGGGTAAAGACCCAGAATGACGGAGGTGGGGTAACACCCCGGATTCGCCGTGAGCCGCGTCTTGCGCAAGGCCTCGGCGTAGAGCTCCGGCAGGCCGAAGACCGCTTCCTGCAGCAGAGCGGGGTGACGGTGCGTCAGGCCGTACCACTGCGCGTAGACTTCCGGGTCGCGCAATCGGAAGTCCGCGGAGAGGTCCACCACCTTGAGACCGGCGTCCAGGCACTGCGCCGCAGCGTCCATGGCGGCGCCGTGCGGCACGGCGAGGAAGACCAGATCGCAGTGCTCGGCGAGGACCGCGGGGTCCGGCTGGGTGATGGTCAGGTCGCCGGGGCTGGTTCCCTGGAGGAAGGGGTAGACCTCCGCCAGAGCCTTGCCCGCTTCGGCGCGGGAGGTGACGCAAGTGAGCGTGAAGGTGGGGTGCGCCGCCAACAGCCGCACGAGCTCCATGCCCGTGTAGCCTGTCACGCCGACGAGGCCTGCACGGACGCGCGTGTTCTCGGTCATGGAATGTCCTTATTTGCGCTTCATGACGAATTTCAGTCGCAGTTCGTAAAGGATTCCCTCCAGCAGCCGCGCTTCGTCGCCATCCAGGCAGCCGCTCGTCTTTTCCTGGAGCATGGCGAGAATATCGATGGTGTGCTTGGCGAGGTGGAGGTTCACGCCGGCTTCCCCGGTCTCGGGGTTGGGCGCTTCGCCCAGATGCACCATGGCGGAGGAGGAAAGGGAAAGGATGAAGGTCGAAAAGGTCACCTGGGGCAGGGGGCAGTCCAAGGTGGGAACGCCGTCGGCGCACTCCTGGGCTGCTGCCGCCAGTTCTTCCGAAGTAGGCGTGTCTTGAGACATAACGTATCGCCGCTCTTTGGGATTGCAGGTTCTAACAGAGGCGGCGGAGACGGTTCAGTGCGCCAAGGACCAGTCCTTGCCCACGCCCCAATCCACCACCAAGGGCACGTCCAGGGGAGCCACCCCGGCCATCAGCGTTTCGAGACGGCGACCGGCCTCGCGGGCGGGCGTCTCGTCGCCATCCGGCGCAGGGGTTTCGAGCAGCAGCTCGTCATGCACCTGGAGGATAAGTCTGGCGCCCAGGGTTTGCAAGGCCTCGTCTTTGCTGACGGCGAGCATGGCCAGCTTGATGATGTCCGCAGCGCTGCCCTGGATGATGGTGTTGATGGCTTGTCGGCGCGCCTGACCTTGCAGTTGGGCGTTGCGGGAGTGCAGCTCCGGCAGCAGACGACGGCGCTTCGCCAGGGTCGTCACGTACCCGCGGGCTTTGGCCTCCTCCTCCACCTGGGCGTAGAAGTCCCGCAGCACGTTCAGCCGCTCGAAATAGCGCTGGATGAAGGCTTTGGCGTCCGTCAGGGAGACGCCAAGGTCTTGCGCCAGCTTCTGCGGCCCCATGCCGTAGATGAGCCCGAAGTTGATGGTTTTGGCGGAGCGGCGTTCGTCCGGTGTTATCTGCTCGGGATCCTTGTCGAAAAGTACGCCTGCGGTGCGCGCGTGGATGTCTTCGCCCTGGGTGAAGGCTTCCAGCAAGGTGGGATCCCGGGACATGTGGGCGAGCACGCGCAGCTCGATCTGCGAGTAATCCGCCGCCACCAGCAACGTGTTCTCCGCTGCGATGAAGCAGGAGCGCATACGGCCTCCCTGCGGTCCGCGGATGGGGATATTCTGCAGGTTCGGATTGGAGGATGAGAGACGGCCTGTCGCGGTGGCCGTCTGGTTGAAGGTGGTGTGCAACCGGCCGTCCCGGGGGCTGACGAGCTTGGGCAGGGGCTCCAGGTAGGTGGAGCGCAGCTTCTCCAGCTTGCGGAACTCCAGCACCGCCTGGACGATGGCGTGCTCGTCGGCGAGACGCTCCAGCACAGCCTGAGAGGTGGAGGCCGCGCCGCCGGGGGTCTTGCCTTTGGGCTTCAAGCCGAGATCCGTGAAGAGCACCTCGGCAAGCTGCGCGCTGGAGCGTGGGTTGAACTCGCGTCCCGCCAGCGTCATGATGCGCGAGCGCGCCTCCTGGGCCTGATGCGTCACTTCCTTCAGGAACTCGGCGAAGGCCGCCATGTCGATGCGCACGCCGGCGCGCTCCATCTCCGCAAGCACCTCGATGAGCGGCGTTTCCATGGTCCGGAGCAGGTCGTCCAGTTCGGCGGCGCGCAGCCGCTCTTCCAGGAGTACGCTCAGGGCGAGGCACCCTCGCGCTTGCTCGGTCGGGCTTTCTCCGTAGCTGCGAGGCAGTTCGGCAGCGTAGCGCTGGAGCAAGTGCGACAGGGTGTAGTCGCGTTCCTCCGGCGCGAGCAGATACGCCGCCACGCCCACGTCCAGCCAGGGGACAGCCGGCGCGGACGGCGCGGTGCGCGCTTCCGGCGAGATTTCCTCGAAAAAGCGCCCGTAGAGCGACTTCACGTCCGGCGCGGCCACGACAGCCGCGGTGGCGAAGCGTTCCAGGCAGGGCGCCAGGGGGCCCTCGTACAGGACGACCACGGCCTCCTCCGCGCCTTGTGTGGCGAAGGCGAGCCCACCGGGCGTGGGCGCCATGGCCAGCCGCGCCCCTGGACACTCCGACAGCGCAGCGGCGTCGGTGACGGGGACGAGCGATTCGTCCGCAGCAGCGTGGGGGGAAGGCTCGGGTTGTGCGAAGAGCGGCAGCTGCGCGGGGCTGGCGCTTGCGCCATCGGAACGCGGGGGGAGTTCCTTCTTCATGGAGCGGAATTCGAATTCATCCAGAAACGCAAGCAGGCCGTCATGGTCCGGAGGCGAGACGGCGAGGTCCTCCACGTCGCGGTACGGACCTTCCGTGGGGCATTGGTCCGGCCGCAGGGTGGTCAGATCCCGAAAGAGGAACATGGTCTCCGTGTGGTCGGCGAGCTTCTTGCGTTCCGCCGGCGTCAGGTCGGAGTGCGCATCCAGCACGGCGTCGCGCAGGGCTTCCAGGGAGTGGTGACGCGCCAGCAATTTCTCTGCGATCTTCTTGCCCACGCCGGGCACGCCGGGAATGTTGTCGCTGGCGTCGCCCACCAGGGCTTGAAAGTCCGGCCACTGCGCCGGAGTCAGGCCGGTCTCCTTGGTGAAGTCTTCGAGCGTGGTGAGCTTCTCCTGTTTGCCGCCCGGGTCCCAGAGCACCGCTCCCTTGTGCAGCAGCTGCTTGAGGTCCTTGTCCGCCCCCACGATGACCACGGGGCGCGGCGGCGTGGCCGTGTGCGCGAGCTCCGTGAAGGTCGCGATGAGGTCGTCCGCTTCGCAGCCGTGGGACGTCATGACGGGAAAGCCCAGCAGCCGCATGGCGCGGCGGATGGGTTCCAGCTGCTGGGTGAGGTCTTCCGGCGCGGCTTCGCGCTGCGCCTTGTAGGGTTCGTAGACTTCGTTGCGGAAGGTGGGGCCGGGACCGTCCAGGAAAAACGCGAGGCGGGTGGGGGCTTCTTCCCGCAAGAGCTTCAGCATCACTCGCAGGACGATGTAGAGCGCGTTGGTGGGAAAGCCGTCCGAGCGCTTGAGATCCTTGAACGCGTGGAATGCGCGGAAGATGAAGGCGGAGCCGTCCACCAGGTAGAGGGGCTCCTGGTCGAGCCCGAGGCGTTCTTTGAGGGACATGGACCGCATCATACGGCGATGGCGCGCAAAAGGCCAGCAGGAGAGGGACGCATCCCGGGACCGGGTTTGAGCAAAAGCCGGCTCAGAGGCTGGCGTACCGGCTGATGGACTTCTGATACGCCTTGACGCCCTCCACCAGCCCTGCTGCCTGTCGCTCCAGGTACGTCTCGGACTTGAGCCGTTTGGCTTCGTCCGGGTGGGTCATGTACCCCAATTCCACCAGGATGGAGGGCATGTGCGCGCCCATCAGCACGTAGAACGGCGCGGAGCGTACGCCCAGATCCTTGATGGTGTAGTGCCGTCGCAGATTCTGCACCATGGTCTCGTGGACCGAAGCCGCGAGCTCCCGGGACTCCTTGGTCTTGGCCGAGAGCATGAGGTCCGTGAGGATGAACTGGAGATCCGAGATCTTCTTGGTGGAGACGGCGTTTTCCCGCGCCGCCACGCGGACGGACTCGTCGCTCTTGGCGAGGTCCAGGTAATAGGTCTCCAGGCCGCTGATCCTGGCCGTGGGGAAGGCGTTGCAGTGGATGGAGATGAAGAGGTCCGCTTTCTTCAGATTGGCCATGGCGGTGCGCTCTTCAAGGGGGATGAAGACGTCCTTCTCCCGGGTGTAGAGCACGGTGAAGCCGGCCTCGGTGAGCTTCCTGCCGAGGATCTTGGCGAAGCGCAGGTTCACGTCCTTTTCCACGAGGCCGTTGGCCATGCCGCCGGGGTCCTTGCCGCCGTGGCCCGGGTCGATCATGATCACGCCGATCTTCAAGCCCAACGCCTCCAGCAAGTTCTCTGCCTGCGCTTTGGACTCCGGTTCGAGCGTGTAGTCCTCGGGCGTTGGCGGCGCCGCGGCGACAGCGGGCTGCGCGGGGGCTGCGGGTTCGGGCCTGGTGACGACCGTCTCGGCTGCCGATCCCTTCTTGGATGGCGTCATGGGTGGCGTCGCGGGGGGCGCGGGCTTGGGGTCCGGGGCCAGCGCCAGTGAGGCTGACGGCGGGGCGGGCGGCGCCTGGGAATGCGCTTCTGCGGGCTTGGCCTTGGGCGGCGCGACGGGGCGTTTCTCCGGCGGCGCATGACGGATGGGCTGGCGGACCACGGAGCTGACGCCGGCCAGGGTCTGGGGCGCGGCGCGCTGGTCCGGCGCGGAGACGTCGATGAGGACCCGATACTCGTCGCCGCTTTCCATGGCGAAGATCTTGTACTTGTGGATGGTCTGGAAATCCAGCACCACGCGGGTGACATCGGGCTTGTTCTGACCGGCCCGCACCCGACGCAGAATGCCGTCGGCGATGGGAATGTCCGTGGCGGCGCCGTCCAGGCGGGAGTCCTTGAAGTCGATATAAAGCCGAGGTGGCTTGTCGGCCTGGGGATTCGCCTCCAGAACATTGTAGGTGTACGCGGACTCCTTGTTGAGCGCGACCACCACGCGGGTGTAGTCGTCGGAGGACTGGAAGGTCACCCGTTTGAGCCGCGCGGGTCCCGGCGGCGCAGGCTTGGCGCGCATGGCGGGGGCGACGGCGGGGCCTTCGGCCGCTTCGCCGCGCGCCGCAGCAGTGGGGGCCAGGTTGGTGACGACCTGCGCCGGGCCTTCCGGGTAGTCGCTTACAGTGGGTGCGTGCGCCACCTCCGGCAGGGGTCTGGGGTCTTGATCTTCGGCGTGCAGGACCACATGCTCCTCGCGTTCGATCTCCGCCATCAGGGCTTTGGCGCGATCCGCCATGTCCCCTTGCGGATAGGACGCGAGCTGCGCCTGAAGCACTCGCAAGGCCCGCGCGGGCGCCTGCAGATGGTCGCGTTCGATGACAGCCATGTGGAAGAGGGCGTCGTCGGACCACGTGTGGGAGGGAAACCGCGACGCGACACGCTGGAAGTAGTCCAGAGCCACGCGATAATCCGTCTTGAGGAAAGAGCGTTTGCCCAGCTCGTAATTCACCCGTCCCACGTAGAAGAGCGACTTGGGCGCCCATGCGCCGCGGGGGGACTCCTTGTAGGCGCCCAGAAAACGCGTCTCCAGGGCCTGCCAGTTGGAGCGGTACTGCGCGCGGCGGTCGTCCTTGCGCAACGCGTGGAAGTCCTTCCAGGCGGCCTTGAATTCGCTTTCCGCATCCGCCCACGCCAGAGGAACGGCCACGGCCATGCAGCACAACGCCGTGAAGCACAGCAACGCGAGGAGTCCTGCGCAGCGTGCGACCGGTCCGTGCGGGGCGCGAGCCCGTCCGGCCGCAGACGGACAAGACGACGTCACGGCGGCGCGAGACGGTGGGGGGGTGTGGTGGAGGTGGCGATGCTGCATGCTGACTCTCTGGCGTGGCTCGCTGGCCTGGTGCGACTCCTGCGCGGTTCCGGGGCGTCCCCTTGCACGGCGGGGGTGTGGACGCCGTCTGTCCGCGTCCGCAAGAAACCGGATATCCGGGAGACCGGGTGGCGCGGTGACTGGAGAACTGGATTCGAGCCGTTACTCCACAGTGACGCTCTTGGCGAGGTTGCGGGGTTGATCCACGTCCGTGCCGAGGTAGTCCGCCAGTTCGTAGGCGAAAAGCTGCAACGCCGGGAGCACGTAGAAGACGTCCAACAGGTCGCCGGCTTTGGGGACCTCCCAGCGATGAGCCAGGGGCAGCTCGGCGCTGGCGTGCGTCAATGCAAGAATCTCGCCGCTACGCGCCTGCACTTCCTCCAGATTCGATTTCACCTTGGGGAAGAGCTCGTCATCCAGGGCGATGGCGAAGGTGGGGAAGCTGGGTTCGATGAGCGCGATGGGGCCGTGCTTCATCTCGCCGGCGGCGTAGCCCTCCGCGTGGATATAGCTGATTTCCTTGAGCTTCAGCGCACCTTCCAGGGCCAGTGGGTAGCAGTGCCCCCGGCCGAGGTAGAGAAAACTCCGTGCGTCCGAGAATTGACGCGCATATTGCTGCGCCGTCTCGCGCATGGCCGGCAGCGCCTTCTCCAGGCCGTCGGGGATGGCGAGCATGGTCTTCAGGAGCTGCGCTTCCTCCGCAGCCGCCAGCACGCCGCGGCGGCGGCCCCACGCCAGCGCCATGAGCGTGAGCACGGCCAGTTGGCTGCACATGGCTTTGGTGGAAGCCACGCTGATCTCCGGACCAGCCTGGGTGTAGACCACGGTGTCGGACTCCCGCGCGATGGAGGAGCCCACCACGTTGCACAAGCCGATGACGGGGACGCCCATCTCCTTGCACTTGCGCAGACAAGCGAGGGTGTCCGCCGTTTCGCCGGACTGGCTGATGACGAGGACCATGTCCCCTTCGCCGAAAAGGGCGTCGCGATAGCGCAGCTCGGAAGCGATCTCCACGGAGACAGGCGTCTTGGCCCAACGCTCCAGAGCGTACATGCCCCACATGCCGGCGTAGAAGGAAGTGCCGCACGCCACGATGTGCAGCCGGTTCGGCACGGGGAGATCCTCCAACTCCGGGAGCACGGCGCGGGTGTGGTTGTCCGTGGCGCGTCCCGCCAGGCAGTTGGTCACCACCTGAGGCTGCTCGAAGATCTCCTTGATCATGAAATGCTTGTAGCCGCCTTTTTGCGCCGCTTGGATGTCCCAGTCGATGCGCTCCGGCGTGCGCTCCAGTGGCCGCAGGCTGTCCTTGTCATAGATGGCCCAGGAATCCGAGGTGATGCGCAACAGCTCGCCGTCATTCAGATAGACGACGTCGCGGGTGTAGGGCAGAAACGCCGGGATGTCCGAAGCGATGAAGTGCTCGCCTTCGCCCACGCCCATGACCAGCGGGCTGGCGTGGCGCGCGCCGTAGATGGTGGTGGGCTCGGCCAAGGCGACCACCGCGAGGGCGTAGGCGCCGTCCGCTTTGGCGAGGGCCCGGGAGAGCGCGTTGAGCATGCATTCGGATTGGTCGAGCCCTTCCTCCTGACACGTTCGATACGCTTTGCCCACCAAGTGCGCGAGCACCTCCGTGTCCGTCTCGGTGCGGAAGGTGTGACCCTCGGCGGCGAGCTCCTGCTTGAGCTCGTGGAAATTTTCGATGATGCCGTTGTGCACCAGCGCGATGGTTTCGTTCTGGTCGCGATGGGGGTGGGCGTTGCGCTCCACAGGGACGCCGTGGGTGGCCCAGCGGGTGTGCCCCACGCCAGCGTGCGCGTCCGCAACGGCCATGCCGGCGAGTTTGTTGTCCAATTCCAGCAGCTTGCCTTGCGCGCGCACCACATGCAAAGCGTCGTGCTGCACGAAAGCGACCCCTGCCGAGTCGTAGCCACGGTACTCCAGCCGCCGCAGCCCTTCGATGATGAGGGGCACGGCGGGGCGTCGGCCAGCGAATCCGATTATCCCGCACATTCCTGTCTGCCTCCAGAGCCTACAGTGTTTTCAGACGCGTGCTGCGGGGGAGAGCCGTCGCGTCGGACGCCGTGACAAGGCCGTTGTTTCAAATGCGCCGCCGGGACGCTTCGGCGGCGAACGCGGGCCAGCGCTCCAGCAGCGCCTGGATGGCGCGAGCGCGGTGGCTGCGGGCGTTCTTTTCGTCCTTGCCCATCTCGGCGGCGGTGCGGCCCACGTCCGGATCAAAGAAGAGCGGATCGTAGCCGAACCCGGCGCCGCCGGCCGGGACCTCCGTGATGCGGCCTTCCCACTCGCCAGTCGTCGTGAGCAGCGCGCCGCCGGGCGCTGCGGCGGCCATGCAGCAGACGAACCGGGCTGTGCGCCGCTCCCGGGGCACCCCTTCCAGGGCGCGCATGAGCTTGGCGTTGTTGCGGGCGTCCTGGCTCATCTCCTCGCGGCTGTCGGATGCGCCCGCATACCGCGCGGAATACACGCCCGGCGCGCCGGCCAGAGCGTCCACCACCAGGCCCGAATCATCCGCCACGGCGATCATGCCGGTAGCGTTCGCCACAGTGGTCGCCTTGAAGGCGGCGTTTTCGCAAAACGTGGCGCCCTCCTCGGGAATCTCGCCGATTTGAGGAAAGGCGTCCAGTCCTTTGACGTCCACCTCGAAGGGCTGCAGCAAGGCGTTCAGTTCGGCCACTTTGCCGGTGTTGCGGGTGGCCAGGACGATGGGGATTCTGGGCACGGGATGTCCTTCATCGGGTCGCGCGTCTCCGGTGAAACGCCTGGGAAACACGGAGGACGGAGTCATCCTCCAGGGGAACGAACAGACGCAGGCGCCCATGCAATACCTTATGTTTTAGAAAATTTCAAGAGATGGTCTAACATTCGGAGGCCTCGATTCCTGCACCCCCATGCGCAAGACATACCCGACAGGCGTCGGTTGTTCCCCGAAGGGCGCAGCGCCGCACGAAGGCTCTGGCGAATTCGTTGTTCGCATGCCGACCACCCCTCGCCCGCCCCATGTGCATGACCGGGTGGCGCCGGCGCAGGCGTGGCGCAGGCGCCGTGCGCTCTCACGGAGCGGCCGGCAGGAGAAGCGCCACACTGGTCCCCTCGCCGGGCGCGCTGTCCAGCTCCACCCGGCCGCCCATGGCCTCCACGGCCTTGCGGGCCAGGGGCAGCCCCAGGCCGGCGCCTTTGTTCTTCGTGGAGACGAAGGGGCTGAAGACGCGAGTGCGCAGCGATTCGGGCACTCCGGGGCCGTTGTCCAGCACCTGCAGCGCCGCCTGGTCGCCGCAGCGGGCCGCGCGTACGGTGAGCCTGGCGCCGCCGTCCGGGGGCGAACCCTCCGCCAAAGCCTCCAGGCTGTTGCGCAGAAGGTCCACCAGACACTGCTTGAGGAGGACGGCGTCCGCCCAGGCCAGAGGCGGCGGTCCCGCGTCCGTGACGGCGGCGGTCTCCACGCTGGCGGCTTCGGCTGCGTCTTCGAAAAGCGCCAGGGTCTCCTGAGCCAGGGCGGCGAGGTCCACCACTTCGCGACGGGGGGTGAGAGCGCCTGGAGCCAGTGGCCTGGCGAAGTTCTTCGTGGCTTGGAGGATGGCGTCCAGTTTGCGGGATTCCTGGAGAATGATGGCTGCTTTTTCGCTGTCCGCCTCTGTCAGATCCTCGGAACGCAACAGGGCGTTGGCGAAACCGGCGATGGTGAAGAGGGGGTTCTTGATCTCATGGGCGATGTAGGTGGAGAGCTCGCCGATGGCGGCCATCTTCTCCACCTGGGCGAGGCGTTCCTCCATGAGCGCGCACGAGC
>CAYVWB010000028.1:22813-50898 GCA_964455395.1 uncultured Desulfovibrionaceae bacterium
GGCGGCGCTCCAACACCGCCACGATGACGCCGTCGGCGTCGCGGATGGGGGTGGCCGAGGCCTCCACGCGGCGCGGCGGCGCAGCGGGGCGGACCGCGTCGGTTTCCGTCAGCAAGCGGCGGACGGTCTCCCCTTGGAGGACAGCGAGCTGGTGCAGGGGAACGTGTTCGTGTTCATCAGGCGGGTCGCGGTGGGGGGCGTCGGCGTCCGGCGCTCGGGGGGGAGCGGAGTCCCGGCTCGACGAAGGCGCCGCCTCTCGATGGGGCCCGGAACTCGACGCATGACCGGAAGCTTCGGGCGCCGACGGCGAATCCGGGGAGCCCCTGTCCTGCATGACAGGCGCAAGGACCGGCTCCAGCGCGGAGAGCGCCATGCGCCGACCCCCGGTCAGGGCGGCCCTGTCCATCCCAAGACGGGCGAGGAGAGCGGGGTTGGCGTCCAGTATCTCGCCCTCGGGGGAGAGCAGCAGGAGTTCGTCCTCGGTCGCTTCGAAGAGCGCATCCGCCAACGCACGTGGGGCGCTCGGCGTGCGGTCCAGCCAAGGCGCGCGCGGGGGCTCCTCGGCGGCGTTCGATGGGTTTTCGGGAGGGGGCGGCCGGTGTGGCCGGTGTGGCCGGTGTGGGTGGTCACTCATGACATCTCCCGCACGTCAGCACTGCAGCGCTGTGAGGACAGCCAGCCGAGCCGGCGCGGACATCGCGGATTTCATGGGCGCGGGGGCTCGCGTTCAACAAAAATCTGTCCTAAAGAACATACCGCGGCGGGAGGGGCTCTGTGAAGCTGTTTTTTCATGAGGATATCGCATGCGTGTCTACGTCGTGAGTCTGGGTTGTCCGAAGAACCAGGTGGATACCGAGCGGCTGCTGGGCGCGCTGGGGCCGCGGACCAGTCTGGTGGAACGGGTGGAAGAGGCGGAGCTCGCCTTGGTGGCCACTTGCGCGTTCATCCAGCCAGCAGTGGAGGAGTCCATCGAAGCGGTGCTGGACGTCGCCCGGGACATCGCCGAGTCGAACCCAGCCGCGGTGCTCGCCGTGGCGGGGTGTCTGGGGCAGCGGTACGGCGTGGGGGAGCTCGCTCAGGAACTGCCCGAGGTCGACTACTGGCTGGACCCGGCCGATCGGGGCATGTGGCCCCGCGAAGCCATGGCGGCTCTGGCGGCGCGGCGTCGCGCCGGGGAGTCTGTCCCCCATGAAACGCCGCTTGGCGTCCTGGGCGCGCCACGACGGGTGGTCTCGCCAGCGGGCTCGGCCTTTCTGAAGGTGAGCGAAGGGTGCGACCATGCGTGCGCCTTCTGCGCCATCCCGAACATCAAAGGACGCCACCGCAGCTTTGCGCCGGAGGCGCTGGTGGAGGAAGCCGCCGGCCTGCTGATTCCCGGTGGGGGCCACGCGCGCGAGCTCACCCTCGTGGGGCAGGACCTCACAGCCTACGGCCGCGTCCATGGCGTCGGCAAAAGCGCGGGGCTCATCGCTTTGCTGGAGAAGCTCCTGCCCTTGCCCGGCCTGGACTGGCTGCGCTGCATGTACCTCTACCCCGCCGGCCTGGACGACGAGCTCCTTGCGTTCTTCAAGGCCAACGCGGACCCCCGCGGACCGCTGCTGCCTTATCTGGACATCCCCTTGCAGCATGCGCACCCGGAGGTGCTGCGGCGCATGGGCCGGCCCTTCGCCGGGGATCCGTGGCGGGTGGTGGAGCGGGTGCGCGCCGCCATTCCCGATGCTGTCATCCGCACGACATTCATCGTGGGGTATCCGGGTGAGACGGAGTCCCAGTTCCAGGCGCTCAAGTCGTTCGTGGAGGAAGCTGCGCTGCATCACGTGGGAGTCTTTCCCTACTGGCCGGAGGAAGGCACCAGGGCCGCGACCTTGTCGGATCAGGTGAGCGAAGCCGTGAAGGGCGCGCGGGCTGCGGAGATCATGGAGGCGCAGCAAGCCGTGAGCCAAGCGCGTCTGGAGCCGCTGGAAGGTGAGATGCTGGACGTGCTGGTGGAGGCGGCGCTGCCGGACTGGCCCGGACTGCACCAGGGGCGGGTGTGGCTGCAGGCGCCGGGTGTGGACGGGGTGACATATGTGAGCGGCGAGGGCGTAGCGCCGGGAGCGCTGGTCAGCGCGGAGGTGCATGAAGCGAAGGTGTACGACCTGGTGGCGCTTGTTTGAGATTTCTGGTTGTCAATGGTTTTTTTGTTTGATAGGAGGGTGGTTCTTCTTTAGCCAGTATTTCGTGCAGACGCGCCGGCCCCGCGGGGCCTTTTTTTCTTTAACCATCAGATACCGCAAGCGAAGTTTGTTCTATGTCCAACGAGTCAACCCAAAACGACCCTATGCTCGACATGGGCCTCGATTTCGAGGCCGCCCTCGAAGAATACCTTAACGCCGACTTCGGGGATATCGATGACGGCTCCATCGTCAAAGGCGAAGTCGTCAAAGTCGACGAGAACACCGTGCTCGTCGATGTCAACTTCAAGTCGGAAGGCCAGATCCCGGCGGACGAGTTCCGGGACAAAGAGGGCGCTCTCACCGTCGAAGTGGGGGACAAGGTCGACGTCTTTGTCGTGCGCAAGGACGAGACCGAGGGCACCATCATCCTCTCCCGGGAAAAAGCGAAGCGCATGCAGCTCTTCGACCGGCTGGAGGAGATCCAGGAAAAAGACGACACCATCCACGGCAAGATCGTGCGCCGCATCAAGGGCGGCTACACGGTGGACCTGGGCGGCCTGGAGGCTTTTCTGCCCGGTTCCCACGTGGACTTGCGGCCCGTGCCCGACATGGACGCGCTCGTGGGCGAGGAATACGACTTCCGCGTGCTCAAGATCAACCGCCGCCGCTCCAACGTCATCGTCTCCCGTCGGGTGCTTCTGGAAGAGGAGCGCGAGTCCAAACGCACCGAGCTGCTCAAGACCCTCGAAGAGGGCCAAGTGGTGCAAGGCATCGTCAAGAACATCACCGAATACGGCGTCTTCGTGGACCTGGGCGGCGTGGACGGCCTGCTGCACATCACGGACATGTCCTGGAAGCGCATCAAGCACCCCAAGGAGATGGTCAAGCTGGGCCAGGAGCTGGAGCTCAAGGTGCTCAACTTCGACAAGGAGTCCAAGAAAGTCTCCCTGGGCCTCAAGCAGCTCGTGCCCGACCCGTGGGAAGACATCACCTCCAAGTACCCCGAAGGCATGCGCCTCAACGGCAAAGTCACCAATCTGGTGGACTACGGCGCCTTCGTGGAGCTGGAACCCGGCGTGGAAGGCCTGGTGCACATCTCCGAGATGTCCTGGACCCGCAAGCTGCGCCACCCCTCGCAGATGGTGAAGGTGGGCGACGAAGTCGAAGTCGTCATCCTCGGCGTGGACCCGGACAAGAAACGCATCTCCCTGGGCATGAAGCAAGTACGGCCCAACCCCTGGGACCTCGTCGCCGAGAAGTACCCTGAAGGCGCCGTCCTCGAAGGCACCATCAAGAACATCACCGAATTCGGCGTCTTCATCGGCATCGAAGACGGCATCGACGGCCTCATCCACGTCTCGGACATCTCCTGGACCAAGAAGATCCGGCACCCTGAAGAGCTCTTCAGCGGGGGCGACGTGGTCCGCGCCAAAGTCCTCACCGTGGACAAGGAGAACGAGAAGTTCACCCTGGGCATCAAACAGCTCAATGAAGACCCCTGGACGCAAGTCCCCCTGCGCTACCCCGTGGGCGCGCTGGTCAAAGGCACGGTGACCAACATCACCGACTTCGGCCTCTTCGTGGAAGTGGAGGAAGGCATCGAAGGTCTCGTGCACGTCTCCGAGATCTCCAACAAGAAGATCAAGAGCCCTTCCGAGATGTTCGTGGAAGGCGCGGAAATCGAAGCCAAAGTCATCCACGTCAGCGCGGAGGAACGCCGTCTGGGCCTCTCCATCAAGCAGCTGAAGGAAGAGGAAGAGCGCAAGAAGCCCAAGGAGTTCCGCTCCTCCGGCGATGTGGGCGGCGCCACCTTGGGCGACCTGCTCAAGCAAAAACTGGAAGAAGAAGGTGGAGAGGAATAACCGGCCCGACTTCAGTCAGCGCCAGCCCTTTCTCTTCGGCCTCGCCATGCTCGTGGCGGCTGTGGTCATCATGATGATGGCCGCAGCCGCCTTCCGTCATCTGTTCATCACAAGCTCCACGCCTTCAGGCGCCCGCTACGGTCTCGTGCAAGTGGACGGCGCGATCATGGACCCCGCTCCCGTGGTCGAATTCCTCCATACGCTGCGCACCAACGAAGACGTTCTCGGCGTGGTGGTGCGGGTCAACTCCCCCGGCGGCGTGGTGGGCCCTTCCCAGGAAATACACGACGCCGTGCGCAAGACCGCGCAGGTCAAGCCTGTCGTAGTCTCCATGGGCGCCGTGGCGGCCTCGGGGGGATATTACGTCGCCTGTCCGGCGGACGAGATTTTCGCCAACCCGGGCACGCTCACGGGCTCCATCGGCGTCATCATCACGCTCTCCACCTGGAAGGAGCTTCTCAGCGACATCGGCGTCTCCATCAGCGCAGTGACTTCCGGCGACCTCAAGGACGCGGGCTCGCCCTACAAGGAGCTCTCACCGAAAGAACGCGCCTACTTCCAGCAGCTGGTGAACGACATGAACGAGCAGTTCGTGGAAGCCGTGGCCGAGGGCCGCGACATGCCCCTCGCCGATGTCCGCGCACTCGCAACGGGGCAGGTCTACACGGGCCGCATGGCTCTGGAGAAGGGGCTGGTGGACCAGCTCGGCGGTCTGGAGGACGCCAAGGACCGCTTGCGTGAACTGACGGGCGGCGGCGATCTGCAGTATGTCACCGGACCCAAGGAAGACGCCTCCCTGCTGGAGATCCTCACCGGCGCGGCGGCTGCGCTGCAACGCTTTCAGGCGCAGTCCGCACCCGGCCCACGCTTCGAATACCGGGCGCCGTGAGGCGTCTCCGCATGCGCCTGCCGAGCCGGAACCGCCGCGCGGCTGCGCTCCGCGCACGCTAGGGGTGTGGAATCTGGTTGGGGCGAGAGCCGTCGTCGGCGCGGCGCGCGCCACTGTGGACAGGCCGTGGTGCGGGAGACACGAACCTCCTCCGGTCTGCCCGGCGCAGTGACCGCATTGACTGGCCTGGACGCCGTGAAGCGCGAGGCCGTCATGCCTGCCGTGCCCATCATGCCCACCGTGCCCACCGTGACTGACGGGGCGTCGGGGGTCGCTCAGGGCCCTGGGTGGACCACGCGATCCGTCCCGCTCACGACGACCCCTTCCATGGCGAGCAGCAGCCGCTTCATGGGCAGGCCTGCGCCGGAGAAGCCTGTCAGACGGCCGGAAGACCCCACCACCCGATGGCAGGGGACAACCAGTGGCCAGCGGTTGGCGGCCATCACCCGACCCACGGCCCGCGCCGCGCGTGGCCGACCCGCCAGTCGCGCCAAGGCCCCATAGGTCAGGAGACGCCCCGTGGGCGCCGCCTCGAAGAGGGTCAAAAGCACACGGCGGGAGAACTCGCTGACGCCGGTCCAGTCGAAGTCGGCTTCCGGATCCAGGCCGAAATCCGCCGTCTCGCCGGCGCAGTAGGCTGTCAAGCCGCGTTGCAGGTCCGCCGCCTGCGGGGAGAGGGGCGGGCAGAGGGCGGCAGATGCCGCAGATGCCGCAGATGCCGCAGATGCCGCAGATGCCGCAGATGCCGCAGATTCCGTCGTCTCGGGTGCGAAATCGAGGTCCATGCCTGCGAGGCCTGCTGCGGACCACCTCAGCGTCAGGACCAGTCGTCCTTCGTGCACGCGCTCAACGCCCCGGGAGTCACAGACGGCTGCCTGTGCGAAGGAGCCGGGGACGTGGCGGGGATGGTGGTGTGTGTCCATGCATGTAATTATAGGGGAAGACGCCGGGGAAGTCGAGCTGGAGGCGGCCATGTCGCCCATGTCGCCCCATGTCGCTCCATGTCGCCCTTTGTCTGCGACGTGCGTGCTACTTCGAGATGGTTCGCATGGCCGGCGCCTGTTCCCGATCGGGACCTGAGTCTGAAGCGCGTCGTCCCTGGCGGATGTCGGCGGCTTCGAAATGCGCGTCGAGGAGGCGGCGCACGGCCTGTTTGTCCGCAGCCCAGCTCGGCGCGATGAGCTCGCCGGGCGCCGGGTCCGCATGCAGCCGGTGCACGACGATTTCCCGCGGCGTCAGCTCCAGCGCCTCCCCCAGCATGGCGGCGTAGTCCTCCAGGGACAGGGGGTGATAACGGTCTGCAGCGTGTTCCAGCGCCATGGCCGTCCCGCGCGTCACCAGCAGATTGTGGAATTTGACGCCAGCGATGGGCGCGGCGCACGCTGTGGTCACGGTGTGGAGGAAGTCTTCTCGAGTTTCACCCGGCAAGCCCGCCATGACATGCGCGCAGACGCGGATGCCCCGGGCGGCGGCGGCGTGGACGGCGTTGCGCCAGCAGGCAAGGTCGTGTCCGCGGTTGATGCGTCGCAAGGTGGCGTCGTTGGCGGTCTGAAGGCCCAGATCCAACCAGATTTCGTCGCCCAGGCGGTGGCGCATGGCGGCGATGCGGTCGAGTTTTTCGTCATCCAGACAATCGGGGCGCGTGCCGATGGCGAGCCCCACGGCGTCGGGCAGGGCGGCGGTTTCGTCCAGCAGTCTGCCCAGCGCGGCGGGGTCCATGTAGGTATTGGAAAAGGCCTGAAGATAGGCTAGAAAGGCGCAGCGCTTCCCGAGGGAGGCGAACCGGCTGTGGACGCGTTCCCACTGAGCGCGCAGATCCAGGCCGGCGACGCGCGGCCCGGGCCCGGCGCCATGGGGGTTGCAGAACGCACAGCCCCCGTGGGAGAGCAGGCCGTCGCGGTTGGGGCAGCTGGCTCCTGCGTCGAGGGATATTTTCCGGATGGGCTGGCCGTATCGCTGGCGGAAATAGCTGGCGAGATTGTAAAAACGAGCTGTGGGCTGGTGCTGCGTCATGGGGTTCGCGCCTTCTGGAGCAGGGCCCGGAGCGGAGCATGGGTTGACATGCGCCTGGATTGCATACAAACCCTGCTGAAACAACATCGTGACCTTGGTGGAAGAGGATTTTCATGTCAAGAATGGTCGACGTCATGCTGGGTGTGTTCTCCAACGACCTGGCCATAGACCTGGGCACAGCGAACACCTGTGTCTATGTGAAAGGACAAGGCATCGTGCTGCGGGAGCCCTCTGTGGTGGCCGTGAAGCAGGAAGCCGGCAAAGGCAAGAAAGTCCTCGCCGTGGGTAATGAAGCCAAACGTATGCTGGGCCGCACGCCCGGCAACATCGTGGCCATCCGACCCATGAAGGACGGCGTGATCGCCGATTTCGAGATCACGGAAGCCATGCTGCGCCACTTCATCAGCAAGGTGCACAACTCGCGGCGGCTGGTGCGTCCGCGCATCATCATCTGCGTGCCCACGGGGATCACCCAGGTGGAGAAGCGCGCAGTGAAGGAGTCGGCGGAGTCCGCCGGCGCCCGCGAGGTCTACCTTATCGAGGAGCCCATGGCTGCAGCCATCGGCGCCAACCTGCCCATCGAAGACCCCACCTCCAACATGGTGGTGGACATCGGCGGCGGCACCACGGAAGTTGCTGTCATCTCGCTTTCCGGCGTGGTGTACTCGAAATCCGTGCGCGTGGGCGGGGACAAGATGGACGAAGCCATCATGACCCATGTCAAGCGCAAGTACAACATGCTCATCGGCGAATCCACAGCGGAAGCCATCAAGATCAACATCGCTTCCGCCTATCCCGGCGACGAGGAGACCATGGTGGTCAAAGGCCGGGATCTGGTCTCGGGGATACCGCAGAACATCACCATCACCTCCGAGGAAATCCGCAAGTCCATCTCCGAGCAAGTCGACGCCATCGTGCAAGCGGTGCGCATCGCCCTGGAGCAGACGCCCCCCGAACTGGCTGCGGACATCGTGGACCGCGGCATCATGCTCACCGGCGGCGGCGCGTTGCTCAAGGGGCTGGATCAGCTCCTGCGCGAGGAGACCTCCCTGCCCATCACCGTGGTGGAGAACCCGCTGGACACCGTGGTGCTCGGCTCGGGCAAGGCCTTGGACAACCTGGATATCCTCAAGGAGGTCACGATCGATTAAGCTCGCGCCCAAACATATCGCCATCGCGCTCTTGATCGCGCTGTTTCTCTACCTGACGCTGTACACCTGGAACTTGCGGACAGGAACCCTGGACCGGCTGGCTTCCAACACGGGGCTCACCTTCGTGGGGCTGGTGCTCAAGCCCGGGGACTGGGTCTTCAACTCTGTCGCGGACCTCTGGGCCCGCTACGTCCACCTCGTGAATGTGCAACGGGAGAACGAGCGCCTCGCTGCGGAGGTGAAGCGACTCACCATGGAGGCGGCGCGTTCAAGGGAATCCCTGGAGGAACTCTCGCGACTGCGCCAGCTGCTGACGTTCCAGCCACCGCCCGAGTGGCGGCTGGAGGGCGCGCGCGTGCTCAGCCGCCGGGTGGGACCCTACGCCTTGCTGGAGACGCTCATCGTGGACAAGGGAGAGAACGCCGGCGTCACGCTGCACTTGCCCGCCGTCACCCACGCGGGCGTGGTGGGCCGCGTCTTCCGGGTCTCGCCCTTCGTCAGCCAGGTGCTTCTCCTGACGGACCCCAACAGCCGCATCGCCGTACTGGGGCAGAGCAGCCGCACTTCGGGCATCCTCATCGGACAAGGCGGCCGCGAGCCCCTCTCGCTGGAGTACGCCCCTCTGAACGCGCCCCTGGAGGAAGGGGAAATCCTCATCACTTCCGGCTTCGCCGGCATCTTTCCCAAGGGGCTGCCAGTGGCGCGCGTCGCTTCCGTGGAGCGCTCCGACATCTCGCTCTTCCAACGCGTCACGGCGGAGCCACTGGTTGCGCCACATCGGCTGGAAGAGGTGCTGCTGCTGAAAGCCGCCACCGAACCGGACATCCCCTTGGCCTTGCGCGGCAACGCCTCCGCCGAAGTGCTTCTGAACGTGGACGTGCTGGTGGATCAGCTGCTGGCGCGCAACGCCACGGCGCGGCCTTCACTTGCGCCGCCCGGCGAACTGGCGGATCCCGCCGCAAACGCCACGGCTCCCGCGACGGAGACGCCCGCGCCCACGCCATGACCGCGCCCGGCAACAGCGGCTTCAGCCTGCGCAACATCCTCTGGTGGTTCGGCTTCACCGTCATCGCCTTGTGGGGACAGACCGCCTTGCCAGGGGTGGACCTTCTGGTGGCTGGACTTATAGTCTCCCTGCAAGAGGGCCGACTGCGCCAGAGCGCTGTGCTGGGGTGCTGTTTTCTGTTGATCAACGAAGGGGCCGGCAGCCTCGCTTTCGGCGCAGGTCTTGCGTGGTACATGGCGGCGGCAGCGCTCTTCGTGGTGGGGCGTTGGCTCTTCGAGCAGCGCAACATCTTGTTCATCGCGCTCATCGGCGTTTCCCTGGGGCTCTGGCGGTACGCGCTGCTGGCCATCCTCGCCACCCTGCAGGAGTACCGCTTCGACCGCGAGACCGCCTTGTGGGAGTGCGTCATGCAGGCGCTCGCCTTCCCCGTGGCGTGGGCCATCACCTCGGCCTTGCGTCCCAGACAAAAAAGAGCAGAAACCCATGGGTATACGATCTGACGCAGACCAACAGACCGCCCCGCGCAACGGGCTCTTGCTGCTGCAGCTCATCGTGCTGGGCCTCTTCTTTCTCTTCGGCCTGCGCTTTTGGTACCTCCAGGTGCACAAAGGCCAGGATTTCGAGAAGAAAGCCCGTCAGAACCAGCTACGCGCGGAGGACATCTACGCGCCGCGGGGCCGCATTCTGGACCGCACGGGGAAGCTGCTGGCCATCAATCAGCCCGCATACGCCCTGGCCATGGTCCGCGAAGACGTGGAAGACATCAACGCCACCATGCAGCGCATCAGCCACTGGACAGGCGTCCCCCTGGAGCGACTCGAAGAACGGCTGGAGCAAGGACGCCGCAAGACAAAACCCTTCGAGCGGCTCATCCTCGCGCCGGAGATCGACTTCGAACTCCTCGCCCTCATCGAAGCCAACAAGATCTATTGGCCGGGTCTGGAGATCGTGGTGCGGCCGCGTCGCGTCTACGAACAAGGGCCCCTGCTCGCACACATTCTGGGCTACGTGGCCGAAGCCAACGAGAAAGAGCTGGAGGCCAACCCCGAACTGGACATGGGCGACATGGTGGGCAAGCAGGGCCTGGAGCTGGTGCTGGAGGACGTGCTGCGCGGCGACAAGGGCCGCCGCTGGGTGGAAGTGGACGCCACCGGCCGCAGACTGCGTGAAGAGACTGTCAAAACGCCCGAAGCGGGCCGCTCCGTGGCGCTTTCCATCGACCTGGAATTGCAGACCAAAGCCGCTTCCCTGCTGGAAGGACAGGCGGGCTGCGTGGTGGTGCTGGACCCGGACACAGGCAAGGTGCTCGCCCTGGTCACCCAGCCCTCCTACGACAACAACGCCTTCGCCGCCGGGCTCACCAAGACGCAGTGGGACGCGTTGCGCACTCATCCCCGCAATCCGCTGCAGAACCGCGTCATCCAGTCCGTCTACCCCCCGGGCTCCGTCTGGAAGCTCATGGTGGCGGCATGCGGCCTCTCCGAAGGGTTCATCGATCCGGAAGCCACCACCTTCTGCAACGGCGCCTACCGGCTGGGCCGCCGCGTCTTCCGCTGCTGGAAGAAAGGCGGACACGGCCACGTGGACTTCATGAAGGCCCTCGTAAGCTCTTGCGACGTCTATTTCTATCAACTGGGCGAGCGCCTCGGTGTGGACCGCATCAGTCGTTATGCTTTCGCCAGCGGCTTCGGTGAGCCCACCGGCATAGACCTGCCCCACGAGAAAGGCGGTCTCGTGCCCACCCGCGAATGGAAACGCGCCAATCGCAACGAGAGTTGGCATGGCGGCGATACGTTGAACCTCTCCATCGGGCAGGGGTTCACCTTGGCGCAGCCGCTGCAGGTGGCGCGTTTCGTGGGCGCATTGCTCAATGGCGGACGGTTGCTCAAGCCGTCCCTCCTGGCGCAGGAGCCCATCACGCTCCAGGGCGAACTCCCTTTGAAAGACGAACACCGCCTGCTGGTGCTGGAATCCATGGTGGAGACCGTGCTTTCCGGCACGGCGCGGCGCATCAAGCGACCAGACGCCATACTCGGCGGCAAGACGGGGACGGCGCAGGTGGTGCGTCTTGGCGCGGAACGTCTGGACAAGGAAGACATCCCCTACGAACACCGCGACCACGCCTGGCTCGCTGCATGGGGCGTGCAAGGCGCCCAGCGCTACGTGGTGGTCTGCATGGTGGAGCATGGCGGTCACGGCGGCGCAGCTGCGGGCCCCATCGTCCGGGAGATTTTCACCCACCTGTTCGGGGAGGAGGCGGAAGACGCCATCCCCGTGGAACAGACGACCCGAGGCCTGTAACCGGCGCACACGCCGTCCGACGCATCCATCCGCATGTCCACGCAGACCATCGACGCACGCATCGTCGCCCATCTGAACTGGCCGTTGTTGGGCCTCTCGCTGGCGCTCTTTGTCCTCGGCGCAGTGAATCTGTATTCCGCAAGCGCCATCCGCACGGAAGACGGCGTGGCGTTGGCGCCGTTCTTTCAGAAGCAGCTGGTATGGGGCCTTGTGGGGTTGGCGGGCATGCTGGCGTTGATGGCTGTGGATTACGGCCGACTGCACACGCTCTCGTGGCCTGTGTATTTTTTCACGATCCTCCTGTTGCTGGCGGTGCCGCTGGTGGGGACGAAGATCTACGGCGCGCGGCGCTGGCTGGATCTGGGCTTTTTCCATTTCCAGCCAAGCGAGCTGGCCAAGTTCGCCGTACTCCTGGTGGGAGCGCGTCTGCTTTCGCGACAGCCGGAGAAGCTGGACTGGAAGGAACTGCTGGGCGTGCTGTGCGTGGGCATGGCGCCGGCGGCGCTCATCGTCATCCAGCCCGACCTCGGCAGCTCCCTGAACCTGCTCTTGCTATTGGGCGGCATCATCCTGTACAGAGGCCTGAAAGGTCGCGTGATCAAGGGGCTGGCCATCGTGCTGCCCATGGTGCCGCCGCTGGGCTGGTTTTATCTCCACGACTACCAGAAGCAGCGCATCCTCACGTTTCTGAATCCAGGGGACGACCCCTTGGGCTCTGGCTACCACATCATCCAGTCGCAGATCGCCATCGGCTCGGGACGGATGTGGGGCAAAGGCTTCATGGAAGGCACGCAGAGCCAGCTGCGCTTTTTGCCCGAAAAGCACACGGACTTCGCTGTGGCCGTGTTCGGCGAGGAGTGGGGCTTCGTGGGCTGCATTGTTCTGGTGGCCTTGTTCGCGCTGTTTCTGCTGAGCATCTACTCCACAGCAAGGGACGCCAAGGACCGCTTTGGCAGTTTCCTGGCTGCGGGCGTGTTCTTTTACTTTTTCTGGCAGATTTTCATCAACATGGGCATGGTCCTCGGCCTCATGCCTGTGGTGGGCATACCCTTGCCATTCTTAAGCTACGGGGGCAGCACCATGTTCGTGAACTTCTGCCTGCTCGGTTTGGTGCAAAACGTCTCCATGCGACGCTACACATTCCGCAAGCGATCGCTGCAGTTCAAGAACGAGGCGTCGTTCAAGAAATAGGTCCGCCACGGACCACCAACCCCGGGACCAGACTCATGGCCAAAGACGAGATCAACGCTTTCCTCGGCAGCGGCACTTCCTACGAAGGCAAGCTGAGCTTCCAAGGCTCGGTGCGCATTGACGGAGCCTTCACCGGGGAAATCACCTCCGAAGGCACGCTCATCGTCGGCAAGGACGCCAAAGTGCAAGGCCAGTTGCGCGTAGGGCAGCTCATCATCTCCGGCGGCTTCCAAGGCGATGTCCACGCCGCCAAGAAAGTGGTGCTGCACAAGACCGCCAACCTGCTGGGCAGCGTGCAGACGCCAAGCCTCGTCATCGAAGAAGGCGCGGTGATGGAAGGGCAGGTGATGATGGGGAGCGAAGAGCGCCAGACGAGCAAGGAATCCGGCTTCAAGGCCTTGGCTTCGGGGTTGCGCAAAAAAGATTCGGAGCCCTCTGGCGAGAATGAGCCAACGCCCGAACAACAATGACCATACGCCGCGCAAACGACTCGCTGCGGCGCCCCCGGCCCCGCCGTGCGACCCCCGCAGCGGGGCTTTTTTGGGGCGCGCGTCAAGGAAATTGCCTTTGACACGACGGTGCAAATTGGTTAAGCCGCAGTGACTTTGCTCTAAAATTCACAATACACCTTCAGCCGCCGCGGACGGAGAACGCCCTATGATCATACCTGATAAGACTATCGTGGTGCAGTTCGTCAACTTCATTGTCACCTTGATCGTGCTCAATCTCGTCTTGATCAAGCCCCTGCGGACCAAGATCAAGGAACGCAAGGAGCTTGTCGCAGGCATGATGACGGAGGTCGAGACGTTCAACGCCCAGGCGGAAGAAAAACTCAAGAGCTATGAGAAGTCGCTTGCGGAAGCCCGGAAAGCGGGCGCTGACGAGCGCGTGAAGATGAAAGAGGCAGGCGAGGCGCAGGAGCATGAAATCGTCGAGCAGGCGCAAGCCAAGGCGCAAGCGCAGTTCAAGGCGGCGCGCGAGAAGATCGAAGCGGACGCCAAAGCCGCCCTCGACGAGCTCAAGTCCAAAGTGGACGCGATGGCCAAGAAGGCCGCCGACAAGGTCCTCGGGTAAAGGAGGTAGGCCCCTTGAAACGTGTAAGTGTGATCGCGGCGACAGCCCTCATGGTCGTTCTGACCTGCGGCGTCGCCCTGGCGGCGGACGCCGGAGAGGCAGGGGATTACAACATCTGGATGAACCTCTTCTGGCGCGTGTTGAACTTCGTCGTCGTGGTGGGCCTCATCTGGTACCTCGCCGGCAACAAAATCAAGGACGCGTTGAAGACGCGCCGCTACTCCATCGAGAACGAGCTCTCCGAGCTGGACCAGCGCAAGGCTGACGCCAAGCAGCGCCTGGAAGACGTGGAGCGGAGCATTTCCAACATGGAGGAAGAACGGCAGACCATCCTCCGGGAGTACAAAGCGCAAGGCGAGGCGGTCAAGGCCTCCATCATCGAGAAGGCTGAAGCCGCAGCCAAGCAGATTCAAGAGAACGCCGCCAACGCTGCGGAGACCGAATCGCGCATGGCGGTGGAAGCCATCCGGGCGCAGCTGGCCGATCTGGTGACGGAAGCCACCGAGAAGGTCCTGGACAAGCGCCTGACCAAGGAAGAGCATCAGAAACTCATCGATAAATATCTAGAAAAGGTGGTGCTCAATTGATCGGCAACGTCGTCGCACGCAGATACGCGCAGGCGCTCTTCAGCCTGGGCAAGAAGCAAGGGATCAAGGAGCTCGAAGCCTACGGCGCAGACCTGAGCGCTGTGGCCAGCGCCCTCAAGGACGCCCCGGAGCTCCTGCGAGTGTTCAAGAATCCGCTCTTCGGGGCGGCTGAGAAAAAAGCCATCATCGCCAAGCTGCTTGAAAAGACGCAAGCGCAGCCCGTGTCCGTGAACTTCTTCAAGCTCCTTGCGGACAAGGACCGCCTGGGTCTCGTCCCTGAGATCGACGCCTACTTCGCTTCCTTGCTGGATGTGGAAAAGGGCGTGGTGCGGGGCTCGCTGACCACGGCTGTGGGGCTGGACGCGCCCCGGCGCAAAAAGGTGAAGACCGCGCTGGAAAAGCAGTCTGGCAAATCGCTTGTACTGGAGTTCGATACCGATCCTGCCATCCTGGGCGGCGTGGTGCTCAAGGTGGGGGACAAAGTCCTCGACGCCAGCCTCCGCGCTCAGCTGGAGATGCTGAAGGAAAACATCAAGAGGGGTGAATAGGGCCATGCAGATCAAAGCCGAAGAGATCAGCCAAATCATTGAGGAGCAGATCCAAAATTACGAGCAGAAGGTCGAGATGAGCGAGACCGGCACCGTCTTGTACGTCGGTGACGGCATCGCTCGCGTCTACGGCGTCGAGAACGCCATGGCCATGGAGCTGCTGGAGTTCCCCGGCGGCCTCATGGGCATGGTCCTCAACCTGGAGGAAGACAACGTCGGCGTGGCGCTGCTCGGTGAGGACACCGGCATCAAGGAAGGCGACCCGGTCAAGCGCACCGGGCAGGTCTTCTCCGTGCCTGTGGGCGACGCTGTCATGGGACGCGTCATCAACCCCCTGGGGCAGCCCATCGACGGTCTCGGGCCCATCGAAGCCAAGGATACGCGCCCTGTGGAGCTGAAAGCCCCCGGCATCGTCCAGCGCAAGTCCGTGCATGAGCCCTGCTACACGGGTCTGAAGGCTGTCGACGCCATGACGCCTATCGGTCGCGGTCAGCGCGAGCTCGTCATCGGCGACCGCCAGGTCGGCAAAACCGCTGTCTGCATCGACGCCATCCTGGCGCAGAAAAACTCCGACGTGCACTGCTTCTACATCGCAGTGGGTCAGAAGAAAGCCTCCGTGGCCGTGGTGGCGGACATCCTCCGTCGCGAAGGCGCCATGGAGTACACCACCATCATCTCCGCCACGGCGTCCGAGCCCGCGCCTCTGCAGTTCATCGCCCCCTACTCCGGGGCCACCATGGCCGAGTTCTACCGCGACAACGGCAAGCACGCCCTCATCGTCTATGACGACCTCTCCAAGCAAGCTGTCGCTTACCGCCAGATGTCCATTCTGCTGCGCCGCCCCCCGGGACGGGAAGCCTTCCCCGGCGACGTCTTCTACCTCCACTCCCGCTTGCTGGAGCGCGCGTCCAAGCTCTCCGACGACCTGGGCGCCGGCTCCCTGACAGCCCTGCCCATCATCGAAACCCAAGCCGGCGACGTCTCCGCGTTCATCCCCACCAACGTGATCTCCATCACGGACGGGCAGGTGTACCTGGAGCCGAACCTCTTCAACGCCGGCGTGCGGCCTGCCATCAACGTCGGTCTCTCGGTCTCCCGCGTGGGCGGCGCCGCGCAGATCAAGGCCATGAAGCAAGTGGCCGGCACCTTGCGCCTCGACTTGGCGCAGTACCGGGAACTGGCCGCCTTCGCGCAGTTCGGTTCGGACCTGGACAAAGCCACGCAAGCCAAACTGAACCGCGGCGCGCGGATGGTGGAGCTGCTGAAGCAAGACCAGTACCAGCCCCTCACCGTGGACGAACAAGTGGCCATTCTGTACGCCGGCACCCGGGGCTTCCTGGACGATGTGCCGCTGGAAGTCGTGCGCAAGTTCGAAGCCGAATTCCTGGACTTCATGCGCAACGCCAAGGCCGACATCCTCAAGAGCATCGTGGACAAGCAAGCCCTGGACGACGACATCGAATCCCGGCTGAAAGCCGCCATCGAAGAGTTCAAGAAAGGCTTCTCCGCGTAAGGGGGCGAACCTATGGCATCCTTGCGTGACATCAAGAACAAGATCGGCGCGGTCAAGAAGACCAAGCAGATCACCAAGGCCATGAACATGGTGGCCTCCGCCAAGCTGCGCAATGCGCAGACACGTATCGAACGCTTCCGGCCCTACGCCGAGAAGTTCTACGAGATGCTTGGCGACATGGCTTCCAAGGCGGACGCCACCGCCCACCCGCTGTTGGAAAAGCGGGAAACCGTCAACACCACCGGCATTCTGGTCATGACGTCCGACCGCGGCCTGTGCGGCAGCTTCAACGCCAACCAGCTGAAAGCCGCCGCCAGACTCGCCGCCTCCAAGAAGGAGGAAGGCAAGGACGTGCAGATCTACGCCGTGGGCAAGAAGGCGCGGGACTGGGCGCGCAAGAGCGAATTCGCTGTCGCCGCCGAGTACGCCGACATGATGAACAGCTTCGACTTCACCTTCGCCAACACCGTGGGCACGGAGCTCATCGACAGCTACCTGACCGGCGCGCTGGACGAAGTCATCATGATCTTCGGCGAATTCGTCTCCATGGCGCGGCAGCAGCCGAACACCATGCAGATCCTGCCCATCCAGCCGGCCGCCGCCGAAGGCGAAGAAACCGCCGCCGGTCCGGCCACCGAGTACATCTACGAACCCGATGTGGAAGGCTTGTTGGCGGAGCTCCTGCCCCGCTTCATCAAGGTCATGGTCTATCGGGGCATGCTGGACACCTCCGCCTCGGAGCACGCCGCTCGGATGGCGGCGATGGATAACGCCACCAAGGCGTGTGACGACATGGTGGGTAACTTGACCCTTGTGTACAACAAGACGCGCCAGGCCACGATCACCAAAGAGCTGATGGATATCGTCGGCGGCGCCGAGGCGCTCAAAGGATAAAGGAGCGGAAGAACGATGAGTGACAATA
Organism: uncultured Desulfovibrionaceae bacterium; assembly: GCA_964455395.1. Taxonomy (GTDB): domain Bacteria; phylum Desulfobacterota; class Desulfovibrionia; order Desulfovibrionales; family Desulfovibrionaceae; genus CAYVWB01. Next base: position 40,027 of record CAYVWB010000028.1, read on the forward strand.
TCGGAAAGATCGTTCAGGTCATCGGCGCCGTCGTGGACGTCGAGTTCGAGCCGGGCAAACTGCCCAACATCTTCAACGCGCTCGAAATCTCCAACCCCAACAACCAGGACGCTCCCGAGCTCATCTGCGAAGTGGCGCAGCACCTCGGCGACAATGTGGTCCGCACCATCGCCATGGACGCCACCGAAGGTCTGGTGCGCGGCATGGAAGCCAAGGACCTCGGCCAGCCCATCCAGGTGCCTGTCGGCGCAGCTTCTCTGGGCCGCATCATGAACGTCGTGGGCAAGCCCGTGGACGAAGCCGGCCCCATCGAAGCCGCCAAGACCCTGCCCATCCACCGGCCTGCGCCGGACTTCACCGAGCAGTCCACCACGGTTGAGCTCCTCGAAACCGGCATCAAGGTCGTCGACCTGCTCATCCCCTTCCCCAAGGGCGGCAAGATGGGCCTCTTCGGCGGCGCTGGCGTGGGCAAGACCGTTATCCTCATGGAGATGATCAACAACATCGCCAAGCAGCACGGCGGTATCTCCGTGTTCGCGGGTGTGGGCGAGCGCACCCGCGAAGGCAACGACCTCTACCATGAAATGAAGGACGCTGGCGTTCTCGAGAAAGCCGCGCTCATCTACGGACAGATGAACGAGCCTCCGGGAGCCCGCGCTCGCGTGGCCCTCACCGCGCTGGCTTGTGCGGAGTACTTCCGTGACGAGGAAGGCCAGGACGTGCTGCTCTTCGTCGACAACATCTTCCGCTTCACCCAGGCCGGTTCGGAAGTGTCCGCGCTGCTCGGCCGGATGCCTTCCGCGGTGGGTTACCAGCCCACTCTCGGCACCGACCTCGGCGGTCTGCAAGAGCGGATCACCTCCACCAACAAGGGCTCCATCACCTCGGTGCAGGCCGTGTATGTGCCCGCGGACGACTTGACCGACCCCGCGCCCGCCACGACCTTCTCGCACTTGGACGGCACCCTCGTGCTCTCCCGGCAGATCGCCGAGCTCGGCATCTACCCTGCGGTGGATCCCCTGGACTCCACCTCCCGCATCCTGGACCCCAACGTCCTGGGCGCCGAACACTACCAGACCGCGCGGGAAGTCCAGCAGGTCCTCCAGAAGTACAAGGAACTCCAGGACATCATCGCCATCCTCGGCATGGACGAGCTCTCCGATGAAGACAAGCTCGTCGTCCACCGCGCCCGCCGCATCCAGCGCTTCCTCTCCCAGCCCTTCCATGTGGCGGAGACCTTCACCGGCACGCCGGGCGTCTACGTCAAACTGGAAGACACCATCCGCGGCTTCCGCGAAGTCCTCGAAGGCAAGCACGACGAACTCGCCGAGAACGACTTCTACATGGTCGGCGGCATCGAAGACGCTGTGGAAAAGAGCAAGAAGCGCCAGGCGGCTGAGGCTTAAGCCACGAGGAGACGCTCATGGACAAGGCTCTGCAGTTGGAAATCGTCACCCCCGACAAGCTCGTGCTGAGCGAGTCGGTGGAATATGTCGGCGCTCCCGGCCTGGAAGGCGAGTTCGGCGTCCTGCCGAACCACATCCCCTTCCTTTCGGCCCTCCACGTCGGCAACCTCTACTACAAGCAAAGCGGCAAGACGAAATACGTCTACGTCGCCGGAGGCTTTGCCGACATCTCGGACAACAAGGTCACCATCCTTGCCGAGGAAGCCGAAAAAGCCGAAGAGATCGACATCGAACGCGCCCGCAAGGCCAAAGAGCGCGCCGAGCTGCGCATGAAGGAAGCTGAAGACCAGGTCGCCTTCACCCGTGCGCAAGCCGAACTCCAACGCGCCCTTGCGCGCATGAAGACCGCTGGCGTCAACGCCTAGGTCTTCGCACCACGCCTCGACTAAGCGGACCGCCTCGGCGGTCCGCTTTTTTTTGCTCTCCGTCACCCTTGTTCGACCCAGGCCGAAACGTTATGATCAGGAGCGAACCTTCACCCAAGGACGCTACCGCCATGCCTCTGCCGACACCCCTCCCAGATGAATGGGCCGCCCTCGTCCTTGCCGCCGGCAAGGGCACGCGCATGCGCTCCCAGCAACCCAAGGTCCTCTTCGAACTCCTCGGCGAACCCATGCTCGCCTACGTCCATGACGCCTTGGAGCCACTGTTCGGCGACCGTGTCTGGACTGTCGTGGGCCACGCCGTCGAGCTCGTGGAACGCGCCTTTCCGCAACGTTTGGACCGCTTCATCCTCCAACAGGAGCAGCGCGGCACTGGCCACGCCGTACAGACCGCATGGCCCCAGCTCCAAGCCGCCGGCGTGCGACGGCTCCTCGTCATCAACGGGGATACGCCGCTCATCACCCCCGAGGATCTCGACGACTTCATCCACCGCGCCAACGCCGCGCCCCTGGCGTTCCTCTCCGCTTCCCTGCACGATCCCGGGGCGTTCGGCCGCGTGGTGAGGGAGGACGGCAAGGTCGCGGCCATCGTGGAAGCCAAGGACTTCGACACCGCCATCCACGGCGCCATCACCGGGGAGATCAACGTGGGATGCTACGCCATGGATCTGGAAGCCATGACGCCCCTGCTGGCGCGCCTAGACGACAACAACGCCAGCGGCGAGTTCTACATCACCGATCTCGTGGCGCTGAGCCTCGAGGCGGGGCTGGTCGTGGAAGGAGTGCTGGGCTCTGCTGGGCATGACGTTGGCGACGAGGACGTGCTGCGCTTGCTGGGCGTCAACAATCCCCGGGAGCTGGTACGCGCTGAAGAACACTTGCGGCGCAAACTTGTGGACGCCGCCTTGGACGCCGGCGTCCTTGTGCGTTCTCCGGAGAGCGTGCGCATGGGGCCGCGCGCGGTCATCGAGCCCGGCGCGGAAATCACGGGCCCCTCGGAAATTCTGGGCGCAAGCCGTGTCGAAGCGGGGGCGCGCATCGCTTCCCATACAGTGCTGCAGGACGCTCACGTGGCGGCGGGCGCCGAGGTCCACCACTTCAGCACGCTCCAGGGCGCGCGCGTGGGCGAACATGCCGCGGTGGGCCCCTATGCGCGGCTGCGGCCCGGCGCGACGCTTGGTGAACGGGCCCGGGTGGGCAACTTCGTGGAGCTGAAGAACGCGTCGTTGGGGCCTGGCTCCAAAGCCAACCATCTTAGCTACTTGGGCGATGCCGAGGTGGGCGCTGGCGCGAATATCGGCGCAGGGACCATCACCTGCAATTACGATGGCCGGAACAAGTTCCGCACCACGGTGGGCGCCGGCGCGTTCATCGGCTCGAACGCCGCGCTCGTGGCCCCCGTGACTGTCGGGGAGGATGCGCTGGTGGCTGCGGGCTCGACGATTACCGAAGATGTGCCCGCCAACGCGCTGGCTGTGGCGCGGGGCCGCCAGAGTGTGAAAGAGGCGCAGGGGATGCAAACCCGCGGGAAGGCCAAGGAATGAACAAAACTGTGAATTCACGGTGTTTGCAGAGTCCTTCTTGATAATTCCTTGTAGAGCGCGTATGCAAATGCAATGGAAGCGATTGACAGGTTGGAACACAAGCTGGGGGAAGTGCTGAGCACCCTCGAAGGGCTGCGACGGGAGAATGCGCGTCTGCGACAGGAGGCGGCCGAAGGGGCCACCGCCCACGAGGAAGAACGCGCGCGTCTGCAACAGGAGCTCGCGGAAGAGCGAGCCGCCAAGGAAGAAGTGCTCGCCCGCATCGACGCCTTGCTCGACAAGCTCAGCGCTGCGCCTCTGGAAGAGTGATCAGCGTCATGCCGCGCTACACGCTGGACGTCCTTGGTCTCAATCTGTCGTTCAAGGCCGAGGCGGACAAGGGACGGGTCGAAGAAGCGGCGGCGCTGCTGGAATCGCGATTCGAGAAACTGGATGATGGACGTCAGATTAGCAAAGAACGTCTTTTAGTGTTTTTGGCCTTGGGACTTGCTGATGACTTGCTGCAGTCCAACCGAAGGCAAGGCGAACTGGAGAACCGGATCGCTCAGCTTTTGGCCAGAATAGACGAGGTGTGACACCATCGAGTGACGACAGGACAACCCTGGGATGTGCGTGCTTCCTCTGGTGTGTTTTTTGAGCCAATGAAAAAACACAGGGCGCTACCCTCGCGGACTGGTGAGCATACTCGCGACTCGAGCGAGGAGCCTGAAGGTCCGCCGGCGGCGCCCACCATGGCACGCATGGTTCAAAAAAGCCATTGACACGGCATTCCGGGGCGTACTCCTGGCGAGAAGATGCTCTCCCGATCGCCGTCCGGCTCAAGGGCCGGCGGAGCGACGCCAGAGGCCCACGGCTGCTCTGTGCGCAGGAGGCGAGACAAGCGTCCACGAGACGCCCTGTCGATAGTCTCCACAGCCGCGCAGCGCGCCGCGCCTCCGCGACAAAAGGGATACGTCGGAAACGGCGACCCCGTCGCGCGACAAGCGGCCCGCGCACAGGCGCCAGCCGCCCGCGCCGCCCCGCACGCGTTCCCACCCGCCGCTGCGACGTTTCGGGAACGGCGAGGATCATGAATACAGCTGGAGAGGATTTCGAGACGGCGCGCACGACCGCGCTCACTGGGTCGCCACGGCGCACGCCGTCCCACCCCGTGCGCTTCCCGACGCGCCGCCCGTGCTGGGCCCACGCCGCAAGCCTGCCCCCGCCAAAACGGTGCGTGCAGTCGCGCGGCATGCCTGCGCGCGCGCCCACGGCCACCGACGCCTTGCTTGCCGGAAAATCCGGCGCAAGGGGATGCGCGTTCTGTTGTACACAGGGTTGCACGAAGAGTTGCCCGGACGACTGCACGTTCCGAGGCGACGCTCAGGCGCAAAGGCGGCGCGCTCCAAGGGGCCCCGTCAGCGCGAGCTCGCCAAGGCAGACCCTGCAGACGTCGCTTGCGACGCTTTCCTCTCACGCCGGCGCGACCCCGCGCACGGCGCATTCGGCTCACAAGGTATGCCCGAGGCGTCCGGGTTCCCGTGCTGTTCCGGGAGCCGCCCGCGCGCACCTGATCCCCTTCCGCAGAGGTCGTCTCGCTGCATCGCGGGACGCCGTCGCTCGATACCCCGCACCCGCCTGCGCTTCGTGAGCAGTGTCCGCCGTGGTCAACGCCACGGCGTGATTACCGCAAACGTCGCACGCGTCGTTCGTCCTGAAGGCCGCAAACTCGCCCAAAGGCGCCAGTCCGCGCGATCGTGCGTGGAAGGCGCCCCTACCGAAACGTCTCTTGAGCCGGCGTTTCGTGTGCATAAGGAGGCCCAATGGACACCCTCATCAATATTTTTCTGATCTTTTTCGGGATCGCCGCCGGCGCTGGCGGCGGATACGCCCTGCACCATTTCCTCTCCACCAAGCGCATGAACGACGCCAAGGAGCTCGCCCGGCGCATCGTGGAGGAAGCGCGCAAGGAAGCCCAGGCGCACAAGAAAGAAGTGAAGCTCCAGGCTCACGATGAAATCCTCAGCCAGAAGAAGGAGATGGAAGGGGAGCTCAAGGAGCGCGAACGCGAGCTGAAGAAGCGCGAGAGCAAAGTCCTCGAAAAGGAGGAACGCCTGGAGGAAAAGCTGGAGAAAGCCACGCACAAGGAGAGCGAGGTGCTCGCGCTGGAAAAGGAGCTCACCCGCAAGGAGCGCAAGCTGGATGAACGCGACGAGGAGCTCGCGACCCTGGTGGATGAACAATCCAAGCGCCTCCAAGAGATCTCCGGGCTGACTTCGGAAGAAGCGCGCCACCGCATCATGGACGAGGTGGAGTCCCGCACCCGTCACGAAGCCGCCATGATGATCCGCCAGATAGAGACCGAAGCCAAGGAACAAGCCGTGCGCAAGAGCCAGGAGGTCATGGCCTCCGCCATCCAGCGCTACGCCGGGGATTTCGTGGCGGAACAGACTGTCACCGCCGTGACGCTGCCCAGCGAGGACATGAAAGGCCGCATCATCGGTCGGGAAGGCCGCAACATCCGCGCTCTGGAAGCCGCAACCGGCGTGGACCTGATCATCGACGACACCCCGGAAACAGTCATCCTCTCGGCGTTCAGCCCCCTGCGCCGGCAGATCGCCAAGCTCGCTCTGGAGCGACTCATCTCGGACGGCCGCATCCATCCCGCGCGCATCGAAGACGTGGTCAACAAAGTCCAGCAGGAAATGGAAGTCAAGCTGCGGGAGATGGGCGAGCAAGCCACCTTCGACGTCGGCGTGCATGGCATCCACCCGGATATCATCCGCCTCCTCGGCCAACTGCAATACCGCACCAGCTTCTCCCAGAACGTGTTGCAGCACTCCCTCGAAGTCGCCTCCCTCTGCGGCGTCATGGCGGCGGAGCTCAAGATGGACGTCAAAAAGGCCAAGCGCGCCGGTCTGTTGCACGACATCGGCAAAGCCGTGGACCACGAGGTGGAAGGCCCCCACGCCACCATCGGCGCAGATCTGGCCAAAAAGTTCAACGAAGGCAAGGAGATCATCCACGCCATCGCAGCCCACCACGAGGATGTGCCCCCCAAGAACGCCCTCGCCGTTCTCGTCCAAGCCGCGGACAGCCTCTCCGGAGCCCGGCCAGGCGCCCGCAAGGAGCTCCTGGAGAACTACGTGAAGCGCCTGGAGGATCTGGAGAACATCGCCAAGCATTTCGACGGGGTCTCCAAGGCGTACGCCATACAGGCCGGTCGGGAGATCCGCGTCATGGTGAACTCCGAGAACGTGGACGACGACAAGACCTATCTGCTCTGCAAGGACATCTCCAAGTCCATCGAAGAAAACCTCACCTATCCCGGACAGATACGCGTCACCGTCATCCGCGAGCGGCGCGCCGTGGGCTACGCCAAATAGGAGCTGCGCCATGCTGCCGAGCAACCGACCCGGCGTCTATCTGGAGACGGTCTCGTTGGAAGACGCCCTGGCCAGGACATGGGAGGCCCTCAGCGCCGAAGAGACGCCCCTGGCCGTGGAGAGTCTGGACAGCCGCGACGCCGCCGGCCGCGTGCTGGCCCACGCCGTGGCCGCAGCGCACTCCGCGCCCAACGTCCACTGCGCAGCCATGGACGGCGTGGCCGTGGAAGCACGGCGCACCTTCGCCGCCCGGGAGGGCCAGCCCGTGCTGTTGCGCCGCGGGGTGGACTATCTGCCCATCAACACCGGACAACCCCTGCCCCATACGCCGGCTGCGCCTTTCAATGCGGACGCCGTGGTCATGGTGGAGCATGTGCGCTTCCTGCAGGAAGAAGGGGAGGAGGTCGCCGCCATCGAAGAACCCGTCTTCCCTTGGCGGCACGTGCGTCGCATGGGAGAGGACATGGTCGCCACCGAGCTGCTCTTTCCACGCAACCACGTGATCACGCCGTGGGATGTGGGCGCGCTGCTCACGGCCGGCGTCTGGGAGGTCCCGGTGTGGGAGCAGCCGCGGCTCGTGGTCATCCCCACCGGCGACGAGATTCTGGACGCGGACGACAGACCCACGCCGGGGCCGGGGCAGGTGGTGGAGTCCAACTCCGCCATGCTCGTGGCCATGGCCGCCCAGGCCGGGCTCGCAGCGCGCCGCGTCAAGCCCGTGCAGGACGACCCCGACGCCATAGCCGCCGCCGTGCGGCAAGCATTGGACGACGGCGCCCATGTCGTGGCGACCTGCGCCGGCTCCTCAGCCGGCTCCAAGGATTACACCCGCAGCGTGTTCGAAGCGTTGGGCGAAGTGCGCGTCCATGGGGTCTCGGCCATGCCGGGCAAGCCCGCGCTGTTGGCTGTCGCCGACGCCCGCTCCCCGCGGCCGGGCGCATTGCTGGCTGGTGCGCCGGGCTACCCGGTGAGCGCCGCCGTGGTCATGGAGGAGCTCATCATCCCGCTGGCGGCGCGGCTGGGCCATATCCCCACAGCGCCTCGGCCGCAGGCCGAAGCCGTGCTGAGTCGCCGCAGTCCTTCCAAGCCGGGGTTGACGGAGTTCCTGCGGCTCTGCGTGGGCGAAGTGGGCGACAGGCTCGTGGCTGCGCCGTTGTCGCGCGGCGCAGGCAACATCACCACGCTCAGCCGAGCGCAGGCGCTCACCCGTATCCCTCCCCAGTGCGAGGGCGTTGAAGCCGGCGAGACCGTGACCATCGAGCTGTTGACCCCTCGCGAGACCCTGGCCGACGTGCTGCTCGTGGTGGGCAGCCACGACGCCACCCTCGACCTGCTGGCGGACAGGCTCATGGCCCAGCGCGATACGCAACGCCACCCTGTACGGCTCGTCTCCAACCACGTGGGGAGCCTCGGCGGGCTCACCGCGCTCAAGGAGGGCATGGCGCTCATGGCCGGCGCCCACCTCTTCGACCCCGAAAGCGGCGATTTCAATTTCCCTTTCATCACACGGTACACGCCGGACCTGGATCTCCTCGTGGTGAACCTCGCCATCCGCCATCAAGGGCTCATCACGGCGCCGGGCAACCCCAAGGGCCTGCAGGGGGTCGCGGACCTCGCGCGGGGTGATGTGCGCTTCGTCAACCGCCAGCGCGGAGCCGGCACGCGTATCCTGCTGGATCACCACCTGAAACTCGCCGGGGTCAAGCCGAGCGCAGTGAACGGCTACGGCAAGGAAGAGCACACCCACACGGCGGTGGCGCTGAACGTGGCCATGGGCGAAGCCGACTGCGGCCTGGGGGTGATGGCTGCGGCCCGGGCTCTGGCGCTGGACTTCGTCCCCCTGGCGCGGGAGCGCTACGACCTGCTCATCCCTGCGGCGCACGCCGAGGATCCCCGCGTCCAGGCGCTGCTCGCCTTGCTGGAAGACGACGAGACGCAGCGCGCCATTGTCGCCCAAGGCGGGTACGAGACGGCCCTGACCGGCCAGCGCATGTCGCCCGGAGAGGGGCTGGGCCGCTGACGCTGCGGGTTCGCTGCCGTTTTCGGGGCGGAAGCCCTCCGGGTGCTGCCGTCGCGCATTGCCAGGGCGGCGTCCCTTGGTCTATTGTGGATGAATCACGGACTGGAAGGCCTTGTCGCCGGCGATGTCCGCACGCCTCTCAGCATTGCGGCGTGCGCGGCGGCGTTTGACAGGGGACGGGGCGGACCGCACGAGCCGGACGCAACGGATGAGTCGGGTCGTCAGCGGTCTGAAGCGGTCGGAAGCGGCCAGAGCCGGGGGAGCTCCATGGGGTTGGACGTCAAGAACAACAACAAGCGCAGCGGACCGCCCAAGCGGGTGGTCATCATCACGGACAACAAGAAGCATCTGGACCGCGACAGGCAAGCCCTGCGGGTGGTGGGGCTGGAATTTGACGCACACTACGGCGCCACGCAGGAAGCCTACGCCGCGCTCAAAGCCAACGGATGCGACCTTGTCATCCTCGATCACGAGGTGGAAGGCCCCAAGGCCAACGCCTTTCTCAAGCAGATCCAGAAGGACCCGAGCCTCAAGCGCATCCCTGTCATCATGGTGACAGCCGTGAACGAACGCGCCGCCGTGCTGGACGCCGTGGCCTCCGGCGTCTCCGGGTACATCCTGCGGCCCTACGCGGACGAGACGTTCGAGCGCCACATCAACACGGCCATGCAGCTCATTCGCTACAACGAGATCGAGACGCGCCAGATCAGCGACGCCAAGCTCATGATGGAGACCGGCGACTTCGACGAAGCCATCGAGGAATTCGAAGAGGTCCTCTCCCAGCACGAGGAAGCCAAGAAATTCTACGATATGGGCTGCATGCTGCTGGCCAAGGAGAAGTACGGCAAGGCCATCGTGGCGTTCCAGAAAGCGGTGAAGATCAACGACATGTTCGCGGACGCCTACCACGGCATGGCCGAGGCGTACAAGAACAAAGGCGACCTGGAGCAATGCCAGTTCTACCTGCAGCGCGCCGCCGACATCTTCGCGGAGACGGACCGGCTGGAAAAGGTCAAGGAGGTCTTCATCGACATCCTCAAGTTCGACCGCCGAGCGCCCAACCCCTTCAACTCCTTGGGCGTGAAGCTGCGCAAGGCCGGGGACGTCCAAGGCGCCATCCAGGCCTACAGCCAGGCCCTGGAGTTGACGCCCCATGACGAGAACGTCCATTTCAACATGGCGAAGGCGTACTACTTCCTCGGCGACAAGAAAGCTGCGCTGGAGAAGATCACCACGGCGCTGTCCATCAACGCCGAGTTCCCGGAAGCTCTCAAGATGTATCGACTCCTGAAGGGAAGCCCCTGGCCCGGCGGCAAAGGCGTCGCCAGTCCGCGTCCCGACGCCCACGCCATGAAAGACGTCTGACGCCACATGGGGCGCGCGATCGGAGAGGGCCGTCGCGACACGCAGCGCACGCCACGCTTCCTCGTGTCGCATTCCGGAGATGTACGCCTCGGCGACCATTCCACGCAGGGCTGCCGCCCCGATCTCCCGAAGCCCGCAGGCCCCAAGGCCCCGAGCAGGCCCAAGAAGGACAGCCACTCATGATCAGCGACTACCTGGAAGCCGTGCGCAAGCCCGATCAGCAGGTCAACCCGCTCTTCAGCCGTCTCGGCGTGGAGGTGGTGCGCATCCAGCCGGACGAAGCCGAGTTGGCGCTCACCATCCGTCGGGACCATCTCCAGGGCGCCGGCGTGGTGGCGGGGGGCGTCATCGCCGCATTGCTGGACGAAGCCATGGCGCACGCCGTGCTCGCCGGCCTGGAGGACGCTCAGCAAACTGCTACGGTGGAGCTCTCCACCCGCTACATGCGCACCGTACGCGAGGGGCAGCGTGTGGTGGCGTACGGGCGTGTGCTCAAGCGGGGCCGCCGCGTGGTGACCGTGGAGGCGGAGCTGCGCATGCTGGACGGCGAACTCGCCGCCAAGGCCTTGGCGAGTTTCCTCGTCTCGTGATGAACCGCACGCGCCCCGGGTGGGTGTCACGTCAAGATGAAACGCCGCTTCCGCCGCAGCGTCCGGTCGGCCGGGGTCATGCGGAGGGGACGGCGTGCGCGTGTTCGGCGCAGCGTCCCGAAGCGGGGTTACATGAAGC
>CAYVWB010000029.1:0-20356 GCA_964455395.1 uncultured Desulfovibrionaceae bacterium
CCCTGATCCCGCTGGCTCCGCAGATCCCGCCGGCTCCGCAGATCCCGCCGGCTCCGCAGATCCCGCCGGCTCCGCAGATCCCGCAGATCCCGCTGGCTCCGCAGATCCCGCCGGCTCCGCGATCGTGGTGAGCCTGACGGAACGCCCTGCCGGGACGCCCTTCGCAAAGGCTCGGCCCCAAGCGTCTCGACAAGCCTGCACAACCGGAAGGAACGGCCCGGGAAAGCCGTCGTCAAGGCGGCTCCCCGGGTCAGTCACGTCATGGCGGGCAGGCGGCGCTATCCCGCTTGCATGGCTTCCTCATGATCGATCATCTGCTTGCCTCGGTCGAACGCGGCTTCGGCGGTGTCGCCGGCGGTCCCCACATGCTGCCATTCCTCGCCGGTGGGTTTCCGGATGGTGAGATCGAAGACGGCGCACTTCTCGCCCTGGGGCGCGATCGACATCGTATAGCCTTTGTACTCTTGTTGTTGTGATTCAGCCATGGCTCCTCCTTGTGAGGCTGGGGTTGTGATGAGTCCGCAGGATACCACGTCCCCCGACCGGACCGGGCGGTGAGTTTTCGGTAGCGACGCCGCCTTGCCCACGGCCCGTGCTTTTCTGTATACTGTCTTGATGGACCACGGCGCGACATACTGGCGCAACAAGCTGCGCAACCTGCTCCACTCGTTGGCGCTGCTGGCCGGCATGGCGCTGCTGGCCGGGCTGATGGGTTTCGTGCTGGCGGGCTGGGAAGGCGTGGCCTGGGCCGTGGGCGTCTCGGTGGCGGGGCTGCTGCTGGGGCCCCGCGTCTCGCCGCGCGCCGTGCTCACCATGTACGGCGCCCGGCCCGTGCCTCGGGAGCAGGCGCCGTCGCTCACCATGCTGCTGGAAGAACTCTCGCGCCGCGCCGGTCTGCCCCGCGCGCCCACCTTGTATTACGCGCCTACCCAGATCATGAACGCCTTCTCGGTAGGCGGGAAGGAGCCGGCCATCGCCGTGACGGACGGGCTGTTGCGAGCCATGGATCTGCACGCCCTGGCCGGGGTGTTGGCTCACGAGCTTTCCCACATCCGCAACAACGACATGTGGGTGATGGGGTTGGCGGACACGGCCTCGCGCGTGACAGGGGCCTTCGCGTTCGTGGGGCAGGCGCTGGTGCTCATCAATTTGCCGCTCATGCTCTCGGGGGAATTCGCCTTGCCGTGGCCGCCGCTTCTGCTGCTGCTGGCGGCGCCGCTGCTCTCCGGGCTCATGCAGTTGGGGCTTTCCCGAGCGCGGGAGTTCGACGCGGATCTCGAAGCCGCGCGCCTTACTGGGGACCCGGCGGGGCTGGCCAAGGCGCTGGACGTGATGGAGCGCGTGCAAGGCGGCTGGTTCGAGCGACTCTTCATGCACGGCCGCAAGGAGCTCCACCCCTCACTGCTGCGCACCCACCCGAAGACGGAGGAACGCGTGACGCGGTTGCTGGCGCTGCTGGACGACGAGGCCTTCCAGGCGGCGCACCCGCCCCTGCGCATGCTGCGAGGCCACGACCGGGTGCGTCAGCACTTCCCCCCGGTGACGCGCCGCCCCCGCTGGCGTCCCGGCGGCGTCTGGCGATGAGGGCTCATGCCAGAGTCCTACGGGATGGCGCGCTGCACGCTCCGTTTCTCACGCATGACGCCTATGTCGCGGGAGTGGTGACGGCCTCGGGGAGTGGCGAGCGCAAGAGTCTTTGTCTGTTGGAAGACCTCCCCGACCCAGACGCCTGCTGACGCCCCCTCACAGATATGGCGAAAGCAGCCAGCACGCGCCGTCCACCAGGCGTGTGGGCAGGCTGCGGTTCTGCAGCGCGGCGTAGGTCAGCCGGGTTCCTGCGACCACGCGCGTCTCGGCGTAGGCCTCCAGCTGTTCGACGAAGCCGCCGTCGTAGACCTCCATGGTCAACTCGAAGTTCAACCGCAGGCTGCGGCTGTCCATGTTCGCCGAGCCGACCATGGCGTATTCCCCATCCACCATGAAGAGTTTGGTGTGCGCGAAGGGCGGCGGCTGCAGGTAGATCTCCACGCCGGCGCCGAGCAGCCGCGCGGCCATGCGGCAGGTGGCGCGGTGAATCCACGGCTGGTCGTTCTTCTCCGGAATGACGACGCGCACCTGCACGCCCCGCACGTCGGCGGTCTTGAGGGCGTCTTGCAGGGTGGGCGGCGGCAGGAAATACGGCGTGACGATGGTGACCCGCCGCCGCGCGGCGTGGATGGCCGCTGTCAATGCGAGGGTGAGGGAGTCCACGGTCTTGTCCGGGCCGTCTGCGAGCATACGACAGTGCAAGGGCGCGTCGTGGGTGGGGGGCGTCATGGCGGGACGCGTGGTGGCCTGACCGGTGACGAAGCCCCACAGCCAGAGAAAGACGGCTTCCATCTGCGTGAGCACGGGGCCGCGGACGCGGAAGTGCACGTCCTGGGTCGGCGCGTGGATGCCGGGCGCACGCACGCGGTGGCGGTCCGAGATGTTCATGCCGCCGGTGAAGCCCACGTCGTCGTCCACCAGGAGGATTTTCTGGTGACACCGCAGGTTGAGGTGGATGGATGGCGGAAAAATACGCGGGCTGAGGAAGCGTTCGCAAGGCACGCCACGCGTCTGGAGTTCGCTTGCGGCGCTTTCCCGGCGCACCTTGACGCCGCCCATGCCGTCGATGACCACGCGGACGTCGCAGCCGCGGCGCATGGCGCGGGTCAATGCTTCGATGAACTGGCGGCCTGTCTCGTCGTTGTCGAACAGATAGGTCGCCAGAAAGACGCGGCGGCGCGCGTGCTCGATGGCGTGGAGCATGGCCGGGTATGCCTCCTCGCCGTTTTCGAAGATGTCCAGGACGTTGCCGGTGGTCAACGGGTCCATCGTCAACGCGTAGAGCAGGGCGGCCTGGTTGCGCCAGGCGTCCGGGAACGCGTCGGGGAGCTGCGCCAGGGGGGAAGATTCCGGGGTGGACTTGTCCGTCGTATGGGGCGTGTGGGGCGTGTGGGGCGCGTGGGGATCGGGGCGGCCGTCCGCGGTGAGGGAGAAGGGCATGTCGCGCTTGAGCTGCGCCCCCCGCGCCTGCACGCGGTTCACGCCGAACAGAAAATAGAGCGGCGGACCCAGCAGCGGGGTGAGCAGGCATACGGCGATCCAGCCCCAGGCGGACCGGGGGTCGCCCTTGCGCAACAAGGCGTGGCCTATGGCGTACGCCGCCAGGGGCGCCGCCAGCCAGAACAGCCACAAGGGCAGCGCCAGCAAGGGGATGATCATGCGAAACTCCTGCGGGGTGGCGTGGATGGCGAAAACGCGGCCGTGGCGACCGTAACACGCCTCGCCGGCTCCCGGTATCCCCGAAAGACGCCTGACACCGCCTCCGTCATGCGCCACGGCGCACACGAAGCGCCCGAGACGATCGGCGCAGGCCCGCAAGCGGGGAAAGCCGGGGGCGGGAAGGGTCGGCGCGGCCCCTCGGTCAGGAGGCTTGCTGCGCGCGCGAGGTCAGGCTCTTCTTCCACTGCCAGGCGAGGTAGATCATCGGCAACAGCGCCAACAACTCGCTGGCCTCGCGGAACAGGTACTTGGAGCCAAGCACGTAGAGCGCCGCTCCGGCAGCCGTGGCGAGGATGATGTGGAAGAGGCCCTTGGCCGGGATGACGCCCAGACGGATCTGGCAGAAGGTGACGGTCATGATCGCCACAAAGGCCTTGGTGAGCAGGATGGAAAGCGCTGCGCCCCACAACGGATACGTGGGGATGAGCACAGTGCAGCAGATGATGTTGAAGGTGAGGCCCAGGATGTAGAAGACCAGCAGCAGGCGCTCGCGCTGGATGCTGATCATCAGATAATGGGAGAGATTGTGGATATAGGCGAAGAAGATGCAGCCCACCAGCCAGCGTTGCATCCAGACAGCGTCCTGATAGGCGTCGCCGAAAAAGAGGGGGATGAGCCGGTCGCTCTCCACCGCCAGAATGAACATCAGCGGCAGAGAGGAAGCCATGAGCCACTTGGCCGTGTCTTGCGCCAACCTTAAAAATTCTTCACGATTGGAGACCCAGAGCTTCACGAAAAGCGGAAAAAGCACACGCCGCAGCAACATGCCCGAGACGATGATGGACGCGAAATCCACCACCTGCCATGTCACGCTGTACTGCGCCACGCCCAGGTCGCCAGCATACTTGCGCAAGTAGAAGATGTTGATCTTGTTGTAGAAGATGGCGCAAACCGCCATCATGGTATAGACGATGCCGCCGCGCCAGATGGTCCAGATCATGCGGATCTGTTTGGGCTTGATCCGTGCGCGCGCCCGCCGCAGAGTGGCGAACCCCGCGCCCACGATGGCCACCATGGTCTCCCCGAGCTTGAAGAAGGAGACGGCGATGGCGCCGGCGCCGGAGAGCAACGCCGTCAACCCGTACCCGAAACCCAGCACCGCGGCGATGCTGCGCCACCGGCCTTCCACGTCCTGTCGGTCCAGCACCTGGCACGCCACGTAGAAGGAACTCGCCAACGCCTCCAGCGCCACCCCCGTGGAGATGATGATCACCAGCCACTTCATCTCCGGCGTGTACCCCTGCCAGAACACGAAGATGAGCATGCCCAGCCAGGAGACCAGCAACAGCACGCTTTTGATGACCGAAACCTGGGTGAGTATGGTGGAGGGATAGTCCGTCTTGCGCGCCAACAGCGTGGCGAGGTGCTGGTTCAGCCCGAATTCCGCCACGAACAGCATGATCTGACCCACGGAGATGGCGAGCATGAACTGCCCGTACGTCTCCGCCTGATGCCGCGCGAGATAGAGCAGAAAGACGCCCTGGAGGATCTCCCGCAAACCGTGCGCGCTGAACAGGTGCGCGAATTTTCGGAAAATGCGGTGGGATCCCGCGGAGGTGCTGGAATGGGCCATAGAACGCCTTGCAAAAGGGGCAGGGACAAGGACGAAAGAAGCAGGAAGTACCTCATGGCGCGCCTGGAGGCAAGTCCGTTTTCCACACCGCACCCCCGAACCGCCTTGCGCCGACGCGCCGAAGGGGGTACACCAAAGCCAGAAATTGGACGCTCCACACGCTGCGACGCAGTGTTGACAAGGGGAAAGCGGCGCGTGTAGAAGGCTCCATCCTTGCGCCGACCGCCACGTGGAAGCATAGCGCGACGCCCATACGCCACCACCTGCGCACGACATCCCCTGATGGGATGCGGCGGCTGTCGCGATTTCCGGGAAGTGCGACGCAGCATGCCCCACCATGGCGCTGCCGGAAGCTGGAAAGGGTGCGAGCCGGGTTTGGCGTGGCGCGCACGAGGGACCGTCTCGGAAGAGTCCGGGAATGCGGCGAAACCGCAACGGGATCGCGACGTGATCGCAGCGGCGTCAACAGACGCCGTCCCGAGTCGCAGCACCCCCGACTCGCAGTCTGGCAGTCCGGCAGTCCGGCAGGACTCGCTGGGGCGCGGCGTAACGCAGAGACGAAGCGGCGCGAAGACAGGGCGAGACCCGGCGTGACGCCAACCGTATTGACGGACGTGACGCAGGGGGAGGGAGCCAAGGCGCGACCTCCATGTGGCGCATCCCGGCTGTGGGTTTGCCGGCCGTGGATTTGCCGGCCGAGTTGTTTGCAAGGAAACGCGCTCGAAGTTCGTGCGCATGAGAGGACGTCCCAAGCGCAAGACAGACGCAGCGCTCGCCCCGACCGTTGCGACCGTCTCCAAGGGTGTGCGGACGCCACGCCGCAGACACGCCGTGCAGGCGAAAGTGTGAGGGCCATCACGAATCGCGACAACGCCGACCGCCGCCGACCGCCGCCGCGCGCCACGCCCGCGCCGCCCAATGCCAGCGCAATCCGTCCCCGACAGCGCGGGACGCGCCATGCACCCATTTCGCAGAGCCCCCGGCGCCAGAACGCCAAACCCCTGCGACGACACGTAGAACACCGACCCCACCAAGCCCGTCAACTCCATCAGGACTCAAGCAACACGGTATGAAGATATCCGAACGCATCGCCCCCTACATGAAGCAGGTCGAGGGCGTCCAACAGACAGGACTCTACGCGTATTTCCAGCCCGTGGCCCGTTCCAGCGGCCCCCTGGTGGAAGTGGACGGCAAAGAGCTCGTCATGGCCGGCTCCAACGACTACCTCGGGCTTACCCACGACCCCCGCGTGGTGGAGCAAGCCAAAGCTGCGGTGGACCGGTGGGGCACAGGCCCCGGCGGTTCGCGCTTCCTCTCCGGCAACATGACCCTGCACGACGAGTTGGAAGAACGCTTGGCGGCTTTCGTGGGCAAGAAAAAAGCCGTGGTGCACACCACCGGCTTTCTGACAAATCTGGGCGCCATCAAGAGCCTCATGCGCGCCGAGGACATCATCCTTTTCGACAAGGAAAACCACGCCAGCATCGCAGAGGGGTGCAAGTCCTCCCGCGCGCGCATCACCTATTTCGCCCACAACGACAGGCAGGAGGCGGCCCGCAAGTTGACGCAGGCGCGCGATAAGCAGCCCGGCGGCGACGCGTTCCTCATCACCGAGGGCGTCTTCAGCATGTCCGGCGACGTGGCCGCGCTGCCCGAGCTCGCCTCGCTCAAGCACGAGTTCGAAGACCTCTACCTTTACCTGGACGACGCCCACGGCCTTGGCGTCATGGGCAGCCACGGTCGCGGCACGGCGCATCACTTCGGCGTCACCGAGCAGGTCGACTTCATCATGGGCACTTTCTCCAAAGCCCTCGCCTCCATCGGGGGGTTCATCGCTTCGGACCACGAGGACGTGCTCGCGTTCCTGAAGAACGACTCCAAGACGCTCATATTTTCCGCAGCGTTGCCGGCCTCCAGCGCAGCTGCGGTCATCGAATGCATCAAGATTCTGGAAGCTGAGCCCGAACGGGTGGAGCGCCTCTGGGAGGTGAACCGCAAGGTTCGCCAAGGGTACAAGGCCATCGGGCTGCAGGTGGACGACATGGACTCGCCCATCATCCCCATTCATGTCGGCTCCGAGATGAAAGCGCTCCAGATCTCCCGCGAACTCTTCGAACGCGGCGTCTTCGCCTTGCCGGCCATCTACCCGGCCGTGCCTTGGGGCAAGGCGCTTATCCGCACCGCCTACATGAGCACGCACAAGGACGAGCACGTGGAGCGGGTGCTGGAGATCCTTTCCGAAATTGCGCCCAAGCACGGCATCTGTGTCGACAAGGAAGAAGCCAAGCCTGCCGCCGTCAAGGGCTGAGCGCAGACGACAATTCCAGCCAGGCGAATCAGTCGACCCAGCGAGCCCGCAGCGGTGCATCCGGAAGAATCCCCGGAGTCGGAACCGGCGGGGCCTCCTCGGTGCGACGCGCCTTCGCCGAGACGATTCCGAACGTAACCACGGCTTTATGTCATGTTGAAAACCAGCGATCTGCTACGCATCAGCATCCGCCAGGTCATCCGGCAGCACAAGCGCTATCTTGGCGTGGTGCTTTCCATCGCTCTGGGCACTGCTGGTTTCATCGTCATCCTCACCATGGGCGAAGAGGTGAAGTCCAATCTGAACAAGGACTTGGACCTTCTCGGAGGGGCGACCATCATCAAGGGTTTCTTCGAGGAGGGCGTCACCAGCGACGACCGCATGGCCCGTCCCGAGTGGTTCCGCGACGGCACGGTGGAAGCCATCAACGCCATCGAAGGGGTGAACGCCACGTCCCTCGTCACCTTGGCGCAAGGGGTGACCTCCCAGGAGGACCGCACCGTGGACTTCCCGCTCTTCGGCGTGGACGAGCACTACTGGGAAGTGATGGGCATCAGCAGCGCCATGGGTGAGCTTTTCGGGGAAGAAGCGCAACGCAAGCGCCACCGGGTGGTGGTGCTTGGCGAGATCGTCGCACAGAAAATCTTCGGGCATCTGGATGTGGTGGGCGAACGCATTCCCATCAACAAACAACTCTACCATGTAGTGGGCGTGTTGGACCCCGGCAACCAGATTGACCGCGCGCGGTGGGGCTACGTGCCGCTGAACACTCTGCGCGCACGCATGTTCAACCTGTTGCCCAAACGGGTCTACGTGCGCTGCAACACCTGGGACGACGTGCCCATCGTGGCGGAACGGCTGGCGCAAGTCATCAAGGCGCGACAACCCGCGGAAACCCTCCACGTGGAGGTGGCGTGGGAGCCCCTCAAGCACATCAAACGCATCGTCTGGTGGGTGGAGACCTTCGTCTATTTCTCCATCGTCGCCACGCTGGGCTTGGGCGGCTTCGGCATCTGGAACGGGATGATGACCGCCGTGAAGTCCCGCACACGAGAGATAGGCTTGAAGAAAGCGATGGGCGCCGAGGATCTGGACATCATGATGCAGTTTCTGGCGGAAGCCGTCACACTGAGTCTGGTGGCGGGCGTGCTGGGCGTGGCGTTGGGCTACGCCGGCGTGGAAGGCGCGGTGCGGTTGCTGAACACCTCGGCGCCGCAGGACCTCTTCTACGTCTACTCCGGCATGAGCATCGTCTTCACGCTGGCGCTTGGCGTGCTGGCGGGCTTCTATCCGGCGCTCTCCGCGTCACGCATGGACGTTGTCTCCGCAATCCGGTACGAATAGCGCCGCGTCACCCGAAACACCCGGGCGACATCCGCGGGACACCCGGGCGACATCCGCGGGACACCCCGGAAGCCAGCCGGGGCCGTCCCGCAGAAGCCGCGCTCGCTTCGGCAAGGCGCAGCAGAGCATCAGAGAGACCGCATGGAACCGTTGATCAAGGTCCGTAATCTGCGCAAGGACTACGCCACAGGCGCAGAACGCATCGCCATCCTGCAAGGAGTGGATCTGGACGTCTTCCCCGGGGAGATGGTCTCCATCATGGGACCCTCCGGCATGGGCAAATCCACGTTCCTCTTCATTCTGGGCTTGCTGCTCTCGCCTTCCTCGGGGTCGTACAAAGTGGTGGGCCGCGAAGTGGCGGACCTGACGCGCAGCCAGCAAGCGCAGTTCCGCCGCACCTTCGCGGGCTTCGTCTTCCAGAGCTGCAACCTCTTCGAACACACCACGGTCTACGAGAATCTGGAGTTCCCCTTGCTCTATGCGGGCGTGCCGAAACGCCACCGAAAAGGGATGATCGAGCTTGCGCTGGAGCGTGTGAACCTCACCCACCGCATCCACCACCCGGCCAACAGACTTTCCGGCGGCGAACAACAGCGCGTCTCCATCGCGCGCTCGCTGGTCAACAAACCCAAAATCATCTTCGCCGATGAACCAACCGGACAGCTTGACCTGAAACATAGCGATCTGGTAATGACCTATTTCCGCGATTTCGTGTCTGACAGCCAGACTGCGATGGTGGTCGTCACGCACGACCCCGACGTCGCGCAGCAATGCACTCGGCGACTGATGCTGCGCGACGGCAACCTCCTGGAAACATGAGCGGAGAATCGAGCGTGACACGCACCCCCTGCTTCCCCCTCCTGCGTCGCATCGCCCTGCTGACCATCCTCCTGCTTTCCGTGTGTTGCGTCGTGGACGACGCCGCTGCGGAGGACAGCGCCGCCGCCATGGCGGAGGGCTCCGAAAACGGCGCCGGCGTGCCCAACGCCGTGGCTCCGGAAGGCCCCCTGACTTTCAACGACTGCCTCCGGCTCGCCCTGCGGCAATCGCCGTTCCTCGTGTCCAGCGCGTTGGAGATCAAGGTCCGCCGGCTCGATGTCTGGGACTCGCGCGCCGATCTGCTGCCCGATCTCTACGTCAACTCGAGCATCCGCCTCAACAACCCGGACGACCGGGACAGCGAAGCGTTCTCCTACGATATCTCCTTCGGCTCGTACGACCCCATCCGGGCGTATTTCTCCATCGGCTCCAAACAGTTGATGACGGACTACGTCATTCTGGAACACCTTCGGGTGATTGACGAGCTGTTCTATAATATCGGCATTGTTTATATCGCCTTGCACCATCTCGGCCGCCTCGAAGCCGTGCAGCAAGACGCGCTGGACTGGGCCCGACAGAACAAGGCCTTCGCCACCAAGCGCTACAACGAGGGGTGGGGCACAGCGCTGGAAGTGCTCATCGCCGACCGCACCGTGACCGAAGCCGAGCAGAAACTGGAGAAGTTCGACGCTGACCGGCGGCTCGTGCTGGAACAGCTCAAAGGCATCCTCGGGCTCATGCCGGAACAAGCTCTGGCAGTGGATGTGGACGACATCCGGCAACAAGTGCTGGCCGGGTTCAGCTACCGCGACGCCACCATCGAGCTCGCTGCGGCCAATTCTCTGTCGCTGAAGAAAAAGCAGATCGAAGTGGAGCTGCAGGAAGACTCGCTGGTGATGGCGTATTCCGAGTACATGCCCAAGTACAGCTTCGGCATCAACCGTGAATACAACACTGTGGAAGACGAGGACGTCTACCTCGCCAGCATCGGACTGGTGGTGCCCATCTGGGACTGGGGCGAGCGCTACCGGGGCGTCATTCGTGAGAAACGCAAAATCACCCAGGCCCGTTCCGAGCTCCGCGTCGCGACCTTGAACTTGCGCAGGACGATCATGGAGACGAAAGCGCGCTGCAAGGAGCTCGATAACGCCATCAAGCTGTTCACCGCCTCCGCCGAGGTGGAGGAGCTTAATCGCAAGCAAGCTGAAATTCAGTACAAATCTGGATCCATATCCTATGATGCGTTCGTCCAGCGCATGAAGCAAAGCCTCGATACGCGTAGCACCTTGCTCGCGCAGGAGTTCGAATATGACAAGGCTGTTTTCAATCTCCGTCAACTCTCGGGTCTGCTGTATTCCGCCTATGTGGACGCCGCTTCGTTCACTCGGTAGCACGCTCGGCGTGGTCGTCGCAGCGCTGTGCCTGATCTGCACCCTCGGCGTCTCCCCGGCGACTGCGCAACAAGACGCCGGCGAAAACGACACGCCCCAACCCGTCAACGCCACTGTGGACGGCGCTCCGCAAACGCCGGCTCCCGCTGCGCCAGAGCCGGATCCCGCCGCGCAGGAGGCCGCGCTCTCCGCTGACGACATCATCTTCCAAGGCAAGCTCTACGCCTCGCGCAAGCAAACCATCATCCCCACCTTCGAAGGCACGGTGGAGGAGATTTACGTCAAAACCGGCGAGCAAGTCGAAGAAAACCAGCCGCTGATGCGCTACAGAATCAGCAACACCGTGCTGGCGGATTTCCGCAACCGCGTCTCCTCCGCGCCGCTGGTCGCCATCGACAACAAGATCGCCCAAGTGCAGCCCACGCTTTACGAGATGCAAGTCCAACTCCGCGAAGCGCGCATGCTCGCCGAGAGCGACTTCATGGGGCCGCAGAAGCTGGAGAAGCTGCAGACGACCTTGGAACTTACCCGCAAGCAGCTTGAATCCTTGGAAGCACAGCGCCGTTTCCAGAAAAAGCAGCTCGAGGATCAGGTCCAGATTCTGCAAGACTATTTCGGGGACGATGTTGGCCTGGACAAGGTGCCGGACACCATTGTCCTGCGCGCGCCCATCAGCGGCCACGTGCTCTGGGTGAACCCGGAGTTCCATGAAGGGATGTACTTCGTGGGCGGCATGGAGTTCGCCAAAGTCGGCGTCATGGACCCCATGGTCATCCGCGCACATCTCTTCGAGCTGGAAGCCAGCCGAGTCGCCACTGGCGAACCGGCCGTCTTCACGCTGGGCTCCTTTCCGGAGCGGGACTTCGACGCCACGCTGAGTTCCATCTCGCTTACGCCCATCTCCCCCGGGCTGGATCAGCCTTCCTATTATGAAGTCGAACTCACGGCGCCCAACCCGGAACTGCTGCTCCGTGAAGGCTTCAAAGTCGAAGTCATCTTCCAGAAGTAATCGATCGACGGGGACGCTCGGACGCGCATGCTCTCGGGCGATGGGCGTCCCGCTTCGGCGCCGCCGCGCATTCCCCATGGCGGCGGCGCGCCGCCCTCACTCTCCCCATGGCGACTCAGCACGCCACTTCGCGTTCGCGACCGGAGCTTTCGGCCCACTGCCTGGCGTTGGCGCTGACTGCGTGTGTCTTCGCCCTGGCGCATGGGCCATGGCTCATCGCACCATACGTCATCAACGACGACGCGCGGCAACAGCTCTTCTGGATGCAACGCTGGCTGGATCCCGCGCTCTATCCCACGCCGGACCTGCTGACGGAATTCGCCGTCCACTATGTCTCCTACGGCGTACGGGGGCTGTACCGCGCGCTGGCGTGGCTCGGCGGGGAACCGCTCGAGGCCGGAAAATGGGTGGCCGGAGCGCTGTACGTACTGATGGGGTGGGGCGTCTTCGCGCTGGGCGCCGCGGTGGGACAAAGCGTTGGACCAGGGGCCGACAGCCGCCGCGACAGTGTCGCCATGGGGGTGGGGGCGCTCGTGGTCTTCTTGCTGCATCCATATTTTTTGCATAATATTTCCGGTGGATTGGCGCGCGCCTTCGCCGGGCCTGCACTGGTGTGGTTCGCCTGGGCGTGGGTGGCGGATCGAGGCCGTCTCGCCGGGGGGATCCTGTTGGCGGCGGCGCTCTTCATCCCTTACATCTTCGCCCTCTGCGCGGGGGCCTGCGTTGTCGCCGTGCTGGCGCGGCGCATCCGGCCCGGTTGGATCGCGCCGCCGCACGGATTGCGTCGGGGCTGGCTCGCGACAGTCCTGCTACTGGGTGGAGGAGCGAGCTTCCTCTTCAGTCACGCGCTGACCGCCGCAGGCTTCGGGCCCATGGCTGACGCCGAAGCCATCGCCGGCCGTCCGGAATTCACTGCTGAGGGACGCCTCGCCATATTGCCCACGCCGAGTCTGCTCAAGCTCGCCGTGCTGGATCCCCTTGAACGACTCTTCCCTTTCATCGACTGGGACCCCGTCCGCGGCGGGCTCGTCGCCGTGGCGGCGGGGCTTCTCCTGCTGGCGGCGAGCCGGCGCTTCCCCTGGCGGCGGTGGGGCGTCTCCGCGAAGCCGCTACTGGCCGTCGTCGCGGCGTCGGTGGGATTGTACATGCTCGCGCGGCTCATGCTGCTGACGCTTTTCCTCCCCTCACGCTATGTGGAATACGGCGCACATCTGGGGTGGTGTCTTCTGCTGGGGGCGCCGCTCGGCTGGTGGCTGGCCCGGCGGCTGCCGCGATGGGCTGCGGGAGCTCTCCTGGTCGGGGTGGCGCTCACGGCGGGCGCGCGACTGGACGGCCAAGGCCTTTACCACTACGGCGAGCACGCCGCACTCTATGCGCAGGTCCGGCAGACTCCGCCGGCAGCCATGCTCGCCGGGCACCCCTACCTCATGGACAACGTGTTGACCTTCGGCCAACGCCGAGTTCTCGCTTCCTTCGAATTGGCGCACCCCTGGTGCGTGGGCCTGTGGGCCCAGCTGGCGCCCCGTCTGGCAGCGAATCTGCAAGCGTATTACTCGGACGATCCGGACGCCATACTCCGTTTCTGCGAGATGTACGGCGTGGATTTCCTCGTGGTCGACGCGAGACACTTCACGCCCTCGTTTCTCCATCCCGCGACGGAGAAAGCGCCCTTCTGGCTGGTCTGGGGATGGCCGGAGTCGCTGGGCGAACCCGTGGCTGGGCTGCTCGCCAAGCTCGGCGCGCCCATCACGATCCCCGCGCCACCGCCTCGCGACGACACCTACCCGGCCAGACGGCCCTTCTTCGCGCCCTTCGATGCGGTCATCCGCAAGGTCATCACGGCGGGGGAGGGCCGCTTCGCGCTGCTCGACGAGACCCGGTTCCCGGGCGTGCGCGTGAATGAACACCAACGGCTCGTGGACGTGCGTCCACTCCTGAACGCCTTTAACCAAGCCGGCGCAGCGCCGTCTCCATCGTCGCTGTCGGCGAATGGATCACCTCATGTTTCATCTCCGTAATCTTGCGTTGTGTTGTGTATTGATCGTGTTGACCGCGTCGCCGTGCCTCGCGCAGGTCGAGCAGGGGCCCGCGCCGCTCACTCCCGGGGTGGGGCCCTCGCTGGACGTCACCGGCGTCTGGGACGCGGAGCTCTTCGGCTCCAAAGTGGTGGCGCATCTGGAGCAGGATCCCACGCTGGTGCACCAGGTGGCCAACCGCTATCTGGGGGTCGTGTACGTCACCAACCCCTTGGGCGAGACGAACAAATACACCGTGGCGGGATTGGTCTTCGGGGATCAGATAACCGGACAGCACGGCAGCGGCCACGTCTTCACCGGCGCGTTCCAGGGGGAAGACGCCTTTGCCGGCGAGCTGACGCTGAAGGATGGCACGAAGCTTCCCCTCGCCGCCCAGCGTCGGCCCCGGACGCCGTAGCCTCTTCGGGTTCAGGCCGGAGCGCCTTGTACCGAAAGAGCCGCCCGCCGGGGCGCAGACGGCGTGTCCCGGACGGCCAGGAACCTCCTTCAGGATCACCGGAGGAAGCGCTTCGGGGGAGGCGTCCTCCCGGGGGAGGGGCGCGCCGTCGCACCGTGCATGCAGATGACGATTGCAGGCCTGGAGCGCTTGAAGTCGGTAGGGAATCGGACCGGATGGTCTTCCACAACAAGACGCCTCCCCGAACCATCTCGGGGAGGCGTCTTCCGGGAAAGAGAAGCCAGTTGGCGAATCGCTCAGGAAAGGCCGCTGCACTGGGCGGCTTTCTTCAGGGAAGGCGGGAAGAGCGGACTCTCCTTGAAGCCGAGCTTGCACATGCGGAAATCCCACGCCGTCTTGAGGCACCCTATTCCATAAATGCAGCTGCGCTTGAAGTTGATGGAGGAGGAGTCCGGCTCGTAACGGGTGGGGCAGCTGATCTCGCCGACGTGGTAGTTGGCGTAGATGACCTGCGCGAGCATCTGGTTGTCGAAAACGAAGTCGTCGGAGTTCACGGAGAGGTCCAGGTTCTCCAACAGGCGGCGGGAGAAGGCGCGGTAGCCTGTGTGGTACTCGGAGAGTTTGGCGTCGATGAGGATGTTCTCCGCCAGGGTGAGCGCGCGGTTGGCCACGTATTTGTAGAGGGGCATGCCGCCTTTGAGGGCGTAGCCGCCGAGGATGCGGGAGGCGAGCACGCAGTCGTAAAGCTCGTTGCCGATGAGGGTGGCCATGGCCGGGATGAGCTTGGGCGTGTACTGGTAGTCCGGGTGGACCATGATGACGATGTCTGCGCCGTGCTCCAGGGCGAGGCGGTAGCAGGTCTTCTGGTTGCCGCCGTAGCCTTTGTTGGCTTCGTGCTTGTGGACGAGGGTGTCGGGGAGGGCTTGCGCCACTTCCACGGTGTCGTCCTTGGAGCAGTCGTCCACGACGATGACCATGTCCACGACGCCTTGGGCCATGCACTCGTCGTAGGTTTTCTTGATGGTCAGAGCGGCGTTGTACGCTGGCATGACCACGACAACCTTTTTATCCATGAACATGTGAGCCTCGCTTCAGCTGATGCGTTTGGTGAGATGGATAGGAGCGCGCATGCGCGGGGCGGGTCGGAACAGGGAGGCCCACTCCGGCGGCAGCCGCAGCGTTGCGCCGGTTCGGTGCGGAGCAGACGCCGCTGCGTCCGGCGAAGCAGGAGCAGCGTTTTCTACTGCATTTGACGCAGGAGGTCAAACCGACGTCTCGCGTCGATCATGTCACATCTTGCCGACGACGAAGCGGTTCAGCGTACGGTCGAAAAAGATGCGACAGGCGGGTTCCGCCTGTTCGATGGTGAGGCAGGCCCCAAAACCATGGATGACCACGCCGGCGTGGAGCGTCTTGCGTACACGGACCTGCGCGCTGGCGTCCTTGCGGTGCGCGGCCTTGAGCTCCTGGATGCGTTCGTTGATGCTCTGCAGCTCCTTCTCGGCGGAGAGTCGCGTCTTGAGCAGCTGGCCAACGGACTCGCGCTGCGATTCCGGCGTGCGCAGCAGCACGGCCTTTGGCGAGTCCGAGCCGAGTTTGCCGTAGATCTTCTTGAGCAGCTCCTTGAGTTCGGCGCGGCGCTCCAGCAACGCGGGGTCGAGCACGAGCTCCCGACCCAGATGGATGGCGGCGCCCACGCCCATCTCGTTGCCTATCTCATTGGCTTCCACAAGGCGACCGGCGCGGATGGTTCCCCCCAGAATCTTGCCCCGGCCCGAGACGGCTTTCACTTTGCCGTCCGCTTCCACCATGGAGTTGGCTATCTCGTGGTTGACGTAGACGTCCCCGCCAGCGTGGACGATGGCGTCCTTCATGAAATGCGCGGAGACGTCCTGCCCGGCGGTGATGCGGCCTTTGCCGTCCATGAGGAGGCCGCCCGCCACCTGCACCGACCCCTCGGCGACGACTTCCGCGCCTTCCACCACTTCATCCACAAGAATGTTCGCGGGGGAGCGCACGGCGAACCCCGCCAGAATGGAGCCGCGCACGTGAATGGAGCCCTTCTCCAGACTCAGGTTGCCCACGGACATGTCCACGTCGCCGTCAGTACGGTAGACGTCCGTAACGGTCAGCACGTTCCCTTTCAGGAACACCATGCCGGCTTCGGTGGCGTAATAGGTGCGCCCGTCCTCCAGGACATCCACATGCTCCACGGTGGCGAGCTCGAAGGGTTGGCCGTCGCGGGCGGTGCTCACGCGGCCGTAGATGTCCTTGCCGGGCACGCCCACAGTGGGGGGGTGGAGCACGCCGATGAGCTCGCCCTTCTGGACGGAGCGCACCACGCCGCGTTCCTTGAAGTCGATGGCGCCTTGCGCGCCCTCAGCGCCCACTTTGGAGCGCAGGTCCTCATAGAGCAGCTCGAACCAGCCGTCCTCGCCATGGATGGGGGGGCGTCCTTCGCAGACGGTGACGCCCAGCTGGGGCTTGTCCGTCTTCTTGGAAACAGCCAAGGCCTTGGCCACGCGCTCTTCCTTGAAGCCCACCACGAAGCCGAGCATGGCGAGCGCCTGGCGCAGCCTGTCCGGCGAGATGGTTTCGCCGTCGTTGTCGCGGTGGTGGATGTCCACCTTCAGCAGGAAGCCATTATCCAGCGCCTGGAATGCGGGGACGACTTCCAGCTCGCCCTGGGAAAGTGAGACCATGCCGTAGGTCTCGCTGCGCACGCTGTAGGAATTCTTGTCGATACGACAATAAGGCGTCTCGGAGAAACGGATGGGCCGGCCGGTGGATTCGCCCTCCACGGCGGCGCGTTCGCCGGTGACCTTCATGCCGGGCTTGGCGTCACGCGCAGGCTCGATGACGCCAAGCACCTCCCCCGGCAGCACGGGATAGCGCCAGTCCCCACGCGGAGTGACGGCGGCGTTCACGGCTTTGGTCGGCGGGGAGCCCTTCGCCACCACCACGCCTTCCACGGCGGCGCCCACGGCGGCTGCGTCCAGGATGGCGTCGATGGCGGAGGCGATGGGCGTGACCTTGACGCCGGCTTCGGCGATGGCGCGCATCACGGCAGCGCGCGACACGCCGCCTTCCACGGCGGGGTCCAGCTCCGAGGCGACCAGTGACGCCGTGGCGCGCAACCCGTCTTCGCTGATGACCACCTTGACAGGCGACTGCATCTTGCGGACGGCCTTGAATCCGCCGTCCGCAGCGCGCGAGAGGAGAATCTCCTTGGCGGGGACGCCCAGGAGTCGGGTCGCCTCCTGGATGGCTTCAGTCTCGTCGGCGGTCTCGATGTGTACGGAATCCTGCACGGTGCGCATCCTCTTTCCAGGTGAATCCGCCGTCGGCCGAACGCGACGGGGATCGCCCTGGTCGTTGCGTCCTTGGTGACGCGCGCACAACACGCGGGCCACAGGCGCGCTTGTCCGGCTCGAATCAAAGCCCGCAGAGAGCGTGGAGAATCGACGACGAGCGTTCTTGTCGAAAAATTGCGCAGTCTCCGCGAGCGAGATGAGTCAAGAACATGCAAGACATAGCGCAGTCTGGAGGATCTTTCAATGACTTCAAACCGATATTGGGTTGCTTAAAATTGCGCTCCAGCATGGGGCGGACCTTTGGGGCTCGTCTCGGATCGAAAAAAAAGCAGGCTGGTCGCGCGTCACCCACGGCGCTGCGGGGAATGTCATGATTAACTTGAGAAAAAGTCAAGAAATGGGTAGCTTCCTCCGTGTCGGTCCTGTCGTCGCCGCTTCGTCAGTCATGCAGACACCGCAGCCACGGCAGAGCCGGCGCCGCCCCGCCGCCGTCGTGGCCGCCGGGGGTCGAACCCGCATTTCCAAGTGCACGGAGCGCTCCATGAACACGTTTCGTCTCAGCGCCTTGGCGTTCTTGCCGTCATCGTGCGCCGTTTCGGCGCCGCGCGCCCCGAAAGTTTCTCGCTGCGCCGCCGCGAATCCGCGGCGTGTTCGTCACGTCGGCTTCATGCTTGTCATGGCGATGCTGCTGGCTCTCACGGGGTGTCAAGCCTCCAAGCAGAGCGCTGTCGGCGAACCCACCGCCACCACCGACGCCGAACGCAAGGGCGATGCGTATCTGAAAACAGGCGTGCTCCGTGGCGCATTGGTCGAATACGAGAAGGCTCTGGAGGAGGGCGCAGACCCCGCTTCCGTCTACTGGCGGATGGGCAATGCGTATTTCAACAGCAAGATGTGGGAAGAATCCCAGGACGCCTTCGAACAAGCCATCACCCATGAGCCGGGGATGGCCCTGGCCCACGAAGGCGCGGCGTTCGCCGCCTTCGAGCAAGGCCGTTTCCAGGAAGCCACCCGCCATTTCGAAAGCGTGGTGCGCTTGCGCCCGGAGAGCTGGGTCCCGCAGGCTTTCCTCGCCGTGCTCTACAAGCTGGAGGGCCGCACCCAGGAAGCCCTCGCCGCCAACGGCCGCGCCCTGCAACTTTCCGGGAAAGACGCCGTGGTGGCGGACGCCACCATCAAACGCGCATTCACCAAGGCTGCGCGGGTCAAGCAGGAGGGACAGGGCGAATCGGTCGCCGAGCGTCCCGTGGAGTCCATGTCCCGCAAGGAGCGCGCTGAACGGCTGGCGGACGAACTGCGCGTGGACGACACCCCCGCCCAGGCGCTCCCGGAGCAGGCGGCGGCGGAGGTCCGGTTGGGCCCGGACGCCTCCACGACGCCTTCCCAAGCCTCCCCGGACATGGCGGATACGACGCCCCCCTTGGAGCGTGACGACGGCCGCTTGCCGCCTGTGGCCATGGTCGAAACCATACCCGCCGCGACGGATGACGAGGCGACGCAAGCAGAGGAAAGCGAACCCGCCGACGCTCCGGCGCTGGCTGCATCCGAGGACGCCGCCGAAATGCCGGACGCAGCGAAGGAACCCGCACCCGCGAGCCCCGCGCAGACGCCCAACGCAGAACTTGAAATCCTGCCTGTCGAAGATGGCGCGGACTCCACTCGATCGGAAACGGCGCCGGACGCCGACGCTTCTCTCCTTGTCGTGGAAGACCAGGGTGTGGATGACGAGGGTGTGGATGAAGAGGGTGTGGATGACCAGCCGGAACCCATGCGCCACGCCGTCAATCATGACGCCACCGCCCCGGAGGACTCCCTTGCCGTGGCGGCGCAAACGAACCGCGACAACGCTGACGACGACGTCCCGGCGGCTCCGGCGGCCGAGAAGGCTGCGCCGGCCGCGACTGTGGAACGACGTCCTCTTCACCAGGAAGACCGGCCCGGGGAAGAGCCCGCCGTGCTGCTCGCCGCCCCCGAGGCCGTCACGGACGCGGCCCCCACGGCGCAAGCTCCCGAGGCGCCTGGGAAAGCCGAGGGTCAAGCGACCTCCGAACCCCGGACGCCAGCAAGCCCTGTCGCCGCCGAGGAGGCGCCCGAGTCGCCCAAGCTGGCCGAGGCCGCCTCTTCGGACGATCCCCCCGCCGACCCCGCTCCCACGGCGACTACCCCGCCGGCCCCCGACACCCCTGACACCCCCGACACGACGGCGGCTACGACGACTGCTACGACGACTGCGGCGACGCCCTCTCAAGCGACGTCAGCCCCGACGCCCACATCAAGCGCCGCCCCGGCAGAGCGTCCACAAGCGCCGTCGGCGCGTGGCGGCGTGTACGCCGTCCTGGAGAGCTCCTGGAAGAACCGCGCGCGCGCGGACTCTCGTGTGGAGACCCTGGCGAAACAGGGCGTTCGCGCCGAGGTGGTCGTCTCCGATCTGGGTGAAAAAGGGATATGGAACCGTGTGATCATCGGCCCCCGCCGGGACAGGAGCGAGACCGTCGCCATCATGCGGGAGCTGAAACGCCGCTTCGGTCTGAAGGATGTCATCCTCCTCAAGCTCCCGGCGGATGAGTACGACAAGGAGATTCGCTGACGCCGCCGCCTCGACCGTGCCGAATGACGCGCCATGCGGGAACGGCCTTGGGAATCCGCGCTCCGGTCTGTGATCCTGTCCGACGACGCGATACGGCTGTCGAGGCGGCTGCCGGCCGCGGCGCCTGTCTCGAAGTCAATTGAATGCACGCGCATGGGTAGTCATGCTTCCTTTGAATGCGCGCGCATGGATAGGCCGTGCTTCCTTTGCCGAATGACGCGCCATGCGGGAACGGCCTTGGGAATCCGCGCTCCGGTCTGTGATCCTGTCCG
>CAYVWB010000029.1:20456-46523 GCA_964455395.1 uncultured Desulfovibrionaceae bacterium
TACGGCTGTCGAGGCGGCTGCCGGCCGCGGCGCCTGTCTCGAAGTCAATTGAATGTACGCGCATGGGTCCAAGGACGCATGGTGCGTTGCAGCGCTGTCGCTTTGGGTCAGCGCCGACTGGCGGCCAGCTCTGCATGAGCGAGCAGGCGCGAGACTCGCGGCAGCATCCCCGTGAGGATGGCGTTGAGTTGGGGCGCGGCCAAGGTCGCGGCTTGAACCACGGCCTCCAGAGAGGTTTCCGCCATGCAGTCCGGCAAGTTCTGGTTGGTAAGGCAGGAAACGCCCGCCACGCGGAGACCCATGTGCCGCGCTACAATCGTTTCCATGATGGTGGACATGCCCACGGCGTCCGCGCCGAGGTGGCGCAGCATGCGTGTTTCGGCGGGGGTCTCCAGCTGAGGGCCGGTCACGCCCACGTAGACGCCTTGCTCCAGTCGCACGCCAGCCTCCAGGGCTGCAGCCGTGGCGCAGCTGCGCAGATTGGGGTCGTACGCGCAGCTCATGTCCGGAAAGCGGGGGCCCCAGCGCTCTTCATTGGCGCCGACGAGGGGGCTGTGGCCTGTCATGTTGATGTGGTCCGTGATGGCCATGAGCGAGCCCGCGGGCCACTGCGGATGCAGGGAGCCGGCGGCGTTGGTGAGGATGAGCGCCCGCGCCCCAAGGCCGTGGAGCACGCGGACGCCATAAGCGACCATGGCCGGCGAAAAGCCTTCATAGAGATGGACGCGGCCCGAGAGCGCGAGCACGGGAACGCCAGCCAGACGGCCCGCCAGCAGTTCGCCGGGGTGGGAGGCGACGCCGCCTTGGGGAAAGTGGGGCAGTGCGCTGCAGGCGAGGCGCGCTCGAATCTCCAGACCATGGAGGACGCCGGCGAGGCCGGTGCCGGTGACCACGCCGATGAGTGGTTGGTCGTCGCCTGGGAACGCGTCATGTGCTGTCCGAATAAACTCTATGGTTTCCTGGACTTTTGCCCACAATAGCATATGATCTCTCTTGGTTTGCGTCGTGAAGGGACGCGCGGCGTAGGCGTGACGTATATCCGCGCGTGCTGAAGAAATGCAGGGAGCATAGGCGAAAGCGCATGGATATTGCAACATTCTTCGGCATAATAGTAGGGTTCGCGCTGGTTATCGGGGCCATCCTGCTGGGCGGCAGCATCATGCTGTTCGTCAACATTCCCGGACTGATGATCGTCATCGGGGGCACGTTCGCCGCCACGTGCGTCACGTTTCCGCTGGAGGAAGTCATCCAGGCCTTCGGCGGGGGCGCGCGGGCCTTCGGCGTGCGCCGCGTGAAGCCCCAGGACGTGGTGGCCACCATGGTGCGCATCGCCGAGATCAGCCGCCGCGAAGGCTTGGTGGCTCTGGAGAAGATCAAGACTGAGAACGCGCTGCTGAAGAAAGCCTGCCAACTCATCGCCGATAACGCCGACCCCATGCTCATCCGCGACACGGTGATGATCGAGATCGCCACCATGAAGCGCCGGCACAACATCTCCATCGCGGTGTTCAGGCGTCTTGGCATGTACGCGCCTGCTTTCGGGATGATCGGCACGCTCATCGGTCTGGTGCAGATGCTCTCCAATCTGGAGGACCCCTCGACCATCGGGCCGGCCATGGCCGTGGCCATCCTCACCACGTTCTACGGCGCGCTCATGGCGAACCTGCTCTTTTTGCCCATCGCCGGCAAGCTCAAGGCGCGCACGCTGCAGGAAGAGGTGCAGCTGAACATCATTTTCGAGGGGGCCAAGTCCATCCTGGAGAACAACAACCCCCGTCTGGTGCACGAGAAACTTTCGTCGTTCATCGCCCCGAAGGAGCGCGGCAGTGGGTCTGGATGACTTGCCCATCTCCATGGAAATGGAGGAGGAAGAGAACGAACAGGAGTGGATCACCACCTTCGCGGATCTCTGTCTGCTTTTGCTGGTCTTCTTCATCCTGCTCTTCTCCATTTCGCAGATTGACTTGACGCGCTTCTCCGACTCATTTACTGCGGTGCGCCAAGCCCTTGGCACGGAAGGGGGCGTGACCACCCCCTTGCCCGTGCAGACGGACGAAGGCGTGCTGATGGAGAGCGTGCTGCTGCAACGCCAGCTCATCGCAGACCAGCGGCAAGTGTATTCGGAGGTCCGCACGTATCTGAATCGCAAAGGGCTTGAAGGCGTGCTGGGGGCCATCTTCGACGAAGGGGTCATCACCTTGCGGGTGCCCTCGGAAGTGTTGTTCGAAAAAGGAGAAGCCGAGCTCAGCGCCGAAGGCCGCACCGCCATGGCCGAGCTGAAAGACCTGTTCATCCAGCGCAACGATCAAAACATCGACATCCGCGGCTTTACCGACAACACCCCGCCGCCGCCCACCAGCCGGTTCAAGGACAACTGGGAACTCTCCGCCATGCGCGCCGTGAACGTGCTGCGCGTACTGCTGGCGGAAGGCGTGGAAGCCAGCCGCATGACAGCCACCGGGCTTGCGGACATGGAGCCCATCTTCCCCAACACCAGCGAGCGCTACCGCGCGGAGAACCGTCGGGTGGAGTTCGTGCTGGAGAAACGGGTGGGCAAAGCGCGCTGACCCGGCGCAAGCGACCCCGCCGACCGCTGCAAAGACAGAGTGACGGCCATGGACGATCTGGAGTTCTATCACCCCAATACGGACACCAACCGCCGCAGCGCCTACCGCGTGAAAGTGGCGGGACTCACCTTGCGGATGCCCCGACGGGACATGGCGAATTTTCCTGTTGTGGACATCAGCGCTTCCGGGGTCAGCTTCAAAGGTCCCGAAGGCCGCTTCCAATGGGGCGAGGTCTTCGAATGCGACATCATGCTGGGCGAACGCGTCTTCATCTCCGGGCTGGTGGCCAAAGCCCAGCGCATCTTTCCGGGAGGGGTGGTGGGCGCCGCCTTCGTGGATCTGGAGCGCCGCAAGGAAGTGAAGCTGGACAAACTCGTCCTGGAAGCGCAAAAACGCCTCATTGCGCTCAAGAAAGTGCAGCAAGACGACGACATCGACCTAACCGACTAGAAACGCCCGCACAGCAAGGACAAAAAGACAGTGAGCCTATCCGACCATACAGTCCTGGTGGCCAACCGGGGCGAGATCGCTGTTCGCATCATGCGCGCATGCATGAAGCTGGGCTGCGGCTTCGTCGCCGTGCACACCGCCACGGACGAACACTCCGGCCACGTGGCGCTGGCCCGGAAACTCGGCGGCGAGAAAAGCTGCTACCGCATCGCGTCCTACCAGGACGCCAATGAGCTGATGGCTGTGGCTGACGACGC
The DNA here is from genome assembly GCA_964455395.1 of uncultured Desulfovibrionaceae bacterium. GTDB lineage: Bacteria > Desulfobacterota > Desulfovibrionia > Desulfovibrionales > Desulfovibrionaceae > CAYVWB01. The sequence continues at coordinate 23,731 of CAYVWB010000029.1, forward strand.
CGGCGCAGACGCCGTGCATCCGGGCTATGGCTTCTTCGCCGAAGATTTCCGCTTCGCCCGGCGCGTGACGGAACGCACCCGCGCCATGACGTGGATCGGACCCTCCTGGCGCGTCATCCGCGAACTGGGCGACAAGATCAACACCAAGCGCTTGGCCCGCGCCTTGGACGTGCCCACCGTGCCCGGCTCCGACAAGCCCATCTACGACGAGCTGGAAGCCGAGGAGATCGCCGAGAGTCTCTTCACTTTCCAGGAGGAGCAAGGCATAGACCGGCCCCTGGTGCTGGTGAAAGCTTCCGCGGGCGGTGGGGGCATGGGCATCGAGGAAGTCCACGACCCGGACATGTTCCGCTCCGTCTACCGCCGCATCCGCAACTACGCCTTGCGGCAGTTCGGCGACGAAGGCGTGCTCATCGAACAGCGCGTCCACGAGTTCAACCACCTGGAAGTGCAGATTCTTTCCGGACGTCGGGGCGAGCCGCCCGTGCATTTCGGCACACGCAACTGCACCGTGCAATCCACAGGCCGACAGAAACGCATCGAGGTGGCCCCCGGTTTCGACGCCGCCTCCATCCGCTACAACTTCGATGCGGACCAGTGCCTGCGCGACATCGTGGACCACTCCCTGAAGTTGGCCAATAACGTGGGCTACGACTCCGTGGGCACCTGGGAATGGATCGTCACCCCCGTGGGCAAACCCTTCCTCATGGAAGTGAACACGCGCATCCAGGTGGAGAACGGCGTCTCCGCCGCCATCGCCCGCGTCCACTCCGAACGCGCTTCCAAAGCTGACGACGACAAACCCGGCGTGGACCTCATCGCCGAGCAGATCCGCCTCGGCTTGGGCGAAGAGATGGGGTATACGCAAGACGACATCCACTTCGAAGGCGTAGGCATCGAATACCGACTCATCGCGGAAGACCCCGCCAACAAGTTCACGCCCTGGATAGGCCGCATCGAAGCCTTCGACTGGCCGGATCAACCGTGGCTGCAGATGTACACCCACGTGCCCACGGACCAGCCCTACGAGATCCCCACGGAGTTCGACCCCAACCTCGCCCTCGCCATCGTCTGGGGCGAGGACCTCGCACAGGCCAAAGCCCGCGGCAAGCTCCTGCTCGACCAGCTCGTCCTCCAAGGCAAGGACGCTCAGGGCGGAGCTCTCAAGTCCAACATCGCCTTCCTCAAAGCCAACACGGACAGGCTGCTCGAGTTCTGAGCCCTGGCGCCGTCTGAGCCCTCACCATCATGGACATCGAAAAAAAGACGCAGCTCCTGCGGGAGCGCTTGCAATATATCAAGGACATCTTCGGCGCGCGGGAGAACAAGCACATCGAGCTGCTGCAGAGCCGCCTGCACGAGTTCTTCCAGCGCGAACCCTCCCTCGCCTTCGACGACAAGGCGCGGGAGCTCGCCTCCCTGGAAGACCTCTTCACCTTTCAGGAGAACCGTCTGGAGCGCGAGCTCAAGCCCATGGACAAAGTGCGCATCGTGCGCCACCCTCAGCGGGTCTGTCTGAAGGACATCCTGGAGAACGTCTACGACAACTACACCGAGATAGGCGGTCAGGACGAATATTCCATCGACCCCTCCATGCTCATCGCGCGGGCGTACATCACCCGCCGCGTGCGCGGACGCGTGCAGCACCAGCCTGTCATGGTCATCGGGCAGGAGAAAGGTCATGGCCAGGAGTTCCGCAACGGCGGCTCCGTGAAGCCCTGGGGCAACGCCAAGGCGCTGCACTACATGAAGGTCGCGGAGACGGAGAACATCCCCATCCACACCTATGTCTTCACGCCCGGCTCCTACCCCATCGAAGACTACCCCGGCGCAGCGCAGCAGATCGCCAAGAATCTCTATGAAATGAGCTGTCTGCGTGTGCCCATCATTGCGGTGTTCTCCGAAGGCGGTTCCGGCGGCGCGGAAGCCATCGGCTTGGCGGACAAGCGTCTCATGCTCTCTCACGGCTACTACTCGGTCATCTCCCCTGAAGGCGCTGCCGCCATCGAGTCCGGCATCCGACAAGGCCAGCGCGCGCCGGTGGAGCTCATCGAAACGTGCGCCGAGCGGCTGAAGATCACTGCGCAAGACAACCTGGAGCGCGGCTACGTGGACCACGTGGTGCAGGAGCCGCCTCTTGGCGCGCGGCCCGAGCACTACGACTTCTTCAAGCTGCTGCGGCAGGAGGTCATCGGCGCCACGGACGAGGTGGTCCTGGAGGTCAAAGGCGTCAAGCTCTTCCGCGCCTGGGCCTTGCGCCGGCGCAAGAAGCTTGAGTCCGCCCGGGATTATTCCGAACACCTCTACGTGCGCTGGAACCTTTCGCAGAACGGCAAGGAGGATCTTCTCAGCCGGCGTTATCAGAAGTTCGCGCGTCTCTCCCGGGAAGCGCGGCTGGACCGTCGGCCCGCGTGGAAGAAAGCCCATTCCGCCACCCACGAACTCGCCCTCTCCGTCTACTCCTTCTTTCGGTACGATCTGTTGCGCAAGCACTCCAAGAAATTGAAGCGCACCGTGGAGGAGGTGGGCGCGGAGGCCCAGTATGTATGGGGCAAGCTGTTGAGTCCGCTGAAAAGCATGAAGGAAGCCTTCGCCCGCAAGGGTTCGCTGGCTCCCGAGAAAGAACAGCAGCTCACCCAGCTTTCCTACTGGGAGAACGAGTCCGGCCAGAGCGGCGCGTGGAAGTACATCAGCCCGCAAGCCCGCGCGGACCGCGCCGTCACCTGTCCCAACGCTCTCAGTCACGGCTGTCTGGATCTCTGGGCGCCGGACCTCTTCGGCGACTTCGCCGGCGTGTGTTCCTACTGCGGACACCACTTCCCCATGGAACACCAGTGGTGTCTGCACAACGTTTTCGATGCGGAGTCCATCTTCGAGTTCAACAAGGAGGTGGAATCCCAGAACCCGCTGCAGTACCCGGGCTTGGACGTCAAGCTGGAGCAAGCCAAGGAGAAGACCGGCCACAAGTGTGCATGCCTTACCTTCGAAGCGCGCATCGAGGGCGTGCAGATGGTGGTGGCGCTGCTCAACGGCGCGTTCCGGGGCGGCAGCGTGGGCGCTGCCGAGGGCGAAAAATTCTTCCGCGCCGCCGAACGCGCGCGCAAGAAGCACTTCCCCTTCCTGGCGTACGTGCACGGCACCGCCGGCATCCGCATCCAGGAGGGCGTCAACGGCGTCATCCAGATGCCCCGCTGCACCATGGCCGTGCGTCGCTACCTGGACGCGGGGGGGCTCTATCTGGTGCTGTACGACACCAACTCCTACGCTGGCCCCGTGGCTTCCTTCCTGGGGTGTTCGCCCTACCAGTTCTCCATTCGTTCCGCGAACATCGGCTTCGCCGGTCCCGGCGTCATCAAGGAGACAACGGGTCTGGACATTCCTCCGGATTACCACCGCGCCTACCGTGCGCTCTCGCGCGGGCACATTCAAGGCATCTGGGACCGTCGGGAAGTCCGCAACAATCTCCATCAGGCGCTGCTCACCATGGGCGGCCGCAACCTCTACTATCGCTAAGCCGCGGAGACAGCCCCCGTGCTCGACATCACCGCTCTGCTCGAAGAATTCAAGGCCTCCCCGTATGAGGAATTGGAGATCGTCGCGCCGCACTCCGGCGTGGTGACTTTCGCGGATCTCCAGCCCGGCGCCAAGGTTTCGGGCGTCTCCGGGACGTACCGGGAAAAGCCGGGGACCACCCTCGCCGTCCTCGAACGTGAACGCAACAAGAAACCCGTGCAAGCCACGCAATCCGGCGAGGTGGTCAGTCTGGAGACCGCCTTGGAAGGCCGCTTCGTCCAAGCGGGGTGGCGGCTCGCCACTGTGCGGCATTTCCTCTCCAAGGAGGAGGTGCAGGAGCGCATCCTCAAGAACGCGCTCTCGCTTTTCCGGGCTCCGGAACGCGCCAAATACTACTTCACCCCGGAGCTGGACCAGAAGGTGAAAGCAGCCGGGCCGGAGTCCATCACCGTGCGGCCGGGCATGGAGCTGCTCATCATGTCCCGGATGAAACGCGAATCCTCCGTCTACTACGACGGTCCCGAAGGCGTCATCTACGCCATCTATTTCCAGCATAACGAGAACGTGGACGCTGGCGACCCCCTCCTCGGCGTCTGCCCGCCCGAACAGCTGGCGCAGATCGAGGATGTCGTCGCGCGCGTCCAGACTGAATGGGTGGAGCGTCGTTAGCGGCTTGACATGGCGACATGGCGGCTGCTCGCGCTGAAGCTGGGGGCGGCAACCGCTTCGCTTCCACGACCGTGTGGCGGCCTCCCTCGCCACTCGAAACGTGTGGCCAAGGGAGCGCGCGGCTGCGAGCACGGGGGGCAAGGCGCGCGGTCCATACCGGGGCGCGCCCAGGCGGCCTCGAGGAGATGACATGGGAAAATATCTGCAGATACGCGTGAGCGCGTTCACCTATCGACCGGAGGATGTGGAACGCGCCTACCCCCGGCTGCTGGCGCTGGCGTGGCCGGAATACGCCGCAGGCAAGCCCGGCGTGGCGACACCCAAAGTGGGTGTGCTGGAGCTGACCGAGGCCCTCGCGGATCAAAGCATCTACGGGGACTGGTCCAAGGAGCTCACCGCGGACCTGGAACGCCAGCTCGCCACGGCCAAGACGCTGAAAAGCAAGCTGGAAAGCGCCTTGGCGGACTGGAAGCCGGACGTGGCGAACCGCCTCTCCGACGAGTTGGAAGACGCTTTGGCCGAATTGGAGACGTTGGCGCCCAAGCCGGAGCACTGAGCCGGGCGGAGCGCTCCCCCGGCTTGCTTCCGCCTGCGTTGACCGGGGCGGGGGGGTGTGTCATGCTACGCGTTCTTCCATCACACACAGCCAACTCCCGGAGGCGACATGGCCGGTAGTCTCAATAAAGTCATGCTCATCGGACGCCTCGGACGCGATCCGGAGCTTCGTTATACCCAAAGCGGCATCCCCGTCTGCAATTTCACCATGGCCACGGATGAATCCTATCAAGGTCGCGACGGCCAGAAGGTGGAACAGACCGAGTGGCACAAAGTCGTCGTCTGGGGCAAGCAGGCGGAGACAGTCACCAACTACCTGAGCAAAGGCCGCCTCTGTTATGTGGAGGGCTCCCTGCAGACGCGCAAATGGCAGGACCAGCAAGGGCAGGACCGGTGGACCACCGAAGTCAAAGCCCAGCGCGTCCAGTTCCTGGACAGTCAGCGCGACGCGCAAACCGGTCAAGGACAAGGCGGCTACGCCCCGCAAGGCGGCTACGACGACTACGACCAGGAGTACGGTCCGCCCCAAGGCGGCAATCCCCAGCAACGTCGGCAAGGGCCGCCTCAAGGCCAGGGCCGGCAGGGGCAGCCCGCCCGCGACTACCCCGACGAGGACCTCGGCCCCGCCTTCCCTTCCGAAGCCGGCGACATGGACGAAGTTCCCTTCTGATCAAACCGGGGGCCGTGCAATGGGGGGATTCGGCGTGAACGCAGCAACATCGACAGTGTACACCAAACGGGTGGGTGGCGGCTCCACGAAGCGTCACAGCGCCGGCATGGAGACGCCCGGCGGCCACAGTACCGCCGGGTTGGCCGTCCTCGTCCGCTTCACCCTGGCGTTGCTCGCCGTCATGGCTTTGGCTTCCTGCGCCGCCTTGCCGCGCAATCCCGTGCCGGCGCCGCTTCATGAAGACGCCACGGTGCCCGGGCTGGAAGGGGCGCGCACCTGGGCCGACAGCATGAACCCGGCCTTCCAGGCCAATCTGGAAGAAGCTGTGGCGCAGCGTTTGGCGTATCTGGACGCGCACCAACTCACGCTGGAGCAAGCCGGCGCTTCGTTCCTCGCCATATCCGGCGGGGGAGATTACGGCGCGTTCGGGGCCGGGGTGCTGTGCGGGTGGACGCAGCGCGGCGACAGGCCTCATTTCAACCTCGTCACGGGGGTCTCCACCGGCGCGCTCATCGCGCCTTTCGCCTTTCTCGGCGAGGAATATGACGACAAGCTGCGTCAAGTCTACACCACCGTGGATGCCGAGAAGATCTTCTTCCTGAAGCGCATCTTCTCCATCATCGGCGGGGAATCCGTGGCGGACACCAAGCCGCTGGCGGCGCTCTCCGAGCAGTTCATCGACGCAGCCATGCTGGAGCGCATCGCCCGGGAACACGCCAACGGTCGGCGGCTCTTCGTCGCCACCACCAACCTGGACGCCCGCCGCGCCGTCATCTGGGACATGGGCGCCATCGCCAGCCAGGGACGGCTCCAGCTCTTCCATCAAGTGCTGCTGGCCTCCGCAGCCATTCCGGCCGTCTTTCCCCCCGTCTACATCGATGTGGCCGCAGGCGGCGCGCGCTATGACGAGATGCACGTGGACGGCGGCGTGGTCAGTCAGGTCTTTCTCTACGGACCCTTCGTGGATCCGGATGAAGCGGCGGCGCGTTTCGGCATCGACTATCGCGAGAGGGCGAAGTCGCTCTACGTCATCGTGAACAACAAGGTGAAAGGCTCCTACGATCCCGTACCGCGGCTGCTGACGGACATCGCCGGCGCCGCCATCTCCAGCCTCATTCGCAACCAGGGCGTGGGCGCGCTGGACCGACTCTACCTCATCGCCCGGCGCGACGGATTGGACTACAACCTCGTCTCCATTCCGGACGATTTCGTCCCGGCCAACGACAATATTTTCGACCCCGAGGTGATGAACGATCTGTTCGACATCGGCTTCGCCATGGGCGAGCAGGGCGGCTTCTGGCAAAAACATCCGCCCGGGTACACGCCTTCCGAAGAGGAGGCCGCGGACATGAGCGCTTTCGACGCGGACACCCCCCGGATGAACGAGCCCCCTCACGACGTGGCGCAGTAAGCTCGTTGCTGCGCAAGGAACGCGCCTCCCGGTCTTCTGATCTCCTGATCCCTCCGGTCTCCCGGTCTCCTGAGCCCCGGTCTCCCGCACCGTCTGGCAGTCGGTCCGGACCGGGAAGGCTGGCGGTGCAGCGATGCAACGTGTCGGCCGCGCTGGGGCTGGGCGGCGGCGCAATCACTCCAGCCGCGCGGCGTCCACATCCTTCAGCGGACCCAGCACCGCCCGGACGATGTAGAGCGACGTCGCCGCGGCGGCCACGGTCATGGCCGTGAAGCCCAGTCCCGCGTAGATCAGTCCGGAAAGCGCTGCCCCCACCGCGTAGCCAGCCTGCTCCAGGGCGTTGCCCAAAGAGAGGTACTGCCCGCGCACGTTGTCCTCCACCACCTCGGTCTGCAAGGCGCGGTAGCCGCTGGCGCGCGTCACCACACAGACCATCAGCGCCATGAAGAGGGGGTAGACCCCCGCCGGCCAGTAACGCATGAGCGGCGCAGCGAGCATGCACGCGGCCACCCCCAGCGATCCCCACAACATGACGCCGCGGCGGCCTGTGCGGTCCGAGAAGCGGCCCACGCGCGGCGCCGCCACCACCGTGGCCGCCCCGCCCAGGGAGTAGACCCAACCGATTTCCGTCGCGGAGAAGCCAAGTTCCGTGCGCATCCATACCGCGAAGTAGGGCATGAACACGCCCATCCCGGTGAGGATGGCCACCCCCAGCAAGGTGGTTGGCCGCAGCACCGGATGCGCGAGGATGCTGCGGAAGCCCCGCACGATGGTCCCGAGGCTCTTCGCTTCCCGGGGGACGTCAGGCTGCGGGAGCCGGCTCGCCACCATCATGCAGGCAAGCGCCATCAACACGCCATACGCCAGAAACGGCGTGCGGTAGTCCCCCAGCTGCGCCAGATAGGCTCCCGCGGGAATGCCCACCACCTGGCCGACGGCGAAGCCGTTCAGCACCCATCCCGTGGCCCAGCCGCGGCGGCTGCGTGGGAAGTTGTCCCCGATGAACGCCACCGCACCCACCGTGCACATGCCCGCTGCGGCGCCGCACGCCACCCGACACGCCAACAGCAGTACAAAGGACGTGGCGAACCCGTGCAGGAAAAGACACACGCTCATCAAGGCCGTGCCCCAGAGCAGAATACGCCGCCGACCAACCCTGTCCGAGATGGGCCCCCACACCAGGGTGCAACAGGCCGTGGCCAGGGCGTACCCCGTGATGAGCCAACCCAGCAGCGCCTCGGGTGCGCCGAACACCAGACCGATGTCCGCAAGCAGCGGCGAGATGATGAGGAACTGACTCCAGACGCCGAAGATGATCGTCCAGAGGATGAGGAGGACAACGCGGTCCTGCGAGGAGACCGCCGCCGAAGGCGCGGGTGTGGGAGCGGCGGCGTCGTTGGATTCCGGATGCGAAGGCATGAGGCTCCAGAGCGGGGTTGGTCGGCGGGGAGGCGTGAACACCTCGTGGCGTCGCATGATGCGGCTCGACCACGGGCGGCCGGCATGGCGCCGGCGTTCCGCGGAGGGCTGAAACGCGTTGGGATGTCAGCCAGTTGGGAGAATCACGACGTGGCGATCCCCTCGATTCCTTCTCGCTTACCCCAGTTCGCCGCGAAATGGAATCGCCCCGGGCAGAGGGGTGATGGCGTGGGCGTGTGGGAGGCGACAATGGGGATCGCCAGCAACGTCGCGCGGGGGAGCCGACCCAAAGCGACGCTGCTGGCGGAAAGGCGATCTAGCGGGCGTAGGTGCGCAGGAAATCACGATAGTGCGCGAAGCTCTCGTCGTATTTCAGTAACGATTGCGCAGCATAGACCTCGCTCAATCGGAAGAGGAGCTGGAAGCGTTCGCAGCCGCTATCCAGCATGCGGTTGAGCTGTCTGACCTGACGGATGAAGTTCCGCTCGTTGTCATTGAGCTCGTCGGGGTTGGTGAGCAGGGTGTTCATCTGGACGTTCAAAGCGCCCACAATCTGGTCCTGATCCTCGATGAAGGGTGTATGGTTCATGGCAAACCTCCAACTGTTATTGGATGATATGCCGAGGGAAAGCGCGTGGTTAGTGTGCATGGTTCTGTTTGTGAGGAGGTGTTCGCGTTGTGAGCTGTCTTGAGAATAGTGTTCAGAATCTGTACAAAAAATGTGTTTGACTCATGGCTGGAAAATACAGAAATCGACGCGTTAGCGCAAGGCTTTTCTCAAAAAAAATATCCAAAGAGAAATGATAAAAGTGGCGGCAGGATGGCGCGAGCCGGTACGGCTTCGTCACGCCAAGTCCATGTCCGGACGCTTCGAAAAACGCGCGAAGGGGCCCCCCGTTTGCGGCAGGCGGAGCGGGTGGCGCTGTAAGGTCCCGGCGTCGATGGGGATCGCCGCGTCGGGGAGGAGGGCGTCACACCTCGAAGAGCATCTCCAGGTCCGTGCGGGTGAGGGACTTCCACGCGTCCTGCCCGGGGATGATGGCTTCGGCCACGTCGCGTTTCTGTTCCTGCAGTTTGAGGATCTTTTCCTCCACCGTGTTCTGGCAGATGAGCTTGTAGGAGAACACCTGGCGCGTCTGCCCGATGCGGTGGGTGCGGTCGGTGGCCTGGCTTTCCACGGCGGGGTTCCACCACGGATCGTAGTGGATGACGTAGTCGGCGCTGGTGAGGTTCAGGCCGGTGCCGCCGGCTTTGAGGGAGATGAGGAAGATGGGGATGTCCGGGGAATCGTTGAAGCGGTCCACTTGTTCGAAGCGGTCTTTGGAGGCGCCGTCGAGGTAGGCGAAGGGGATCTTGGAGATGGTGAGCCAGCTTCGGATGATGTGCAGCATCTGGACGAATTGCGAGAAGACGAGGACCTTGTGGCCCTCCTCGATGATGTCCGTGATCATGTCCTTGAAGGCGTCGAACTTGCCGGAGGGCAGATTGGTGGAGACGCCGGGCATGTCCAGCTTGAGCAGCCGCGGGTGGCAACAGATCTGGCGCAGCTTGAGCAGCGCGTCCAGGATGGACATCTGGCTTTTGGCGATGCCTTTTTCGTCCACGTCCTGGAGCACTTGATCGCGGAGTTTCTTGGCGAGCTTGGCGTAGAGCTCCAGCTGTTCGTCAGCCAGGGCGCAGAAGTAGACGTTTTCGATCTTGGGCGGCAAGTCCTTGGCCACTTGGTCCTTGGTGCGCCGCAGAATGAAGGGTTTCACCCGCGCGCGCAGGTAGTCCAGGGTCTCCACGTCGCCGTCTTTGATGGGCTTGACCACGCCGCGCTGGAAGGCGTGCTGGGAGCCCAGGAAGCCGGGCATGAGGAATTCGAAGAGGGACCAGAGCTCGAAGAGGTTGTTCTCGATGGGCGTGCCCGAGAGACAGAGGCGCTGCTTGGCGTTGAGCTTGCGCACGCTGCGCGCGGTGATGGTGTTGGGATTCTTGATATTTTGCGCTTCGTCCAGGATGAGGCAGGAGAACTCGTGCTTCTGCAACTCCTCCAGATCGCGCCGCAAGAGCGCGTAGGTGGTCATGACGATGTCAGAGTCCTCGATCTTCTTGAAGAGGCTCTCTCGCCGGGTGCCATAGATGACGAGGCGGCGCAGGTGCGGCGCAAACTTCTGGGCTTCCCGCTCCCAGTTGGGCAGCACCGAGGTGGGCACCACGATGAGGCTCGGCCCCGCGACTTTCTTTTCGTGCAGGTAGAGGATGAACGCCAGGGTCTGCACGGTCTTGCCCAGTCCCATCTCATCCGCGAGGATGCCGCCGAAGCCGTATTCTTTCAGGAAGTTGAGGAAGGAGAGCCCTTGGGCCTGGTAAGGCCGCAAGGTGGCGTTCAGGCTGGAGGGTTGTTTGATCTGCCTGATTTCCTTGAAGGAATAGATCTTGGAGCGCAGCTTGTCCCAGAAGCTGTCGGTCACGGCGTGTGGCACTTCATCGAGGATGGCGTCCAGCACCGGCGCTTCGAACTGCTTGAATTTCTGTTTGGGCGGCTTGTCCGGGTCGTAGCCCAGGGTGCGCAGCTTGTGACCCAGCTTCTCCAGCCAGCTCTCGGGAAGGCTGGTGTAGGAGCCGTCCTTGAGCTGGACGTAGCGTTTGCCTTTGGTCCATGCTTCCCAGATCTTCTCGATGGGCACGCGCTGGTCGTCGTACTCCACGGCGAGGTCCAGGTCGAACCACTTGTCTTCCTCGTTGGACTCCACTTCCGCGGTGATGACCGGCTGGGTGAGCCGGACTTTGTAGCGGGTGAGATTCTTTTCCCCGTAGATGCGGTACTTCTTGACCATCTCGGGATAGTGGTCCAGCAGGAAGGTGATGGCTTCTTCGGGCTCCAGGAACCACATGCTGTTGGAGCGGGGCTGGAAGCTCATGTCCATGAGCGTCTGGGTGAGGGCGGCTTCAGCTTCCTGATCGCGCTGGAGCAGAAAGGCTTTGCCTTCGGCTTGGTAGCTGCCGGTCTGCAGGTCCGGGTTGGGGCCGGGCAGGCTCACTTCGCCGTGCTGGGTCTCGTAGGTGTTGTCTATCTGCAGGGTCAGCAAGCTGCCTTCCTCGTCCAGGAAGAGCTTGGGCGCGTGCGTGGCCGGGGTGAAGATGGGCTTCATGTGCTCCAGGAATTCCTCCTGACCGTGGAGGTCGGAGGCGGGGAGCCGGGTCCAGACGCGGTCCAGAAATTCGGAGATGTCCCCATGGGGGATGACCAGGGGCTCCTGCGCCAAGTCCTGGATGAGGCTCGGCTCCAAGCCGGTCTGCACGGGGTAGAAGCCTTTGTTCCAGCAGACCCAGATGGGCAATTGTCCGTAGAAGTAGGCTTCCTGGTCCTGGATGGAGAAGGGGGGTTTGCCTTCGCGGCCCAAGAGGACGTCCAGATGGAGGCCGTCGTCATCCAGGCGTGGTTTGAGCATCAGCCGCATGGTCTTGCGTTCCACGCGGCAGGGTTGGTCCGTATCGCGCCAGAAGAGGTAGAATTCTTTCTGGAGCGCGCGGAAGAACCAGGTGAGCAGCCCGTCAGGGAGCTCCACACGGTGGCCGAAGTAGTCGATGAAATTGCCTATCTGCTGAGCGACCTTGGGGAGCCACGGCGCGTTTTCGGACCAGTCCGGGTTGTTGATGATCTGTTCCAGGGTGATTTCGTTTTGCACCGTGGAGAGGCCGGATTTGTTTTGCCGCGCGCGGAAGAAAGCCACTTGGAGCCGGCCGGGCTCGGGGTAGAAGCGGTAGAGGATGTAATGGCGGCCGGGCTCGGGTTCGTGCTCCGTGGCGAAGAAATTGCGGAAGGACTGGCGCCACTCCTTGCGGGGCTTGGTGGGCGTTTCCTTGTCGTCGTCGCCGGATTCCAGAGAGGTGAGGAACTTCAGCGCAGTGGCGCCCACGTGGCGGCAGACGCCCGAAAAGGAGTCAGGACAGTTGCAGTAGTAGCTGATGCGGTTGTCCTTGAGGTTCAGCGACACCTCCGGCGAGTAGACCTGGAAGTCTTCGCCTTGGATGTTGCCGTTCACCTCCCAGAAGTGTTCGCCTTTTTTGAGGCTCAGCTTCTGGACGCCGCCGTGGCCGACGATCTGATGCGCGCCTTCGAGGATGTATTCCGGCACGGAATCAGCGATGAAGGTGTGCAGCAGGTCTCTGACTTGGCCCTCTTCGCTCTTGTTGCCTGTGGTGGTGGACAAACGGACTCCTTGAGACGGATTGCGAGGCGCCGCCTGGAGGCGTCGCGGCTCGCCGGAAACTGTGGTTCTCGTCTACGCGCCTGGCGCGTCGTCTGCCTATGCTGTACGGGCGTCGCCGTGGCCTGCTCGCGTCGCGCCGGGGGGGCGGGGGTCTCGCGCGGCAGGGCCGTCATGGCGCGCCCTGGCGCGTTTGCGTTCGAGGCGTGCTTGCGGATTTCGCTGCGCAACCCCGTCCCGCTTGGCTACAGGCTTTCCAAACAGCGCGTCCGGGCTGTTCGTCGGAAGGCCGAGCGCCCCCCGGTGTTCGGGGTGGACGCCGGGTTCCGGCGCGCCTCGTCCTCTCCGCGAGGCTCAGCGCCCGAGCCCCTCGGCGACCGCGCGCTGCGCACCGTGCGTTGCGCTTCCCGGCGACGCCTCGTGCGAAACGGGATGCGGCGGGGATTGCAGTCGCGCCTTTGCGTATTACCTCCAAATACTGGATGGAGTGATTTTTAGCAACCACCATGCGAAATTTCGCAGGAGCTTTTTCTTCTTCCCCGAAGTATACCGTAGCGCAGAGAGTTTGCAACCTGCTGCGACACGCTGGCGAAGGCGTTCCCGAAAACGAGCTGAAGCGGGCGGAAACGCACGCATTCCGGTGGATGGAACACGGGGGACATGGTTGATGCGCCGGCGTTTTTGTGCATAAGGAAAGCACTATGGAACCGAGCCACGACACTTGCGACGTCCTCCCAACCGAATCGGATGGGCCGGCGCACTCCCCGGAAGCGCAGCCTGCGCGCATCAGCGAAATTCTGGATCGCGTGCGCGGCTACCTGCAGGAAGAGGACGTCGCCCTCATCCAGAAAGCGTACGTCTTTTCCGCTGCAGCCCACGCCGGGCAGACGCGGCGTTCCGGCGAACCCTACCTTTCCCACCCCTTGGCCGTGGCGGACACCCTGGCGCGCATGCGGCTGGACGCGCCCGCCATCGCCGCCGGGTTGCTGCACGACACCGTGGAGGACACCGAAGTCACCATCGAGGACATCGACAGCGAATTCGGCGAGGAGGTGGGCGACATCGTCGAAGGCGTCACCAAGATCAGCCAGATCTCCTACGAATCCAAAGAGGAAGCCCAAGCCGAGAACATCCGCAAGCTCATCCTCGCCATGGCGGAGAACATGCGCGTGCTCGTGGTCAAGCTGGCGGACAGGCTCCACAACATGCGCACCCTGGAGCACATGCCCCAGGCCAAGCAGCAGCGCATCAGCCAGGAGACCCTGCACATCTACGCGAACCTCGCCAACCGCCTGGGCTTGCACCGCATCAAGACGGAACTGGAGGACCTCTCCCTGCGCTACCTCAAGCCGGAGGTCTACCGCCAGATCGTCCAAGGCGTGGCCAAGCGCAAGACGCGCGGCAAGGACTATGTGGAGAAGGTCATCCGGCTGCTGGAAGGCATGCTTCATGACAACGGCCTGAAGGGACGCGTATGCGGCCGCACCAAGCACATCTACTCCATCCACCACAAGATGACCCAGCAGCAGCTGAGCCTGGAGGAGGTCTACGACCTCATCGCTTTCCGCGTCATCGTGCATTCCATCAAGGACTGCTACGCCATGCTGGGGGAGATCCACGCCGTGTGGCGGCCTGTGCCCGGTCGGTTCAAGGACTACATCTCCATGCCCAAGGCGAACATGTACCAGAGCCTGCACACCACGGTCATCGGGCCGGAGGGCGAGCGCATCGAGATCCAGATCCGCACAGAGGAGATGCACCAGCTCGCGGAGTACGGCGTCGCTGCGCACTGGAGTTACAAGGAGCAAGGCAAGAAGCTCAAGGGCAAGAACGCCGAACAGTTCTCCTGGCTGCGGCAGATTCTGGACTGGCAGAAGGACGAAAGCGATTCCCGGGAGTTCATGCGTTCGCTGCGGTTCGATCTGGTGGCGGACGAAGTCTATGTCTTCACGCCGCGCGGGGACGTCAAGGCGCTGCCGGAAGGCGCCACCGCCGTGGACTTCGCCTACAGCATCCACACGGAAATCGGCGACCACTGCGCCGGGGCCAAGGTCAACGGCAAGCTCAATCCACTTTCCACGCCATTGCGTCACGGCGACACCGTGGAAGTCATCACGGACAAGAACCGCCGGCCCAACCGCGACTGGCTGGAGTTCGTCAAGACCGCCAAGGCCAGAACGCGCATCAATCACTACCTGCGCACGGAAGAACGCGTTCGCGCCATCGCCCTGGCCAAGGAGATGCTGGAAAAGGAAGGCCGCAAGATGGAGATCAACGTCGCGCGGGTGCTCAAGGAGGGCAGCCTGGAGCCCATCGCCGCCGAGCTCTCCTACAAGACCGTGGACGACCTGCTCGCGGCTGTGGGCTACGCCCGCGTCACCCCGCGGAAGTTGTTGAACAAGCTTGCGCCTGCGCGTCGCGATGAACGCGATCAGCAGGAAGAGGAAGCCGCCCGCGAACGCGCCAAAGCCGAACGTGACGAAGCTTCCCGCGCTCAGGCGGCGGAGCATGTCTCCATCAAAGGCGTGGACGACGTGTTGCTGCGCTTCGCCAGGTGCTGCAACCCCCTGCCCGGCGACCCCGTGGTGGGCTACATCAGCCGGGGCCGTGGCGTGACCGTGCACACGGACGATTGTCCCAACATCCAGACCATGGAGCCCGAGCGGCTCATCCCCGTCTCCTGGGGCATGGACGACGACAAACCCTACCCGGCGCGCATCCGCATCCTCTGCAAGAACCGGCAAGGCATGCTGGGCCGCATCGCTTCCTTGCTGGCGCAGGAGGGCGTGAACATCGAAGCTGGCAGCTTCGACTCCACCGTGGACGGCAACACGGAGCTGCTCTTCACCTTGATGGTGCGCGACGCCAGCCATCTGTACACTGTCCTGGACAAGGTGGGCGGCATGGAGCACGTCATCGGCGCGCACCGGCTCACCACGGCCTCCCTGGAAGAGGAAGCGTCTGGGTACGAGCAGTAGGCGCCCGATCGCATCCCGCTCGACGCAGCGGCGCGCACGCCCGCGTCGGGGCGCCTGTTCCCCGCAATGCACGCCCGAGCGCGTTCGAGAAGCCCTCGGCGCCCGCACGGCGTGCGGCTGTCCGGCGGTCTGCTTCTGGACGAAAAAGCGGTCTGCTTCTGGACGAAAAAGCGGTCTGCTTCTGGACGAAAAAAAGGAAGGGCCCCGATGGAGCCCTTCCCTCTGGCGCGAATGCGAGGAGGAGTCGTCTGAACCGCGCTTTTCGCCAAGCCCACAGGCGCAGCGCGGCGGCGTGGCGCTACCCGCCGATGAGATTGAGCGCCATCCGCGGCAGGGAGTTGGCCTGGGAGAGCATGGCCACCGCGGACTGGGTGAGGATCTGGTTACGGACGAAGTTGGTCATCTCCAGAGAGACGTCCACGTCGGAGATGCGGCTTTCCGCAGCCTGGAGGTTTTCGGACTGGATCTCCAGGTTGGTGATGGTGTTCTCCAGGCGGTTCTGCAACGAACCGAGGTTGGCGCGGATCTTGTCTTTGGAGATGATGGCGTTCTGCAAGCCATCCAAGGCTTGCTGCGCGCCTTGCTGCGTGGAGATGGAGTAGGCGTCCTGCGAGGCGTCCGCTTCGTTGCCCACGCCCAGGGACGAGGCCGTGGAGGACTCGATCTTGACATAGTAGTAGTCTTCGGAAGAGTCGTTGGCGGTGCCGAAGTGGACCTTCATCCTGCCTGTGGACTCGATGCCGGAGCCGTCATGCGTGTCGGACGAGAGGTTGCCGTTGAGCAGGTAAATGCCGTTGAAGTCCGTGGCGTTGGCGATCCGGGTGATTTCCGAGGCCATGGCCTGGTATTCCGAATCGATGACGAGACGCTGATCCGAGTTGTACGTGCCGGTGGAGGCCTGTTCGGCGAGCTCTTTCATGCGGATGAGCTTTTCGTCGATGACCGCCAAGGCGCCGTCCGCCGTCTGGATCATGGAGATGGCGTCGTTGGCGTTGCGCACGCCCTGGTTGAGGGCGGCGATGTCCGCGCGCA
Source organism: uncultured Desulfovibrionaceae bacterium (assembly GCA_964455395.1). Lineage (GTDB taxonomy): Bacteria > Desulfobacterota > Desulfovibrionia > Desulfovibrionales > Desulfovibrionaceae > CAYVWB01. The sequence continues at coordinate 40,174 of CAYVWB010000029.1, forward strand.
TGAGCTCGCGGATGGCGAGACCGGCGGCGTCGTCAGCGGCGCTGTTGATGCGCAGACCCGAGGAGAGTCGGTTCACCGACGTGCTCAAGTCGCCGAAGGAGTTGCGCAAGTTGCGCGCCGCTGTCGCGGCCATGATATTGTTGTTGATCGCTAATGACATGGCGTGTTCCTCCGTGAAATGGTCGTGGCTTCCTTGCCTTGGGCTTTCACGCGGCCGCTTTCCCGAGACGGCCTTGGGGGACTCCTCTCCCCACTCGCCTGTCTCATCGGAAAGGAACACGACGCTCTTTAGGGGGAATGCGTGGAATTGTTCCATGGCCCGAGTCATTGCGCCCGCCGCCAGCGCGACGGCGGGCGTGGAACTCCACCGAGTCCCGGCCTCCACGCGGTTTTTCGAGCCCCATCTCCCGGCGCCCCCCTTGGCAAGCGGGCGCCAATCGCGGTATCCACTCGCTCATGACGACGCAACGCCACCACGCACACTCCCGCGCCCCTTACCGCAATCGACTCGACGCCGCCGGCTTCGCTCCGAAGAAGGTCTCGCCGCCGGCGCTGCTCATCCTGTGCCTGACCCTTTGCGCGCTTGGCCTGACCCTCGGCGGCTGCGCCACCATCCAGGCCCTGAACCCCTTTGCGGAAGACTCCACCAACGCCACCGCCCCGCCGCCCCGCGAGGGTGAAGCCGCCGAAGTCGTGGAGACGGAGGCTGTCGCCGAGCCCTCCGAATCCTCCCTGGCCGAAGCAACCCCGGAATCTCCCGAGAGGACGGATCAACCCGACACTGCAGCGGAGACCCCGGCCGATCCCGACGACGCCATGGACGACGCCGATCCCGACGACGCCATGGACGAAGACGCCATGGGCGAAGACGCCGGGACCGAGCCGACGCCGGAAGCCGAAGCCGATGCGTCGGACCAGGAAGCCACGGCGGACCAAGCCGCCGAGGAGCCCGCCCGCTTCGCTCCCCTCACGCGGCTGCGGGACGAACGCCTGGAGCTCGAAGTCCCGGGCAAGGGGCCGTTCCCCACGGCGCCCGATCTTCTCGCAGCCATGAGTCGCGCCACCCGCGACGATCGCATCATCGGGGACATCCAACCCTTCGACGCCTTCCCGGACATCCCCGGCGAAGACACCGTGGGTCGCGTCTTCGAAGCGGACGGCGACCTCGAACCCGGGCAGCGCGTCCGACTCTTCGCCTTCTACGCGCCCGGCGAGCCACGCCACCGCCACGTCTACGGCTACGTGGTGGAGAACGAACGCTCCGGCGAGGCCATGGGCTACTTCGACGGCGACGGCGACGGCGTCTTCGAGCAGCAGACACTCGCCCCGGTCATCAACCCCGAGGCCCTCATTCCCAGACAAGAAGACACGGCGGTGGAGCCCGCCGACGCGCAGTGAACCCGGCGCCCAGCGTCCCCGGCGACGCGCCGGCTTGCGAATCTCAAGGAGTCTCCATCATGACGAACGCCTGCAGCCAACCCCTCCGGTACGCGCTCCGTACGCTCCTCGCGACATGCGCGCTCCTCGCCGCCCTCATCGCGGCGGCGCCCGACGCATACGCCGGGACCTTGCACAACCGTGACGCCGAGGCCTACGACTACACATGCCATTGGGACGATCTGGAGGCCCCGGCGAGTGGCGTCATCCAGCCCGGGGAAGTGGTCGTTTTTCGGGAGAGCCCCTGTACCCTGGCGCTGCCGAAGCGCAAGGATTCCATCTCCATGCGTCCCGGCGACGCCATCGGCTCCCGAGCGGGCGCCACGGCGTGCTCCGCATGCCCAAGCCCGAGGAGTAGACGCCGCGGCCTGCGACGGCGCATGCCATCGGGACGATCCGGAGGCCCCGGCGAGTGGCGTCATCCAGCCCGGGGAAGTGGTCGTTTTTCGGGAGAGCCCCTGTACCCTGGCGCTGCCGAAGCGCAAGGATTCCATCTCCATGCGTCCCGGCGACGCCATCGGCTCCCGAGCGGGCGCCACGGCGTGCTCCGCATGCCCAAGCCCGAGGAGTAGACGCCGCGGCCTGCGACGGCGCATGCCATCGGGACGATCCGGAGGCCCCGGCGAGTGGCGTCATCCAGCCCGGGGAGGGAGGGGACGCCGTAACGCGTCACTCAGCGGGGAAGTCTTGTCCCCAGGCGTCCCGGACAAGGACTGCGTTCTCGGCCAGCGCGTCCTCCACCTCATTCGGGACGAAGCCGGCGACGCTCCGGCCGGTCATCCACAAGGCGCGCACCAGCGTGGCGCTCAGGTCCAGTCGCAGCATCCCCAGACAGAGCGCGCGGCCGCCTTCCCACGCCACCTCCCAGATGGGCTCCCGACGCAGCAGCGGGTCTCGATTGCAGACGGCGTCGTCGTCCGGCTCGAAACGCCTGCCGCGCAGGTTGGCGAAACGGCCGGCATCCCGGGGCGCGTGGCTGGCGAGGTAGGTCAGCGTTTCCACGAGACCGTCATCCGTCCCGCGCGAGACGATGACGAAGGTGGTTTGCTCCATGAGTTCGAAGCCCAGACGCCACGTATGCAGCTGCTTGAGATCATTGACTCCCAAGCTCAGCAGAAGGTGTTTGTCCGGTTCCTGTTCCCGGTACGATTGCACTGTCTCCCAGGTGTAGGAGGGCCCCTCGCGGCGGTGCTCCAGGTCGTTCACCTGAAAAGGGGGTGGGGCCCCCGGTGCGATGTGGCCGCCGTGGGAGGCGTTCAACCGCGCCACGGCTGTTTCCAGCATGGCCATCCGCATGGGGAAGGGCAACAGCCCGGCGTCGGGTTTGTGGGGCGGTCGGGCCGCGGGTACGAAATCCACCCGCTCCACACGGAGCACTTCCCGCAGCATCACGGCCACGCGCAGGTGGGCGTTGTGCAGGGGATTGAAGGATCCCCCCAGGATGGCCACCCCGCCGGCCAGGGAGCCGCCGTCGAGAGCGGCCGAGCCGTCTCGGGGGGCGCATGGCGCCGGCGGCGGGGTGGTGTCGGAAGGAGCGGGCATGGTCAAGGCCGGATCTGGCCCTCGCCGAGGACCACGAACTTGGTGGTGGTGAGCTCCGTGACGCCCATGGGGCCGTAGGAGTGCAGCTTGGAGGTGGAGATGCCGATCTCCGCGCCCAAGCCGAGCTGGCCGCCGTCATTGAAGCGGATGGAGCAGTTCACGCCCACCATGGAGGCGTCCGCTTCCCGCAGGAAGCGCAAGGCGCGGGCGTAGTCTTGCGTACAGATCACTTCGGTGTGGTTGGAGCCGTGGCGGGCGATGTAGTCCAGCGCGTCGTCCATGGAGTCCACGGTCTTCACGGTCATGGCGTAGTCCAGAAACTCGTGGCCGTAGTCTTGGTCCTTGGCGGGGACGGCCTTGTCGCCCAAGTGGGGCAGAGACCGGGGGCACGCGTGGAAAACCACCCCGGAAGGGCGCAGGCGTTCGGCCACCATGGGCAGGAACGTGGCGGCGACGTCCTTATGGACCACCAAGCCTTCCAGCGCGTTGCAGACGCTCACCCGCTGGCATTTGCTGTTGTCCACGATGTCCAGGGCTTCGTCCAGCGCGGCTGCGGCGTCCACGTATGCGTGGCAGACCCCTTTGTAGTGCTTGAGCACGGGCATGCGCGCGCCTTCGGCCACGGCGCGGATGAGCGCTTCCCCGCCGCGGGGGATGATGACGTCGATGAAGTCGTCCAGCTGCAGCATGGCTTGCACGGCTTCACGGTCCGTGGTGGGCACGGGCTGCACGGCGTGGGGCGGCAGCCCGGCGGATTCCAGCGCCTCCGAGACGATGGCCGCCAAGGCGAGATTGGAATGGATGGCCTCCGAGCCGCCGCGCAGGATGACGGCGTTGCCGGCTTTGAGGCAGAGGATGCCGGAGTCCACGTAGACGTTGGGTCGGGACTCGTAGATCATGGCGATGACTCCGAGGGGGATGCGCATGCGACCCACCTGCAAGCCGTTGGGCCGACGCTGCATGGATTCGATGGCGCCGATGGGGTCGGGCATGGCCGCCACGTCGCGACACGCCTGGGCCATCTCCGCGAGAATCCCCGGGGTGAGCTTGAGGCGGTCGCGGCGGGGGCCGTCAAGGCCACGTTCGTCCGCAGCGGCGAGATCCTTGGCGTTGGCGGCTTGGATGATATCGGCGCGGGCCTCCAGCAGCTCGGCGATGGCGCGCAGGGCGTTGTTCTTGGCTTGGGGGCTGGCGGCGGCCAGGGCGCGGGCGGCGTCCTTGGCTTGGCGGCCGATGCGCTCCATGAGTTGCGAGACGGTTTCTTCAGCCATTGTCGCTCCTTTGCGTGGGGAGACTGCGAGGGACGAGACGAGGGGGCTCCGCACGCGCTCCATGTTTTAACAAAATTGTATAATTTGAAAAAGAGGTGGCATTCCATTCTGTTGTGGACAGCTCGTCAAAAAAAATTCACGATTGTTTTGACAATACTGTACACGGGCCTTACAAAGCCTTCTCGCCGCGCCCTCGGGAGTGCGGGCAACGCGTCGCAAGGCGGCGTCTCCGCATCGAAAAGCGCGGCGACCGTGTGCAGTCATATCACAGACCGGCGGCAAACCCAACGGGCGCCCCACGGGCGTTCCGGGGAAGCCTCCGAATCGCGCGAGACGGCCCGTGGCATGGACCGCGCGCCGACGGCAGCGACTTAAAGGACGAACGCTATGGCTCAGAATCAGTCGGACTCGACCCCTGGCTCCGCTCCCGGCCCGATCCCGGGCGCGCCGCAGCCTCATGCGCCCGGCGGCCTCTTCGGGCAAGCCGCGCAGGCTCTGGAGGATCTGGAGGAAAAAGACACCCTCCACCCGGTCCTGCAGTGGATCGTCAAACACGCCAAGCCACTCGGGTATGGCTTGGTGGCCGTCTTGGCGGTCGTCGCCGGGTTGGCGTACTGGGAGCACCGCCAGGACGCCGCCAGGGAGGAAGCCGCAGCGCAGCTCGCCGCCATCCTGCAGGAAGAAGACGCCGCCGCACGCGCCGAGGCCTTGGAAGCCTTCGCTGCGCAGACGCCGGACTCCTTGCGTGCTGCGGTGATGCTGGAGCAGGCTCGTACTTATATGGAAGCGAGCCGCTACGCTGAAGCCGCAGACGCCTGGCGCGACGCCGCCAACGCAGCCGAGGGGCCCATGGGGCTCGTCGCCGCCATGGGGGAAGCGCGAGCCCGGATGGAGCAGGGGGAATACGCCAGCGCCCTGGAGGTGCTCGAAGGAGCTCTGGCGCGGTCCGCCGAACCGTTCCAACGGCCCTTGAACCGGATGATCGCCCAGGCGGCGGAGTCCGCCGGGGAATACGCCCGCGCCGCCACCGCCCTGCGCGCCGTGAAAGGGGAGAGCGGCCAAGGCGAAGGCGCCTTCATCGACGCCAAGATCGCTCGGCTGGAAGTGCGCGCCCAAACGGCGGCGCCTGCAGCGGCTCCCGAAGCCGAAGCAGCGCCTGCGGACGAAGCCGGCCCGACGACGCCGGACGACCCGGCTGCAGCATCCAACGCCACGAGCTGACATCATCGCAGAACAAGGAGACAGAGAGAGCATGGCCCATCCGCTCCTGACGACAGAACAAGGCTGCGTCCGTCTGTTGCTGGGCAACGAAGCCATCGTCCGCGGCGCCCTCGAGGCGGGCGTGGACTGCGTGGCTTGTTACCCCGGCACGCCTTCCTCGGAAGCGCCGGACACCTTCTTCCGCATCCAGGCCGCCGTGCAGAAAGCCGGTGGCGAGTCCACCTACCACTTCGAATACTCGCCCAACGAGAAAGTGGCGCTGGAAGTGGGCGGCGGCGCCACCCTGGCCGGCGCCATGACCCTGGTGACGATGAAGCACGTGGGCGTGAACGTGGCTGCGGATCCGCTCTTCACCATGGCCTACACGGGAACCCCCGGCGGCTTGGTGCTGCTTTCCGCGGACGACCCCGGCTGCCACTCCAGCCAGAACGAGCAGGATAACCGCCAGTACGCACGCAGCGCGTTCCTGCCCTGCTTCGAACCGGCGGACGCGCAGGAGTGCAAGGACATGGCCCGGGAAGCCCTGCGCATGAGTCGACGCATCGGCCGGCCCGTGCTGCTGCGCACCACCACACGCGTGAACCACATCCGCGGCCCCGTCACTTTCGGACATCTGCCGGGACCAGCGCGCCAGGACGATCCCAAGCCCTTTGTCAAGGCGCCAGCGCGCTACGTGCCCGTGCCTGTCTTCGCGCGGCGCATGCGTCTGGAGCTTTTGGACTTCATGACCGCCATGGCCGAGGAAGCCGAGGACAGCCCCTGGAACGTCGCTTCGGGCGAGGGGGATGTGGGCGTCATCGCCAGCGGCATCGCCCGCGCTTACCTCCGCGACGCCCTCCAGGCGACGCTGGCCGATCTACGGGCCAACTGGAACGAAGA
>CAYVWB010000029.1:46533-50869 GCA_964455395.1 uncultured Desulfovibrionaceae bacterium
ACGCCGCCTTGAAAGACAACCTCGCCGTGCTGGAGCTGGGCTTCACCTATCCCTTGCCGGAGCGTCGGCTGCAGGCGTTCATGGAGCGTCACAGGCGTCTCGTGGTGCTGGAGGAAGGCGAACCCGTGCTGGAGCGCGAACTGCGCGAACTGGCGCAACGTCTTGAGCTTTCGGTGGAGATCGTCGGCAAGCTGGACCACGCCGCAGACGCTGCGTTCGTGCGGGTGGGCGTCTCCGGCTTGCCACGCTTCGGCGAATATGAGACGGCCACCGTGCGCGCAGCCTTGGCCAAGGCCCTGGAGATGGACCACGTAGCCCCCGCGCCGCACCCCGCAGCCGTTGAAGCCGCCGCCGACAACCTGCCCCTGCGGCCGCCGAATCTCTGCGCGGGATGTTCCCACCGCTCGCTGTACTACGCCGTGCGGGAAGAATTTGGCGACGACGCCGTGTACTCCTCGGATATCGGGTGTTACACGCTGGGCTTGCAACCGCCTTTGAACGCTGCGGATTTCCTTTTCTGCATGGGCTCCTCGGTCTCGTCGGGCTGTGGCATGGCGCGTTTCGATCCGCGTCCCGTACTGGCCTTCATCGGGGACTCCACGTTCTTCCACTCTGGCGTCACGGGGCTCATCAACGCAGTTTTCAACAACCACAATCTCATCGTGGTGGTGCTGGACAACCGCACCACCGCCATGACCGGCCATCAGCCACACCCCGGGGTGGACGAGACCATCGTCGGTCCCAACGAGTCCAAAGTGGACATCGAAGCGCTGTGCCGCGCCGTGGGCGTGGAGCACATGCGGACGGTCAACCCGAACAAACTCTCCGCCTGTCTCACGGCGCTGCGGGACTTGCGCCAGCAGAGCGGGGTGCGCGTGCTCATCGCGCGGGAACCCTGCGTGCTGTATGCGCGACGCGCGCTCGGTCAGAAACCCGCTGTCACTGCGGAGGTCGCCGCCCAAGGCGGCGCCGTGGACGCGTGCGTGGAGAAGTTGGCGTGCCCCGCCTTCTATCGGGATGCTGCGGACGCTGCCGGGGAATCCGGCGACCACGCCGTGCGTGTGGACGAAACCCTGTGCACCGGCTGCATGGTCTGCGGTCAGGTGGTGAAGGAGGCGGCCGCCTCCGCAGACGACGGCGCCATCAAGGCGCGCAAGCGAGGCTAAGATGGACACCATCCGCATCTTCATGATCGGCGTGGGAGGACAAGGCACCCTGACCGCCACCACTCTGCTGACCCAGACGGCTCTGGACCACGGCCTGGAGGTGACTTCCGGCGAGATCCACGGCATGGCGCAGCGCGGCGGCGTGGTGGTCTCCACGGTGATGCTGGGCGGGCTGAAAAGCCCCGTCATCGGCAAAGGCGAAGCGGACGTGCTGCTGGGCTTCGAGCCGCTGGAGACCTACCGTGGGCTGGAGCACCTCCGGCCCGGCGGGCTGGTGGTCAGCTCCTCGGAAACCGTGGCCCCCGTCTCCGTCTCCATGGGCCGCGCGGAATACCCCGCCTTCGAGACCATCAGGACCGCCGTGGAGGCGTGCGCCGGCCGCGCGTTGTTTTTGCCCATCCGCACCATGGGCAAAGAAGCCGGCGCCGTGCAGAGCGGCAACCTGGCGCTGCTGGGCGCCGTGTGCGCCACAGGGGCGTTGCCCTTCGGCCCGGAAGCGCTGGAGAGCACGCTGCGTTCGTTCATGAAGCCCGCTTTGCTGGAAACGAATCTGAAAGCGCTGGCGCTGGGCGTGGACGCCGTCCGGGCCGCCGCCAACGTCTGACCCGCCGCGGGATCCGCAGCTTCTCTCGCGGGCAGCTTACCGTCATGAACACCACACAACAGGATATCCGGCCGTATCTGGCCACGCTGCGCAAGATCCTCTCGGCCATGGGGCCGCAGAGTTCCTTCCAGACCAGCCTGAAAACGCTGCTGAAGATGCTGTCCGAATACCATGGCATGCTTCGTCCGCACATCACCATCTTCGATCCGGAAACGAAGCATCTGAAGGTCTCGCTGACCCACGACGCCATGAAGAACGCCCAGGCCACCTACGAACCCGGGCAAGGCATCACGGGGCAAGTCTTCACCACGGGGCAGCCCGTGGTGGTGCCGGTGATGAAGGACCACCCAGCTTTCCTCAACAAGGCTTTCGGCCGCTCGGATGAAGAGCTGGCGGAGCTCTCCTTCATCTGCGTGCCCGTGCTGAGCCCCAACCGCGACACCGAAGGCGGCCACGAGGTGGTCGGCACCCTCTCCGTGGACCTGCACAAGCGCGATACGACCTCGCTGGAGACGCAATGCCGCTTCCTGGAAGTGGTCGCCGGGATGATCGCCAATCAGGCGGCCTATCTGCAGGAGGATATCGCCAGGCAGAAGCACCTCATGACGCAGGGGTTGATGACGGGGTCCCACGATCTGCACGCCGAAGCCGCCAACATCGTGGCGTCCTCCAAAGCCATGCGACTGGTGCTGAACCAGGTGCAGCAGGTGGGGCCATCGCGCGCCACCGTGCTGCTGCGGGGGGAATCCGGCACGGGCAAGGAGCTCCTCGCGGAGGCCATCCACCAGGCCAGCCCCCGCGCCGAGATGCCGCTGGTCAAGCTCAACTGTGCGGCGCTCCCCTCCGAACTGGTGGAGAGCGAGCTCTTCGGTCATCAGAAGGGCGCCTTCACCGGCGCCGTGCAGAACAAGAAGGGCCTCTTCGAACTGGCGCACCAGGGCACGCTTTTTCTGGACGAGATCGGCGAACTGAGCCTGGGCGCCCAAGCCAAGGTGTTGCGCGCCATCCAGGAGCAGGAGATCCAGCGCATCGGCAGCGAACAGGCCATCAACGTGGACGTGCGCGTCATCTGCGCCACCCATCAGCACCTGGAAGAGCTGGTGGAGCGCGGCCTCTTCCGAGAGGACCTCTACTACCGCATCAATGTCTTCCCCATCTTCATTCCGCCGTTGCGGGAGCGCCGCGAGGACATCCTCACCATCGCCGACCACTTCCTCAAGCATTTCGCCGAGGAATACGGCAAGGCCATCAAGCGCGTCTCCTCCCCCGCCATCGAGCTGCTCAACTCCTACGACTGGCCGGGCAACGTCCGCGAGTTGAAGAACTGTCTGGAGCGCGCCGTGCTGCTCTGCGACGAGTCCGTCATCCGCACCTACCATCTGCCGCCCACGCTGCAGTCCGCGGAGAGCTCCGCCACGGACACGAACCTCTCCTTCTGCGACGCCGTGGCCCGCTTCGAGCAGGAGCTCCTGGTGGACGCGCTCAAGAAAGCCAAAGGCAACATGCTGCAAGCAGCGCGGGACTTGCGTGTGAGCTACCGTATCGTGAACTACAAAGTGAAGAAATACGGTCTGGACGCCAAGAAGTTCTCCATGTCCGGCCGCAGCAAGGGCTCTCGGTAGACACACGCCGCCGGGATGTCCGTCAGCGGGTCATCATGCCAGAATTCAGCCACGCCATGCCGGCTGCGCCTCCCGCGCCAGCTGCGCCCACGCCGGTCACTCTGGCGGTCATCCAGATGGCCTGCGGGCCGGACCATGCCTTGAACATCGAGAAAGCCTGCGATTTCATCGCCATGGCCGCCAGCATGGGCGCCAACGTGGCCCTGCCGCCGGAGCTCTTCATCACCGAGTACTTCTGCAAGGACATCCTGGACGACCACTTCGCCCTGGCCCGCAGCCGCCAAGAGCATCCCGTGCTGCAGCGCATGCAGACCCTGGCGCGAGACCTCGGCGTGGTCGTGCCGGTCTCCTTCTTCGAACGCGACGGCGAACGCCACTACAACAGTTGCGTGGTCTACGACGCCGACGGCCGCGATCTCGGCCTCTACCGCAAGTCCCACATTCCCCATGGCCCCGGCTACGAGGAGAAGCACTACTTCACCCCCGGGGACACGGGATTCCGCGTCTTCGAGACACAGTACGGCCGCCTCGGGCTTGGCGTCTGCTGGGACCAGTGGTTCCCGGAATGCGCGCGCGCACTGGCGCTCATGGGCGCGGACTACCTGCTCTATCCCACGGCCATCGGCTCCGAGCCCATGGCCCCCGGCTACTCCACCCGCGACCATTGGCGCGCCGTGATGGTGGGCCACGCGGGAGCCAACCTGCTGCCCGTGGCCGCTGCCAACCGCGTGGGCGTGGAGCGCGGCCGTACGTGCGAACTCACCTTCTACGGTTCCTCCTTCATCGCAAGCCCCTTGGCCGAGGTGGTGGCGCACGCCGATGAGACCGAGGAGACAGTCCTCGCCGCGACCTTCGACCTCGCTGCGGTGCGCGCCTTGCGCAAGGACTGGAGCCTCTTCGGCGACCGCCGCCCCGACCTCTACGACGTCCTCCTCGAACCGCCC